>CAMVDP010000006.1 GCA_947166275.1 uncultured Clostridia bacterium
AGGGCGGCTGCTATGCAAAGGTCATCAACCTCGATAAGGATTCCGAGCCCGACATCTACAACGCTATCAAGAGAAACGCTCTTCTTGAGAACGTTACACTCGACAAGGACGGAAAGATAGATTTTGCAGACAAGTCCGTCACCGAGAATACACGTGTTTCTTACCCGATCGACCATATCGAGAAGATAGTTAAGCCTATCTCCCACGGTCCTGACGCAGATAACGTTATATTCCTTTCCGCTGATGCTTTCGGTGTACTTCCCCCTGTTTCGATACTTACTCCCGAGCAGACAAAGTATTACTTCCTGAGCGGCTTCACAGCAAAGCTCGCAGGTACAGAGCGCGGCATAACCGAGCCTACTCCCACATTCTCCGCTTGCTTCGGTCAGGCGTTCCTCGAACTCCACCCAACAAAGTATGCTGAAGAGCTCGTTAAGAAAATGGAGAAGAGCGGCGCAAAGGCTTACCTCGTAAATACCGGCTGGAACGGCACCGGCAAGCGTATCTCCATCAAGGATACCCGTGGTATCATCGATGCTATCCTGAACGGCGATGTCCTCAAGGCTCCCACAAAGAAGATACCTTTCTTTGATTTCGAAGTGCCCACAGCTCTTCCGGGCGTAGATCCCGCTATCCTCGATCCGAGAGATACCTACAAGTCCGCTTCCGAGTGGGAAGAAAAGGCAAAGGATCTTGCAGGAAGATTCATCAAGAACTTCAACAAGTACGAAGGCAACGAGGCAGGTAAGGCACTCGTTTCCGCAGGTCCGAAGCTCTGATAGTCAGTATCATCACATAGATGCGTTCGCCGTGCCGTCAGGTCCGGCGAACGCAATTATTTTTTCGCTGTTTTCCTGCGAACGAGACAAAAGCCCACGGATATGGAAGGTTTCTTTTTTCGCCGCGTCGTGCGGCGTTTTGGAAACCTTCTTTACTACGTCCTGTAGTAATTCCGCGGGCTTATGTTGATTTGATCATGGTTTTGATTTGTAAGTTTATTTTTTGTTTTGGGCGTGATAGATAAATTAAATGATTTTTAATGTGGTTTTGTTTTTAATAGAAGAATGTTCCGTCTACCAAATCATAGTTTATTTTGCAGATGTCGTCATATTCCATATCGTATTTGCTTCGTGATAATACGAATGGTGTTATCCGGTTTGTGTCTGAGTGGTAGTCTTTGCTTATTTCTTTGATAGATACGTCTTCTTTTGGTGTGAGAGTTTTCACGGCTTCTACCATGTCAAGCTCTACCCATTTGTTGTTGATATATACAGCAGACCATACGTGTGTATCATTGCTTATTATGATTGTGGGAATGCTATATGTTCGACAGAATATGGCGAGTATATTGGCAAGTTCGAGGCATCGTCCTGTTCTGGTCACAAATGCATCTTGTTTTCCTGAGTAATCTTTGAACCGTGCGCGTCTTGCACCTTTGCCGACTGACCACATGTCATATGACATGTTGTTTGATATCCATTTCATTGCTGTGTATAGCTTGAGTTCTTTGGACATATCATCGGTCACAAGTGATTTGGCAAGTTTGACCCATTTCTTGATGGTAGTGTCGTCTTCGCCTTTGTTGAGGGGTAAATACATTGTTCCGATAACACCAAGCTGTTTTGACGGAACGATTTTATCCGCAGCTATCTGTTTGAGCAGAATGTTTCTATGGTTCTGCATACGGTTAAAATCTTCTTTTGTCCAAGTTTCAGGTGTAATGGAGTACAGCCATGGTTCATTGACATTCAGGAAGAAGTACAGATATATTGTTTCACCTGTGCTGAATCTGGCAACAAATCTGTAAGTTGTAGGCTTTATATTATATGAGCAGAGTTTTGTTATATCTATATCGGTATACTTGTCGAGTCTGATAGTATTTTTGTAGTACTTTGTGTTGTGATATAACGTACTTGCGTGTTCAACATAGCTTTCAGTTATTTTTACAGTTTTACCTGTGTTGTTGAACGCCTTGATGCTTATGGTTTTGTTGTTCTTGACCCTTCCTGTGAGTCCGTAGAATTCGGTCTCGATAGGCATTGAGTTCGCTTCGCCTATCTTGTGCTCGACATCGACATATCCTTCGGACAGTTCGTTCTTTGTGAAGTTGAACATTACGGGATTGCGTGATCCTGCAGATGAACCGTCGAGGGTCTTGCCTTTCTGTTTACCGAAGAAAAACATTGATTCTGTGTCGATATCAAGTTTTTCTGTAACGACTTTGCCTCCCGAGGAGGTCGTGGTGGTTGTGGCTGCTTTGGTGGTAGTCGCCTTGGTGGTAGTTGCTTTAGTGGTAGTCGCTTTGGTGGTCGTTACCTTTGCAGCTAAAGCTGTGGTGACGGATGCCTGCTCTGTTTCCTCAGGCGGAATGTGAACTCTGTCGCCGAGGTCGTCAGACCCGGAGGTCTCGTCAGACCCGGAGGTCTCGTCAGACCCGGAGGGCGCGGTGGTATCGTCGTCGGTGTTCCCGACTATTTCGGGCACACTTGTCTCCGCGAGTGCGGATGCTACCGCAGACTGTGCGATAGACTCAACGACAGCGGGGTCGATAGACTGCGAACAGCCCGACAGAGCCATGACCGCCGCGAGGATAAGGGATATAAGGGTGTGCTTTCTGGTTTTCACGGTTTACTCCTTTCCCGAATGTGCTTATCAGTTGAAAAAGCCTTTGATGATCCCTCCGGCGATCGGGTGCTCACTATTGAAGTTATCGACATAGTTTTCTGCGATGCCGTCGATTATGCCTGCTAAGACGTTGCCTTCGTCATGGATCAGATATACGTCTGCATACAGCGTGCCGCCCTCTTTGGTCAGGATCGCGTTGGAAACGACCCAGTTCTTCTTGACCCATACATCAGCCTTTTCGCCGTTTTCATCGAATTCGTGCACCGTTTTGTATGTAGCGCCGTTTGATTTCAGTATGTCATAGGCATCGCTGTACCTTAAACCGATCATGCTGCTTGCGATCTTTGCGAGCGAGTCCTTGTGAACGTACAGATATACATTACCGTCAAGGTTGAATTCAACGCTGTCTATCATCCATTCCGAGCTGTCGGTTATTTTTTCGCCGTTTGCGGTAACTCCGATAATATCATTGTCGGAGAAACCGCATTTTTTAATAATAGCGGCCGTCAGATCGTAAGTATATCCCTTACAGGTTTTGGTAAAATACTCCGAACTCTCACGTACCACTTTTTCTGCCTCCGCGTCATAGGTGGTCGTGGTCTCGGGCGCGGCGGTCTTCGGGGCAGTTGTGGTCGTGGACTCCTTCGTGGCTATCGAGTTGGTAATGCTGTCAAGACCGTTACCGCCGTCGGTGAATATTTTGTGTTCCCTCACGGTGGTAGCAGCCGCGGCAGTTGTGGTTTCGGGTGCCGTAGTTGTCATTGTCGTTGTCGTGGTCGTTGTGGTTTCGGGTGCCGTCTGCGATCCCGAGCATGCCGATAACATTGTTATTACGGCGAGAAGTGCGATCATCGTTCTTTTGTTTTTCATTGATCTGATCCCTTTTCCTTTTTATTGTTTTCTTTCATACGCACCCGTCCGGGTCTGTAGTGTATCGGCAAAGGCGATCTTACGGCTTTGCCTCCGCAATCCGGGCATGCGTGCCGGTCGTCCGGCAGAGGCTTACTGCATTGGCTGCATTGATAATACAGAGTCATAGTCGTTTTCCTTTCCGTTTGAGCCGTTTGTTTTCCGGAACAAAAAGTGCGCAGCTGTTCAGAGCCACGCACCCGTAAAAATGCGAAAACTCACTCTGATTAGCCGCCAAGCCATTAATATCAGCATACGCTGTAGTCTACTGCGCACGTGAGTATAGCACTTCTACCTGAATAGAATTGCGCAGTAAACAAACCGGATATCCCCTTTAAGGGTAATAAACCTGATATTAAAATGGCTTGGCGGTACTATTATAGCATATTCTGCCGAAAAAAGCAAGTTTAATCAATAGAAAATACATATCGGAGCAAGTTGCTTTTTGTACATTGTGCATAATGTCTCGTTTCTTCTGAATTATATCATATCTGAAGTACTGCGCCTTTAGGATCAATTCAGGCGAATATAAAAGCGCTGTCGGCTCGAATGAGCCGGCAGCGCTTCGGATATGAACTTGTACAATGTGTATCTATGGTCACCTTATGTATCGGAAACAGAGTTATCCGAAAATGGCCATCAGCGCACCGGCCGCGACCGCGGAACCGATAACGCCTGCGACGTTCGGGCCCATAGCGTGCATAAGCAGGAAGTTGGTGGGATCGGCTTCCTGACCTACCTTCTGTGATACACGCGCTGCCATAGGAACAGCGGAAACGCCGGCGGAGCCTATGAGCGGGTTGATATTGCCGCCGGAAAGCTTGTTCATCAGCTTCGCGAGCAGTACACCGCAGGCTGTACCCACACAGAATGCGAGAAGACCGAGCACAACTATCATTATCGTACGGATGCTTAAGAAGTTCGCGGCAGTGGCGGTAGCGCCGACTGTTGTGCCGAGCATGATCACGATTATGTTCATTAGCTCGCCGGAAGCGGTCTTGACGAGTCTGTCAACGACACCGCTCTCTTTGAACAGATTACCGAGCATGAGCATACCTACCAGCGGAGCTGCGGAAGGCACGATGAATGCCACGATGATCGTTACGGCGATGGGGAATATGATCTTTTCTGTCTTGGAGACCGAACGGAGCATACCCATTTTTATCGAGCGCTCTTTCTTGGTCGTGAGAGCCTTCATTATCGGAGGCTGGATCACGGGAACGAGCGCCATGTACGAATATGCCGCGACAGCTATCGAACCGAGCAGTCCGGGCGCAAGCTTTGATGTGAGCCAGATCGCGGTAGGACCGTCCGCACCGCCTATAATACCGATTGAAGCGGCTTCAGCAAGCGAGAAGTCAACAAGACCGGTAGCGGAGAGTGCGCAGGCTCCGAGGAAGGTGAAGAATATACCGCCCTGTGCCGCAGCACCGAGGAAGAAGCTCTTAGGGTTCGCGATGAGAGGACCGAAGTCGGTCATACAGCCTATACCGAGGAAGATGAGCGGCGGGAAGATGCCGCACTTAACGCCCAGATACAGCACATCGAGTATACCTCCGTCATGGAGGACTTCAGCATAGGGGATATTGGTCGTCATAAAGAACTCGGGATGGTAAAGACCCGCACCGGGCAGGTTCGTGAGCGCCATACCGAAAGCTATCGGAAGCATGAGCATAGGCTCGTACTGCTTTACTATAGCGAGATACATCAGGAAGAATGAGATAAGGAGCATGACACCCTGCTGCCAGGTTATGTTGCAGAACGCCGACTGCTGCCAGAGCGTCTGTATGGTATCGAGAAATGTTTCCAGCATAGCGTTCACTCCCCTCTCAATTCATATCGGCCTGTAAAGCCGCGCATATTCTCGGAGACTCCGGCGGCCTTCCAGCCCGACACAGCGGAGCGTTTGCGCTTTATACCCGCGATGCGGTACTGCTTGCCCTCGGCTTCGCCGTAAGCAGCGATAGCGGCAGCGATGACCGCGATGATCTCGTCGTCGTCCTCATCGTCATAATCATCCTCAACGGAGGGTGCAGGCGCGGGAGCGGGAGCAGGAGCTTTCGGCGCGGCGTTCTGCAGTCTGAATGACTTCATGCTGTCGTCGCGTGAGATCAACTTCTGGCGTTCACGCTTTTCTCTCGCATTGTTTATTACCTTGAAGATCTTGCCAAACCCCCAAAGGAAGAAGACAAGCACAGCAAGTATAAGGAAAACTATTACAAGTCCTGTAACAACAGTGGAACCTACCATTCCCCAGTTAATGTCCGTTGCCATAACAGCGGACGATACTTTATCCAACATCAGATGACCCCTTTTCATGGAGAGTAATTCAAAATCTATTCCATTATACTACATTTATCCGGAAAATTCAAGGGATTTTTTGAATTTTGAGCATAAGTTGAAAAAATTTTAAAAAATCCATGATTTACTTGAAAAAATTATCAAATCATGCTATTATTAATTGTATATGCAACACTTCCGAGATCGGAGGCAGAAATATGTTGATCAAAAAACTTGCGGCAGCCGCGGCGCTGCTGACCATAACATCGGTGATATCGGGATGCTTTTTCTTCCCCGAGGAGGAGAAGCTTCTCGACCCGCCCGTAATAACTCCCGACAAAGTGGCGTACTCCACATATACGGCAAAGCAGAAGACCATTGAGAGCGTGTACTCCGCAACGGGCTACATACGCTCCGCGACAGAAGCCGAGTGCTTCTTCACAGACTACACCGGACAGCTCAAGAACATATACGTCCGCGCAGGAGATACCGTAAAGGAGGGCGACCTGATCGCGGAGATGAACGTCGGAGAGCTTGAATACCTGCTTGAGATACAGGAGCTCAAGGTACAGGCGGCAAAGTTGAGATACAGCTCGTCCGGCTCACAGGCAGACAAGCTCGACCTTGAGATCGAGCAGAGCACGCTCGATATGTACCGTGCGCAGGAGAAGGGCGCGAAGATATACGCTCCCGCAGGCGGCAGAGTGTCATATGTCATGAAGGCGAACCCGGGCGATACGGTAGACCCCTATCGTGTGATAGCGCGTATCGCGGACCCCGACGACCTTTACGCTACGGCGGATTACAGCGGAGGCAAGGACTCGTTTGCTGTAGGTGACGAAGTCACGCTTACGATCGACGGTACACCGTACCGCGGCGCCGTGACATATACTCCCCGTAAGGCTGCGGAGGACGGCGCCGAAAACCAGAACCTTCTCTGTGCTTCATTCTCCGACCAACTCCCTGCATTCGGCTACCTCGGCAAGACTGTCGATATAAAGAAGGTCGCAGCAAAGTCGGAAAACGCGGTAGTCATCCCCAAAACGCTTATCAAGACAGACGGCGACAGAAAGTACGTCATGATCTACGCTGACGGTGAAAAAACAGAGCGTGATATCGAGATCGGTATCACCAATGCCTCTGAAGCCGAAATAATCAGCGGGCTCAAAGCCGGTGATGCCGTTATAATCAGATAGTCCTGACTGGAGACAAGACCTGTGTTTACATTGCTTTTCAGAAAAATGCGCAAGACGTACCGCATGGTACTCTGCATTTTCATCGGATTTCTCATGGCAGCGGGCATGATGAGCACCGTGCCGATATATATGGATGCGTCGCTGCAGCGTACCCTCCTGAAAGATATGGAGGCGTACCAGAAGCGTACAGGCGAATTCCCCGGCATTTACTCCGTGCGCCGCGAGTTCGCACAGAGCCTTCCCGCCAAAGAGCGCGTAGCTGCTGTTGACACCCTGTCCGCAGATGTGAAGAGCCGCGTGGATTACCTGCCGGTGCCCGTTGCCTCGTCAAAAACGATAGTCTCTGACAATCTGCGTTTTATCGAGGTCGGCGGAGTGCGCGGGACAGTCAATCAGCGCGTAAAGTTCACCGGCATGACCGGTATAGCCGAACATGTCACGATCACAGCCGGACGTATGTTCACTGACGGCGGCATCGGCGCAGACGGCACAGTCGAGGTTATAGCCACCGAGAACGCCATGAAGGAGCTCGGTATCACCCGTGACGGAGTATACACCATCACCGGCAGCGATACCGGCAGCGGCGCGGTCACCGTAACTGTGGTAGGTACCTTCGTACCCTCGGACGAGAACGATGTGTACTGGTCGGAGGGGCTTTCCGCTTACACGGGCACGCTTATCACAGACCATGACGCCATGTGCGGCACGCTGACCAACAGCGGTATCGTGCTTCCCACCGCTGTCGATATACGTTACGTGCTTGACTACAGAAAGATGGACATGAACGATATCGGCTTCACGGTAACGGCTATCGGCGAGGACAACGACTACTACCCCGGGATAGGCTGCAAGTTCTCTATGGATGTACAGAGCATCTGGCGCGGATACGCAAAGGAAGCGGAAAAACTCACACGCATACTGTGGGTGCTTCAGATACCTACCATGGTGATGCTCGCGTTTTACCTGTTCATGGTCTCGAAGCTCAGCGTTGAACAGGAGAAAAACGAGATCGCCGTGTTCAGGAGCCGCGGCGCAAGCTCGGCGCAGATATTCGGTATGTACGCGCTCGAAACAGGTCTGCTCGGGCTTGCGGCACTTATCCTCGCCCCGTTCATAGGACTTGCCATGTGCCGCTTTCTCGGAGTTTCGGACGGCTTCCTCGAATTCGTGAACCGCACCGGCATCTCCGCGAAGATAACACCCGGAGCTGTGCTGTACTCGCTTGCGGCTGTGGCATTGTTCTTCTGCGCGACGATGATACCGATCATCCCTGCGTCACGGCTCTCCGTGGTGGAATACAAACAAAGCAGGACAAAGGTAGTGAAAATGGCGCTGTGGGAGAAGCTCGGCGTGGATATCATACTCACTGCCGCGGCTGTCGCATTCTACATGATATACACCGGGAACGAGCAGTCTCCTGAAACCTCCACCGGCGACATCGACCCTATGTTCTTCATCTTCGCGGCATGCCTTATATTCGGTCTGGGACTGCTGTTCATAAGGCTCTATCCGTACCTTCTCGAACTCATATACCGCACGCTTAAACCGCTCTGGCCGCCGGCGCAGTATATGGCGATAACCACGGTATGCCGCTCACAGGGCGGACGCGAGAGATTTCTGATGCTGTTCCTTGTGGTGACGTTCTCGCTCGGTATCTTCTCCGCCAATACCGCTCGTACGATAAACGACCGGAAGTCCGACAGGATATCCTACTCCGCCGGAGCCGACATCGTGATAAAGGAGTACTGGCAGGAAGCCACAGCAGCCGACGGCAGTGCTGTCTCCGGCTATGTCGAGCGTGGCTTCGAGCGCTTCGAGACGCTTGAAGGCGTGGAAATCGCCACAAAGGTCATGGTGAACAAGAAAGCAAAGGTCACCACCGCGGGCGTAAACGAAGACAACGTGACCGTCATGGCGGTGGAACCCTACAAGTTCGCGAATACCGCATGGTTCAGGAACGACCTTCTGCCGGTACACTGGTGGAATTACGTGAAAGCGCTTCAGGATCTCCCGTCGGGAACGATAATCTCCCGTGCGCTTGCGGATAAGCATGACATACGCCCCGGCGACACTATCGAGATACGCTGGTCGGGCAACGACAAAATAAGTGCGCCTGTACTTGCTGTCGCAGACTACTGGCCCGGCATAAACCCGAACGTCTCCGCAGCTCCCTCAAAAGGAAAAGCAAAAGCTAAAGCCGCCGAGACATCAGATGAAGAGGAGCAGGAAGAAACTATCACCTCGTACGCGGTGAACTGCTTCTGCATCATGAACTACTATTACGTCAACACAGTTACCGACCTCGAACCTTACGAGGTGTGGATAAAGCTAAAGGACGGAGCCTCGAGCGAAGCGCTTTATAACGACATCAAGGCAAAGCGCCTGCCGATCGAGAGCATCACCGATACGTCCCAGCTGCTCATAGCAGAGAAGAACAAGCCGCAGCTGCAGGGCATGAACGGCTCGCTCACCTTAAGCTTCGTGGTCATAATGACGATGACTGTCATTGGATTTCTGATATACTGGATACTGTCGATAAAGAGCCGGACGCTCCAGTTCGGCATACTGCGCGCCATGGGTATGACGTTCCGCGAAATGGTGGGCATGATAGGCTGTGAACAGCTTCTCGTGTCGGGCGTATCACTCGCGGTCTCGTTCATCATCGGAGGTATAGCGAGCGACCTGTTCGTTCCGCTGTTCCGCTCGATGTACAGTCCCGCGGATCGCGTACCGCCGTTCATTGTCGCAGCATCGCAGAGCGACTACGTCAAACTCTACATTCTCATCGTGGTGATGCTCGGCGGCGGCTTCGCAGTGCTCGGCGCGCTGATAAAAAAACTCAATATCAACAAAGCTCTCAAGCTCGGAGAAGACTGATAATACAGGAGGAACACAAAAATGGGACTTCGATTTCACAAAAGCATCAACATCTGCAAGGGCGTCAAGCTCAACCTGAGCAAGTCGGGCGTGGGCGTGAGTCTCGGTACGAACGGTGCTCGCTACTCGCTGAACACGAGCGGACGCAGGACCGCTACCTTCGGAATACCCGGTACAGGTCTGTCATACGTGAAGACGTTCAGCGGCGGCGGCAAGAAGAAAAAAGGCACCTCGGAAGCAAAGGCAAAGCGCGAGGAGATAAAGAAGGAGAAGGAGCTGCTGGCATCCCAGAAGGCGGAGCAAAAGGATGACGAGCTCCGTGAAAACACACTGCGTGCAGAAGAAGCCGCAAACTATGTCGATGTCATCAAGTCAGTACATAAGGAGTGCGAGAGCGACGTTGACTGGAACGAGGTACTGAACTCT
The DNA here is from genome assembly GCA_947166275.1 of uncultured Clostridia bacterium. Taxonomy (GTDB): domain Bacteria; phylum Bacillota; class Clostridia; order Oscillospirales; family Ruminococcaceae; genus Ruminiclostridium_E. The sequence continues at coordinate 10,314 of CAMVDP010000006.1, forward strand.
CCACCGCCCTTCGTAAAGGGTCAGCCCGGACCGCGCGAAAAGCAAGCGCAGAAAGCTCTCGATGATCACAAGCCCGGTCTTGCGGGCAAGCTTTTCGGTGACGGCAAGGCAAAGGAAAAACTCAACGCCGCGCTTGAGGACGCGAAAAAGCAGGACGCGCAGGAGTTTGCGGACTGGCAGGCAAGCTACAAGTTCGCCCAGCGCATAATCGACGGAGATATCGACGCTTACCTTGAGGCAATAGAGGAAGCCGATCCGTTCGAAGACCTCGTGGAATACGGCAGCGGCTTTGAATTCGGCACCGATGACCCGTCGGTCATGGAGATCGAGTTTACCGTCAAGTCGGACGAGGTAGTTCCGAAGACCACTGTTACTGTGCTCAAATCGGGAAAGCTCTCGGAAAAAGAGCTCACAAAGACCGCATACTATGACCTGACCCAGGACTACGTGTGCAGCTGCGCGGTACGCCTTGCGCGTGAGATATTCGCAGTGCTGCCGGTGGGCGGAGTGATCGTTCATGCCGTTGACAACATACTCGACACTGCTACCGGCAATGATACCGAAGCCACGATCCTATCGGTGCTGTTCGAACGTGAGAAATTTGAGCAGGCAAACTTCGACCGCATCGACCCTTCAGACTTCGTGAATTCGTTTACCTGTAACATGAAATTCACCAAAACAGCAGGCTTCAAGCCCGTGAAAAGACTGGGAGAATAAGCGCCGTATACAGAGACACAACGGCCGGCATATGTCAGACAGATGAAAGGAAATAAGCTATGTTAAGCCTCAAAAACACCAGAAAAAACTACAAGATGGGCGACACGGTGGTGGAAGCTCTGCGCGGAGTGAGTGTGGACTTCCGCTCCAATGAGTTCGTCGCGGTGCTCGGTCAGTCGGGCTGCGGCAAGACCACCCTTCTCAACATCATCGGCGGACTTGACCGCTACACCGACGGCGACCTTATCATAAACGGCGTGTCAACGAAAAAGTACCGTGACCGCGACTGGGATTCCTACCGCAACCACAGGATAGGCTTCGTGTTCCAGAGCTACAACCTGATACCGCACCAGAACGTGCTGGCGAACGTTGAGCTCGCTCTCACCCTCACGGGCGTATCAAAGGCGGAACGCCGCCGCAGAGCTGTCGAAGTGCTCGAAAAGGTCGGTCTGAAGGACCAGATGAAAAAGCGCCCCAACCAGATGTCCGGCGGACAGATGCAGCGTGTAGCTATCGCCCGCGCACTTATAAACGACCCCGACATTCTGCTCGCAGATGAACCTACGGGAGCTCTCGACAGCGAGACAAGCATACAGATCATGGAGATACTCAAGGAGATAGCAAAGGATAAGCTCATCATCATGGTCACACATAACCCCGAGCTCGCCGAAGAGTACTCCAACCGCATAATACGCCTCGTAGACGGTAAGATCACCGGTGACAGCAATCCCTACACTGAAGAGCAGGAGCTCAAAGACCGCCCCGAAAAGGTGAAAAAGACCTCCATGTCGTTCCCTACGGCCCTTGGGCTCAGCCTGAACAACCTGATGACGAAAAAAGGCAGAACTATCCTCACATCGTTCGCGGGAAGCATAGGTATAATCGGCATTGCGCTTATTCTGTCGCTCTCGAACGGCGTACAGAACTACATCGACGACATACAGCATGATACTCTCGCATCATACCCGCTCACCATAGATGAAAGTACCACCGATATTTCATCGTTCTTCAACGTCTCAAGCGATATGGCTGCGGAAAAGATAAATGAAGACCGCCCGCTCGACAGGATATACACCTCCGACCGCATGGGGACTATCTTCGAGTCAATGTATGACCAGACCAACACCAATGACCTGAAGGCGTTCAAGAAGTTCCTGGACGAAAACGAAGATATAAAGCAGTACGTAACCAACATCGACTACTCGTACGGTATCGACCTCATGGTGTTCCGCGAGCTTGACGATGGCGTGATAAAGCAGGTCAACCCCAATACTGTGCTCGACGATGTCGGCTTCGGCTCACTCTCGGGAATGTTCGCTCTGCGCTCACAGGTATCATCGTCAGCATCGAATGTCAACGTGTTCACCGAGCTTACCGATAATGACAACATGTTCGATACCACCTATGACCTCGTAGCGGGTCAGAAGCCGCAGAAATACGACGAAGCCGTGCTGATAATCGACAAGTTCAACGATATCACAGACTTCACGCTTTACGCGCTCGGTATGCGTGACACAGACGAGATGCGCACCACCATCCGTGACATGATGCAGAAAAAGGACAAGGACGAGATAAAGAAGCTGGACAAGAGCAGCGATTACGCGTACGACGACTTCATCGGCATGACGTTCTCGGTGATCCCGAACTCCGAGCTGTACAAGAAAAAGGACGGCAAGTGGGAGGATATGACCGGCGATGCCGACTTCATGGAGAAAGCGTATAAAAACGGCGTACAGCTCAAAATAGTCGGTATCGTCCGCGAAAAGGAGCTCTCCACCAAAGTAAGCGGTACCATAGGCTACAAGCGTGAACTCACGCAGTACATCTCCGGCAGGATAAATTCAGGCGAGATCGTGAAGGAGCAGCAGCAAAACGAAGAATACGATGTGTTCACCGGGCTGCCCTTCGAGGACTCCGATGCGGGCAGAAAAGCGGTCGATGACGCGAAAGCGGAAGCCGAACGCAAAAAGCAGGAGCTTCTGGATCTTAAGCAAAAGATGCAGGATGCTGCCGACGCCATGAAGGCAAAACAGGAAGAGCTCGCCGCGCAGCAGGCGCAGTCAGGCGGTATGCCGGATATGCAGACGATAATATCCATGCTCCCGCCCGAACAGCAGGCAGCTCTCGAAGGCATGGACCCGCAGCAGATGCAGGAATACATCACATCGATAATGCCGTCACTCGGGATCGGCAGCAACAGCGGTGAGACCGGAACAACCGCGATGCCTGATATGACTGCGATCATCTCCATGCTCCCGCCCGAGCAGCAGGCAGCTCTCGAAGGCATGGATCCCGCGCAGCTTGAAAGCCTTATCGGCTCCCTCGGCGGCGATGAAAGCAAGGAGACCGATACTGCCGTTTCCGAAGCAGCGGATTCCTTCGACCTGTCCGGTATGGACCTTTCCGGCATAGATATGTCCAATATCACCGATGAACAGATGTCATACTTTATGTCACTGTCCGATGAACAGCGCGAGGAGCTCATGAAGACCTTCGGTGCGGGCGCAAAAAGCGATGTGGTATCTGCTTCGTCGAAATTCGGCAACCTGAAAAAGCTGGGTGTCATAAGCATGGACACTCCCTCATCGATAGCTATATATCCCAAAGACTTCGAGGCGAAGGAGCATGTAGTCGATATCATAACCGAATACAACAGCGTCCGCGGCGAGAAAGACAAGATAACCTATACCGACCTCGTAGGCATGCTTATGTCCTCGGTAACGGATATCATCAACGCGATAAGCTACATCCTGATAGCTTTCGTGGCGATATCACTGATAGTATCATCGATAATGATAGGCATAATCACATATATCTCCGTGCTTGAGCGTACAAAGGAGATAGGCATACTGCGCTCTATCGGCGCGTCGAAGAAGGACGTTTCCCGCGTGTTCAACGCCGAGACCGTCATCATCGGGCTCATCTCCGGAGCCATCGGCATCGGAGTGACGCTGCTGCTGCTGATACCGATAAACCTTATAATCGAGAACATGACCAACATCTCTGGACTCGCGGCGCTGCCGCCGCTGGCAGGGCTGATACTCGTAGCGATAAGCGTGTTCCTCACGCTGATAGCGGGACTTCTGCCCTCGCGTGTTGCCGCTAAAAAAGACCCCGTAGTCGCGCTGCGCACCGAATAAGCGCGACTGTACGAAGCTCCCCCTTTTCCGAAACGGGAAAGGGGGAGCTTTGTTTATTGACTTTGCCCGTGCGGCCGCGTTTCCGGTTGACAAAAGCATATGCAGATGCTATAATTAATTAAACTGTTTTGGGAGAATACAATGAGCAAAGCAAACAAAAAATTCTTTATCATCACACTTATAGTGATACTGCCGTTCATACTGCTTCTGGGGCTTTCGGGGAAAGTCGGCGTACCGTCACTTTTCCTGTACGTCAAGTCACTGCTGAGCACCGGCTTCGTCATCTTCGGGATATACGTCATACATCGCAGCGGCAGTTCCGACAGGCTCTCATTTTTCTGCATGACGGGACTTGTGTTCGGCGCACTCGGTGACATTTTCATCGAGCTCGGCGGCAAACTTGAAAACGTCAGTATACTTGCGGGGCTGCTGCTGTTCCTCACGCAGCATATCTCGTGGTGTACGGGTATGCTGATGACCGCGAAGGACTCTCCGCACAGGAAGCGCCTGATTATTACTATGCCGGCATCGGCAGCGGGAGTGGTGCTGTTCATCATTGCGCTCGTCAGCATCATAAACGCGACTCTCGGTGATATGATGATACCGGTGTTCATCTACGGGATCATACTGACATGGGCGATAACGATACCGTTCACACTCCGGGAAAAGAAAGACATACGCTTTCTGATGCTCGGTATTGCGGCGATACTGTTCTTCATATCGGACGCCCTGCTTGTCAAGGGAATTTTCGGTGGCGGCATGAGCCCGATCATGGGTTTGTTCAATCTGCTCTCCTACTATTACGCGCAGTTTCTTATAGCCCTCAGTATGGGGGTATGCTGCGGAAAGGACTGAATATGGCAGTAACACTTATACGCTATAACGATACATACAGCAGCCTTCCGGTACTCGGTATCGACGGGCTGACGGAGCTCTCCGCAAACGGCGGCGCAGTGACCGCGGCGGTCGCCGAAGGAGTGCCGCTTGCGGAAGCGATGCGTATCTTCGCTGACGGTGACATAAACGCACGACTGATAGTCAGGGGCACCCCGCATATCGATGACAGCGGGTTGTCCGCCGCTATGCTGAACACTCCCGTCATGGACAGTCCCATACAGGTCGCGGCTGCAGCGTCGGCTCCCAAGCCAATGAAGGCAATGGGATTTTTCGGGAGCATGTTCACAGGCAAGGCAAAGAATTCTTCAGCTGCCACAGCTGAAAGATGCGCGCCGATACTTGACGACGAAGCGTGCTCCGCCGCAGATATGCCGGAGGAGCTTGAAGCCGCGGTGGGACAGCTCGATGAGGGCTTCACGGAGATGCTGCTCCGCAAGATAGACGAGAGCGGCATGTCGGACGCGCAGTGCTACAAGAAGGCCAACGTTGACCGCAAACTCTTCTCGAAAATACGCAGCGATATGAACTACCGCCCGCGGAAAACAACTGTTGTGGCGTTTGCCGTGGCGCTGGAGCTTGACATCGACGAAACGCGCGACATGCTCTCAAAGGCGGGCTTTTCGCTCACTCACAGCAACAGGTTTGACATAATCGTCGAGTATTTCATAAAGAACGGCATATATGACGTATTCAGGATAAACGAGGCGCTGTTTGCCTATGACCAGTCTCTTATTGGAGCATGACTGACATCAGCGGGGCAGAATAGTTTGAGCCTGCTGATAAGTGACATACGGGTCCGGTGGCGCCGCGCGCCTATGACCAGTCGTTGATAGGAGCATGATCTTCAATTGTCGCTTTTAAAGCGACCAAATACCTCCGGGAATGTGGTATCATACAGATACAAGGTAAGCAAAACGGCTTACACATAACTGACCACATTAACGGAGGTATTTATTATGAAAAAGACAAACAACGGTATCACAGAGCTCGTATTCATCCTCGACAAGAGCGGTTCCATGAGCGGACTCGAAGCAGACACTATCGGCGGCTTCAACTCAATGATAGCAAAGCAGAAAAAGGACAGCGGCAAGGTATTCGTCTCCACCGTCCTGTTCAGCGACAAAAGCACCGTTATCCATGACCGCGCGGACATATCCGACATACCCGCGATGACTGATAACGACTATGTTCCCCAGGGCTGCACGGCGCTGCTTGACGCGATAGGCGACAGCGTAAAGCATATCCGCAACATCCACAAGTACGCGCGCCCCGAGGATGTGCCGGAACACACGATGTTCGTGATAACCACCGACGGCATGGAGAACGCAAGCCACCGGTACGACTACGACAAGGTGAAAAAGATGATCGAGAAGCGCAAGGAGAAGGACGGCTGGGAGTTCCTGTTCGTAGGCGCGAACATAGACGCGGTATCCGTCGCAAACCGTGTAGGCATCAGCGCAGAGCGCACAGCTAACTACTGCGCCGACGCTATGGGTACGAGCAAGGTGTTCGAAGCTCTTTCTGCACCTATCAAGGCAATGCGCTGCGGCAAAAAGATAGACCGCTGCTGGGCGGAAGACCTTGAGGCCGACCTCGCGGAAAGAAAAGCATAACAAGCCTGCATGGCACGCCTGAAACGTGCCATGTTTTTTTGTTGCCATAGCGTTTTTATATTGCAAAATCCCGCTGTTTATGATATAATAAAATGTAATTTTATATCTATCTCTGTCGCAAAGGAAGTACAGAAATGAAAAACAGCAGGATAAATACAGAGATATTCTCAATATCTCACATGATAACACTCATCACAATGACAATATTCTCGATCGTGCTGATAATACTGAACCGTATCATGAACTGGGAGCTCTGGATGATACCGGTCATCGTGGCAGGCACTGCGGCGTGCGTATTCGTACACATTTCCGGCAGGCTGTCGCCGCGCACGAGGATATACTTATACGGAGGCTTCCTGATACTCGAATCCTTCTATTATGCAGTCAACATAAGCACGGTCTATGACAGTACCGCGATAGTCGTTATCATGGCATTCCTGTTTTCCATAACAGGCGAGCGCGGGCTCGTGATCGCGGGAGTCTTCGGCGGTATCGCGGGAATGGCGCTTCATCTTATCAACAAGCATATATCCAATGGCGCAAACGCGGCGGGCGGCACGGGACTCATCTTTCAGCCTGAGTACATCATACGCGTTATCTGGCATTTCTTCCTGATACTCCTTGCCGCGGTCATTGCCGACAAAATATCCTCCGCGTGGAAGAACACCGAAGACAAGTATCAGAAAAGGATAGACGATATACTCAAGGAGAACGAAAGCGCCAACAATTTCCTCGCAAACGTCTCACATGAGATAAGAACGCCCATCAATGCCGTGCTCGGTCTCTCGGCTATCATGAAAAAGGAAGATATCCCCGAGCAGGTAAGGACAAATATGTACGCCATCACCGAGGCAGGCCACCGTATCGCGGATCAGATCGAAAACATCATGGATTACACCGAGATCGACACTAAAACGCTGTCCCTGACCCGCGAAACATACATGATAAACTCGATCATCAACGACCTTATCACCCAGCTCCGCTTCACCCGCGAAAACGGGCTCGACCTGGTGATCGACCTTGACCCGGCCGTCCCTTCGGAGCTTGTCGGTGACGGCGCGAAGCTCAAAAAGATACTCTGGCATCTTATCTCAAACGGCTTCAAGTTCACACACAGCGGCGGTGTCAATGTCAACATCACCTGCAAAAAAAGAGAGTACGGCGTCAACCTTATATTTGAAGTGACCGATACAGGCGTAGGCATGACTGAAGACGAACTCGCGCACGTTTACGACAAGTTTTATCAGTCTGATTCCGGACGCTCGCGTGCCGCCGGAGGCCTCGGACTCGGTATTCCGATCGTCAACGGGTTCGTGCGGTCAATGGGCGGATTTCTGTATATGGACAGCACGCCCGGCCAGGGCACTCTCGTGCGTGTCAGCATTCCCCAGGAAGTAGTCGACAGCTCGCCGTGCATCTCGGTAGGCAACAAGGAAAACATACACGCGGCAGGCTTCCTGTCTTTCATGACCACGAAGGATTCAAGAGTAAGAGACTTCTATCTGCAGATGATCGGACATCTCGTCAAGGGACTCGATGTCACATTCACCCGCGCAAAATCTGTCGATGAACTCAAAGAACTAATGGCATCGACATACAACGTAACGCACCTCTTCGTCGGTACCGGTGAATACCTGAACAACAAGGAATACATTGACGAGCTCACCTCAAAGACCAATGTCGTGCTCGTCGAGGACAAAGATTACAACGGCACGACCGGTGACAATATAGCACTGCTGAAAAAGCCGTTCTGCGGCGCGCAGGCTGCGAACTTCCTCAATTACTCGCGTATCGAAGAAAACACCGAATACGCGCATATAACCTGCCCGGGCGTAACGGCTCTGGTAGTCGATGACGAGCCGATGAATCTTCTCGTGGCGCGCGGTATATTCGAGTCATACGGCATGACGGTCAGCACTGTGACCAGCGGTCCGGATGCTATTGACGCGTGCTCCAACAATGACTTCGATATCATATTCATGGATCACATGATGCCCGGAATGGACGGCGTGGAGACTATGAAGCGCCTGCGCGCCAACGCCGCTAAAGAAAGGAAAGAGCTCTGCATCGTGGCGCTCACAGCGAACGCGGCAAGCTCCGCCAAGGAAATGTTCATGTCGGAAGGCTTTGACGGCTTCATACCGAAGCCAATAGAGCTGATTGACCTCGAACGTGTGCTGAAGCATGTGCTGCCAAAGTCCGCGATAGCGTACGTCAATGATACCGATGAAAAAGCTCCGGATGCACACGAAGCATCCGCAGCTCCGGCAGAGCATAAAGCGCCGGAAGTTACCAGAGCACCCGCATCACCTTCCGCACACGCTGTTTCGGGTGACAAATACAGCACGCTGCGCGCCTGCGGTATTGATATCAATACGGGTCTGCACTACTGCCAGAACGAGATCTTCTATGACGAGATGCTCGAAGAGTACGCAAAAGGCTATAAAGACAAGCTCAAAGAGATCGACACTTATTACGAAAGCTCCGACTGGAAGAACTACCGCATCCGAGTTCACGCGATAAAGAGCACATCGAAGATGATAGGAGCGCTGGAGCTTTCCGATACGGCAAAAGCGCTTGAAGCCGCTGCGAAAGACCTTGACATCGATACTATCAGAAACGGTCACCCGGACTTCATGGTAATGTACCGGACGCTGCTTGAGACTATCATGGCATTCACCGGAGTACCGCCGGAGTCGGATCCCGATACGGACGACGGACCTATTGAGTTCGATCCTGTCAGCGGTGACGACGGCGTGGTATTTGAATTTCAACCGGGAGGTGATGATGCGTGAATAAGCTGATCGAAGCCATACGCGACGAAAAAAGAACGATGCACGAACGCATGTTCCTGCTTATCGCGGTCGTCGCGCTCGGAGTCATACTTACAGATATCATAATAGGTCTGTTCATCGGTGAGAGCGTTGAGGATATAATACTGCTTGTTGTGGGATTTATAGTATTCCTCGCGCTCGTCGTCACTGGTGTGAAGTTAAGAAAACTCGACCTTGTCTCCACTATAATTTCGCTGCTTGTAATACTTCTTCTGCTGCCGCTCGTGTTCTTCACAGGAGGCGGAGTATTCGGCGGTGCCCCCATCTGGTTCGTGTTCTCGACGCTGTTCGTGAGCATGATAGTCTACGGTATCAAGAAGTACGTGCTGCTCGTTCTTGAGGGTCTGGTCGCAACGGCTTGCTTCATAATATCGTTCATATACCCGAACACCGTCATCGAACATGACCGCGGTACCGCATATATCGACTCGCTCGTTTCGGTAGTATTCGTAAGCGCGGTGCTCACGCTTATGGTAAGCTTCGAGATACGAATGCTGCGCAGAGAGAAAGAGCAATCCGAAGCGAAGAGCCGCGAGATAGAGGAGCTCAGCCGCTCACAGAACCGCTTCTTCTCAAGCATGAGCCACGAGATACGCACACCTATAAACACGATAATCGGTCTCAACGAGATGATACTCCGCGAGGACACATCCGAGGAGGTAGCGGACGACGCACGGAACATCCAGTCCGCGTCAAAGCTGTTGCTGTCACTTATCAACGACATCCTCGATATGTCGAAAATGGAGTCCGGCAAAATGGAGCTCGTCCCCGTTATATACGATGTCGGAAAAATGCTGTCGGATATCGTTGACATGACATGGGTCAGGGCAAAGGAAAAGGGTCTCGATTTCACTCTTGAAGTCGACCCCACAATGCCCGCGCAGCTTCTTTGCGATGAAGTTCGTATCAAGCAGATAATCATAAACCTTCTCGGCAACGCGATAAAATACACCAAGACAGGAAGTGTGAACCTCTCGGTACACTGCCGCAGAACAAGTACGAATAAGGTGCTCGTCACCTACTCGGTCGAGGATACCGGTATAGGCATACGAAAGGAAAACATTCCATACCTTTTTGATGCGTTCAGGCGAGTCGATGAAAAGAAAAACCGCTACATCGAAGGCACCGGACTCGGTCTTTCGATAGTGAAGCAGCTTGTAGACCTTCTCGGCGGAGAAATAACAGTCACAAGTATTTACACCCAGGGCTCAACTTTCGTGGTCAGCATCGAGCAGGAGACCGTTGACGAGCGTACCATAGGCGCGTTCAGCATCGAAGCGTTCCGTAAGAGCTCTGCCGGCAAACACCACAGCGACAGCTTCGTCGCGCCTGACGCGAAAGTGCTTATCGTTGATGACAATTCAGCCAATCTGCTCGTGGCGGAGAAGCTGCTGCGCGGCACACGCATAAAGACCGAGCGCGCAGAAAGCGGCGATGCCTGCCTCAAGCTCACGCTCCAGACGCACTACGACGCGATACTCATGGATCACCTCATGCCGGGTATGGACGGCATCGAATGCCTGCACGCGATACGCTCGCAGCTGGGCGGAATGTGCCTTGACACCCCGGTGATAGTACTTACTGCCAACGCAGGCAGCGATAATCAGGCGCTTTATCGCCGCGAGGGATTTGACGGATATCTGATGAAGCCTATCGAGCCTGATGAGCTGGAATCCGCACTGCTCGCCGTGCTTCCGTCCGCGCTGGTGGAAGTCAAGGACGGGTCCTCCGGCAAATATGTTGCGTCAGGAGCCGTGCATGAGTCCGTAAACAAAGTGCCGCTTCTGATAACCACCGACAGCGTCTCCGACCTGCCGAAGGAGCTTACGTCATCAAAGAACATTGTCGTGTTCCCGTACAAAGTGTATACTGACGAGGGAGAGTTCGATGACGGACTTGAAACGGACGGCGATGTGCTGATACGCTATATGAAGGACGAGTCGTTCCACGCACGCAGCGACTGTCCGAGCGTAGCGGAGTACGAACAGTTTTTCGCGGAACAGCTCTCACGCGCTCGCCACATCATCCATATCGCAATGGCAAAGCGCTCCAGCGGCGGTTTCGCCAACGCAAGCGAGGCTGCGCTCGCCTTCTACAACGTCAGCGTCGTGGATTCCGGTCACCTTTCAAGCGGCATGGGACTTATGGCGCTCGCCGCAAGATCGAACATCGATGACGAACAGTTCATCTCCCCCGACGAGCTTCGCGTAAAGCTCGAAAGTTTGCGCGACCATATCCAGACAAGCTTCATTCTCGAAAACACCGAATACCTGTACCGCAGCGGAAGACTATCAGAGAATATCAGCAAGTTCTGTACAGCTTTCATGATACACCCCGTTATCGCCATGAAAAACAGCGCGATGTCTGTCGATAAGCTATATTTCGGCAGCCTTGACCGCGCACGAAGCAAATATATACGCAACGCTCTCCGCTCACCCGAGACCATAGACACCGGGCTGCTTTTCATAACCTATGTAGGCATGAGCACCAATGCGATCGAACAAGTGAAGGAAGAGGTCGCAAAATACGTGAAATTTGATAAGGTATACTTACAGAAGGCTTCTCCTGCCGTGTCCGCCAACTGTGGAGCCGGCACATTCGGTCTTCTCTTCAAACGGAAATAAGCCATGGATAAGATCATTTATTTTGACATCTGCTCGGTACCTATCTACATAATCGTGATATGTACCACCCTCTATCGCAAAATGACCAAGGGAAGATCAAACAAGCTTTTCCTCGCGGTCATTGTTCTGGCGCTTGTCGCCGCACTGTGCGAGATACTTGAACGTATCGCCTATATTGACCCGGTGCTAAACAGCAACGACATACTCTGGGTGAAGATCTGCGAGTATGTTTACTTCGCAACGCGGAACTGCGTAAATCTGATGTACACGCTGTTCGTCATTTCCATGACCAAGACCTGGTACCGTATACGCCCGTTCTGGCTGAAATCACTGATATGCCTTCCGTATATCGGTATTCTCGTCATGCTCGCGATCAACGAGAGCACCTCTGCGGTATTCAAGGTATTGCCGGATATAGGCTACACCCGCGGCGAGAGCATAATGATAGTGTATGCGCTCGCGTTCTCGTACATGATCTTCGGTACGCTGTACCTGATACTTAACAAAAAAACCATGGACACCGGCGAATGGCTCGCTCTGATGTCCATGTACGTGATAAACCTTGCTGTAGTACTGCTGCAGCTCATACTGTCCAAATACCTTATGGAATCCTTCGGTACATCGCTTACGATACTGTTCGTCGTGAGCTATGTGCTGCGCCCGGAAAAGCGCGTGGACATCAATACCGGATTGCCGTGTTACAGAGCTTTCTGCGAAGAGATAGGCAAGATAAAAGCCACCGGGCATAGTATCACTATCGTTATCACAAGTATCACCAACGCATCGGAGATAAGTCTTTACCTGAAAGACTCCTACTATGACTACATACACATGATCGACGCGCAGATACGCTCTATCGCAAGGAGAGAGCGCGTGTCACACGCGGTGTTTTTCGAGCATCCGGGAAACTTCTACGTGATCCTCGATGACAGCAGGTACAATCCGGTTCAGATCATACCTGAGATCCGTGACCGTGTCCGCAGAGAAAGCAATGAAGTGTTCGAAAAAGGCATAGTGCCCGACGCACGTATAGTTACAGTCGACTTCCCCGGGGAGATAAGCAGCATCGACGAACTGCTGCGCTTCGGTCACACGTTCGTGCGCTTCACCGACTACAGCAGAGTATTCAACCGCGCGTCAGCGATAATAAACAAACCCGCTTATCTCACAGAAGCCCACATCGACGAGATCCTCACGCGCGCCTTAAGCTCCGGCGGGCTCAAGGTGATGTACCGTCCGATAGTATCCGTGGCAGCCGGTAAGGCTTCCGCAGTGGATACCGTGATATCTGTCACCGACGATGTGTACGGCAGCATTGACCCGGAAATACTGATCAATGCCGCTGAAGAGAGTGGTGCGATCGTAAAGCTGGAAAACCGCATACTCGACGACGCATTTTCATTCGCGGGCAGCGAAGAGTTCACCTCGCTCGGATATTCACGCATCCACATCCGCCTGTCCGTAATGCGCTGCATGCAGATGAACCTGACCGACACGATCTGGCAGTTCAGGGACAAGTACCGCGTTTCCCCAGAAAGGATAGCTTTCGAGATAAGAGAGTCCTCGTACGAGAACATAAGCAGCATATTCAGCGAGAACCTGAAAAAACTGTCCGCCCAGGGCTACATGATCGTCCTGGACGGATTTGGCAGAGGTTATTCAAATATGCGACACCTGCTCGATATGCCGATAAAAGCGGTGAAGCTCGACAGCGATCTTGTCACATCGTCATCATCAAAGAGCGGTCGTGCCATGCTCAACGGTATCATTCAGATGCTCCGCGCTATACCGCTTGAGGTGATCGTGGTGGATGCCGACGACAAAGAGACCGCCGATATGCTTTGCGGCATGGGATGCGACATGTTGTCGGGACGTTACTACGCAGACCCCGTCGAGCGCGCTGCGCTTATAATCTGACCTGTATATTTCTCCACTGGCCTGTGGCAAAGAAATTGTCCACCGAAGCCTCAAGGTCTTCATAATTCGAGGATTTTATCATATAGCCCTGGGGCTTCAGCTGCATTACCTTCATTACCGTATCCCTGTCCGCGTGCTTTGTGAGGAAGACTATCGGGATACCCGCAGTCTTTCTCTTGCCGCGTATCATTTCCATTACTCTCGGACCGGATGTGACCGGAAGCTCGTATCCGAGCAGTATAAGATCCGGCATGTCCTTCTCGGCGAGTGTAGCCGCGAGTATGCCTCTCTGGATCACCGTTACCTGATACTTTGTAGAAAGCACCTCTTTGACCTTCTGTAGGAACTCGTTGTCATCGTTACATACGAGGATACGTTTTTTCTCAACTACAGCTACTCCGGAATCGCTTGCCATTTCTCCGAAAGCGATAGCTTTCACGCCCGCGATAAGGTCTTTGACATCGAAAGGACGCATGAACTCCGCAGTGATAAGGGAGACATTCACCTGCTTCTCGACGGCATTGAGTTCATTCGGATGACCCGCGGCAAACAAGTACAGGAAATTGTCCTCGCAAACCTTACCGATCGTTTTGAGCAGTTCGGGATCCTCCTCCACAAACTCTCCGCAGTACAGAAGTATGCTATCAACGTGCTCGGCATAAGCTTCTATCATTTCCGCAAAAGGCTCGCACAGGAACGTTTCCATTCCGGCTTCCTCGAAGCCTTTTTTCATCGTATCCGTCATAAACGCCGCGCCGGAGCTTACTATCAGTATTTTAGGCATACTGTATCCTCCTATCGAGTATAACTATTTATATTATATCACTATGATCGGTATATGTCAACACAAAACTCACATTTAACCTGCTCCGTCTCACTTACGTCTTGCGGAGCATGTTTGGTATAACGCAGAAAAGCCGACAGGACATCCGTCCTGTCGGCTTTTCCATGTGTTCGCGTATCAGCTTGCCTTACGATCCTCATCACCGAGGTAGATATCGTCAAAGCAAGAATCATAAACGATCCTGTCGCGGTCGTTCCCGAGGATGTCCTCGGTGACGGCGCAGCCGAAGTAGTTGTCCTCCCAGCTCATGATGCCGTCGTTATCATAGTCAAAGCCAAAACCGGCGCACATACATACTCCTCCTTTCGTGCTTCCCTGCATCTGTTTAGTGTTGTCCCGATCTGAAGTTCTGTTTTCCCCTTCATATCTGTATTATATCACACAACTTGTTCACTTCATGCACAAGTGGAGTCATGTACAATAAAAACCGCCGGGTAAAAGACCCGGCGGGAAATGAGTTATCCAAGCATATTGAAGTAAGATCCGCTTATATTCGATATCTGCGTGATATTGCCGCCATCGTTGTAAGCGCCTGCCTTCTGATAAAGATCGGTCTGCGAGTAAGCGGAGAGCTGCTTTGCCTGTTCTTCGATGAATTCCGCGAAGGAATCCTTCTTGCCGAACGCACGCTCGATATCCTTGTCATCTGCTTTTTCGAGCTGCGTCTTGTCAAGATTCAGTCTTCCGTCCTCGTCCTTGGTGATGCCCACATTCTTGAGCCGCGAGCTGTACGCATCAAGCATCTCGTTTATAAACTTCGATTTGCCGTTCACCGTATTGTTCTTCGAGTTGTTAACCGTATCAGCGAAGGTGTTATAGCGGCTCACGAGCTTTTCCGCTGCTCCGTCGAGACGCTCAAGGTCACGTTCGCCGGATATCTCGTCGCGCTCCGCCGCAGCACGCACCTCAAGTGCAGCCTCAGACACCTGCTTTGAGTGCTCGTTGAGAGCGTTGTTCTCCTTTGATACTTTGTCACCTGCGTGGTCGAGGTTCTGCTCAAGGAAGCTCCTGATATCACCGGGCTTTTCGGTATTCTTCGCTTCTTTGTCATTTTCCTTCCTGATGAGCTTCTCGGTAAGGTCAGGCTTCTGCGCTTGCTTTACCGCATTGTTTACCTTCACGCCGCCGAGTATCGAGTCTATCTCATCGTTCGGCTTTATGCGCAGGTCATCGAATATCCTGCTCACCTGCTCTACCGAATTCACCTGAAGATTTCCGAACAGCCTGCTTACTGCGCTTATCGGCGTGTTTTCAAGTTCCTTGAGTGTTTTCTGCGTCGCCTCGTCGGACTTTTCTCTGAGTGTATCGAGATACGCCTTGAAGATGCTCTGATTTAGGTTGAGGTCATCGTCCTTTGACGACGGAACATTGCTCAGGGTAAACTCCGTGCGCTGCTGTGCCGACATTTTTTTCAGCGCGTTGTAATCAATATTTATACTCATATGATACCCCTCCTTCGGAAAAACTACACATATAATACGCTGCCATCACCGGCATGCGATAATTATCCGTATATTATATCGTCAGGCAACACGAAAAACTTTAGCTTTCTGACAAAATTTTTCAGTTTTTTTTTTGCTTTGCCATTAAACGGCATCATAACAATGTTTTTTCGCTCCCGCTTCGACAGTCTTTACGGCAGGAACGCGCTATAATAACATAGGATACAGAAGGTGACCGGCATGACTGTCTACATTGACGTACTTATCATAATGAACGTCTACATATCGTACTTCACGCTGCGCGCCGCGTCAAGGCTGCTTCACGAAGCATTACCGTTCAGGCGGCTCGCGCTTGCATCGGTGCTGGGCGGCTTCGCGTCTCTCGCGGCACTGATCGGTACGGACACTGTTCCTGCGCTCGCTGTAAGGCTGCTGCTCACGACGCTGATAACGCTCGCGGCGTTCGGGTACGGAAGCGTTAAGCTTCTCGCGCTGCGATCGTTCGTATGCTTCGCGGTGACCATGCTGATATGCGGAGCGGCAGTGCTGATACACGAGCTCACCGGCAGCAGCCTCATCTTCCCTGCCAACGGCTTCGTGTACGTAAACGTATCAGCACTCGTACTGGTCATATCCTCGGCAGTCATCTACGGTGTCCTCGCTCTGCTTCGCAGGGTATTCGACACCCCGGTCACTGACGTAATGCTGACACTTCGCGTCACGAACTTCGGCAGCACCGCTGAACTCACTGCCATTGCCGACACCGGCAGTCATCTGCGCGACTTCCTCACAGGGCTTCCCGTGATAGTCTGCAAGCGCTCCTCGCTTGCCCGCGTCACACCGCCGAATGTCACCGCATATCTCGACGGCGATGCCAGCGATGTATCGGGCATACGGCTGATACCCGCAGTCACGGTCTCGGGCAGCTCGGTGATGGCAGCGTTCCGCCCGGCTGAAATACGCGTGGACACCCCCGACGGTACAAAGCTTCTCACCGCACTGATCGCCCCGTCAGACAGCATTCCCTGCACCGAGAGCTTTGACGCGGTGATACCCGCGAAGCTATTAAGATAAAGGAGAGAAAACAATGAACACTATTACAGGCATCAACGAAATAATACGTCGGATAACCGCACGCCGCCGTATCTGCGGAGTCTACTACATAAACGGCTCCGACAATCTGCCCGCACCGCTCACGAAGGAGGAGGAGGAGGCAGCGTTCGAGGGACTTCGGCATGATTCGCAGGAGGCGCGTGACACGCTGATAACGCACAATCTGCGATTGGTAGTATACATCGCAAAGAAGTTCGAGTCCACCGGCATCGGCATCGAGGACCTGATATCCATAGGCACCATAGGGCTCATCAAAGCTGTCAACACTTTCAGCCCCGACAAGAACATCAAGCTTGCCACCTATGCTTCGCGCTGCATTGAGAACGAGATACTGATGTTCCTGCGCAAGGCGAACCAGTACCGCTCGGAGATCTCGATCGAGGAGCCGCTGAACATAGACTGGGACGGCAACGAGCTGCTGCTCGCGGATGTGCTCGGCACCGATGACGATGTGGTGAATGAGAGCATAGAGAGCGAGGCGGAGCGCAAGCTGCTGCTTGACTCGGTGGCAAAGCTGCCCGAGCGTGAGCGCTTCATAATGGAGAAGCGCTTCGGTCTCGTTGACGGCAGGGAGATGACCCAGAAGGAGGTCGCCGACCTCATCGGCATATCACAAAGCTACATCTCGCGCCTTGAAAAGCGCATAATAAAGCGGCTTCGCAAGGAGCTCGAAAAGATAACATGACATACCCGAACGAACGGACTCCCCCGCATCTGCGAGATAGTCTGTTTGTTTTTCGAAAATATTTTATCGTTTTTCGATAATTTTCTATTGACAAACGACTAAAGGTGTGGTATAATGCAGATCATAGAGGTGAAAAGCATGGGATACGCGGCATTATTATCCGTTACCGGCGCGGCGGTATGGTACGCGCTGTACCGGCTTGACAGGCGGCAGCGCATACGAAAGGCGCTGCGTGACGGAAAACCGGCGGAGCTCCTGCCGGCGCGAGTGTTCTGGATAGTTTCCGGCATCGCGGGACAGCTTTTTCACTATGGCTTTGCAGTACTTTAATAAAATGGGGAGAAATGAACGCATGAACATCAAATGGACAAAGGAACGCTCGCTGCTGCTTTCAAGAGCGCTGACATGGGCGGTACTTGCGCTGGCGATCGCGGTGTTGTTCCTGATACCGATAATCACGATATGGTACGATAACGTATCTGGCAAGGAGCCGATAATGCCCGTGCTGACAGTATGCTTCTACCTGTGCGACATTCTCGCGATAATCGCGCTGTGGGAGCTCAAGACTTTGCTCGCGAACATCTCGAAGCAGGAGCTCTTCACCGAGCGCAACACCCGCTGCGTTCGCATCATCTCATGGTGCTGCTTCGGAGTCGCTGCGGTATTCGCGGCACTGACGTTCTGGCGGCTGCTCGCGCTGCTGGTGGCGTTCATCGCGGCATTCGTGGGGCTGATACTCCGTGTTGTGAAGAACATGCTCGCGGCAGCTGCGGAGCTTCGCGAAGAGAACGACTACACGATATAGGAGGTGCGCCATGCCGATAATCGTAAACATCGACGTTATGATGGCAAAGCGCAAGATGTCCGCCGGTGAGCTCGCCGAGCGCATTGACATCACTCCCGCCAATCTGTCGATACTCAAAAACAACAAGGCAAAGGCTGTGCGGTTTTCAACGCTTGAAGCGCTGTGCCGCGAGCTCGACTGTCAACCCGGAGATATTCTCGAATTTGTCAAGGAGGATAAGTAAAATGGACGAACAGGTATTACAGAATCCGACGAAGGTGCCTGTGCAAACTGCGGCACCCGCCGCGCCGAAAACGGCGATACGCCCGCATGACTGCGTATTCGTATGGATCTCGCTGGTACTCGGATTTCTCGCAGTGCGCTACGGGATATACAATCAGAACGGCTTCATCACGACCGCAGTCTCGCTCGCGATATTCGCGTGCAGCTGTGTATACGTGCTGAAAAGCGGGCAGCACCCCACAGTGCGCCAGTGGCTGCTCGGAGGCGTGATATGCGTGTTCTCGTTCGTGTACTCGCTCACATCCAGTGTTCTGCTGCACGCGCTGTGCTTCGTGTTCCTGATCGCGGCGCAGTGCTGGTGGGTGCAGGCGATAGCGATCAAGGCACGCTTCGTGACGCGTTTTTTCATGTTTGACCTTATCCGCACGGTGCTCGTGCAGCCGCTTCGTGACATTGGTTCAGCGCCACGCTCGATGAAGGCCTCGCTTCACGGCTCCCGGAAAGCTTTGGCCGTGCGCAATGCTATGATAGGCATTATCGTTATGATACCGCTCACTCTGGTCGTGGGAGTACTTCTCGCGGAAGCCGACAGCGGCGTTAACAGAATGATGAGCCAGCTGCTCCGGCTCCTCACCGACAACGTGATATCGATGATATTCCAGATCATTCTCGGCATACCCACGGGAATGCTGATTTTCACAATGTTTCGCGCCGACGCAGTGCAGAAGCTGTACCCGCTGCCGTCCGATATCTACTACCATGACAAAGTCAGCCGACTTGCGGTGATCCCCGCCTCGGCAGTGTACGCAGGCGTCACCCCGATATGCCTTCTGTACCTGATGTACTTCATCTCCCAGGCAAACTGGTTTCTGTCAGCATTTGTGGGCAGGCTCCCGTCTGACACGTGCTACTCGGAGTACGCGCGGCGCGGCTTCTTCCAGCTCTGCATGGTTGCTGTGATAAACCTCGCAGTGATACTGTGTATGCTCGCGTTTGCGAAAAGAAACGGCGAGAAGCACACCGGGCTTAAGGTCTACACCTGCATGATAAGCGTATTCACGCTGTTCATCATCTCTACGGCGCTTGCGAAGATGTTCCTGTATATCGGCGAATACGGTCTTACACGGCTTCGTTTCTATACTTCGTGGTTCATGGTACTGCTCACGGTGATATTCGCTGTACTCGGGGTACGTGCATTCGTACCGAAGCTTCGTACTGCCGCGGCAATATCAACAGGGTTCATCGTGCTGTTCGGAGCACTGTGCTTCTCCCGCCCGGACGCGGTGATAGCGGAGTACAATATATCGCTGTACGAACAGGGCGTGCTCGAAAACCTTGATGTAAGGATGCTGTGCGAGCTCTCGGACGACGCGTATGCTGTGATGCTTGACCACCGCGGAACGGTGAGCGATGACCCGATATTCGAAAAATACCTGAAATACCGACTCAACGATTACGAAAAAGACCCGCTCCTGACACTCAACGCAAGTGCACAGGCAGTCATCTCGAAAGCCTGATTTCTGCAATACGCAGAATAAAGCACGTGTGCTCCGGCACACGTGCTTTTTGCGCTCATTCTGTACGGCGACTGAATGAGTTTATATTGACATTCTTTGTATTTCATGATATAATCCTATTATGGTGAGATCTGTCACGATCATGTTATATGATCTCCAGGCTTCTCATTATGATACAGTCGTTGAAAAGGAGGAAAACAATGGGCAGCAAAGTAAGGTTCCCTCTTAAACTGAAATCTACCATAATAGTAGTAGTTTTATCCGCAGTGCTCTGCACTGTCTCGATACTTATGAGCGCCATTAGGTTCTCAAGAACAAACGAAGAAAACTTCAAAAACCAGGCAAGCGACCTTGCACTTACCGCAGCGTTCACCGTCGACGGCGATGCTCTGAAAATAGTCAGAGAAAGGATATTTGAGATCTTTTCGACTATCCCGGAGGACGAGGTCGTTCTGAGCGACTATTGGGGCAGCGATGAATTCAACGCACAGCTTGAGATATTCGCACCGGTCATGGACATGCCCGAATACAATACGGTGCTCGAACAGCTCAGCAAGACGCAGAAAGCCGGCATTTCCACACTTTCCTCGGTATATACCATGGATTACTGTTTCGATGGTTCTATGCCTTATGCACTGTATCTTGTCGATGCAGCCGAGGAAGACACGTGTATCCCGGGAGTAATAGACAGCGCTGATGAGGCAGACTGGCTGCACGCAAAGGAACACGAACCTATGGAGCCTTATATCACGAATTACGAGGCTTACGGCTGGCTTGTTACTGCCACTGCGCCGATATTTGACAGCAACGGCGAGTATGTGGGAGCTATCGGCATAGATCTTGACATGAACGAAATAAAGGCGAACGAGACCCAGTTCATTCTGATACTTGCCATAACGCTTGTTGCTATTACGGCGGTTATCTGCATCCTCATGCTCGTGATAATCGACCTTACTGTCATACGCCCGATAAACACGCTTTCCGATGTGGCTGCTGGCTACATAAGCGACAACGAGAGCAAGAAGAAGTTCTCTGACGTTAACATAAGACGCTCCGACGAGATCGGAAACCTGTCCGGTGCCATGGTCAAAATGGAACAGGATATCAGCAATTACATCAACGATATCACCAGGATCACCTCGGAAAAAGAACGTATCGTTGCCGAGCTCAATGTCGCGACAAAAATACAGGCGGACATGCTTCCGACAGACTTCCCGAAACGCAGTGATATCGAGCTGTTCGCGGCTATGACTCCCGCAAAGGAAGTGGGCGGAGACTTCTACGATTTCTTCTTCATTGATGATGACCACATCGCCCTCGTCATGGCTGATGTATCGGGCAAGGGAGTTCCAGCCGCTCTGTTCTGCGTAGTCGCGAAGGCTATACTGCGCGATAAGGCGATGCTCGGCGATGACCCGGCAGCTGTGCTTTATGACGTAAACAACATCCTTTGCAGCAATAACAAAGCAGGTCTGTTCATTACAGTATGGCTCGGTATCCTCGATATCCGCACCGGCATCGTGCAATACGCGAACGCGGGTCACGAATACCCTGTTATCGGTATCAGTAACAAGTCCGTCGAGGTCATTGAAAAGGAGAACTGCCCGCCGCTCGCAGCTATGGAAAACACTGAATACATCAACGAAAAGATACAGCTTGAAAAGGGCAACCATCTGTTCCTCTACACCGACGGAGTTCCCGAAGCGAAAGCTCCCGACGGCTCACGCTTTGGCATGGACAAGCTCGTTAAGGTGCTTGAACGCTGCAACAACATGTCACCTGAAGATCTCGTCACCACAGTCAAGCATGAGGTCGATGATTTCCAGTCCAAGAACGACCCGTTCGATGATGTGACTATCATGACTGTTGTGTGGAACGGCAAATAATACGATAATGCGAAACAAAAGCCCGTACAGCGGTCAAGCTGTACGGGCTTTTCTTTTCGTAATGACGCAGTTTAATCTGCGACAGCCTGTGCAGTGGTGCCTGCGAGCTCGTTTGCCCAGTCGTCAAAGCCTTTCTGCACACGGTCGTATGTATCATAGCTTACGGTGGGGAGCTTTCCCTTGCCGCCGAAGATCTTCTCGGACTCTGCAAAGCCCTGTTCGAAGGCGCTCTTCAGTTCGTCAAACTTCGAACCGTCACCGTCCGCGAGCTGCTTGGCGAAATCAAGGATACGGTTTGCGGTCTTTTCCGCGCCCCAATAATCCTCTTCATGCTCTTCTTCGTCGAACGAGCTCAATATCTCCTCAAGCTCCTTCATTGCGTCGGTCTTGTTCGCGTCCTTGTACTGCTCATTGAACATCTGACGGACATAGTCCTTCATTCCCTCGTTCTTGAGCTGAAGCGCGCTCTTGTTCCGGGGAACGGATGTGTTCTCCTTTACCTTCTGCTGATTTGCGGCCTCATGATTGCTGTCCGGGTCTGTACCGGAATTTGTTGTTCCGCTGCGGTTATCTGTAACCGTCGCCTTGGTGTAGGACGGTGAGAATGTTGCGCCCGACTTCACGAACTTATCGGTGGAATCGGCAGCAAGCGTGGTGTCCTTCTTCTCGGAGATCTGTTCCGAGGATTTGGGCTGGGTAGCGTATGTCACAGCCGACTGTTCCATTACTCTTCCGACACTTAACATATTTATCAGCTCCTTTCGCTGTTGTTGACGGAATACATCCTGTCAATTATTATATCGGCAAAAAAACCCGAAACTTGATAGGTTCCGGGAATTTTTTTATTTCAGCTTCGAAATGATCTCTTCAGCTATCTTGTCAAGCGGCAGCTGCTTCATAACGGCACCGTTCTTGAATGCCACAGCAGGCATACCGTAGACCACGCAGGTCGCTTCATCCTGTCCTATGGTATACGCACCGCGCTTGCGCATCTTGAGCAGACCCTCCGCTCCGTCGGCACCCATACCCGTAAGTATCGCGCCTATCGCGTGAGGTCCCGCGGATTCGGAAACGCTCTCAAACAGGACATCAACAGACGGACAGTGTCCCGACACCTTTGCGCCGGGCTTGCTGGTCACATAGTACCCTCGCGCGTCCTTCTGAAGACGCAGATGGTATCCGCCCGCGCCAAGTATGATAAGTCCCGGACGCAGTCTGTCGCCGTCGGCAGCCTCTTTGCAACTCATCTTGCATATTTTGTCAAGCCTTTCGGCGTACATCTGTGTAAAGCCTGCCGGCATGTGCTGAACGATCACCACCGGTGGGGAATTCTCGGGAAGGCGCTTTACTACCTCGATAAGTGCATCTGTGCCTCCCGTGCTTGCGCCGAGCGCTATGACAGCGTTCGACCTGCCGCCGCTCGGAAGATTGAGTGCGGGCTGCGGCACGGATATCGGTCTGACCGGTGCCTGACGCACCTTTGCATTTGCCGAGAACCTGATGACCGAAGCGAGTCTCTCACAGAAAGCCGACATCTCCGACGAATTGTGGACGAGCGGTTTCTTCATAAATTCCACCGCTCCGGCACTTATCGCGTCGAAGGCACGCGTAGGCGATGAGGTTATAACAATGAACGGCACGCGCTTTTTAGGCAGGAACGACTTGATAAAATCTATACCATTCATGCCGGGCATCTCAACATCCATCGTCACCACATCAGGGTTGAGACGCATTATCTTTTCTTCCGCCTCTGCTGCATTTGGTGCTGTATCGATAATATCGATGTCATCTATCTTGGCGAACTCATTCTTTATTACAGTCCGAAATAGTATTGAATCGTCGACTGTAAGAACTCTGATTGCCATTCGGATACACCCTTTCCTTTATATATATCACTGCCCTTACTTCATCGGTTTGCGATAGATAGCGGGCTTTATGTATTCGTAGTTTGTAGCGTCACGCGGTATGCTCTCCGCATGGCCGATGAACAGATATCCTCCGGGCGCAAGTACGTCATAGAACCTGTTTACGAGCGCGTTCTTTGTGTCCGAATCAAAGTATATCATGACATTCCGGCAGAATATAAGATCGAACGGATGCTTCTTATACGGGATCGGGTCCATAAGGTTGAAAACCTTGAACACCACGCGCTTCTTGAGCTCATCGTTCACACGATAGCAGTCGTTCTCAAGAGGTACGAAGTACTTCTTGATGACCTGCGGAGACAGGTTTTTCATGCTGTCGGCATGATACACGCCCTGTTGAGCCTTCGCGAGCACCTTGCGGGATATGTCGGTAGCGAGTATCTTTGTATCCCAGTTCGCAGCGTCCATACCAAAGAACTCCATCATCTCGATCTCGTTGGTATACGGCTCCTCGCCGCTGGAGCACGCCGCACTCCAGATATAGATAGTTTTGGATGCCGCGTTCTTTTCCTTGATATAGGGCAGGAACGTCTCCTGCATAAACGTGTAATGTTCTGGCTCGCGCCTGAAATAAGTATGGTTGGTCGTAAGCTTGTTGAGGAGATTAACTACCTCGGTGCCGCTCGAATCTGCGAACACCATATCAAGAAAGGGTTTGTAATCCTTGTAACCGCGCTTGTTCAGCTCGTTTCCAAGTCTTCCCTCAATAAGCACACGCTTCTGCGAAAGATTGATACCGTAGTTATCATGAACGAAGGAAACAAGTCTGTTGAACTCGGTGTCATTTATCTTGACCTGCATTTTTATGCCCCGACCCCGCTTGCGGCAGGGTCTCTCCTTCTTTTATCTGAATTATTCCTCGCTTAAATACATATCCCCGTCATAGATAAGCTTTGCCACATCGAGGACAAGCTTGATGCCATCCTGCATTTCGAGCAGATATTTTATGAACTTGTTGTCATTTACACCGATACGGTCAGGCGAGTTCGCGATATTCTTCGCGTATACGGGAATTACACCGATGACCTCATCAACGATGACACCGACGGATACTCCGCCCTCCTCGATGATTATGGTATTGGTACGCTCGTTGTATTCCTTTTCCTCCTTGCCGAAACGGCTTCTCATATCGATGACCGGAACGACCTTGCTTCGTACATTGATTATACCCTTGATATAATAGGGTATGCCGGGAACGACCGTGATATGCGGAACACCTATGATCTCGATGACCGACGGTATCTCGATGCCATAGACCTGATCGCCGATATAGAAGGTCATGACCTTGGTGATCTCGCTTTCCTTCTCGGCCTTGGCATTAAGGTTCTTCCGCTTCATTTCTTCCTGCTTGGCGAATAATTCTTTTATGTCCATTGGTTAAAGCCTCCCTTAGCGTGATCCGATAAGTGTATTGACATCAATGATAAGCGAGATGCTGCCGTCGCCCATGATGGTACAGCCGCTGAGTCCCTGACCCTTGATGTCGTACTGCGAAAGGTACTTCGGGAACGGCTTTACAACTACCTGCTGCTCACCTATGAGCTTGTCCGCGAACAGGCATATACCTCTGTTCTCCGACTCTATCAGCAGGACTATACCGTCCTCGATATCGTTGACCTCGGAGGGAAGTCCGAACTTCTCATTGAGTCTGAGCATCGGATAGCACACTCCGCGGATCATTATCATTTCGCCGCGTCTTGTATCGTTAAGTATCTGATCGTGCTTTACTATGAAGCTTTCCTTGATAACGGAGATCGGAACCGTGAACTCCGCGTCGCCGACCATTATCTCCATGCCGTCCACGATAGCGAGCGTGAGCGGTATCTTGATGATGAACGACGTACCCTCGCCCTTCTTGGACTCAACGAGCAGCGAACCGCCCATCTTGCTGAGGTTGGACTTTACGACGTCCATTCCGACGCCTCTTCCGGAGTACTCCGTAACGACTTCGTTCGTGGAGAAGCCCGGGAGCAGTATCATGTTCTGTATCTCTCTCTCGCTGTACTCGGAAGCGGGCTTTGTGAGAAGTCCGTTGCGCTCTGCCTTTGAGAGCACCTTGTCGGTATCGATGCCGGCACCGTCATCGGCAATGGTGATGATGACTTCTCCGGAGGAGCTCATAGCCGACAGGGTTATGGTGCCCTTTGCGGGCTTGCCTGCCGCGATACGGTCTTCAACGTTCTCCTCGATACCGTGATCCATAGCGTTTCTTACGAGGTGCATCAGCGGGTCGTTGAGGTTATCGACGATAGACTTGTCGACCTCGGTGGTGTCTCCCTCTATGACGAGCTCAACGTCCTTGTTGAGCTTGACCTTCATGTCCCTTACGATACGGTTCATCTTCTGGAACGGACCGGTCAGCGGTACCATTCGGATGGACATTACCGTATCCTGCAGGTCTGCGGTGAGCTTGCGCAGCTCGCGCGCGGACTTTGTGAAGCTCTCAAGGCGCAGACCTTCAAGCTCGGGGTTGGATATTACCATGGACTCGGTGGTGATTATCTCACCGACGATGTCATGCAGCTGGTCGAGCTTCTGGAGGTTTACGCTGATAAGGCTCTGCTTTCCGCCGCCGGACGGAGCAGCGGCAGCCTTTGCGGGCTCTGCGCTCTTCGGCTTTTCAGCGGGCTTGGCAGCCGCGGGAGCGGGAGCAGCGGCAGCAGCGGCATCAGCAGGTGCTGCGGATGCGCTGGCGGGAGCAGCTGCCGGAGCGGGTGCGGGTGCTGCGGCGGGAGCGAGTGCTGCCGCAGCGGAATCTATGACCTCGTAGCTCTGAACGTTGAGCGACCCCTCGATAGCGGCGAGCACCGCCTTTACATCGGGTGCGCGGAACGAGAGCAGGAAACCGTTGTCTATGATGACATTTGCGGAATCCTGGTTGGACTCGATATCCTCGGGAACGTACTTTACGATCTCGACATCGTCCACAGACTCCTTAACATTATTAATAAGCATGAATGCGCGGATATTCTCCATTTTGCAGCCGTCCTCGAAGAACACGCGGACGGTGGTGCAGTCGGGAGCCGCGTCGATAGCAGCAGCCGCGGGAGCAACACCCGATGCTGCGGCGGCGTCCTGCGCCTCAACCTCGTCAAGCTCACCCTTGAGCATCTTTGCGCCCTTTTCGAGTTTACCGATCATCTCGGAGAAATCCGTAGGCTGGTAATCGTCATCGTTCTGGATCATGTCGATCTCAGCCTTGAACAGGTCGGACATCTGGAAAACGAGATCGTACACGAAGCCCACATCGGTCATCTTCTCGGGAGCCTCACGTATGATGAAGAACATGTCTTCTCCCTTGTGCGCGAGCTTCTGAAGATTCTCGAAGCCCATCATTGCCGACGAACCCTTTACGGTGTGCATGATCCTGAATATCTCATTGATATCCTCTTCCGTAAATTCGTTCGCCTTCTCAGTTCTCAGAAGTATCTCGTCAAGTTGTTCGAGTAGTGCCGTTGTTTCAAAGATGTAAACATCGACCATTGCTTCCATTCCGGGTTCTACTTTTGCCATATCAGATCCATTGCCTTTCCGCCCGTTCCTGATTCCATTCCGGGCTATATATTAGATAATGATTTATATGTCAAAGCGGATATCCGCATTATTGCCAAAACAGTGTAAGAATTTTGTGATTTATAACAAACTTTTTCGTCAAGAGTAACGAAATTTATAAAAAATCGATAATTGGTAGTTGCAAATTGAAAGAAAATGTGATAATATATTTTTAAAGGTATATGCGGCTGATTTCAGCAAGGAAGGAATGATGAAGAATGGCTATCTCAAACATCCGCGATGTTTCCTCCGCGGGTAAGGGCTTCAGCAATTCGGCTCTCAACAACCGCAATTCGGAAAAGGGCGGTGACGAAGCGTTTTCGGTAGACGGAACTGAAAAACAACAGCAGCTTCAGCCTATCAACGAAAAGAACGCCGGCAATAACGCCCAGACAACGATGGGTCAGAAGGATCTGATCCCTCTTGCCATTACAAGCTCAAAGAACCAGACACTCGCAGTCGAAACTGTCAAGGACATCATCGACACCAATCTGCTCACGACCGCGAAGCTCAACGGCTACACCGAACTCGTAGGAGAGCTTGAACAGCTCAGTGCTTCGCTGTACATTCCCGCGAAGGATCTCGTGAGGGAGATGATGGAGCAGGAGAAGCACAACACCATGTTCTCCGGCGACAAGTTCTACGACCTTCTGCGTGAAGTGGCAAAGGACGCGGACCCCGATACGAGGGAAGCCATAGGTAACATGCTCAAGGCTATCAACTTCTCGCAGAACCGCAAGGAGATAACAACTGCGGTCTCCGCGAATCTTCGCTTCCTCGCAGAGTACTTCTCACCCAACAAGGGGCTCTCGGGAAGGCTCAATGACCTTGCGGATCTTTGGGGACAGGACAGCGCTCAAAACAACTTCCAGGCTCTTCGTGACCAGACCTCGGAGCTCATGCAGAGCTTATCCGAAAGTCTCCTTAACGACAGCCACACACAGACTCTTCTTCCTATTGTAACACATAATCTCTCAAAATTCAACACAAATGTGTCAATGTTGAGAGAGTATTTTACCCAACTCCTCACTCATATACCCTCGTACGAAGCGAGAAACGAACTTGCGAAGAGCTTCGAGGCGCTTCTCAACAAGCTTATAAACAAGGATCCGAGTTTATCGCCGCCGGACTTCGAAGTTCCGGAAAACGAGCTCGGGATGAGCTACGACAGCAGATACGCTGTGACTGACGAATCGGAGCAGTATCAGCAGCAGCAGGGATTCGAAGCCCCTGAACAGGCACAGATGCCGCCGCAAAACGTTCCCGAAGATAATTATACTACAAATGTACAAAAAAATCAAGTCCAAAATGAGATTTTAGGTAATGAGCACCAACCCGACGAAGCAATTTCAGCATATTTAACAAACGTTCTTGGTGATAATGACTATATTTTGCAGACCGGACTTGACGATCTTGATCTGACAGGCTTCGTAAACCTGCTCCATAACGGCACCGCCTCCCCCGAGGAGACCATAAAAGCCGTGCTCGGCACCATAATCGATGATAACACAGTGCGCCAGGCTCTCGATGAGCAGCTCGCACAGATACACACGCCCGCCCAGATGGTGGACTTCCTGAACAGCTTCCTCGAAGCTATGCCCGACACACCCCTTCGTGACAAGGTGTACGAGGTGCTCGAAGAGGCTGTGAACCAGATGCCAGAGGATCAGCCCGTTGAGTTCAGCGAGAACATGGACGATGACGGCACCCGCGCTTACGTTCCCATGGACGCACGCGAACCCGAAGACTCCGACCCGGAACGCACCGGCCGGCCGCAGACGACAGTCCCCGAACGCAATGAGGCTACCCCCATGCGCCGTACGCCTGCCGATGATATCCCGCGCCGTATGGCAGAGGACCCCGTCCGCAACATCAGCGAACAGCAGACAAAACAGGTGCAGAAAAAGGCAAGCTCCATTCAGGCGCTCACCAACTTCGTCGAGAAAAACATCAACCACCCCGCGCTCAAGTCCATAGACAGCTTCAACGCGTCCAACCTGCTGCAGAGCATGATAAACGCTCCGGGTGTAATGACCCCGCTCGCGCACTATATCCTGCCCGTACAGGTGGAGAACACCCACGCGTTCGGTGAGCTGTGGGTCGATAACAATGACGAGTCCGGCAATACCGGTAAGGGCGGCGGCAGTCACCATCACCTCTTCCTCACGTTCGATGTCGATACCTTCGGACGCTTTGAGGTCGATGTGTACGCCAACGATAAGACCGTCAAGGTGAACCTTCTGCACCCGTCAAGCTTCTCCAAGAATGTCGGCGCGATAACCGAGAAGATAAACCGCATCGCGGCAAACACGCATTACTCGATATCCGACTTCACTACCGGCGTGCTCAAGGAACCGCACAACCTGACTCAGATATTCCCGAAGCTAAATGAAAGGAGGGCAGGCCTCAATGTCAAAGCGTAAAAACTATGGTCAGAAGGCCGCCGTTGCCCTCAAATACAACCCGAGCCTCAACTATGCGCCTGTCGTCGTAGCCTCCGGGCTCGGCGAGCTCGCACAGAAGATAGTCAACATCGCGGACGCAAACGGCGTTCCGATATACCGTGACGACAGCACCGCAGCCCTGCTCGTAATGCTCAATTCGGGCGAAGCTATACCGCAGGAGCTTTATCAGATAGTCGCGGCTATCTATGCCGAGGTAGTATACACCACCAACGAATCCAAAAAGCTCGCGAAAAGACGCTGAAAAAGACCTTGCCCCGAGCGAACGAGCTCGGGGCAAGGTCATTATGGAAGGATAACTCAAGATTAGTGAGATGTATTCGTTTTGTTTACATTTTCATTATACCCCATTTATCAGCAAAATTCAATTACGAATCGGTTAAAAATTATTACAATGTGGTTACAAGCTTTCCGGAAAAGTTACAGAATGTAACCTTTCCATCATTCCGCGCTTGAAACACACATAAACAGGAGAGAAATCAAATGAACGAAAACAACGAGCTCGTCACACCGGGCAGTATCGGAGCGATAACTGCCGAACTCCTTGAGAACGCAAAACCGTTCCTCGAGCTTATGATGCAGAACGAGTGCGCGTTAAGAGAGCTTGAAACGAAGCTCAACGTGCTCAATGACGAGTTTTCGACGATATACAACTATAACCCCATAGAAACGATAAAAACGCGCGTAAAGGACCCCATGAGCATCGTGGAGAAGATGAACCGCAAAGGCATCCCCGCCACCGTGGAGAATATAGAGAATACGCTGAAGGATATCGCGGGAGTACGCGTTATATGCTCCTTCCCGGAGGATATCTACGCTATCGCCGACATATTGAGCACACAGGATGATATTACGATAATCTCGCGCAAGGACTACATCGCAAACCCGAAGCCCAACGGTTACCGCAGCCTTCACCTTATCGTCGGTATCCCGATCTTCCTCTCCACCGGCAAGAAAATAATGAAGGCAGAGGTGCAGTTCCGCACGATAGCCATGGATTTCTGGGCTTCCCTCGATCACAAGCTCAAATACAAGCACAACATCCGCAACGCGGCGGAGATATCAAAGCAGCTCAGGGAATGCGCCGAGGCGATAAACGACATAGACTACCGTATGCAGGAGATCCGCAACCGCATCGAACGCGAGAGCAGATGACCGCACTGTTATCAAACAACAACGGCAGACCCGTATCCATCGGATCTGCCGTTTTGGTATCGGTATCATGTCACATACTATCGGAAGAAGCGGCCTGTTCAGCGCCGGCGTACCGCGGTATACCGTCAAGATAGATCATGCGGCCGAGCTGCATCGCGATGAGTTCTCCGTTCGTGCAGACATCCTCGCCGAGCTCCTCCATGAACAGGCCGTATATCCTGTCGCGGAAGAATACCGGGAATACCGCGTATCCCCTGCAGTCAGACGAAAGATCACGCCTCCGCAGCATCTCGTTCAGCGGACAGTTCCTGCGCTCATCCGGCATCATGTAAAGCTCGCCGTTCTTCATAACGCACACAAGGTGTATGTGATCCGGGAACTTCGTAGCCTCTCCGGGAACGAATTTGATCTTCTCATCAAACATATACACCGCGGCGTTCCTGATACCCAGTGAACCGAATGCCGAGAACAGCCCGCGTATCCCGCAGCCGCCGTCATACGATGTGGTACGTATCAGGAAGTCGTGCATTCTCTCATGCACACGAACATTATGCCTGCGCTCCTCTTCGCACTTTTCCGCGATCACAGAGAGAGCTTTGTCCTTCATGCGCAGGAAAAGCCGGTTGATATATGTATTTATTGTCACAGAGTGCATCTTCTGCGCGTTCGCCATGGCGTTCTGGAGACGGTTTATGCTTTTCAGAAGCTTCTGGGCATCCGTATACTCCATAGCTCCCTCATTGAAGAAGATATCTATAAGAATACCGATCTCCCCGAACTCCTCAATGCTCAAGTACCGGTCGTTCATCGCTTTAAGCATGCGGGAGATGAATTCGAAGTACAGTCTGCGCAGATCGACACGTTCTCTGTCCGCGGCTTCGTTACGCCAACGGTAGAAGCAGTCATCGAACATACGGTAAATGAAGTCCCTGTCGACCCTTATCAGATCCTGGATCGCGAACTCATACATAACGCAGTCAAACGAGCCGCGCCCGTAAAGCTTCGTGCGTATCAGTTCAGACTCGACTTCCTCGCCGTTCATCTTCGCGAGCAGCATCTCCACCGCCCGCCTGCCGAGCGTGACGCTCTGTGCGCCCACTGTCGCCAGCGGCGGATTCATGCCGCTCGACATCTTCGTATTGTCGAAGCCGAACACAAGGATGTCCTTTCCGGGGACAAGCCCGCGCCGGTACATGACCTTGTAGAGCCCGACCGCGACACTGTCGTTGACACAGAATATCGCCCTCGTTTCCGGATTGCGGTCGAGCAGCCTTTCCGCTGCCGCCTCGCTGTTCTCACCCATATCGGTGGCTTCAAACATCTTGCTGCGGAACATTATACCTTGAGCACGAAGGCTCTCGATGAACGTCTGTTTGCGGACGGTCGCTTCATGGTTATCCTCGCGGCCGCCGAGCATACAAAGCTTTGTTATGCCCTCAACATTTATGATGTACTCTATAGCCTCGCGGACACCGGTAGTGTTGTCATAGCCCACCGTCGTGAAGCCCTCAAGCACAGAAGACACCACGACTTTAGGTACACTGCGGAGCCGTCCGTGCATGGTGCGCTCTATCAGCCGCATCTTGGAGCTGTTCATCGAACCCGGGTGTATTATCAGACCGTCGAACCCGAACTGCTCGCCAAGCTCGTATACAGTATCGTACACCTCGCTGTACATACGCTCATTGGACCGCTCATCATTGTTGTCGGTATATCTTCCTGCGATGACCACGAGCCGCAGTCCTGAATTCTTCGGCACCGCTTTTTTTACGCTTTCTATAAGCTCTCTCGCGTAATCCGTGGAGATATCCTCGGCAATAAGTCCGATAACTCTTTTGTTTTCCGACATTTTTCAGACCTCCGAAGGTTTTTCCGGCATCAGCTCCGGCGAAGGCTTTGAGAACAGATAGCCCTGCGAATAATCGATACCGTATTTCAGCAGCAATTCCTGTATGTCGCTGTTCTCCACGAATTCCGCTATCACGCTGAATTTGTCCCGGCTCAGCTTCTTCCACA
Source organism: uncultured Clostridia bacterium (assembly GCA_947166275.1). Classification (GTDB taxonomy): domain Bacteria; phylum Bacillota; class Clostridia; order Oscillospirales; family Ruminococcaceae; genus Ruminiclostridium_E. Next base: position 43,680 of record CAMVDP010000006.1, read on the forward strand.
GCGCTATCAGCGCTGTCAGATTGGCGGACTGTTCGTCGGTGCAGCAATTCCGCACGATCGACCCGTCTATCTTCAGATAATCACAGTGTATGTTCGCGATATGCTGAAGATTGGAATAGCCGCTGCCGAAGTCATCTATGGATATCTTCGCTCCGAACGCGTGCACCTGGTCGACAAACATCACGATGTTGTCGTAGTCCTCGATATCCTCGTTTTCAAGTATCTCGAACACGAAGTTTTCCGGGTGTCTGACTGTGGACAGCCGCTCATAGATGTACTCAAAGACCTTGCCGCTCGCTATATCACGCACGCTCAGGTTTATGCTCACGCTCTTGTCATCGATATTCTCGAACTTATCGAAAACCTTGCTTATCATAGCGAACGAAAGTCCGTCATACAGTGCGCTGTACGACCTTGCCGCCGGCAGAAAGCTTCCCGGGTAGTATATCTTCCCGTTCTCATCCTCAAGCCTCATAAGCGACTCATAGTGATGTATCGTTCCCGTCTTGTTGTCATGTATTCCCTGATAGTATGGTATCACCTTGTCATGCGCGAGCGCGTAGTTGATCACGTTTATCATGCGGCTGCGCTCTCTGATGTTGTCACTGTTGAGACGTCCGTCGCGTGTATCGCTCACATAGAACTGTATATTGCGCTTCATCATCTCTATCTGCGCAGCGCTGTACGAAGCGTCAATGTTTTCCGCCGTGCAGCCGTCTATGATGCAGAATATGGGAACTATCGCGATGTGGTCGCTGGAGGCGTAGAACAGCTGTTTCTGCAGCGCCTGCATATCAGCCGCGAAATGCGAGAGCTTGTACATATACGACGGTGCGCCTATGGCTATGTTCCAGCCGCCGAGGTTGTACGCGGTGTAGTGCCGCTCCTTCGCCCAACTTATGCACTTCGATATGTAGCTCTGGTATGTGAGCTGGACAAGCTGCTCCGGGAACACCGCCTTCATGCTCGCGGTGTCAAAGACGTTTATCATACATATCCTGTCATAGCCGCGAATGCTGATATCCATTATCATCGCGGCACGGTTAGGTATCTCATCGTTCTCCGAGTACAGGAACTTGAGCTCGCAGTCCTTCACGAACTGCTTTATCTTTGCAGCCGCAGCGGGGTCGTCTGTTTCTTCGAGACTGCGCTCGATGTCCACCAGGAATTTAACGAGCTCACGGTTGTCCGCCGCCAGCGAATCCGTGTGCTGAAGAGCATACGGATTATACTGCTGCACCGTCTTCTCCTCGCCTATTGCCGTCACGATGAGCGTGCAGTTTGCAAACACGTTCCTGCCGTTCACCCATGCTATCTCACCGTAAGTGAGACACCCGCACATATTTGAATTCTCATACGCCGAGAGCTCCCACTTCGAGCAGTTTGAGTATATCTCCGAGCGCGTGATGCAGGAATACACGAAAACTGTCTCCGCCTTCTCGAAGTTCTCCACACGCCGGAACAGCGCACGGTTATCCGCGATGATCTTGCGGTCGTATATGAATGCTCTGCGCAGCCGCCGCCCCGCACGGACATTATGGTTCACGCTTATCATGCTGTGCTTTTCGTTCCTGTCTATATCAGGACACTCCTCATACAGCTCCTCGTTGATAACGCTGTCCTCGGGGAAAACCTCGCCGATACTAACGTTGTCTTTGACATTGACAAATACCGGGATATCTTCCGCATCGGAATATACGAACGGCAACAGGCTCATAAGCTCATGGCGCCTCTTCACCTCATCGCCGTGCCACATAATGTATTCATCCGCGGCTTCCCTTCCGTTGACGGAGATTATACAGTTACCGAAAGTCCGGGTTATTTCCATATCCTCGCCGATGCTCTGTACGCCCGAAACATAGGAGCAGTAGCAATCGACATCCTTGCCGCCTATAGCAGCCGCGATGATGCCTTTGTTTGACCAGCCCTTCTCATTGAACACGAAGTCCGAGTCGATGAACTTGCGGCGGTTCGCTTCCGGAACGCCGGCAACTCCGCCTGTCATGGGCACGCCCGGGAAGTACGTGTTACAGCGGTCGACGAACTCACATACATTGAGATACTTCGTGGTAACGAACGCGAGCAGCAGCTTCGTATCGCTGTTTATCAGCGCAGACTTCACGTTCATGCACACCTCGTCGGGCGACATGGGCCTTCCCGTATCGCTGTCGAAGGTAGGTTGGAGCACAGATCTTACGCTGCCGTTCTTCATCTTCGTCACCGATATTATGCACTGATTCGGAGTGAGCCTGCCCTTGCAGATGACCGCGGAAGTGCTTGTGCCGAATATCTGCGCACGCGGCACCAATTCCTTTATCGTGCGGGCGAGGTCAACAGCCTCCTCCTCAAGGTGTATCGAGGTATGTATGCGAACGAGTACATCTCCCTTCTGTTCGCCCAGCATAAACTGCGACAGTGTTTCTGCGAGCCTTGCCTTCGAGACGTACTGAAAATTCCATGTATACATAATGCCCTCCCGAGCTTAAACTTTTCCTTGTACCATTATATCACGAATTTCCATACAAATCAATAGCGCCAAAAGAAAAAATCTCCCGCTCTCGTCAATGGAGCGGGAGATCTGCGATCACGGTAATATGCCGTCGCTCTCAAGCTGCTCGCGAAGCTTGCCGCGAAGCCGCATAAGCAGCGATTTTATCTTGCTCTGGGAGTACCCGAAGCTGCCGGAGATGGTCTCGATGTCATCGAAGAAGAAGTAACGGCGCAGGAAAATGTTGCGCTTCTCTTCATCGAGAGTGCCGAGAAACTTATTGAGCGACTCCTTCAGCACTATGTCGTCCACAACGCTTTCAGTGCTGTCAGGCGCGGCAATACAGCTATCAAGCTCATCACCGAGGTCAACGAAAGCGCCCTGGCGCTTCTGTGCATGATTTTTCTCGCACAGATTAAGAGCTATATGTCTTGTGATATGCGCAAGGAACGCGAACAGATACGTACGCGGCTCATGGGGCGGTATGCTGTTCCATGCCTTCATGTATGTATCGTTCTCGCACTCGTCTGCTGCGAAATCATCCTCTGTTATACGCTTCGCCAGCGCTTTGAGCTTTCTTCCGTATTTCTGCGCGGTATGGGATATTGCTGATTCGTCACGCACAAGATACAGCTCAACAATTGCTTCGTCTTCCAAAATAATTTTCCTTTCAGAGCATATGATCAGTTTTCCTCGGTCCCGCCCCACTCAACGAGTGTGAAACCGTCTCTGTCACAGCGCGGCAGCTCCTGCCCAGGGATATCGACCGGCTCGTCACTTGCGTAATACGTCATGAACACGCGTATAACGCTGTCGGGAGCGGGCGATACATCAAGCGGCACGCTGCGTGCGTAGTCCGCGGTGTGGAGCGTTATCACATTGTACTCATTGTCCTGCATACGAGGCAGCCAGTATATGATGAACTCGTTAGCCTCACGCGCGGTCAGACCTATGTACATCAGCTTCTCGCGCAGGAATGCGGCAGTATCGCTGCCCTTTACGCAGAAGCCCTTGCTGCTGTCCATGGTGTCGCGGCTCACGCCCTCCCAATAGAGGCAGTAGTACTCGTCGCCGTTTGCGTCGTACAGCGTGCCGTCGGGCATAGCCGTGACGCTCCAGCCGTCATTGTACTGCGGGTATGTGCAGGTGAGCTCTCCGCCGAGAGGGAACTCCACCTTCACCGTCACATCGGTCTGTTCCTCGGGGTAGAGGTAGATGACAGGCTTTTCCTGCGCGCCCTCGTACGAGAGCCCGTAGAATTTCTCGAATTCCTTGTCCCGCTCGCTTGTATAGTACGCGTCAACGATGTCGTTCGGGAAGCTTGCCGACGGAACGTAGTAGTTCTCAAAACGTCCCGTTTTGCTTACGCTGCTTCCGTCGCCCCATATGTCACACTTCGGATCAAGATCATATCTTCTGATGCGCCTGAAATCCTCGAAAAGGGAATCATGCAGCATATCGAACACCGCGTAGGGATTGTCGCTCATTACAGAGTAGCCGAGCGAATTGCCGCTAATCCACTTGTAGAACGTGCTCTTCATGCCTGTGAGCGGGTTCACCGCCTCATAAGGTTCGAGCTTTATCTTCTCACCGAGGTAGTAATAATCATACTTCGGATAGCCATACTCATCGGTCTGCCCGCTCTCCTGACCATAGATCAGCTTCTTTATGTCAAGTTTGCCGTTCTTCAGCGTCAGGAAGCAGTGATACTTGAAGTCCATGAAGTGCCAGCCATGCGTGCCATCGGGCAGGTATATTGCTTCGTCGAACCAGCAGCTGCCGTAGTCGCCGATCTCGAACTCCCCGATCTCGTTCATGAACGAGCCGCTGACCTTGTAGATCTTTACCTTCATGGTCGCATCAGGGCCTTCCATGGTCATCGCGTCGTCGCAATATCCCACGAGCACCTCGGGTGTGCCGTCAAAGTCGAGGTCGATGAGGTCAACCGTCAGGGTGTCATCGCCGATCATGCTGCCCTTGGAAACATCCAGCGCGTTTATAAGTTTCTCGTTCTCCGAAGAGCCGGCGAAACTTCCGTCCAGCACTGCGCCTGTATCGTCGGTGATCGGCTCTATCGTCATTATCGAACCGTTCGCAAGAGCTCCGTTCACATTGTCGTATGTGAACGATGTGCCCATAAGCACTATGGTAGCGTAGATGTAGTCGCTGCTCTGCACCTGCGAGAATATCTCTCCGTTCGCGATATACGACACCGGGCAGCCGTAACCGTGGACCGTATCGGCATAGATCTCCCTGCCGTTTATCGTGAACTTCATGCGCTCCGGGTCGCTTTCAAGCATCGGCAGCCCCATGTAGCGCATGTATGCAGGGTCGATGATGTACTCGTAGAACTGGTCGTCATTGTAGGCGTTGTCGCCCTTCTTCTCCTTCGCACGGCGAATAAAGCCCTTGACGACTATCATATCGTCGTACACCTTCGTCTTTAAGCCAGCCTTTATCTCATCCGCGTAAACATATGTCTTGTCGACTCCCGTAACATGAATGGTCGTGGACATCAGCTCAAACACATCATCATGATTGTACCGCCCGATATTCGCGGACGCGGCTGACGCGACGCTCGCCTTGAAGCTCTCGTCGCATTTGTCGGAAAGTGCACCGCTCGAAAACCTTGTGATCGGAGAGAAATCATAGTTGCGGTAATATCCGGTGACGTTGCCGTTGTATATCGTTATATTGCCTTTCTCGTCGGGAACATCGCCCCAGTCGAGCTTCCAGTCCGTGTGCAGATTCATGGCGTCGCGGTCATCACACTTTATCTGCTTGCCGACATAATCTCCGTATGGAACGCTGCCGAGGTCGGTGACGAGCTCGTTCTCGGTCTTTTTGGTATCGCGCTCACCCTCAAGACCCGCAGCTGTCGCCGAGGCTGAAGTCTTTGTAGCCTCCGTCTTTTCGACGGGCACGGCCTCGTCCGCCGAAGCTTCGGACGGCGCGGTCGTCGTTGTTATCTGTTCGCTGTCCGCAGGCGTTTCGGGCGCTTTATTGTCACATGCGGCAAGCAGCAGTACGGCTGCCGCCACAAATGCTGCCAACGCGTTATGGTTTTTCATCTGTATCCTCCACCGTTAATGATCTTTGTTTATCTGTCCTGTTAATTATACCAGATATTGACACATTAATCAATAAACCATACCATATTTTGTAATATAACACAAATGCCACGCGTGATACGCACGTTCAGTTGTGTCATTTCACAAAGCAGGTAAAAAGGCATGAACAGCACTGTCACCGCCATTCATGCCCTTGCTCCATTTCACTTTTTATCCACAGGTCTGACCACCGCCACAACGATCATCACTGCCGCAGCTGCAGCCGCCACAAGCAGTACGCTTATTATGATTATCGGTAACACAGGCGGCTCGGCAGGCTTGCTCACGGTGCTGTCAGCAGGCTCTGCGTCCGCAGCCTTGTACTCTGTGACGACCGGCTTCCTATCCGCCGTCGTGAAAACATACTCCTCGGGACGAAGCTCCTTGATAAAGGTGTAATCATAACCCTCGACCTGCAGCTTCAGCTCGCTTGTGAGCTCTCCGCCCAGGTCATCCTCGGTCACGGTGTAGCTGTAGTCTATCGTCCTGCTCTCGCCGGGCTCAAGCTTCGCTATCTTGCCGTCATCCCCAAGGTCTGTGAGCGTGCAGGTTATCGTTATATCCTCGTAAGTGCCGTTACTGCTTTCATTTTTCAGCACTATGGTGCCTTTTATGACATCGCCCGCGTCATACACTTTCTTATCGGACTCGACGTTGTTATGAAGCTGAAGGATCTCGGCATAAGGATAGCTTCTTATCGGGAAGTTGTCATAGTCAAGGTTCGCCAAACCGAACGTTTCCGTATTGTACGTGTTATATATATCGATGATATCCCTGAGGTCTTTCCAGTCTTCCTTGTCTCCGTCCACAGCGCCGAGGAAGCTCTCGCCGCGGTTGACTATCATCACAGCGTACAGCGAGTTTTCAGCCTCAAATCCGTCGAGGGAGCCATGCCATCTGATGTAATCCTCTTCTGCGGCTTCTCTGTACGCATCGTTCGCAGTCTTGTTGGAAGCGCTGTTGATCTCGCAAACGTACATTCCATCCGCACGGGTGAGCTGAAGTACCACGGAGTACTTCTGCCCCGCGTTCATGATCACCGGGTTGTCAAGCTTCACCGTGTGATAGCCCTTGTATTCAAAGTCTCCCTCGCCCTCCGATACCTTTACACCGTCTGTGGGCGATGACGCCCCGTCATTCAGCAGATACACGGAAAGCTTCGCGTTGAGCTCCGGAAGCGCGGTCATGATCCCGAGATCACGCACGACCTCCCAGCTTTCCGCGGTATACACGTTCGCCATGTACACCGGCGTGTCGCAGGTCGCCGTGGTATATGAAAACAACGGGAACATATCATAGATATCAAGGCTTCTTCCGATATCGCCGCTGTCGAACAGCAGGAATTCGTATGTTTCGGGTTCATCCAGACTCTGGTCATAATAGGACACCCAGAAATACCCGTCGCCGCCGTTGCCCCAGTAGTTCACGGCTGTGGGGTCGCTGTTGTCGGCGCTGCCCCATGAATTTCTTACTATCCACGCGCCGTCACCGCCTATAGTACCTTTCGGGTCTTTGAAGTACTCCTTCGGGAAGGTGTCGTCATAGCCAACGATGCAGACTGCGTGGTCAGCGCTGATGCAGCAGTTCCACGACTCCGGGTCGTTCGGATCGTAGTTCTGGTCGTATGTATAATGCGCCCATATCGCCGCGTCGTCAGGATACTCGGTAGGCTCGCCGTCCGCGGTAAGGAAGTTCAGATAAGATGACTCGTGATCAGTCCAGTCTCCGGGCAGAGTCTGATCCGCATGCAGATTTATCGCCACGCCCCTGCCCTTAAGCAGTTCATTCTTAATAGCTGTAGTCGCCGCCTCGTTATAGCAGTACCCATCATCTCCATACACTGCGGGAGAAGGAAGTATATTCGATTCCTTCAGGAACAAACCCTGGAAGCGCTCGCTCTCGTCAAGCGACCAGTCGCCCGCTTCGGTGCGGTTATAGGTGTAAGTATAGTATTCGCCCGGGCCGTCACGATCGTCATAATTCTTCACACCGGGATGTTCCTTCTCGTACTGCGCGATAAACGCTTCCAGATCGCCTTTACCGGGTGCAACGCCGAACAGCTCATTGTCATAGTAATCCTCATAGCCGTTCTCGTCCACCTTTACTCTGCAGATATTGAGCTCCCATGTACCATCCTTGTTGAGATACGGTACATCGCACTCAAGCGCCGGTCCTATGAGCTCGGAGAACAGCACCGAGGCATAATGCGCAAACCCGCCCCAGTTGTACGGTACCAGCGTTTCCTCATCACTGTCTTTGCCGTCGTCAAGACACGAAAAATGGTAACCCTCGCCGACCTGCGAGCCGTAAATGGCAGGGTCGCCGGAAAGCGCAGTGTACGAGAACCACGCGAGATGCTTCTCAGAAAGGTCAACGAGCGTCTTCTCGTCCTCGGTCATCGTGTTGAAATCCAGCCCGAGGTCGTGCACGATGCTTATCTCCGATGCCGCGATCGCACCGAAGCTCCAGCAGGTGCCGAACGGTGTCTGGTTCCTTATCTCGGGGACATAGCACACTCCGTCCACATCGCGAAGGTCAAACTTCTCGGGCAGCTGTTCGGTGCTTTGGGATGCTTCCCCACCTGTCTGAAGATCCTCCGTGACCCCCCAGTAAAGAAAGTCTGTGACAGCGTCGATCTTGCTGTCATAGTTATCTTTGATCGTAAATTCATCGCCGTAAAAATCCGTATCTTCATCCGGCGCAGCATGCGCGGCTGCCGGAGATGCCGGCACGCACAACACACAGACGGCAGCAGCGGAAGCTGCCGCTGCTCTTACTGTACTTTTTCTCTTCATCTGTCTTATTCCGCAGTCACAGGTTCAAAACAGCCTGCCGTATTATCCTCGCTCCACTCTTCGCCCGTGTACCTGAACCACAGCCTTTCGCCGTCAGCAAGCACCATACCGAGCTCGTTCGTGCCGTCGCCGTCAGTGTCTTCAGCCTTGACCTCCCAGCTTTCAAGGTCGCTGTCGCTTGTGTTGATAATTGTCCCGATACGGTCGCCGTTCGAGCTGTTATACACAGCGTAGCCTTTCAGGTCGTCAAGCAGCGAAACACATACCGTGAGACCGTCATTTATCATATAGTCTTCGGAGTAGCTTCTCCAGGTACGCCAGTCGTCTCCGACTTCATCGCCTATCACGCCGTCGACATCAGGCTCTTCCTCCGGATCATCTTCCGTCACCAGCACCGGTACCGTCTCCTGTTCGATCGTGACATCCGCGGCAGGCTTGTTATGTATATAATCCACGAGTATCAGTGCGCACAGAGAAAGCACAACTCCCGCGACAGCCGCCAGCGCTCCGCATACTGTGAGGACTATGCCGGCGACCTTCTTTTTCAATACTATCAGCACAATGCCTGCCGCAAGTGCGATAACACCCACGACTGCAAGAATGATATACTGGATCATTGTGATCCTCCTTATTCTTCCACGCGCTTGAGATGCACAGCGCCGTCCTGACCGGAATAAAGGTCTTCAAGCGGGATATCTCCGGATACACCGAACGCGTTCCATAACGAACCATTGTCAAAATAGAACGTATACCAGAATTCCTGCGCATTGTCCGGGTTAAGAGTGTATTCGAGCTTTACGCTGCCCGACGCGGAGTTGCCCTCGCTGTCGGTCGCAGTGAAGCTTCCGCTGTACAAGTCGCTGTCGGATGTTATCACGACCTTGCCGTTGTTGCTCTCATCATACCAGGTTCCCGAGAGTGCCGCTACGCTGACACCGGATTCCGGCGGGTTCTTATACTCGTAGAAGCCGTACTCGTTAGGAGCAGCGGCATTGTCCGTACCCGCGACAGCGTTGCCGTTATCGGGAACAAGACGCTCGATACCGTCCTGGCCGACGTAGAGGCAGCCGTCGGTGCGCTGATCCGGCGCAATTGCGGCACACGCCATAAACTGGTTGCCGCTCTCGTCATAGAACGAGAACCACGCTACTTTTGAGCCGTCGATATACTCTTCATAAGTTACGGCTACAGTTCCGCCGGTAAACGATTCGCCGTCTGTAGTGTAGGTGAATGTACCGTCCTCAGCAACTGTAAACAACCCTACCGGCACTCCGCGGTATCCCTCGGTATACGATGCGTCCTGCTGCTCATAGATCCAGCGGCCTGCGATATCGGATACGGACGGAACATAATCCATGTCATAAGAAGGTATCTCACTTACGAGGTCAGCTTTGATGTAGCCGGTCTTACCGTCGAACACGGTAATATACCAACCGCTCTCACCGCTTTCGTAAACCTCGATCTGAGTCCATCCGGGGATCGTCGCAACTGCCTCGGAGCTCTCATCGGGAGCGATATATATATCCACAGCATCGTCGCTGTTGACGCTTCCGCCGAACAGGCGCTCCTGACCGCTTACATCCGGAGCCGTCAGAGCTGCGGTCGTTTCGGCGGGAGCCTCCGATACAGTCGTTGTGGTCTCAGCAGCGGTCGTGGTAGTTGTCGCGGAAGCGGCAGCACCGCTGTTATTCTGCTGTGCACAGCCGGAAAGAAGCAGCGCACCGGCTGCGAGAATAAGGATTACAGCATTCTTTTTCATGGTCTTATGTCCTTTCAGATCAGTAGTGTTTGACCGTTTTCATCGGCCTCTGTAAATATAAACGCAAAACGGCTGTTGTTGGTTTCGCAGTTCCGGGAGACATTACCGCATTTTGTTGCAAACGCACAATTTCCGCAACATATCTTCCTTCGTTTTGTGAAAATGCAACAACCGCACCGTTATATTCTACCATATTATAGCAGTACCGCACACAAAAGTCAAGACAAATCGCGCTACCGGACCTCACAAATATGTCACGCAATAAACAGCTTTTCCCCGTCCGCGTCGACCGTTACCGTCGAGCCGGGCGCGAGCGTGTCCGAAATTATCGCACGGGCTATCAGAGTTTCGAGCTTGTGCTGGATGAACCGCTTCAGCGGACGAGCACCGTATACGGGATCATACCCGTTGTCGATGATGAACTGCTTTGCCGCGGGTGTCAGCGACAGCGTGAGCTGCTTGTCCTCAAGCCTCTTGCCGAGCGCTGCGGTCATAAGGTCGACTATACCGCCGATCTCGGTCTTGGTGAGCGGCTTATAGTACACGATCTCATCGAGACGGTTAAGGAACTCGGGTCTGAACGACTGCTTCAGCAGCGCGTCGACCTGCTCTCTTGCCTCTGCGGATATCTCACCCCTGTCATTGATACCGTCAAGGATATACGGCGAGCCTAAATTCGATGTGAGTATGATTATCGTGTTCTTGAAGTCCACCGTGCGTCCCTGGCTGTCGGTTATGCGCCCGTCATCAAGCACCTGCAGGAGTATGTTGAACACATCCGGGTGCGCCTTTTCGATCTCATCGAACAGCACCACAGCGTACGGCTTGCGGCGTACCGCCTCGGTAAGCTGACCGCCCTCATCGTAGCCCACGTATCCGGGAGGCGCTCCGATAAGGCGGGAAACGCTGAACTTTTCCATATACTCGCTCATGTCTATGCGCACGATGCCGTTCTCGTCATCGAACAGCGCTTCCGATAGCGCTTTTGCAAGCTCGGTCTTGCCCACGCCTGTGGGTCCGAGGAACAGGAATGAGCCAAGAGGTCTGTTCGGGTCCTGTATTCCTGCACGGGAGCGGATTATCGCTTCGCTGACCTTCTCAACGGCTTCGTCCTGTCCGATAACTCGCTTGTGCAGTATACCCTCCATGTTGAGCAGCTTCTCGCGCTCACCCTCCATGAGCTTCGACACCGGTATGCCCGTCCAGCGGCAGATGATACGCGCTATCTCCTCCTCGGTCACCGCGTCACGCAGCAGAGTGTTTGTCTTTCCGTTCTCCGCCGTTTTCTCCGCTTCTTCAAGCTTTCTGCGAAGCTCGGGCAGCTTTCCGTACTGAAGCTCCGCCGCTTTGTTCAGGTCGTATGTGCGCTGCGCGGTCTCGATGTCCGCAGTGACCTGTTCGATCTGCTTACGGATATCCTGCACGGCGGTTATGGAGGTCTTTTCGTTCTCCCACTTTGCCTTCATTTCCTTGAACTTGTCGCGCATTTCCGAGAGCTCCTTCTGTATCTCAGAAAGATGCTCGATGGAAAGACGGTCATTTTCTTTTTTCAGCGCGGCTTCCTCGATCTCGTGCTGCATTATCTTTCGCGAGAGCTCATCAAGCTCCGACGGCATCGACTCCATTTCGGTCTTAATCAGCGCGCACGCCTCATCCACAAGGTCTATCGCCTTGTCAGGCAGGAACCTGTCGGAGATGTAGCGGTTAGATAGCGTTGCAGCCGCGATCAGCGCGTTATCGTGTATCTTCACGCCGTGGAACACCTCGTAGCGCTCCTTGAGTCCGCGGAGTATGGATATCGTGTCCTCGACGGTAGGTTCACTTACCAGCACGGGCTGGAATCGCCTTTCGAGCGCCGCGTCCTTTTCGATGTACTGCCTGTACTCGTTGAGAGTGGTGGCACCGATGCAGTGAAGCTCACCGCGCGCCAGCATAGGCTTCAGAATGTTGCCCGCGTCCATCGCGCCGTCAGTCTTGCCTGCGCCCACGATAAGGTGCAGTTCATCGATGAACAGTATGATACGCCCGTCACTCTTCTTTATCTCCTGCAGCACCGCTTTCAGACGCTCCTCAAACTCACCGCGGTACTTCGCGCCCGCCACGAGAGCTCCCATATCGAGGGAGAATATGCTGCGGTCTTTAAGACCGGTAGGCACATCGCCGCGTACTATACGTATCGCAAGCCCCTCAGCTATCGCGGTCTTGCCGACGCCCGGCTCACCTATCAGCACAGGGTTGTTCTTGCTCTTGCGCGAGAGTATGCGGATAACATTTCGTATCTCGCTGTCACGGCCTATAACAGGGTCAAGCTTGTTCTGCCGCGCAAGCTCCACAAGATCCTGACCGTACTTCTTGAGCACATCATAGGTACCCTCTGGATTGTCAGTCGTAACACGGGTATTGCCGCGCACCGTCCTTAACACTTCGAGGAACTTTGCTTTCGTTATACCGAACGCCGAGAATATCTCCTTCGTTTTGTCCTTTGCCTTCTCTATGAGACCGATGAACAGGTGCTCCACCGAGATGTACTCATCACCCATGTGCTTTGCGGTCTCTTCCGCCTCGTTCAGAGCACGGTCGGTATCCTGCGTGATGTATACCTCATCGGCGCGTCTGCCGCTGCCGGTCACCTTCGGAAGAGCAGCCACGCACTCCTCGGTACGCTCGCGCATCGCCTGCGCATCAACTCCCATTTTGACCGTAAGCTCGGGGATAAGCCCGTTCTCGTCTTCAAGCAGCGCAAGCAGGATATGGAGCTGGTCTATCTGCTGATTGGAATACTGCACAGCGATATTCTGTGCCTGCTGTATGACTTCCATAGATTTCTGTGTTAATTTGTTTGTATTCATAAACTTACCTCCCTTTAAAAGATCATCTTTGCCGACTGCACATGCTCGGCATAGCGCCGGCGTATCAGTGACGCAGCAGTGCCGCGGTCGCCTATATGCCCGAAGTACAGCTTGACGAGCTCGTCTATCAGCTGTACATACTCCGAGAGCGCAGCGGCCACATCATCATCCGGCGGCATATCTCCGCCCGCGGGACAGCTGAACGCACGCACGAACCGTCCGTTATCGAAGGTATACGACACTTTTCCGGTTATGCGCTCGGAGATGAATTCGCGCTCTGTGTCCGCGAGCAGCAGCAGAAAGTCGCTGAACGCTTCGACAAGCGGCTGTGAGCGGGTACGAAGCGACATACGCAGCTTGCCGAAAACTGTGTCGAAGTCGCGGTAAAGCTCGATACTGTAATTGATGACGGGGTTGTACTTATAGCGCAGTGCCGAGCGCAATGCGAGTGACGTTTCCGAGGGTCTCGGCATGATCCTGAACACATCGCCGTTCATCAGCTGTTCTATCTCGCCGAAGATATCGTTCATACGCTTTTCCGGGGTCACATACGATACCGCGTCTGCGAGCACGCTGTTAATATATGCCGAGCGGCTCATTCCTGCACGATGTGCGGCTCTGTCCACTGCCGCCACGACCTCGTCCGACAGCACAAGACTGTATACACTCTTATTCATCGGCTCACCTTCTTTCATTCCATCATCATTTTAGCACCTTTCTAATAATTTGTCAAGCTTTTTATATAATTTTATCTGCATTTTCTTAAAAAATATCACAAAGTTCTCGTTCAGGCACTCTCCCAGGCACCCGCAAGCCGCATTTTTACACGAATTTTACAGAATCAGGGCGAAAAAAGTCGCGTTTTATATGTACAATTCGTCCCAAATGTGTTATTATATAGTATGGATATTTATAATAACGCTTACGGAGGTTGTTATGATATACTGTGTGGAAGATGACTCGGCTATACGCGAGCTTATAATCTATACCCTCAACGCCGCAGGATATACCGCCAGAGGCTTTGATTCCGGCGAGGAATTCTTCGAGGGCTGCAGGGGCGAATCGCCCGACCTTGTGCTGCTCGACCTTATGCTGCCCTGCGAGGACGGTATATCCATACTGAAAAAACTGCGCCATGACGAGCGCACCGCAGACCTTCCGGTCATAATCGCAAGCGCAAAGGGAAGCGAGTATGACAAGGTGACCGGTCTTGATTCCGGAGCCGACGACTACCTCGTCAAACCATTCGGAATGATGGAGATGATATCACATATCAAAGCGGTATTGCGCCGCTGCGGCAGCAGACAGTACGCCGATACCGGCATACTGCGTACAGCGGGACTGGCAATAGACACCGCCAGCCATACCGTGACCGCGGACGGCAAGGAGTTAAGGCTCACCCTCAAGGAATACGAGCTGCTCAAATGCTTCATGGAAAATCCCGACACGGTAATGACCCGCGACAAGCTGTTCGGGATAGTCTGGGGAAGCGACCTCGCAGGTGAAACCCGCACTGTCGATGTTCACATCGGCACGCTTCGCACCAAGCTCGGCGGGTACGGCTCGATGATACACACCGTTCGCGGCGTGGGCTACCGCATGGAGCGCAGAAAGTGAAGTCCCCCAGGCTCACCGGGCGCATTTTCCGGGTCATCACCGCCACAGTCTACGCCATACTGACCGGTGCGTTCACAGTGCTGTTCGGCGCACTCTATAACTACTTTTCAAACGTACATTACAGCAGCCTTGAATCCCAGACCGCGATAATCGCCTACGGTGTCGAGAATTACGGCGATTCGTTCCTCGAAAACCTTGAGCACGAGGATTACGATGTTGCTCTGATAGTACCTGACGGTAACGTCATCTTCGATACATCGCGCGACGACATAGACAAATCCGAACGCGAAGCCTTCATGGAAGCGCTCAGGGAAGGGCACGGCGAGAGGATGCGCATACTCCCGACCCTCACCGAGAAATATATCTACTCCGCGCGAAGGCTCTCCAACGGCAACGTCATAGTCATTTCGGAGCTGCAGCATACGTTCTTCTCCCCTATCACAGGCTTTATACAGTATTTCGTTGCCATCGCGGTGAGCTCGGCGCTGCTGGCGTTCCTCGTAGCGAAGCACTTTGCGGCAAGCATCGTGAAACCGCTTGTAAGCGTTGACCTGGACGCTCCGATGGACGGGAATAACTATTCCGAGCTCAAGCCGCTCCTCGAAAGGATAGAAGCGCAGCAGACAGAGCTAAAGCAAAAGGAGCTCCGCCTGCGCAACAAGCAGATAGAGTTTGAGGCCACTACCGGCGGGATGCGGGAAGGACTTGTCCTGCTGAACACCGATGGCGCGATAATCAGTATAAACACGGCGGCGTGCTCTATTCTCGGCATAGAAAAGACTGACACATCGCTGCCGGAGACAGGAAATCTCAATATGCTGCTCACTACGGCATACAACGGTGAAAGCGCCGAGTCCGTGCTAAAAATGCGCGATACCGACTATCAGGCCAACGTCAGCCCCATAATCACCGACGGCACCGTCACAGGCGCAGTGCTTTTCATTTTTGACCTGACCGATCACGAAAAAGCGGAAGCGCTCCGCCGCGAATTCACCACGAATGTCTCCCATGAGCTGAAAACGCCTCTCCAGTCGATATACGGCTATGCGGAGCTGTTGATGAACGGCATGGTAAAGCCCGAAGATATACCCGGCTTCGGCGGGCGCATCTACTCCGAGGCGACGCGTGTAATAACACTCATTGACGATATCATAAAGCTTACCAGACTCGACGACAGTATGTTTGACATACAGCGCAGCGATGTTGACCTGCTTGAAACAGTGCGCGCCGAGATCAGGGCTATAAAGCCTGCCGCAGATGAAGCTGACATTCGTATCGATATACGCGGCGGAAGCATCGTTCTGTACACATTTCCGTCCCTCGTGGGCTCTATCGTCCACAATCTCTGTGAAAACGCGGTCAAATACAACCGACGCGGCGGCAGTGTCACTGTGACTGTGCATGACTGCGGAGAGACCGCGGAGCTCATCGTCGAGGATACCGGCATCGGCATCCCTCCCGAGCACATCGACCGCATCTTTGAGCGCTTCTACCGCGTAGACAAGAGTCGCTCGAAACAGGTCGGCGGCACCGGTCTCGGACTCGCGATCGTAAAGCATGCCGCGAAGCTTATCGGTGCAGACGTCACACTTATGAGCGAACCGGGCAGCGGTACCAGCGTCACCGTAAACTTCCCGAAATATCAGAAAAACGCCGCGGAGAGCAATTAAAGCCTCCGCGGCGTTTCGCGTTATGTAGCCGTATCCGCCTTCCTGACTCCGAATACAAGCTTCAGCAGCCATGACAGCGGTCTCGGGCTCTTCATCACAAACACCTTCACAGTAGCGCACCTCACCTGCAGTTTTTCTTGAGCAGGAGCCCCGCAGCGATCAGCAGCACCGCAAGAGATATCAGCAGGAATCTGTACGACAGGCAGCACATCCATACCGCACCCGCAGTTATCAGTACAGCCGACACCGCACACAGTATGCAGTTCGTTCTTCGTCTTCCGCGTCTCACGCCGCTCACTCCCTTCCGCTCACTTACATTCTATTCCGTTCGCGGAAAAGTGTTACGGCTGTTTCGTCAACCTCCGAAAAATACGCCCTTGACAAATATCTCAACGCCTATGATAACAAGTATGATACCGCCGAATATCTGCGCTTTATCGGCAAGCTTCGTGCCGAATTTCCTGCCAATGACAAGACCGGCAATACATATAACGAATGTCACTGCCGCTATGATGAGTGCGGAGACCAGTGCGCTCGGGAGCTCGTACTCCGCGGTCGTGAAGCCTACGGAAAGCGCGTCTATCGAAGTAGCCACGCCCTGTACCATAAGAGCGCCCAGCCCGACTCCCACTGCTTCCTCGCCATCGCCTTTCTTCCGTATACCGTCAATTATCATCTTTCCTCCGATGAACAGCAGCAGCGCAAGCGCTATCCACGGAATGAACGGCTCGAACGCCTTGAAATACGTCACTGCGGTATGTACCAGCACCCAGCCCAGCATCGGCATCACGCCCTGGAACAGCGCGAAGGTGCCCGCTATACAGAGCTGCTTCCTGCGGCTCATGCCCGGCTCGCCGAGTCCGTTCGCAAGAGATACCGAGAACGCGTCCATGGCAAGCCCCACACCAAGCAGCATCGAGTTGAGAATAAACATCAGATCCATTATTGATTTCTCCCAATAAAAAAATCACAGCTTTACGCTGTGACGCTCAATGACCGTACACAGCAAAATACTGTGTACAAGTCTTACAATTCAAAGCAAGCCGGGCGATAAAACGCCGGTATGTCGGTCTTGCTGCTCGCCTTGCGAGCCTGCTACTCCCCTGTACATACAAAGTATACCACAGCAAGTACGGGTTAGTCAAGCGCAACAATTCAAAAAAAAGGGGAGAGTCATCATCTCCCCCGTATCATTATTTGAGAGCCTCTATTCCCGCAAACAACATTACCGCGGGCGAGTTCCAGTATATCGCCACCTCGTTGAGCGAGTAGCAGCGCTCGTCGTCAGCGTAGCACTTCATCGGCGGAGTGCCGACCGGCACGATCTCTTTAGCGTAAGGGTCGGACAGGTCATGGTTCGGTCCGCCTATCACCATGCCCGGTATGCATGGCTCGACTCCGTCAGCGATAGTTGGACGGTAATGCGGGTGCACAGGCTTGAATTCACCGTAACCGGTAACGTAGCAATACCCCATGGCATTCCTTCCGAGCAGCACGTGCGCCTGTTCGAGAGCACAGTCGTAGAACTCACGCGAACCCGTAAGCATGTGCGCAAGTATGAACTTCACACCGTTATGGAGCACGGTCATGTTGCTGCCCCAGTAGTATTCGTAATCCTCAAGCGTGCAGCCGTAGCCGTTTTTCAAAGCCTTGTCACGCAGCCAGTACGCTTCGCTCACAAGGAGATCCTTTATTTTCTGCGCCACATCGTTGTCACGGTCTTCACGGTCCGCCATCATGTAGGCAAGTGAGCCGAGACCGCCGATATGCCCGTGACCAAGCGCAAGCTTGATGTATGTTTTTCCGTCGAAATACGGAGACTTGAAGAGCGATCGGAACGTGTCCTGATAACGTTTCTCGCCGGTGAGTGAGTACATCTCCGCTGCCGCCCAGTAGCGGTTGTCCACATCGGACTCCTCGGCGTAAAGTCCCGTATCGCAGCCCGCGGGGTTATAAAATCCGACAAATTCCGGATGATCCTCAAGCCAGTTATACGCACGCAGAGCAGCTCTCTGGAGCCTTTTGGCAAACTCGTCATCGTAATGAACGAAAACGCTTGCCGCGAGCGCACACACTGCACAAAGATCCGCGGTAGCAGACGAGCTTATCGTGAACACGTACATCTGCTCGTTATCGCGTTCAGGCATGATGAACGACGCGTGGCGCATCGTAGTTTCCTTATGGTACGCGGCACCGTCATCGCGCTGCATCTTGAGCAGCCACTCAAGCTCATACCGACACTCGCTTATGATGTCGGGGAAGCCCGAACCTGACTCCGGTATACCGAGCTCCTGTTTTGCGAAGACACCCGGGAACAGCTTGAACGCGTACAGAAGGTGAGCGCACGCGCACGCACCGGAGGACACGTATCTGCCATAATCTCCCGCGTCATGCCAGCCGCCGGTTATCTTTCTGAATCCGCCTTCAGCGAGCATTTCCGCTTCAGAGCAGTGGCACTTTGCATGCGCGAATGCGCCTGCGTACCGTTCTTCCAGCGCCATGCCGCATCGCATGAAGTAGAACGCTTTTGACACATCGTTGAGAAGCCTGCTATACACGGTGTCGCCTATGTGGAACAGCGCGGAGGTCTTGCCGTCAGCTGTGACGCGGTAGCTTCCGGGACGCTTCAGATCGGTGAAATCAGCGATATATATGTCATCGTCGGAACAATCGTCATGCCCGAAAGCGGTCGCTTTTCCCTCAAAATGCTTTTCACCGTTCTCATCCGTGATAGCGAAGATATCGGTCTCAAAAGGAATAACGGCAGTTTTGCGGCTCTCTGTGAAATAGCCCGCCTGATCGACGAATATTCCATACGGCGAGTCGTCGCCATATTTCTTTTCTTTTTTCTTGTTGTATATCGTAAGCATTATGCTTCACCGCTTTCCTTCGCTTTATTTATCGTCGTGCACCGCAAGCGACAAGATTTCATTTTATTATACCATTTTTATTACGATAAGTCAATACCGTATCAAATATTTATGAAAATTCTGCATAATAACGTGACAGTGTGGTAATAAGTACAGAATTTTCCCCGGAATTTCATTCCAAAATGAAACAACGTATACCTTGCAACGGTACCGCGTGCAGGCGCCGCCTATCTGTATTGCAATACGCAGTTTACTATCTTTTTTCAGCATACTGCCAGTTCTCCGTGTAACGGTACTGCGTGCAGACGCCGCCTATCTGTATTGCATTACGCAGTTTACTATCTTTTTTCAGCATACTGCCAATTCTCCGTGTAACGGTACTGCGTGCAGACGCCGCCTATCTGTATTGCATTACGCAGTTTACTATCTTTTTTCAGCATACTGCCAGTTCTCCGTGTAACGGTACCGCGTGCAGACGCCGCCTGCCTCCGTGTAACGGTACCGCGTGCAGGCGCCGCCTGCTTGACAAATGGGTGAGATTGTGATATAATATCATATATTTTTCGAAATCACTGGAAACAATGGGGTGTAAAAATGGAAGAACTGATAAAAAAGCTGGGTGAACAGCTTGACGCTTCACTCGCGAATATCCGCGGCAAGGAAGAGCTTTCGGACTTCTGGCAGGAGTTTTTCGGCAAGAAAGGCAAGATAGCCGATCTTATGAAAAACCTCGGCAAGGTATCAAAAGAAGAGCGTCCCGCTGTCGGCAAGATAATCAACGAATTCAAGGAGAGCGCGGAAGCAAAATACCGCGAGCTCGAGAAAAAGCTCGACGCGGCAGAGCTTGAGCGCCGCAACCGTGAGGAGACCATAGATATCACACTTCCCGCGAAGAAGCAGCCCAAAGGATCGCTCCACCCGATAACCATTACCAAGAACGAGATGATAAACGTCTTCGCAGGCATGGGCTTTGAGATATTCGAAGGTCCCGAGATAGAGGACGATGACCATAACTTTACCCGCCTCAACGTAGCAAAGAATCACCCCGCTCGCGATATGCAGGATACATTCTACGTTGCGGAGGATATCATTCTGCGCACGCATACAAGCCCTGGACAGATCCGCGTAATGGACGCAAAGAAGCCGCCGATCAAGGTGCTCGTACCCGGACGCGTGTTCCGCTCGGACAGCGATGCTACACACTCCCCCATGTTCCACCAGATGGAGGGACTGGTAGTGGACAAGCACATCACTCTCTGCGACCTGCAGGGTATGCTCGATAAATTCGTACAGAACATTTTCGGCGAGAATGTCAAGACCCGCCTGCGCCCGAGCTACTTCCCGTTCACTGAACCGAGCGTTGAGGTCGATGTAAGCTGCTTCGAATGCGGCGGCAAGGGGTGCGGACTCTGTAAGCACACCGGCTGGATAGAGGTGCTCGGCGGCGGCATAGTTCACCGTAACGTGCTTGCCAACTGCGGCATCGACCCCGAGGAATACTCCGGTCTTGCGTTCGGTATAGGCATAGAGAGAATAGCGATGCTCAAATACGGCATCAACAATATAAGCCTGCTGTTTGAGAACGACCTTCGTTTCCTCAGACAGTTCAGAGATTAAGGAGGTACGGATATGAAAGTACCATTCAGCTGGCTCAAAGAATACGTCGATATCGACATCAGCGCGCAGGAGCTCGAAAAGAAGCTCTTTGGCTGCGGCTTCGAGGTCGAGGAACTGATCGACCTTTCTGCACAGATAAACAAGGTAGTTGTCGGCATCATCAAAGAATGTACTCCCATCGAAGGCACGCATCTTCACATCTGCAAGGTGGACTGCGGCAAGTACGGCAACGATCTCCAGATCGCATGCGGCGCTCCCAACGTATATGTCGGCATGCACGCACCTGCAGCGCTCGTCGGCGCGACACTTCCCGGTCTTGACGAACCGTTGAAGGCAAAGCCCCTTCGCGGCGTGGATTCGTTCGGTATGTTATGCTCGGGCGAGGAACTCGGACTTAACGACGACCTGTTCCCCGGCTCCGAGGTGTACGGTCTGCTTGACCTGCCGAAAGAGACCGAAGCAGGCACCGACATCTGCAAAGTAGTCGGACTTGACGACTACATCTTCGATATCTCCGTCACTGCCAACCGCCCCGACTGTCAGTCCGTGCTCGGTATGGCACGCGAAGTCGCTGCGATACTCGGCAAGGAAGTGAAGATGCCATCACTCGACTACACCGTGTCCGGCGACATAGATTTCAAGGCCGACATCACCGTTGAGGCTCCCGACATCTGCCCGCGCTACATAGGACATACGGTACATGACGTAACATTCGCGCAGTCCCCTGCGTGGATGCGCAGATACCTTGCGCTCTGCGGCATCCGCGGCATCAGCAACATAGTTGATATCACCAACTTCATCATGCTTGAGCTCGGTCAGCCTATGCACGCATTCGACCTCGATCTGCTCGACGAGAAGCGTATCGTAGTGCGCCGTGCGACAGAGGGCGAGAAGATAACCACCCTCGATGAAAAGGAATTCACGCTCACCCCCAACAACCTTGTTATCTGCGACGGCAAAAAGCCCGTGGCTCTTGCAGGTGTAATGGGCGGCATCAACAGCGGTATAAACGAGAACACAAAAAACCTGTTGTTCGAGTCCGCGAAATTCACCCGCGACAACATCAGAAAAACAGCCCGCAGCCTCGGTCAGAACACCGACGCTTCGAGCTTCTACGAGAAGGGCATTTCCGAATACACCACAGAGCTTGCGATAAAAAGAGCCCTGCACCTGATACAGGAGCTCGGCTGCGGCAGGATCGCTCCCGAGGGCTGCGATGTGAGCGCCGGAGCTCCGCGCGAGGGCAAGCGCTTCGACGTAAAAATATCCGATATCGAAAGCATCCTCGGCATTGCTGTCCCCGCCGCGGATATCATCCGTATTCTCCGCTCGCTTTGCTTCGAGGTCGCTGAAAACGGCGATATTCTTAACGTTACGGCTCCCCGCTGGCGTGAGGATATCGAGATAGGCACACCGGATATCGCGGAGGAAGTCATCCGTGAATACGGCTATGAGCATGTGACCCCCACGTTCCTGAAAGACGCGGCAGTTACCGGCGGCGGTCTCACCCCCGACCAGCAGCTCCGCGGCAAGATGAAGAGCGTGATGTGCGCGCTTGGCTGTTATGAAGTATCTACGCTAGGCTTCTACTCCGACGCGGAGCTCGACCTTACAAGAATAGCTCCCGACTCACCCGAGAGAAACGTGATACGCCTTATCAATCCGATAAGCGCAAACCTCACCATTATGCGCCCGATACTTGCTCCGTCGCTGCTTAATGTTGTTGTCAGCAACATCAAGCGCGGCAACTTCGACGGCAGGATATTCGAGCTTTCCAACATATATGTTCCGAAGCAGCTGCCCGTTACGGAGCTTCCCGACGAGATACCGCATTTAGGCTTCGCTGCGTTCGGTGAGGGCGAGGACTTCTTCACGCTCAAGGGCATCGCCGAGGGCATCGCGGACGCTTTCGGTCTCACATTCGAATACGAGCGCGCAAAGAACGCTCCGTATCTGCACCCCGGCATCTCCGCCGATATTCTCTGCAACGGCGTGAAGATAGGCTCCTTCGGCAAGCTCGCCAATGAAGTGCTCGGCACGCTCGACCTCGTAAAGGACAGCCGTGACAGCTTCAACATCTTCCTCGGCGAAATCGACTATAAGGCAATGTCGGCGCTGTTTCCTGCGGCAATGCGCTACAAGCCGATATCCGAGAACCCGACGGTGATCCGTGACCTTGCTCTTGTCACCGATGAAAGCACGCTCTGCGGCGACATCGTGAACGAGATAAAGGCGGCATGCAGCTTCGTGCGCGGCGCAGAGCTCTTCGACATCTACCGCGGCGGTCAGGTCGCAGCCGGCAAGAAGAGCATGGCGTTCAAGATAGAATTCGTGCCCGAAGATAAGGCACTCTCGCAGGACGACATAAACGGCTTCGTGGAGAATATTCTCGCACGGCTCAAAGAAAAGCTCGGTATCGAGATCAGATAAGATAAAAGAATACCCGGCAGACGGTCGATCTGCCGGGTGTTTTTTACTTCAGGTATTTGTCCTCAAACTCGTCCGACGGTATCGGTCTGTCATAAAGATAGCCCTGTATCTCACGACAGCCGTAGCTTGAAACGATGTTCTCCTCCTCCTGCGTTTCCACGCCCTCACATACTATTTCAAGGTGTATCTCGTTCAGAATGCGGATAAGCCCCTTCATAAGCTCGTTGCCGCGCTCGGATTTGAGGCTTTCCTTCACGAAGCTCTTATCGAGCTTCACAACATCCACGGGGAGTATTCCTATTAGACTGAGTGACGAGTAGCCGGTGCCGAAGTCGTCAACGCTCACCTTGAATCCGTAATCACGCAGCGCATTTATCTTGCTCACGATGGGTTCCGAAGCCTCAAAGAACATGGACTCGGTGACTTCGATCTCAAGGTACTGCGGAGGTACATTGAACTTCTCAACGAGAGTCTTAAGATCATCCACCAGCGTACAGCTGTAGAAATGCAGACGGCTCAGATTGAAGGAAATGACGATAGGTTCAATTCCTGCGTCCAGCCATTTCCGGATAAGCTTACACACGAACGTGAGGACATAGAAATCGAGGTCTATTATCTTTCCCGACTTTTCGAGCGCCGCGATGAACTTCGACGGCGGTATCACCTTTCCGTTCGCGTCAACGAGACGCGACAAAGCCTCTGCGCCCATGACTTTCTTGGTCTCCGAGGATATTTTCGGCTGGAGGTACACGCGGATGGACTCGTTCCTGAATGAGTCATCGAATATCGGAAGTATCTTCGCGCTGTTCTCCTTGATATCCATGAGGTGCTCGGAAAAAATGACGCACGGCAGATTATAGTTACCCTTGCAGGTACGGCGGGCAATATTTGCCTTATCCACGGCGGCGACTATGTTTGACTCGCCCTTTCGCAGATAATACAGCCCGACGTTGATATCCGGAGAGATCCCGTGTGTATTCTTTGAAATAATATCCTTGAGGACGCCCGCAAGCCGTTTTGTCTCACGGGTAACACGCTCGCTGTCTATATTCTCAACGCCTATCAGCGCTATGAAATGGTCGGAATGAGAACGGCAGCCTATGATGATATTGGGAACGATCATCATAAGTGTCTCGGCGAAGCAGTGAAGCACCATATCGCCGGTATCATAGCCGCACTCGGTGTTTATATAATGAAAGTCCGAGATATCCATTGCTGCTATAAGAAACTGCTTATCTTCGCAGCATATCACAGCTCCGGCTTGCGAGAGGAAATCCTCAAAACCGGGCAAGCCCGTGATACTGTCGGTCATATAAACACCTCCGTCCGATCTGTTTTTGATTCCGGAAATATATCCAAATTGCTACTGGTATTATAACAAAACTTCAAACATTTTTCAATAGTTTTTGCAATTTTTGTCATTTTGCACAAACGGTTACAGTTCGGTTACATATAGCACTTTTCAAGAGCAAGAAAACGAAAACTGCCCCCGCTGACATGCGGAGGCAGTTGTTATTCGTTATTATGACTAACGCTTACTTCTTTACATTGAAAGCGCCCATCTGCGGGTAGCAAGCGCTGTCGCCGAGCTGCTCTTCGATGCGGAGGAGCTGGTTGTATTTAGCAACACGCTCGGATCTGCTCGGAGCACCTGTCTTGATCTGGCAGGTATTGAGAGCAACTGCGAGGTCAGCGATAGTGGTATCTGCGGTCTCGCCGGAACGGTGAGAAGAGATAGCTGTATAGCCAGCCTTGTGAGCCATCTTGATAGCTTCGAGCGTCTCGGAAACGGAACCGATCTGGTTGAGCTTGATGAGGATAGAGTTGCCCGCGCCGAGCTTGATGCCCTTTGCAAGTCTCTCTGTGTTGGTAACGAACAGGTCATCACCGACAAGCTGTACCTTGTGACCGATCTTCTGGGTCATCTTTACCCAGCCATCCCAGTCTTCTTCGTCAAGACCGTCCTCGATGGAGATGATCGGATACTTGTCAACAAGAGCCTCCCAGTGAGCGATGAGCTCGTCCGTTGTGAAGTCCTTGCCGCTCTTGGGCTGATGATAGAAACCCTTGCCCTTTTCGCTCTTCCACTCGGAAGCGGCAGCGTCCATAGCGATCATGAAGTCCTTACCGGGCTCGAAGCCAGCAGCCTTGATAGCCTCGAGGATCTTCTCGATAGCGTCCTCATCGCTCTTGAGCTGGTTGGGAGCGAAGCCGCCCTCGTCGCCAACCGCTGTAACGTCGCCCATCTTCTTGATGAGAGCCTTGAGGTTGTGGAACACTTCTGCGCACCAGCGGAG
>CAMVDP010000007.1 GCA_947166275.1 uncultured Clostridia bacterium
CCGCGTCGAAAATACTTAGCTGGTAACGGCTCGGGAAGATAGATCGTCGCCGACATTATGCACCTTTAGCTCAGTTGGTAGAGCAAATGACTCTTAATCATTGGGTCCAGGGTTCGAGTCCCTGAAGGTGTACCAGATTAAAGAGAATAGGGTGAGCCCTATTCTCTTTAACTTATATGGCTCGTTGGTCAAGCGGTCAAGACTCCGGCCTCTCACGCCGGCAACGTGGGTTCGATTCCCACACGAGTCACCAGCGCTGTGCGCTTCTTGCGCCAATAGCTCAGTTGGTTAGAGCTACCGGCTCATAACCGGTCGGTCCGGGGTTCGAGTCCCTGTTGGCGCACCACAACGCCTCTGTGCTATTGTGCAGAGGCGAAGTGTATTTAATATCACACAGGGGTGTGGTTCAATGGTAGAACAAGGGTCTCCAAAACCTTTGACGAGGGTTCGATTCCTTCCACCCCTGCCAGCCGCGACGGCGGCGGCGAATCCGTATGGAAGTTATCTTCTATACGGATTTTTTTGCCTCGCTGCCCGGAGAATGTACTTTTTGTAAAGCAATCACAGTCCGCACGGAAGATATCTTCTGTGCGTTTTTTCTGTCCATTCACTATAATAAAATAAAATGTTCTGTCAAAACATCCGAGTAATTATTTAAATACTGGTTACAGTTTATTGAAATCAACTCGGTCACAGCTGTATCGCTCGCGGGGAAGACCATGCTGGTTTCGGGAGCGGTGACAGCTCTTATTTCGGCGGTCACAGCGCTGATGATATTCATAGATATTTGTTTTTTTCTTGCAGCTATGGCGCTTGTTACAGTGCAGATATCGTACGGAATCGCGGGATATCTTTTGTCTCTTCCGATGAAAGCGCGGCTTGAATGCAGAAAAAACGGACTGCAATAACATAATAAAGCATAAAATGCAGCACCACAACTGTTAACGATAACTTGTACACTGTATACTAAAAAAACAGCTAAATGTTGTGACAGTGCCAAATAGAAAAGAAACAGCAGACTCACTTTTTGGGTTCTGCTGTTTCTGCATAATTAAGAAGATTTTACTTTTTCCCGAACTTTTTATGCTTGGTATCAACGGACATACGCAGCATCTTAACCTTGTCAAAGCGCTTGAGACGGGCTTCATTTTCCCTCACGCGTTTTCTGTCCACGCTCTTATCGAAAAGGTATGCGTTGATGAAGCGAATGGTGGGATCCTTGTATGTGCCGAGCCCAAGGTCTTTATAGTTATCATTGTGCATATCGGTCTCGATCTCGCCGATAAGGCGGTTGAGGTCACGCATCATTGTCTCGTCATCACGGTCTATGTTATCGTAATACTGGGTGTACGCTTTCATGAAATCTGTATCATACACTATGCTTGCACCGTCGCCGATATGGCAGTTGGTGTTGGCAAGTATTGAAAGTGCGAGCTCGGGGTATTTGCGGGTGTATATTTCGATCCAGCCGGTGAAAGCCTTCTGTTGGTCTGGCTTGTTGACAAGCTTGTTCAGCTCATAAAGCGAGGTGATGTCCTTCGGCTTATTGAGCAGTTCGCAGTAGCGCTGGAAAAGTGCTATCATATCAACATTTCCGAGTTCGGGGTAAGTCTCAATGTGCTTGAGCACATCAAACAGCGCCTCACGGTCATCAGCCATTCTAGTAACACTTTCAGCGGTAAACCCGGTAGCCACGCCGGATATGAAGCCGCCGTGGAAATGCTGGTATACTGACATGCCGAGCTCACAGGTGCTGTATATAGCGTCCTTGAGCTCCTTTATCAGAGCAAATCTGCGCATCATGCCTGCGTCATTTAGAGTTCCCGTAACTCCGTCTTCAAAGTATATCAGTAGCTTCGCGGAGAACAGGTCATACTCGTTTTTACGGTTGGAGCGGGTCTCGGTAAAGAACCCGTCAACTCCCTCGATCGTCTCGCGCAGTGTAGCAAAAAGCTTGCTGTAGTTGTTGTCGGTCTGCTTCATGCGGATATATGCGGAGATCATACGCTCGTAGACTGCCGATGCCTTGGCGTTGTTATCCTTGCGAATGATAAAGCCGGTGTAAGCATAGAGTATATACTTGTAGATATCGGTCACGAGCTGTGAGCCGTCATATTCGACGGTAAACAGTCTGTCGAGGAAGGAAGAGTCGGAGTTCGTGAGTGTGTAGATAAGCACGAACGACCATATTCGCTGTGCCTGGCGCTTGTCTTCCTGACCGAAGGAGGGATAGTGACGCTCGATTATGTTGAACACATCGATGCTCGGGGCATATCCGCCATCCTTGCATTTCTCGATCTCGCTCTCCCAGTAGCCGTTTATGCGGTTCAGGAAAGCCGCCTTGTTATCCACGATACCATAGAAATCGTAGAACGATGATATGATACGGCAGGCGGCCGTACTGTCGAGATTGCGGTTGTCTGTGCCGGAGAGGAACCTCCACATATAGAAGATCTCGTTGATCTTTGAGAGACTGAATCTGTCATTCTCGTCGAGCTTCGGCTGGATATCGTTATAGAAGCCGTTGAGCGCGGGAGTGTCATACGAGAGTATGTTGCCCATAACGGTGCGCAGGAGCTCGAAGTATTCCTTTACAGCGGAAGCCTCGATACCGCTCACGAAAGGTTTCTGCTTTGTGAGGTCGAAGATGTAGCCGCCGCTTACGAACTGGCGGCTCAGATCCATGCTGTCGGTGAAGTATATGCTAACGTCCTCATAGGCGTAGGTATCGGTAACATGGGTCATAAAGCCCATTTTCTTCTTGTACTCTGCCGGGAACGCGGGTATAAGTATATTCATCAGGCGTATCGCGTTGAACGACACCTCTCTCGGTGTGCCGGGAAGAGCGATGAATATGGGGTAGCTGTTTTCAGCGGAGAGGAATATTGCCACGATAAGCTGGGCGAATATTTCGCTGCGGAACAGTTTGCTGATGGCGTTTTTGTTGTATTCGCTGTCGCGGCAGTCCAGGAAACGGTAGTCCACCGCGGGAAGCTTATCTACGGCGGGGCGCTCAAAGTTATCGGACTTCGCATTCATGAACATAGCCGGGCTGAACGGGCAGATATGCTCATTCAGTATATAATCGCTCTCATTCTCGGACAGAACGAGGGTATGTGCTATGGACGAGTTACGGCCTACGTAGTCATACTCGAATGATACCGCGGACTGGATGAAGCACTGCTTGTACGGTTTATAGTAGTGGCAGAACTTCACCGGATGCTCATCGCCTGCCGTGAACGTATAGTTATTGTAATTGCTGAGCTCGTCGTCAGACATTACGTTGTAAAAGTCCGGAGTCGCGGCAAGGGTCTTATAGCCTGCTCCCGAAGAGCCTCCCGCGGTACTTCCGAACAAATGCTGGTATGCCATATCCTGTTATCTCCCTTCTCGGTACATTGGTCAATCATCGTGAAAACAGCTTCTTGAACGGGTTCATGCTCTGTTTCGGAGCCTCCGGCGGTTTATCGGATATGATCCCGAGCTGTGAAAGTATCCAGAGGAACGGCTCCTCAACGCGAATTTCCTGCGGGATGCCGTTCATTATCTTCTTGCGGTCTATGCCGTCCATATTGACGGTCTCAGTGGGTCCGCCAAGTGCCGACACTGCGAAATACTTCACGTTGTTGAACATGAAGTCGACGTTCTTGCGGAACAGCGGGGCGGTCATACCAAAGAAGTTATGCACCTCGCCGTTTATCGTATCGACCTGATTTTCGTCGAGCCAGCCCTTATGCTCGCACTGGTTGTATATGCTGCTTTCGGGGGCGAAGTATCGCTGGGTCGTGCCGGTGGATTTCAGCAGATCGCTCTTGGTGAGAACGATAGCGGTAGGCTTATCCTTGAAGTCGATATCCTGCGTGAAGAACGATTCGAGTATCTTAACCGCATCGCCGCGGCCGATGATGTAATCCGCGCCCGCGTTGGAGTTGAGCGCCGCGAGACGCTGGGCGGCACCCGTCTGCATCGGATCTACCATATATATGAATGCGTCCGCGTATTTGAGGTGGCGCGCTCTTGTATTGACGTAATCGGCGTTCTTGATACCGTCGCCCGCCACATCATAGAACGTGAGGGTGATTATTTTGTCTGCGACATTCTCGCCGTTGACCTTCTTTATGCCAACGCGAAGCTCATATATCAGCGGCTCCACTACCTCGTTGACATGGGTATGCTCCGGCAGCAGGCCCTCCTTGTACATCGGGGTGAAGTAGAAGGTATCGTATTTTTCCGATACTGCGCTTGTAAGCGGCATCAGCATGGATTTGAAGCCGTCGTCAAGGAATGACAGGCGGTTTATAAGCGTAGTCATATATACCGTCTTGCCGACCGCGGTATCTCCCGCGAAAGCTATGGTGAAGCTTTCGTTGAAGCCTGCCGATTTTGGCAGGTCGTTGTGGCAGAACGGGCAGAGCCGTTTTTCTGTCTCGTTGCCGAACTCATCAACAACGGAGTACATAACGCCGTCCTTGTAGGTTATCGGCTCACCGCCGAGCGCGAGACCTATATACTCATCGCCAGTCACCCCGCCGTTCGGAGCTATGACGGGGAATCTTCTCGGTGCCTGGCGCCCGAACTGGCGGTAGTAATCGGCGAGGTTCTTGTCGACAACGCTGTCCTCACGGAGCGTGCGCTCACCGGTCTGCTGCGAGGTAACGTAATGCTTTGAAGCTGTGGCGCGGAAATGTACATCTCCCGGGTCAAAGCACTTGAAGCAGTACGGGCATTTTATGGGGTATACAGAGGTTTCCTCTCCTTCAGTCTTTTTCTTTGTAATGATCAACTGATATCTTCCTTTCCGGGAATAGTTTATCTTGTTATTTTAAAGCTCTTGACGCTGTCGTCGGTCAGCAGGTGCAGTTTTGAGAGCATCCACAGGAACGACGTTTCGGCAGCTGACGTATCGAGTATGTCGGCCGTGCCGTCGGTATGCGTGTCATATAACGATCGCGCGGGGAAGTACATCGATGTCTGTGCGCCGAACAATGCCGCGAGCGCGGAGTAAAACGCAGGCATCCGAGATCTGACCGCTTCAAGAGTCTTCACGTTGACTTTCGAGAAGAACGATGACGGGAAGCTCTTCTCTACTGTCTTTGACTCCGACTGCTTGATAAGCGCCAGCCATTTCCTGTCCACAAGCGCCGCCTTGTCCGCGTTCGTGAGCAGCACCGCGGCAGGCTTATCTATAGGGTTCGCGCCGAACAGCCGTCGGAATGTCTCTGTGAGATATCCGAGCCACGGTTCGGTGAGCGGGTCATCCTGTGTTGATGCTTCCGCGATATCCGAGATGAACACGATGCCGTTCGCCTGTGAGATCGCGTTGTATGCCACCATGGGGTATCTGTCGCACAGATCCTTGTCTATGTTGTAGATGTATATCATGGCGCGGTTATAGACGACATCGCTGCCGCGCCAATCCTCCGCGTTAGATGCGCCGGTGCGGCTGAACTCATATACCAGCGGGTACACCGAAGTCATAGCCTCGGGCAGCAGCTTCTGTACGTAAAGCGGCTCCTCATACTGCTCAAAGAACGTTTGCGCGCTCTTGTGGTCGGCAGGTATGAAGCTCGCGCCGAAATCGCTCTGCATACGCTTGTTCAGCTTATGCAGGACCGTCGAGATGTAGAAGCTCCTGTCGGTGTCCTGTGCGCCGAGAACGACCAGCGAGAACGGCTTTTCTCTGCCTGCCGCCGCCGGGAGCACGTTACAGCAGTACGGGCAGGCCCGCACGAAGGTAACATCGTCTGTCTCGGTGAGCGCGGAGAAATAGCTGTCTATGCCGTCGTTACCGCGCTTACGGAAGCACAGCGGCATTTGTCTGTCCGCGAAGGCTTCAAGGCCCAGGATATCCTTCATGTACGCTTCGTATTCGGGGTACATGTGCTCCGAGCGCTCCTTGTAGTCCACGAACAGCGCCTTGTGTATCGTGTACCGCTTGAAGCAGTACGGACACGCTATATCATAAGTGGTCTCTGTCTCGTTGTTTGCCATTTTCTGAATTTGCTCTCGTTTCCTGAATAGTATTATCCGAAAAGCTCGGAATAAAGCTTGCCGAGAAGTCCGGCATCGTCCTGCTCCGACATCGTGGAGACTGCCGACACCGCGTGAACGCGTACTCCCGTGAAGAAGCCGGAAAGCTCCTCTATGCACGGGAACGCCGCGAACAGGTAGTTCTTCATGGCCTGCTCGTTATCCTTCACCGAGAGGAGATCCGCTGCGGCTCCTCCCAGTTTTGCTGCGAGGTCGAGCTTTGTCACCGCGATATTCAGCGTGGGTGTGACCTGCGAGTACCTGAACGCGCTCATCATCTTGTATATGTCGAGCCGCGTCAGCATAACGTTCAGCTCCGTGGGGGCTTCGGTCTGCTCCGCGAGCTTATCCACGGGCACGCAGTATACGTAGTGCGCCGCGTCCGCCGCGTAGGAAACGCAGGTGTAGAGAGCCTCCTCGTCTGTGAAGTCCGCGTCCGAAACATCGTGCATCACATCGCATACGGTGTTCCAGCCCGCTCCCGCGCCGGTAACGCGGTATATTGCGGTGGGTTCACGCAGGTCTGAAGGCTTTTCGCCGCTTCGCACGCGGTCGTACTGTCCGGTTATGAACTCCGGGTCGTATATCTTTTCGTTGAAAATGTATCTGAACCTGTCATCGGGGGAGAACTGCCGCGTGACGCACTCGCCCGCCATGGCAGTTATCAGCGATGTCCGGCCGCAGTCCTTTCTGCCGAAGAACACTGCGGTATTCACACGACCTTCGTCAGTGTCGCGGAACACCTCGTTGTGGCAGGACGGGCATATCAGCGTATCCGTGCTTCTTCCGGTGCGGGTCATCAGCACGGGCTTGTTTTTCTCCCACTCGATGCCTGCCGATTCAGGTGAGCCTGCGCCGCAGACATCCGGCAGATTGCTGTTCTTGTCGGATATGCCGTGCAGCGTGAGATACCGCTGGTAGATGTTGTCGGGAATGTGCTTATAGTCGGGCGGCAGCCGGAACAGTGCGTGCCGGTCAAGGTCAATGCGCCTGCCGCAGAATATACATCTTCGCTCCGCCAACTCGCTTCAGCTCTCCCTTCACATCGTATTTATCACGTATTCGTCTTCATGCCCGGGAGCAAGCGTGAGTGTCACGCCAGCCTGTGCGCCCGCTATTATCGGACCGAGCTCCGAGCTGCCGGCAGCCACGCGCTGATGTATCACGTACTCCGCGCCGCCCGGCGAGATCCTGTATGCAAGCGCTCCTGCCGGGACTTCCGCATCCGACTTCAGCGCAAGCGTTATTTTCTTGTACATCTTGCCGCCCTTTTTTTCAGCGGTCTTGTAGCTTATGTTCAGCGTGATCCCTGTGATCTGTGCGATACCGCTGGGCTTGGTGAAGTCCGTGCTTTCGGGGCTGTCGCAGCAGTAAACGCGGAATTTCAACAGACCCGCGTCTTTTGCACCTATCGGGAATACATATCGTCCGCCGGCTATCTGGAACTCGTCCGTGAAGCACAGGTCGGAGCACTCCGCGAGTTCATCGGGCGTGAGCGAGGTCACATCGCGTCCGCCGAGGCGGTGTACGAAGACTATCCTCACCATGCTGTACCCCGAAGGCCAAACCCATTTCACGGCTACGCTGCCGTCTGCGGTGCGCAGAGCAGCGATACCTTTGATATACTCGTCCATGCTCACACACCTCTTCTTATATACACACTGTCGCCGTTCTCGGCGATGAAGCTCTCATATACCTTGCGGCACTCGTTGATGTATACCGCGCTGTCGGCCGACGGCACGTTATATACCGCGAGCTGCTCATATGACGCGGTGTTGATATCACCGATATGCACGGTGTTGAAGCCCGGGTCGTCGAAGCCTATCATCTTCTTTACGAAGTCAAGCTCACGGTTACCCATCACAAATAGGCTGTTGCTGGGCTGGAATACGCTGTAGCGCAGATTTGCACGGCTCTCGTCGCCGAGTCTGCGGACGAGCTGTGCATCCACCCAGCCGCGGTCCTTGCCGCCGTCGAAGCTGCGGTAGCGCTCGTAAAGCTCCTTGTCGAAGGTCTGCGCGAACACCTCTCTTACTGCCGGGTCGGCGAGCAGCTTCTTATAGATATCGAAGGCGATGTCTGTCAGCTCGTCGGTGCTGATGCCGCAGTTCATGAGCACGCTGTACAGGTCGCGTCCGCGCAGTACCGCGGTCATACCGCCGGAGCGGTCGAGCTCCTCCGCTGCGCGCTGTGTCACCCCGGCGTAGCACGCCATGAACGGCGCAGCGTCGGTGAGAGTGGATTCACTGTCGTACAGCTCACGCAGCACATCCTCCTTGAGCTTGTCGGATAACGCGGTGATACTGCCGAGTGCCGCGCTCACACGGCTGTGGAGCCCGTTTATCTGGGCGAGTATGTTCGCTGCAAGACGCTTCATCATGTGAAGCCGCAGTATCTCCAGCTTTTTGCTGTATTTGCGGGATATAGCCGCAGCGAGGATATCGCAGCCCGATGGCTTTGAGAAAAGCCCGTGAGCAAGCCCGGGGCAGGGCTCCGAAAGCAGTGTGTTCAGCTGCGTTTTCAGATCGTCCTCCTCCGAGTTTATGCGCTCGGTGACTTCCGACAGGCACGCCGATATCTCACCGTCATGCTCCAGAAGCTCCAGAGCTCCCGCGAGGCGCAGGGTGCCTTTGTTTATGTAAGTGCGCAGTATCTCTTCGATATCCGCGCTTTCGATCTTGTCTATCATCTCCGCGCAGAGCGTTTCGTATCTCTCCGCGAAATACACCTCGTCCGCGCCGCCGTAATATTCGAGTATGTTTCTCACGCTCGTGTTGCTGATGCGGTCGGGATCCTGTCCGGCGTTTTTAGGCAGCACCGAAAGTATATCGTCCACGCTCGGCATTGTGAGCATGATGCCGTCGCACTTTGCGGCAAGCACATCATAGCCTAAAAGCTGTGCCACGGGGAGCTTCGGAGCTTCGCCGCCCGCAGTTCCGGCGAGTATGTCTATAAGCGATTTGAACATCACGTGCGCTATCGCGGATGTCGGCTTTTCCGCCGATGCTATACCTGCTGTGCAGAAGGGGCTGTTCGGGAGCTTTATGGGCTCTTCCCGGTCACACAGTGCCGCAGTGAGCGCTTCGATGCGTGCATTGTTTACCGCGTTGTGGGGGCTGAATTTCATGTCGCTGCGATACATCTCAAGGAAGAAGACCGTGCCGAACACAGCACCCTCCCAGTGTACCGGTATGCGCTGTTCCTCGCGCATCATTACTGCGCCGTCGTATACGAAATCAGGGCTCTGGCACTCATCAAGCTCGCGGAAGAACGCGCCCGAGTTCAGGTAGCCTTCCTCGCCGCCGCCGAATTCCACGAACAGGCAGGTGTTCACGCGGATATGCGCGTTGTCGGTGAACAGTATCACAAGCTCGGGCAGCAACGCGTTGAGCGGGCAATCCGACTCCGTGACCACGAAAAGGTGGCAGCGGTCAGTCTGCGGGAAGCCCGATGTCATCATTAGCTTATCTACAGCCTTGCGGACCTCCGTACTGAACGCGGTAAGGCGTTCGGCGCTGCTGATAAGGTATGCGTAGGCTTCACCGCGCGACTCGGGGACCGTCACATCCAGCGTGAAGTCCGCGTCCGCGCAGGGTGTTCCCACCGTGCCGTGCAGTATGCTGCCGCCGTTCATAAGCTTTGCCCGCAGGTGTGTGCGTATCGCTGCGCAGCGCTCTGCGGCTTTTGCTCCCACATAAAGGAACATTGCCGGATATACCGCGCCCACTGACGCCGCGGAGCCCTGCTCCTGCGTACCGCCGATAAGCTCGTCTATCCTGTCAAGAATTTCTTTCATATATTGTCCGTCTCGTCTTCCGGCTCTTATTCAAGCAGCTCAAGCGAGCTGTCTGCCATGTCTCTGAGCTTTCTGTACTTTCTTAATATATCATCTGCGCGTGCGGGATCGTCCTCGGAGAGCTCCGCTTCCATGTCGTCCACGGCGCGTATCGACGCGGTGACATGCTTTTTGAGGTTGCGCAGGAACTCGATATGCTCGTCGGGGATATCATCGGAGTGAGCTGCCACAGCCTTCTTGGCGATGTAGCCGCGCGCTGTCTCATCGAGCTCGGCGTACTTTTCGAGGAGTACGTAGTAGTAGAAGTATCTCTGTTCGGTGGTGTCGCCGATGGTGAGCGTATTGAGCACGTTCACGTTGTCACCTGCCGCGTTGACGTAGCGGAAGAAGTTCTTCTCCTTGAAGATGACACCTGCGAACATCGCGTCGAACAGACCTTTGAGCTGCTTGTTAGCGTCCTTTTCCTTGCTGATTACGCCCTCGCACTCTGCGATTCCTGCGAGAGCCGCGTTATATGCGTCGAGCATCTGTTCGGTATACTTCCACGCACCGTAGGTACGCACATACGCCTCGCGGATCTTATCGATCTCGGCGGCGTTCATGTAATTCACGGGGTTGAGCGTGAACAGCACATTTGCGTTCTTTATCCTATTGATGAATTCATCGTATTTCTGCTTTGCTTCCTTGATGCTTGAGGGCTTCTGCGGGTCGAAGGTTATCGCTTTCGCGGCTTCTGCGGTGAGAGTCTCGTCAAATCTTACGTTGCCCACGGTATCGATGATGCCTGCTGCGAGAGCGGCATTGAACTTCTCACGGTTAGCTTCGTTCTCGCGGTGTACCTTCTCGGAGTTCTCGGTGACAGCCTCCTTCGGGCGCAGGGTGTCATGTATCGGACTGGGGAGTCTGAACCAGTCGGTATCACGAAGTCCGCTGTAGGTCGAGTACAGGTGCTGACCGATCATGTTCGCGTCCTTTGTGCCGCCGGTCTCGGAAACGAAGGAATAGTAATCCGACTCGAACAGGTGCACGGTGTTATGGTGTGCTACTGCGAGGCCCGCGCCGAACGTGAATATCGAGATACGGTTGGTGTACGGGCTGATTATCTTATGGCGCGAGAGGACCTCATCATCGTCCGCGGCAGCTTCTATCGGGCCTGCCTGGCTCGGTATGGATACGTAAAGTATCTCGGCGGTATCAGTGGAGGTGGAGCACGGGTACATGATATTTGAGCGTGCGCGCAGCTCCTTCAGCAGCTCCTTTGCCGCGTCCGCACGGGAAGCGGAGCTCGGGTAGCGCGCCTCGAAGAATTCGCTCATGGACTGGCTCAATGTTTCGGAGAAGTGAGCGGCGATGCTGTCGCAGATGAATGTGGAGACATCGAACTCATCGCGGGACTTGCTTGCCTTGAACGCGTCAAGGAAGCGGCGCAGGATATCGGACACTGCGTTTTCGAGGTCAACGGCGCTTACCTCTTCGTTGAGCTTTTCGAGCACGTTCTGCTCGCTCTTGATATCGTACATCTTCCACTCGTAGGTCTTGCTGAGACCCGTGGTAGCGTTCTCAACGCCGGTCACGATGTTAAGGTTCTTCTCGCAGACTATGCGCAGATAATCGAGAATGCCCACCATGTTATCGATGAGGTCGTTGAAGTAGTTGCTGATGCGCGCGATAAGCTCGCTGTACAGCTTTATGGTGTAATCGCAGCGGATAGCGTCCGCTTTGTTGGTGTAGTACTGGGAAATAAGGTTGAAGTAGTCCTTGCGTGAGCCCGAGGTCACATCGAAGAACTTGCTCACGAAGGCACTGTAGGCGCGGTCAGCGGCATTCTTCTTCTCCATGAGCTTCTGGGAATTGAGCTCCGCCTGAATGCCCATTTCCTCG
This sequence comes from uncultured Clostridia bacterium, assembly GCA_947166275.1. GTDB lineage: Bacteria > Bacillota > Clostridia > Oscillospirales > Ruminococcaceae > Ruminiclostridium_E. Next base: position 11,708 of record CAMVDP010000007.1, read on the forward strand.
TTGATGCAGGTGCGCAGCTTTTTGAGCAGGCAGAATTTATCCTCGGAGTTGATGAGGCTCGCGATATAGAACGGACCCTCGGCGCAGTTGCAGAAGCTTATCTCCGCAGCCTGTTCGAACTTATTGAAGAAATACTCGATAGCGTCGGGCAGGTAAACACGGTAGCTTTCCTCCACCTTGTTGACCCATTCCTCGCCCATTTCCTCCACGCTGCGCTTGTTGACTTTAAGCGCCTGGCGCGAGAACACGGGATTCTCCACGCCGCCGTCAAACAGGGACGGTCGGTGCGCGTCGAAGAACGACTGGACGGATATATTGTCAAGTCCGCAGGTCCCGAGGAAAACCATGCGCTGCTCGTTGGTGGGCGCGTTGGAGTGCAGCTTGTTCATGTGTGAGAACACCTTGCCGGAGAGGTATTCGAGCACCTCGGACTTCGGCAGGATAGCCGCGGAAGCACCGACAGAGGAGTATACATTGAGCATCGGGTACTGGGGGATAATGCCCGCGAGCGCCTGACCGAGGTTTACGCGGAAAGAGTCGATGCTGAAGTCGCCCTGGCTGTCGGAGGAGGAGATGAAGTTACAGATACCCTCGGCAGCAATGGAAAGGCTGAACTTGTACTGCTCGGCAGGGTTTTTGAGCACGAAGCCGTCCTTACCGCTCGCGGAGACGAACAGGCAGGTATCGTAGGGGCGCTCGGTGCTTATGGTCTCAAATGTATCGGAATAGCGCTGTTTGAAGGGGTCGAACATATGCGAGTGCATATCCATGAGATATTCGAGCTCCTGCAGAGCCGCGAAGCCGTTTCTCTTTATGTAGCGCTGGATATTCGGGTCATCCACGCGGGAAAGGTTCACATCGGGAGTGAAGAGGAAGCCCATGATATCGAAGTTGCTCTTGCCCTGGCGGTTGATTATCTCGCGGACAATGTAGGGGATATCTATGAATGTACCGCTTCCGGTACCGCCGCTGATACCGGAGAGGATGAACACCTGCAGGCGCTGGTTGGGCATCATGCCGGTGAGGAGCTTCTGGACATTGGTGGTTATCGCCTTGACCACGGCATTTATCGAGTTGAACAGGAGGATACGTCCTGACTGGCGTATACCGTTGGCACCGTCATCTCCGCCGCCCTTAACCTTGGTGTAGATACGCTTTGGGTCGTCGAGCCACTCACGCACATAGGGAGGAATAAGATGCTCATTGGCAAGGAAGCGCTCAACTGACGCGGATATCGAGACATACTCTCCCACCGCGAAACGCATCTCGCCGTCCTTCTTGTCGGTCTTTTTCTTGAAGTATGTGCTGTCAGAATCGATACCGAGTATCTTGATGTTGTTCGGTATCGCGAGAGCCTTGTTCGGTGCGTCCTCGGGAAGCTTGAAGCGCTTGTTTATCAGCTGCTTTGTATACAGCAGCGCATCCATGCCTGTACCGCCGAGCCCGATGATAAGCACAGGATTTCCCTTTGATTCGACCCTTATCTGTGCGCTCGACATCGATCCGCCGAGGTCGACGCTCATTAAGGATATATTTTCCTTCTGTGATTCCGATATTCTTGCCATGTTTTCCTCCGATATATGTTATTTGCGCTTTTCCGCGCTGTGATCATGTCCGCAGGTACTGTACTATCATCAGGTTGTTTGAACCGGATGCCTTGTCGGCGTATTTTATCGTAACTTTGTTTGCGTTCGAGAGCACGATCTTCTTACCGAGAGTGATGCCGCCGCTGTATTCCACGCCGCCTGCTTTCGTGAGACGAATATCTCCCGAATCGGTCATGGTTATCTTTATAGCCGAGGTCACGCTCTTGGGCACAGCCTCCACGATAGCGGAGTCGTCCGATACGGTCTTGAGCACATCGAGCAGTGTTACCTTGCGCTTTCCGGGTACTTTCTTTGCAAAGTCATACGGCATCGGCATAGAGGGCATACCCGCCTTGTTGACGGTAATGACCACTCTTCCCGACCAGAAGCGTATATTTTCCTTCATGTACCGGATTATCATGATTATTATCACGATAAGCAATATCACGCTTGCCGCGCATATCAGTATCAGCTTCAGCGGGCCCTCCGGCTCCTTGTACGCTTCGGTGCCGTGTTCGAGAGTCGTTATCTCGCTTCGTATATCGATATTGGAGTTGTACAGGCTCACCTGAACGGTGTAGTTGTCGTCGGTGTCTATGCTGCCTTCGCCGTAGAAGGAGCTGTTTTCATCAACTGTGAGCACGATCTCCTGTGTCTCACCGGTAGCTTCATTTTTGAGCACGCCCTTACCGAAGAGCTTGGTTATTACGTTCTCATCGGTTATCTTCACGCCGCTCGGGTCGGTGAGCTCTGCCCTGAGCTTTACTATCGCGCCCGCGCACACTTCTCTGCTCGTGAGTATCGTTGGGCAGAGACGGAAGTCACGCGTGAGTATGCAGTTTATATCTACCTTGGTGTCGGCGGGTGAGGTAACGAGAAGGTGCCACTTGCCTGCATTCGGATAGTACAGCTTCATCAGCGTGTATCCTTCGGTGACGGACATATCCGCCTGTGAGCCGTTGAATATCACTTCTTTGCCGTCGGGATCCTTTATCTTGATGTCATCGAGCACTCCGGTGTGCATGATAACGAGGTTTGCCTCGATGACCGATCCGTCCGCGATGTCGAACTCGGTATCATGCTCGCCGCCAATAGATTTGAAGCTTGCGAGCTGTAGGTTCTCGGCGCCCGTATGACGCACATAGATATCACTCAATATCTCTGACAGGTCGCTCGCGCTGTTGGTCATGTAAGTGTCGTCTGCGTAGGTCTTCGTCGAGATGTGGCGGAGCTGTTCCTCATCGACATCGCCGTTTGCGTTAAGTCCTATGGTGTATATCGGTATCCCGGCATTCTGGGCTTCCTCGATACCCTTTTCGAGGTCGGCTTCCGAGTCCTCAAGTGTTCTTGTGGAGTTTTCGCCCTTTGTGATGACGGTCCTGCCGTCGGAGAGGAACACGATAAATCTGCCTTTTTCGTTCTCTGAAGCTTCAGGGAAGCTTTCCACCGAGTGGCGCAGAGCGAGACCGATATCGGTAGAGCCTTTCAGCTCGGTGAGCTCATCGACCTTTTTCTTGATGGCGATCCTGTCTTCCTCGGTATTGATCGGCATCGGTGCCTGTTCGTAGTTTATCTCGGTTCCGAACAGCACAAAGCCTATCTTTGTCTTTCCGAGCGTACACAGGTCGGCGAACAGCTTTATAGCTTCAAGTCTTATCATATCCGGGTCACTTTTGTTCATCGAGCGGCTCGAATCGACAAGGAAGATGACGTTTACTTCTCCTGTTGTCTCTCCCACTGCGCCGGCTTCGATGATGCCGAGCGACAGTGAAGCCGCGATAACAAGAGCGAGGATAGCGGAAATCAGCTTTTTCATAACAATACTCCCGGGTGTTTCGTATATTTTTTGCTCCGGCTCGGTAAGAGCCTTTGCTTTTAGCGATACAATATCTATTATATTATACATCATTACTTGCGAAAAGTAAAGCACTATTTTATAATATAGCCAAAAACAGTGGGCATAAAGGGTCATTTTTGTAGGCTTTAACAATTGTTTTGCACTATATTTGGTCGATTTGCATTAACCCCGGCAGCCATAAACACAGCTATATAACGCATTGTATAGTTTTTGCGGGCAGGCGGCAGTTTGTTATGACCCCATGTGTCTATCGATCTTTCGAAGCGGCTGTACAGAATGATAACAAATTGTAACATTTTCCGGAATTTTGTAACCGGACTGTAATTGCATTGTAACCGCTTTGTTGTTGTAATTGCCATTGATCCATGATATAATACAGACAGAAAGAAAAAACAGAGCTATTAAGCGCAATGAAACGGCAGGGCGCATAAAATAGAAAAAAATGAAATGTCTGTCATATAATGATCCCTCATGTACTCCCTTCTCCTGCCGTTTCGCCGCGCTTTATATATAAAACAGATCTGACAATCAGGCGTTCTCCCCCGCAGCAGCGGGGGAGAACAGACCAACACCCGTACAAAAACAACGGCTGCGAGGAAAAGACTTCGACCGTACTGTAAAGTAACAGACGGTCCCGGTGGCACCGTCGCACCTCATGATATACCTCCTTTCAATAACAATACCGCCCACGGCTATCGCACAAGCCCGGGCGGTATTGTTATTTCACACAGGATCCGCTGTCAGCGTTTCGTCCGAAAATAAATTTACAATGAATATTGCAAATCAGTCGCGGTTATGATATAATTATTATAAAGTATGGGTAAGCCTTCGCTTACAAACGGAAAGGACGATCTATCATGGACATCAACGCATTATACAAGCTCTGGCTCGAAAAGGCAACAAAAGACCCCGACCTCATAAAGGAACTCAAGTCGGTCGAGGGAAACAACGAGGAAATAAATGACAGGTTTTACCGTGAGCTCGAATTCGGCACCGGAGGGCTCCGCGGAGTTATCGGCGCAGGTACCAACCGAATGAACTACTATACCGTGTGCAAGGCTACACAGGGACTTGCTTCCTACCTCATGAAGATAAAGCCCGAGGGCGCTTCTGTGGCAGTATCCTATGACAGCAGAATAAAATCCACCTATTTTGCCCAGTCCGTTGCAGAGGTACTCTCCGCGAACGGCATACGCGTTTACATCTACAACGAGCTTATGCCCACCCCCATGCTCTCGTGGGCCGTAAGATACTATAAATGCGACGCGGGCGTTATGGTGACCGCGTCGCACAACCCCGCAAAATACAACGGCTACAAGGTCTATGGCTCTGACGGCTGCCAGCTGACTATCGACGCTGCCGACGCGGTGCTCGCGGAGATAAACAAAACCGACACATTCGGCGGCATCCACTCCATCAAGCTTGAGGACGGTGTCAAGAGCGGCATGATAAAGTACATCGACGACAAGTGCATCGATGATTACATGGCAGAAGTAAAGAAGCAGGCAGTTCACCCCGATGTTTGCGCGTCAGCGGGACTCAAGGTCGTATATACTCCCCTTAACGGTACCGGCAACAAGCCCGTTCGTCGCATACTCAAGGAGATCGGCATAAAGGACGTTATCGTCGTTCCCGAACAGGAAAACCCCGACGGCAACTTCACCACCTGTCCGTACCCGAACCCTGAATTCAAGGAAGCGCTCCAGAAAGGTCTTGAGCTCTGCCGCAAGGAGAAGCCGGATCTGCTGCTCGCTACCGACCCGGACTGCGACCGTGTAGGTATCGCGGTGCCTGACGGCGACGACTACGCACTGTTCACCGGCAACGAGGTGGGAGCGCTGCTGCTCGAATACATTGCGCGTGAGAGAAAGGCTCTCGGCACTCTGCCGAAGAATCCCGTCGCAGTCAAGACCATAGTTACCACCGACATTACCCGTGCTATCGCGAAGAAATATGACATCCAGCTTGTGGAGGTGCTCACCGGCTTCAAGTTCATCGGCGAGCAGATAGGCTTCCTTGAGGAGAAGGGTGAAGCTGACCGCTACATCTTCGGCTTCGAGGAGAGCTACGGCTACCTCGCCGGCGGCTATGTACGCGATAAGGACGCTGTCGTAGCTTCCATGCTGATCTGCGAAATGGCGGCATTCTACCGCGCACAGGGCGTATCACTCATCGAAGCGCGCAGAAAGATGTACGAGGAGTACGGCTCCTACTGCAACAAACTCGACAACTTCGCGTTCGAGGGCGAGAGCGGCATGACAAAGATGCAGCAGATCATGGATACCATGCGCACCGACTTCCCGAAGGATGTCGCAGGCACGAAGGTAATCGCTGTCGCAGACTATGAGAAGAGCGAAAAGACCGACCTCGCTACCGGCACAAAGACAAAGATAGACCTGCCGAAGTCCAACGTCATCACGCTGTATCTTGACGGCGGCGCAAGCCTTGTGATCCGTCCGTCCGGCACAGAGCCGAAGATCAAGATCTACTACACGACTATCGGCAAGAACAATGATGAAGCCGCAGCGCTCCAAGCGAAGTATTCCGAGGCGTTCACGAAGATAATCAAGGGATGATCATGCGGCTGAAAACAGTTTGAGACTGACATAAAACAAAACAGCAGACACATCACGAGTGTCTGCTGTTTTCTGTCTGCAAATGTCATCTCACCGGGTCATTTCTCCCATGACTACGCGATCCAGTCCGGCAGGATCCTTCAGGACACCGGGGCGCAGACGGGAGTCTGACATTATCTGCGAAACGGCTCTGCCCTGGGTCTCACCGATCTCGACGGCGATAAAACCGCCCGGCGCAAGTCTCGGAGCCCATGCGGGTATAAGCGTGCGGTAAAATCCGAGACCGTCGGAGCCTCCGGCGAGAGCAGTCTCCGGCTCGTGCGCGACTTCCCGCGGGAGCGAGGACATCTCTTCGTCAGTGAGGTACGGGGGATTTGAGAATATCGCGTTGAAAGTAATGCCGGGGAACAGGGAGTTATCGCGGGCATCGGCTTTGAGTGCGGTGACAGGAGCGTTATTCAGCGCTATATTGCGTTCAAGGAAGCCGAAAGCTTTGTCGTACAGCTCTACGGCATAGCACCTTGCGCCGGTCTTTAGCGCGATGCTTATGGGGATGCAGCCGGTACCGCTGCACAGGTCGAGTACCGTGCTGTCGCTGTCGAGCCGGTCGGCCGCAATATCGACGAGCATTTCCGTTTCCGGGCGCGGGATCAGCACGCCCTCACCTACGCTGAACGGATAGCCGTAGAACTCCCACTGTCCGAAGATATACTGGAGCGGCTCACCGGTGATGCGGCGGCGCACGGTATCGTCAATGCGTTCGAGTGCGCTTTCCGTCAGCTCTCCGCCCATGAGCGCGGCATCGCCCGCGTACTCGCGGAGTATCTCACGTGCCTCGAACACAGGGTCAAAGACCCCCGCCGAAGCGAGGGTCGCTGTTATTTCTCTGAGCTTTACGCGGCTTACCATTTGTCGCTCTCCTTATCCTCGGGGATAACAGCGTTCATGGCAGCGATCGCGGCTTCGATCTCCTTGTCATCGGGTTCCTTTGTGGTAAGGCGCTGCAGCGCAAGTCCGGGTGCGGAGATGATGCGCGTAACGATGTTGTCATACCTTCCGGCGAGGCGTATCACCTCATACGACAGGCTCACGATAACGGGGAGCAGCAGCAGTTTGCAGGAAACACGAAGTATCATTGCGACAGCATCGGTCACACCGAACGCGTCAATGAACATCTGATTGGTTATCGGGGCGATGCTGTAAACGAGAATGCTTATGAGCAGCACGAGGAATATGAAGCTTGTGCCGCAGCGAGGGTGGAAGCGGGTCTGGGGACGCACGTTCTCAACGGTGAGCTCAAGCCCCTTTTCGTAACAGAATATGGTCTTGTGCTCCGCGCCGTGGTATTCGTAGGTGCGGCGGATGCTTTCGGTGCGGGATACTACCCACATATATGTGACGAAAATGATGATCTTCAGTATACCCTCGAAAAGTGACTGGAACGGCGAGAGATCGGTGCCCTCTCCGACGAGATACTGCAGGAGCATGAACAGCCATGTCGGCACGAACACGAACAGCACGAGCGCGACTGCCAGACCGAGTATCATTGCTATGGTCATGACCGCGCCCATGAGCTTGTCTCCGAGCTTGTCGTCCAGCCATTTTTCGAATTTAGACATCTCTTCCTCACCGTCGTCGTCTGCCATACCGGACAGCTCCGCCGAGCGTGAGAGGTAGTAGTAACCGTCGGCGAGCTGTGACACGAAGTTGACTGTGCCGCGTATGAACGGTGCTTTATTGTACCAGCGTTTCTGCTTGTTTTCTTTTTCTTCGATGACGATGTCGCCTTCCTTTTTGCGAACCGCCATAGCAGTCTTTTCGGGGCCTTTCATCATTATCCCCTCTATAAGAGCCTGTCCGCCTATTGTGGTGCGGTGAAGCTTTTCTTTATCAGCCATGTTATCTCCTTTTGCCAAAAAATGAAGCTTTACGTTTCTGTCTCCCCGACTCCGGCGGGGAAGACAGAAATAAGATTTTCTAAAGTTGCATATAGTGTTATTATAATATATTATACCCGTTTTGTCAATCAGCAGCAAAACGCACAGAAAAAAGAGCAATATTCGCAGGAAAACTGTAATTTATCGAAAAATTAAGTGAGGCTTCGGTGAAAAAGGTTGACTTAAAGAAGCCTTTGCGGTATATTATAGATATATGTGGACATTATATCAGCAGACATAAGAAAGGAAATAGAATAATGAAGAAACTCATAGCAATTTTAGCCCTTGCGGGGATACTCGCTGTAACAGGCTGTAATAACGGAAATAACCCCGCAGGCACGGGAAGCGCCGAGACCACCACAGCCGTAAGCACCGGCAAAAAAGTGACAGCAGTGGCGTTCGAGGCTGAAGAAAAGCCCGACACCACCGAGGACGCGCTCAAATACCTTGAGCAGAATGCCCCGCTCTACTATAACTACCTGAAGTCAAGACGCAGTGTTCCGCTCACCTTTGAAGCAACATCAAAGAGCGGCGACAGCACACTCTTCTCCGGGCTTTACATCAAGGACAAGAACAACATCGCGCAGTACTCCAAGAGCTCGGACGGTGTAGAGAAGACAGTCCTTTATATGACGGACAAGGCATACGAGATCAATCACACTACCAAGACTGTATACACCTTCAACTGCGGAGCCGAGGATGTTGAGATCATGTACAAGGCGCTGACATTGGCGGTCATCTACGCCGACGAGGTAATGGCGGCTACGTATCAGACTGATACCGCCGAATATGAAGGCGTTGAGTATGACAGGCTTACGATAGGTTCCGCGCTCGATCCCGAGCAGCCCATGTCCGATGAGAACAAGACCGCCACATACCACTATTTCGACAAAACAACCGGACAGTTGGTGTATACTTTCAGCGGCGATGACGGAAGCATAGTCTCGAAGGTCGACAGATTTGAGAACGTATTCGACAACGACAGCATCTTCAACGTCCCCGATGATTATACGCAGAAGTCGTACGAAGATCTCCTCAATGAGTACAGGAACGATGACAGTGAGATGAGAGCCGATTTTGAGGCACAGCAGGCAGCAAACCAGGCTGCCGAGGAAGCCGCACAAGCCGGACAGAACGCAGCCGAATAACAGAATATAAAAATGCTCCCGGGCTTTCAGAGTCCGGGAGTTTTGTTATTTTATTCGCTTCGGGAGAGCCAGATGTTAGCTACATCGAGAGCGTCATACAAGCTCTCTCTTTCGCTTGTCTTGACCACCATGTCCTGTACATCGACAGTCGGGTCGGTACGCATAAGCACCATTTTTATCTTGCTTGCGACCTCTATGCCGTTCTCATCGTGCGCTTCGACGATATTCAGGTTGGCAACGAACTCATCGCTCATGTTGCCGTAGTATATCGTTCTGCCGTTTCTTACGAGCGGAAAGCCCTTATATGTCAGAAATTCTTCAGCCATTGATCATTCCTCCGTCGGTTTGTTCTTCATATCCTGCGGACGCTGGCGCACCTTGATGTGCACCTCGCGGAGCTGCTGCTCCGTAACCTCTGTGGGAGCTCCGAGCAGGAGATCCTGTGCGTTAGAGTTGAGCGGGAACGCGATGACCTCACGAATGCTCTCCTCGTCGAGCAGCAGCATTATCATGCGGTCGATACCGAATGCCATACCTGCATGGGGCGGAGCGCCGAACTTGAATGCGCTGTACAGCGCGCCGAATTTGGCAGCAACGTCCTCCTCGGTATATCCAGCTATATCGAATGCCTTTACCATGACGTCGATATCATGGTTGCGGACAGCTCCGGAAGCGAGCTCTACGCCGTTGCAGACAACGTCGTACTGATATGCGAGCACGTCGCAGGGGTTCTTGGTGTTGAGCGCTTCGAGCTCGCCCTGCGGCATAGAGAAGGGGTTGTGAGTGAATATCGGCTTGCCGGTCTCCTCGTCTTCTTCGTACATCGGGAAGTCAACTATCCAGCATATCTCGAACTTGTTCTCGTCGATGAGACCCATTCTTGCCGCGACTTCGTTGCGTATCTGTCCTGCGAACTTTTCTGCGTTCTTCTTGTTGTCCGCGATGAAGTACAGTACGTCGCCGACTTCGAGCTCCGCGCGCTTTGCGAGCTCCTCACGGTCGCCGTCACGAAGGAACTTATCGATAGGTCCGTTGAATTTCAGGCCATCCTCGACCTTGAAGTAGCCGAGACCCTTCATGCCTATGGACAGAGCGAACTCTTCCATTTTCTCGAAGAAGCCCTTGGACTTTTCCGCCATTTTCGGAACGCGGATAGCGCGTACGGTTTTGTTCGAGAACGGCTTGAACGAGCTGTCAACGAACAGGTCGGACACATCTATGATGAACAGCGGGTTGCGAAGATCGGGCTTGTCGGAGCCGTATTTCAGCATTGCTTCCTCAAAGGTTATGCGCGGGAACGGAGCGTGGGTATACTGTTTCTTGCCGAACTTTTCGAGTACTGCCGGGAATACCTGCTCTGCGGCGGCAAATACATCCTCCTGGGTCGCGAAGCACATCTCCATGTCGAGCTGATAAAACTCGCCGGGAGTGCGGTCAGCACGGGCATCCTCATCACGGAAGCACGGTGCGAGCTGGAAGTACTTGTCAAATCCGGACACCATGTAGAGCTGCTTGAATATCTGCGGAGCCTGAGGCAGAGCGTAGAACTTGCCGTGGTGCTTACGCGAGGGGATCAGGTAGTCTCTCGCGCCTTCGGGAGAGGAAGTCGAAAGGATCGGGGTCTGAAGCTCAAGGAAGCCCAGTTCGGTCATCTTCTCGCGCATGAAGCTCATTACCTGCGAGCGGAACACGATGTTGTCATGCACCTTGCGGTTACGCATATCGAGGAAGCGGTAACGCAGTCTTATGTCCTCGTTGCTCTTGTGGGACTCCGGCACCTCGAAGGGCAGCTGGGTCATCACCTTGCCGAGGATATCGACGCTTTCTGCGGCGAGCTCGACGGTACCTGTCGCGATCTTGTCGTTGTAGGTGCTCTCGTCACGCTTGATTATCGTGCCGCTTATGGATATTGCGCACTCCTTGGTGATGCCTTCAAGGAGCTTTTCATTGTTCTGGAACGTCACCTGAAGCATGCCGTAGTGGTCACGAAGGTCTATGAACTCGATACCTCCGTGGTCTCTGATGTTTTCTACCCAGCCCGACACGCGGACCTGTTTTCCGATATCCGCCTCGGATATCATTGCCGTGTTGTGGTCACGGTACCTGTTTGCTGTGAACATGATATTACTGTTCCTTTCTCTTAATGCCTTATGGCTCTCCGCGCGGACGGCGCGGGTGCCGAAATATTACCCTTTGAGTTTCTGTTCGAGCACTGCCTTGATAGTGTTCGGCGTAGCCTGACCCTTGAGCGCCTTGTTCGCCTGTCCCATGAAGAAGCCGAACACCTTCTGCTCTCCCGCGCGGTACTGCTCGACGGGCTTCGGGTTGTCCGCTATAAGCTTGTCTATGACAGCTTCGACAGCCGAGGTGTCGTCCTTCACCCACAGGTCGAGCCTGTCGCACACCGCGTCGGGCTTTTCACCGGTGCCTATCATCTCGACGAAGATCGTCTTGTAGTTGTTTTTGTTTATCTTGTCGGTATCTCCGAGCTCTATAAGCCGTGCGAGGTCGGCAGGCGCGAACTGCAGGCTTCCCATGCTCATCTCGCCAAGGTTTATGCGGCGCATGAACTCTCCGAGCATGAAGTTTGCTATCGCCTTCGGCTTGTCATAAGCCTTTATCGCGTCCTCGTAGAAGTCGCAGATATCCTTGTCGTTTATGATGTTGTCCGCGTCGGTCTCCGCGAGTCCGTACTGCGACATATAGCGCTCCTTGCGCTGTTCGGGAAGCTCGGGAAGGTCTGCCTTAATAGCGGCGAGCTCTTCCTCGGTGAATATCATCGGCGGAATATCCGGGTCGGGGAAATAGCGGTAGTCGTGCGCATCCTCTTTTGAGCGCAGTGCCGTTGTCTCACCCGTTGAATCCGAGAAGCGGCGGGTCTCCTGGAGCACTTTGCCGCCGGATTCTATGATCTCGGTCTGGCGGTATATCTCATACTCGATAGCGCGGGTTATCGCCTTGGTGGAGTTGAGGTTCTTGAGCTCCGCACGGGTGCCGAGCTCCTTGGAGTCCTTCGGTGCGAGGGAGATGTTCACATCGCAGCGCAGCGAGCCCTGCTCCATTTTGCAGTCGCAGATGCCGGCGTACTTGTACAGCAGCTTTATCTTCTCGACGTAGGCTACCACTTCTTCGGCGCTGTGGAAATCCGGCTCCGTGACCATTTCGATCAGCGGGATGCCGCAGCGGTTGTAGTCCGCGAGGCTCGAACGCGCAGCCTCGTCGTGCACGAGCTTGCCCGCGTCCTCCTCAAGATGTATGCGGTTGACGCGTATGCGCTTCTCCTTGCCGTTCACCATGATGTCCACATAGCCGTTAAGACATACGGGGCGGGGCATCTGGGAGATCTGATACGCCTTGGGCAGGTCAGGGTAGAAATAGTTCTTTCTGTCCCATTTTGTGAACCGTGATATCTCGCAGTTCGTGACGTAGCCAGCCTTGACGATATACTCGACTGCGGTGCGGTTGAGTACCGGCAACGTTCCGGGAAGTCCCGAGCACACCGGGCAGCAGCGCGAATTCGGCTCTCCGCCGAATTCCGCCGAGCAGGTGCAGAACACCTTTGACTTTGTGAGGAGCTCGGCGTGTATTTCAAGTCCGATAGTCGGATAAAGGTTCGACATTGTTACCGCGCTCCTTTCTATAATGTGCAGCGGACGGGCGTGAAGGTCTTTTCGAACGCGTCCGCGGTCTGGATTATCGTTGCTTCGTCGAAGCGTCTGCCGACGATGGACATTCCTATCGGCATACCGTCCGCGTTGTAGCCGCAGGTCGTGTTGATCGCGGGAAGTCCTGCGATATTCACGGTAACGGTGCAGATATCGGCTGTGTACATCTTTACGGGATCGTTGTCCTGCGCGCCTATCTTGTACGCTACGCTCGGGGCTGTGGGGGTGAGGATAACGTCTGCCTTGTCGAACACGGCGTTATACTCTGAGATTATCTGCTGCTTGAGTGCCAGCGCCTTACGGTAGTACGCGTCGTAGTATCCGCTCGAAAGCGCGTAGTTGCCGAGCAGTATGCGACGCTTTACTTCGGCTCCGAAACCGCGGTTGCGGCTGTCGCGTATCATCTCGTCAAAGCTGTGGCCTTCGCCGCGCAATCCGTACTTTATGCCGTCGTAGCGCGACAGGTTGGATGCTGCCTCGGCGGAGGATATCAGGTAGTACGCCTGTACCGCGTAACGCAGGGTACTTATAGAGCAGTCGACGAGCTCGGCGCCCATTTTCTCGTATTCGTGCGCTGCGTTCATTACGGCGGTCTTTACCTCGTCGTCCACCGCGTCGCCGTAGAACTCCTTCGGTATAGCTATCTTTATGCCCTTGATGTCCTTGCCGAGCTTTTCGTTGAAGTCGGTAAACGGCACGTTCTTGCTGGTAGCGTCATGTGGGTCGGCACCCGCTATCGCGTTCAGGATCAGGCCGCAGTCCTCGGCGGACCTTGCTATCGGGCCTATCTGGTCGAGCGAGCTCGCAAACGCCACGAGACCGTAGCGGGAAACTCTGCCATAGGTGGGCTTTAAGCCTGTGACTCCGCAGAAAGACGCGGGCTGGCGTATTGAGCCGCCTGTGTCGCTGCCGAGAGCCGCCGCGCAGAATCCGGCAGCGACTGCTGCCGCGGAGCCGCCGGACGAGCCTCCGGGAACGCGGGAGGTATCATAAGGGTTCTTTGTCTTTGCGAACGCGCTGGTCTGCGTCGAGCCGCCCATGGCGAACTCATCCATAGACACCTTGCCGAGCAGGGTGTAGTCCTGGGCGATGAGCTTTTCCACCGCGGTGGCGCTGTATGGCGGCACGAAGTCGCCGAGCATTTTTGATGAGCAGGTGGTGCGGATACCGTCGGTGCAGAGGTTGTCCTTCAGAGCGAGCGGTATTCCCGTGAGGGGAGCGGCATTTCCCGTGTCGATGCGCTTCTGTGCGGCATCGGCGTTTTTCATTGCCTCATCCTCTGTCACAGTAATGAACGACAGCACCTTTCCGTCATTTTTCTTTATCTCGGAGAGGAACTCCGAAGCCGCCTCGCGCGCGCTGATCTCCTTGCTGTCGAGCATTGCGCGGAGCTTTGCGGCGGTGATGTTTTTAAGATCCATGCTGTTATCCTCCGTGTTATTCCATCATTTTCGGCACTACGTAGCAGTTGTCGCGGGGCGAGGTGTTCTGCTGGAGCTTTTCTGTCGGGAATGACGGTGCGGGGATATCCTCACGCAGGTCGCCGTAGCCTATCTCGTTGTGATCTTTGGTGTCGTCGTAGGTTATATCATATTCCTTGATCGTGTCCATAAGCTCGATGATATCGGTCATCTGTCCGAGCATTTCCTTCTGCTCGTCTTCGGTGAAGTTGAGCTTTGACAGTGCGCAGATATGGTCAAGAGTTGCAATATCCATTCTGTACCCCTTTCATAATATACATTATCCAATCTATTATACTATAAAAAATATTATAATGCAAGTGTTTTTTGAAAATTTTAGAAAAAGCCGCCCGAAATGCTTGCCAGCGTCCGGGCGGCTTATGGTTCACGGGTCTATAAGAATATCCTGCCAGTTCTCGGGGAAACCGATGCACGAAAGGTCGATGACATCGTCATATTCCGCTATCAGCAGAGTGAGCTTGGCGGCAAAAGCGGTATTCCACACATCGCTTCGCGGGTAGAGCTGCTTCAGTATGATTATGTAGTCGAACAGAGTGTTTTTCATTGCCCGCTCAAGTCCGGGGGGCTGTTTCGGCACCGATGAAAGCTCATTGGCGTACAGTCGGTTATAGTGTGCGCAATTATTGCGCAGTTCAGACAGGCAGTTCAGCCAGTTCTCCACGCACCGGTATGGCAGCCCGAACGCGTCGTCTGCGATAGCGCGCTTGTCTTCAGGCTTGAGGTCGCCGTAGAACTGGTTGAGGAAGCCGAAGCTGAACAGCTCCATGATTACCCAGAGCGGGAACGCGCCGCCATATTTTCTGATATGGTGCGTTACGAGCTGCTCGCCCGTGTTGTTTTCGATAACGCGGTCGATCTTTTTGAGGAAGACCTTATGGTTGTGCCGTGCGTCGAAGCTCGAACCGTTCAGGTAGCCGAGTGCGCCGTATTTCAGCGCGTGGTAGTTGGATATGTTCGCGCGCATGGTTATCTCGACCTCTTCGAGCGCCAGCAGCAGCAGCGAGCGCATCAGCCTGTCGAAATCATAGATGTGCATGACATGCTCGAAGCTCGTCCCCTCGCGATAGCGGTTCTTGGTCTCAAGGAAAATGGCGAAATAGTGCGCGAGACGGTAGTAGTTGATGTTCGAGAGCGCGCAGACCGCATGACCCATGTCCTCAATGATGCAGCCTCTGCTGCGGAGCTTTTCTATCTGGTCCTCGACGGTGGCAGGGCTCTTGACCTGCTTATATCTTGCTTCGGGGGTGTCCGAGCGCTGATAATCGTCACGTTTTGCCATAAATGAGATGACCTCCCGGTTCCGTGTCTCCTCCGCCGTGGCGGGAGATAAGCGTCTGTATAAGTAATTATAATACTTTTGGGGCGCTCTGTCAATGCAGTCCCGCGCAAAATGTTAAAAAGGGTAGTGACAAATGAGAAAAAGTGTGCTATAATATAAACAACAAAGGCGGAGAGAAATGCTTCGCCTGCCAATATCACGAAAGGATGAGCCGATGAATTACGAAAAGTCATGCGGCGCTGTTGTTTACAGGAAATTCCACGGAAATACCGAGATATTGCTGATACGGCATATTAAGTCGGGCTACTGGTCATTCCCGAAGGGCCACGTTGAAAAGGGTGAGACCGAGGTCGAGACTGCCGCAAGGGAGATCAAGGAGGAGACGAATATAGATGTCCTCGTCGACAGCGGCTTCAGGGAGACGGTCACGTTCAACCCGCGCCGCGACACGAGCAAGACCGTGGTGTATTTCGTAGCCAAGGCGATAAGCCGTGACGCAAGGCCGCAGCTCGACGAGATCTCCGAGATGAAGTGGGTGGAGATCGGGCAGGCAGCGTCATACCTTACATACGAGAACGACAAGGTCGTCGCGCATAAGGCGAAGGCGTTCATAGCGCTTATGAAATGACATGGTATCCCGTACCGTACGGTGCGGGATAAGTTTTTTTTCAAAAAAATAGATAAAACAGGTGACAAACTCCGAAAAATATGTTATAATATCTTTTATAAGTTGGTTCCGACTGATGAGTTTTGTTGACAATAAAAGCAAAACAGGCTGAAAAGCCGCATCAGATGCGCCTTTCCCGGTATCTGACGAAGAAAAGACGCGGATGATCCGACGGATCGGAATATCATTCTTGCAAAAGGGGGCTGTGATATGGCGGAAATGATGAAGATAAACGTCGAGGAACTCGAATCCGGCATGATAGTCGCCGAAAATATTATCGAGCCCGGCTCCGAACGTGTGCTGCTGCTGAAGGACACTATCCTTGACAGCGTCATGATCTTTAACCTCAAAGAGCGCTATAACATCGACACCGTATATATCAAGAAGACCTTCAGCGCGTCCACCGTCTCTGACGAAATGCGTGCGGAGATCAATATACATCAGTCGCTGAGCACTCTCAAGGAAGTATTCGGCGATGATGACGGCGCACCGATCACGGAATTTACGAACGAAGCCTCCCAGCACATCAAAAACGTCACCAACGATCTCATAACGAGCCTTTACGCCGACGACAACATACTGCTCAAGATGCACCAGCTCCAGTCGTACGACGACTACACATACAAGCACTGCCTGCGCGTGGCGATGATGTCCGTCACCATAGGCAAAAGCCTCGGGCTGCCCGAGAACAAGATGCACGATCTGTGCGAAGCGGCACTGCTTCACGATCTCGGCAAGCGCACGATAGATGTCGACATAATCCGAAAGCCCGGTCGTCTCACCGACTCGGAGTTCGCAGCGGTGAAGAAGCACCCCCAGAACGGCTATCTGCTGCTGCGGAAAAACGGAAGATATACCGAAGAGATCATGAACGCCGTGCTCATGCACCACGAAAAGTACGATGGCACCGGCTATCCGCTCGGACTGAAGGGTGAGCAGATAACCTACCTCGCGAGGATAATCACCGTCGCGGACGTTTACGATGCCCTCACCTCCAACCGTCCTTATCGTCAGCCCTGGAGCGTCGCGGAAGCCGAGGAGTTTATGATGGGCGGCGCCAACACACATTTCGACTACGATATAATACTCGCGTTCCTCAACGCGTTTGCACCGTTCCCTGTGGGTTCCACGGTCCTGCTCAGCGACGGCCGCAAGGCTACGGTCGTCAGCAACAACACCAATGTTCTCCGCCCGGTGATAAAGACGGAAGACGAAGAGACTATAGACCTGTACAACGACTTCAAGTACCTCACACTTTCGATAAAAGCGCTCGACAAGAGCGAGATCAAAGAGATAAACGTATAAGCCAATATAAATAAAGAAAGGAACAACTTACAATGGCAAAAGTAGTTAAATTCGGAGGAAGCTCTCTCGCGGACGCGAACCAGTTCCGCAAGGTCGCTGAGATCATAAGGAGCGACAAGGAGCGCAGATATGTGGTGCCCAGCGCACCCGGCAAGCGCTTCAAGGACGACACCAAGGTCACGGATATGCTGTATAAGTGCTACGATGACGTATGCGCTGGCGCGAATGCAGTTGCGGCATTCCTGCCGATAGCAGACCGTTACAACGGCATAATAAGCGACCTCGGACTTACGATATCTCTCGACCGCGAGTTTGAGGAGATAACCGACAGCTTTACCAAGCGCGCAGGCCGCGATTACGCCGCAAGCCGTGGTGAGTATCTCAACGGCATAATTCTTGCGAACTACCTCGGCTTCAACTTTGTGGACGCTGCGAAGGGCATCTTCTTCAAGGCGGACGGCGAATTTGACGCGGAGCTCACCGACGCTACCCTCGCGTCTATCCTTGAAGGATATGACTGCGCAGTAATACCGGGCTTCTACGGTGCGAACCCCGACGGCTCGATACGCACGTTCTCCCGCGGCGGAAGCGACTTCACCGGCTCCGTGGTGGCAAAGGCGATAGGTGCCGAGCTTTACGAGAACTGGACTGACGTTCCGGGCTTTGCGGTAGCCGACCCGCGTATCGTCAAGGATCCCGAGTTCATCGACCTGATAACCTACCGTGAGCTGCGCGAGCTTTCGTACATGGGCGCTACCGTGCTTCATCAGGACGCTATCTTCCCCGTGAGAAACGCGAGGATCCCGATAAACATCAAGAACACCAATGACCCCTCCGCGAAGGGCACCCTGATAGTGCACGACGCTCCCGAGGGCAAGAACAAGCATATCATCACCGGTATCGCGGGCAAGAAGAATTTCAGCGCGGTAGCTATCGAAAAGGACGAGATGAACTCCGAGATAGGCTTCCTGCGCCGTATCCTCACACTCATGGACGTTGAGAAGATCAACTTCGAGCATATTCCGACCGGCATCGATACCATGACACTTATCGTCGACACCGACGACCTGAAAAAGCATCCGAACTTCGCGGAGCGCGTGAAGGAAGTCGCAAATCCCAACCACATCGAGATCGAGGACGGCCTCGCTCTGATAGCGGTCGTCGGACGCGGCATGAAAGCCACAAAGGGTACCGCTACCCGCATATTCGCGGCACTTTCCCACGCGAACATCAACATCAAGATGATCGACCAGGGCTCCTCCGAGCTTAATATCATAATCGGTATCAGGGAAGAGGATTTCGACGAGGCTATCCGCGTTATCTACAATATGTTCATGCTTCAGGAAGACTGATCGAGGGGAGTCCCGATGAAACTTGAAAATGTGAAAGTCTACGACCTTGAAGAGTGCTTCAAGGCAAGCAAATACCCCATGGCAGTCGATACCGATGCCGTGAACGGCGACATTACCGACCGCATAGTGAGCCTTGCGCAGTCCGGCAAGGGCGAGGGGCATGATCAGTTCATGACCGGCATACGCGTGGCGTTCGACCTTACCTTCACGGTAAAGGCGTGGACAGAGGCGGAAAGATACCGCTTCCTTGAATTCGTGTCCAGCCAGTCGACCATGCACCGTATCGCGAAGTTTGACCTGTCGAAGCAGTACTGCAAATACGTCGACCCGCGCATGATAGAGATAATGAACGAGCTCAAGGACCGCTACAATGAGACCCAGGACCCCGAGGATTATCTGAAGCTCCTGTACAGCAATCCCTGCGGCTTCGAGCTTACGGCGCGGCTCACCACCAACTACCGTGCTCTTAAGACGATATATGCCCAGCGCAAGAACCATCGTCTTCCCGAGTGGAGAGATTTCTGCCGCGAGATCGAGAAGCTTCCTTACGCCGCCGAGCTTATAATAGGCAAGCAGAAGCGCGTTGACGAGCAGTAATGCCAATTTAGGCACGCACCCCATATATGCACAAAAATCGGTCAGTTTACCGTGCCGTGTACGAGTTTTGTACACGGACGAGTGAGCTGACCGTTTTCTTTTTGCGGAAATGATGCTATAATGCAGATGTAAACAGAAAGGGGGCGGCAGTGATGATGAGATCGTCGGCACCAATGAAAGCGGCAAAGACCGGATACATAGTAATGTCGGCTTTGATGATAGCGTTCGGTCTTGTACTCGTGGTATTTCCGGAGACACTCGCGGAAGCGATGTGCACGGTAATGGGGATATCGGTAGCGATATTCGGAGCAGTCAAGATAGCGAGCTACTTCTCAAAGGACCTGTTCAGGCTCGCGTTCCAGCACGACCTTGCGGAAGGTATACTTCTGGTGATACTCGGAGTGACGGAGGCTGTAAAGCCGGAGCAATTTATGGAGTTCATCGGAGTGCTGTTCGGAGTATGCGTGATGACCGACGGGCTGCTCAAGATCCAGACCGCGATAGATGCAAAGCTCTTCGGAGTAAGCAAATGGTGGCTTATTTCGGCAGCGTCGGTGCTCACATGTGTGGCAGGATTTTTCCTTACCGTAAATCCTGTTGAGAGCGCTTCGGTGATCGCGGTGATACTCGGGATCTCACTTATGGCGGAAGGAGCGCTCAACCTTATAACAGTGCTCGTGGCAGTCCGGATAGTCAAAAACCAGCAGCCGGACGACATTATAACGATGGAGCGCCACGCGTGACACCCCTTACGAAAACCAGAAGAAAGGACGAATGGTTATGAAATTTGCAAACGCGGTCGTGAAGTTCCGCGTGCCGATAGTCATAGTGAGCCTGGTGCTCATGATACCGGCACTTCTCGGAATGATCGGCACAAGGATCAACTACGATATGCTCGACTACCTGCCGTCGGACATGGAAACAGTCATAGGGCAGGAGGAGCTGCTGAACGAGTTCGGCAAGGGTGCATTCTCACTGATAGTGGTGGAGGATATGCAGCCAAAGGACATCAAGAAAATGGCGGAGGATATAAAGAACGTCGAGCATGTCGACACAGTCCTCTGCTACGAGAGCCTGGTCGACATCTCCATACCAAAGGAGCTGCTCCCGGAGAAGATATACACGGCATTCAACAAAGGCAATGCAGAGCTGCTGGCGGTATTCTTTGACACCTCGACCTCCGCGGATGTGACTATGGACGCGATCAGAAACGTCCGTGCGGTAGCGGGCAAGCAAGCGTTCGTAGCCGGAATGTCCGCTCTGGTAACGGATCTGAAGGATCTCTGCGAGAAGGAAGAGCCGATATATGTGGCGATAGCGGTCATACTTGCGTGTGTGGCTATGCTGATACTGCTCGACAGCTGGCTGGTACCGTTCGTGTTCCTTGCGAGCATCGGCATGATGATACTGCTGAACCTCGGCACAAACTACTTCATGGGTGAGATAAGCTACATCACGAAGGCTCTCTCGGCGGTATTGCAGCTCGCGGTCACAATGGACTACTCGATATTCCTGTGGCACAGCTACAACGAGAAGCTTCACTCCATCGACGACCACAAGGAAGCGATGGCGCAGGCTATACACGAAACGCTCACCAGCGTTCTCGGAAGCTCGGTAACAACGATAGCCGGATTTATAGCGCTTTGCTTCATGACATTCACGCTCGGCGCGGACCTCGGCATCGTAATGGCGAAGGGCGTTCTGCTCGGAGTCATCGGTTGTGTGACAGTTCTCCCGTCGCTGATACTGCTTCTCGACAAGCCGCTTCAGGCTACAAAGCACCGCTCGCTGATACCCGACATGGGCAAGCTTGCAAAGGGTGTAACAAAGATATTCCCCGTATTCATCGCGGTATTTGCGATACTGCTGTTCCCCGCGTACTACGGCTACAGCAAGACCAATGACGAGGTCTACTACGATCTCGGCGAGTGCCTGCCGAAGGATATCGACTATGTGATAGCCAACAGCAAGCTTCGCGACACATTTGACCTTGCTTCGACACACATGATACTTGTTGATTCCTCACTCGACGCGAAGACGGTAAGGACGATGACGGACGAGATGATGGACGTTGACGGTGTCAAGACCGTCATCGGACTTGAAAGCGTTTTAGGCACCATGGTCCCGGAGGAGGTCATTCCCGAAAGACTGACGAGCGTTCTGAAGAACGAAAAGTGGGAGCTGCTCATGGTAAGCTCGGAGTACAAGGCTGCGAGCGACGGCGTGAACGCGCAGATAAACGAACTCAACAGGATACTCAAAAAGTACGATCAGGGTGGGCTGCTGATAGGCGAGGCTCCTTGTCTCAAGGATATGATAGACACCACAGGACATGACTTCCAGGTAGTAAGCGCGGTATCCGTTCTCGCGATATTCGTGATAATAGCGATCGTTGAGAAGTCGATCTCGCTGCCGTTCATACTGATAGCGGTCATCGAGCTCGCAACGTTCATCAACCTCGGTCTTCCGCACTACATGGGACAGTCGCTCCCGTTCATAGCTCCTATCTGCATCAGCACGATACAGCTTGGCGCGACGGTCGATTACGCGATACTCATGACCACGAGATACAAAGCCGAGCGTATCGGCGGTGCGTCAAAGCATGACGCGGTCACGACAGCGCTGAAGACCTCGATCCCGTCGATAATCGTCAGTGGCATGGGCCTTTTCTCGGCAACATTCGGAGTTGCGGTCTACTCGGACATCGACATCATAAGCTCGATGTGCATGTTAATGGCACGCGGCGCGGTGATAAGCATGGTATGCGTAATATTCATACTCCCCGCACTGCTTATGCTGTGTGACGCGGTGATAAGACACACCACGATCGGCATGAACGGTATCGAAAGCGATACGACCCACAGGCACAGCGGAAAGCTCCTGCACAGCCATTAACAACAATTCGAAAGGAAGATAATTATGAAACAGTCACTTTTAAAGAAGATATCATATATAGCAGCCTGCACGATGCTTGCGGGTGCAGTCGGAGCCACCGCGGTGTACGCGGCAAACGAGGGAAATAACGATGCGGCGGAGCAGGATACTCCCGCTGTTGAGGAAAAGGCGCAGGAAAACAAGGACAACGAACCCGAAAAGGACGAGACAGTGTATGTTCTCACAAAGGCAAGCGGCGCAGTGAACAAGGTCATCGTCAGCGATCACCTTAAAAACATAGACGCGAAGAGCCTTCTCACCGAAACCTCGGAGCTTAAGAACGTAATAAACGTCAAGGGCAACGAAACATATTCCGAGAACGGCGATACAAGAACATGGAACGCCGGCGGCAATGACATCTACTATCAGGGCACCTCAAACGAGGAGCTTCCGATGGACATAAGCATTTCCTACAAGCTCGACGGCAAGGATATCACTCCTGAAGAGCTGCTCGGCAAGAGCGGCAGGGTCTCGATCAGATTTGACTACACGAACAAGCTGTATGAAGACGTTACGATCAACGGCGAAAAGACCAGAGTTTATGTACCGTTCGCGGCAGTCACCGGAATGCTGCTCGATGATGACCACTTCCGTGATATCGAAGTAACGCACGGCAGGAAAATGGATGACGGCGATCGCACATTCATAGTCGGAGCCGCTTTCCCGGGACTTTCGGACAGCATCGGCATTGACACCGGAAGATACGAGATCCCCGAGTACTTTGAGGTCACTGCGGACGTTACCGATTTCGAGCTCGCAAATACAGTAACTATCGCTACCAACGAGGTTTTCAACGGTCTTGACATCGACCTCGACGCAGACGAGCAGAAGCTTACCGAGGACGCAGATAAGCTCAGCGACGCGATGAACAAGCTCATCGACGGCACCGACAGACTCCATGACGGCCTTGCGGAGCTGCTTGACAAGTCTTCCGCGCTTACTGACGGAGTGGGAACTCTCCGTGACGGCGCTGACCAGCTGAAGGACGGCGCAGCCAAGGCAAACGACGGTGCAGCGCAGCTGTACACAGGCTCTGAGAAGCTCTCCGCAGGTCTTGATACCCTCGATTCCAAGAGCGCACAGCTCACAGCGGGCAGCGAACAGGTATTCAACTCTTTGCTCGACATGGCGAACTCACAGCTCGAGGCGGCAGGAATAGCGGGCACGAAGCTCACTATCGCGAACTATGCCGAGACGCTCGACAAGCTGATAGCTTCGCTTGACGGCGACAATGCGCTCAAGACCGCGCAGGATACCGCAAAGAAGCAGGTGACCGAGGCTGTGGAGGCCAAGCGCTCCGCAGTTGAAGCAGAGGTAACAAAGGCTGTCACCGCGCAGGTAACAGAAAAGGTGAACGAGGCTGTCAGGGCTTCCGTGACCGAGAAGGTGACCGAGGCTGTCAAGGCAAAGGTGCTCGCAGGCGTGCTCGCAACACAGAACATGACAGTTGAGCAGTATCAGCAGGGTGTTGCCGCGGGCGTTATAGATGAAGCGACACAGAAGAAGATCGACGGCGCTGTAAACGCACAGCTCGCATCGGACGAGATAAAAGCACAGATCGCCGGCGCGACGGAGCAGCAGATGCAGACCCCCGAGGTCAAGGCGCAGGCGGAAGCGGCACTCGCACAGCAGCTGCAGTCCGATGAAGTCAAGGCTGCGATAAAGCAGAACACCGACGAACAGGTACAGAAGCTCATCGACGAGAACCTGAACTCGAAGGACGTACAGGACAAGATAAAGGCAGGCGCAGGCGAAGCGAAGGCAGGCGCTGCGAAGCTCAAAGCTCTGAAAGAGCAGCTTGACAGCTACAACACCTTCTATACCGGACTTGCGCAGTACACAGACGGCGTGGCACAGGCTGCCGACGGCGCAAAGCAGGTCAAGGACGGTCTCGGAACGCTCAGTGACGGCACAAAGCAGCTCGCTGACGGCACCGGTGCTCTTGCGGACGGCGTAAAGCAGCTCGACGACAAGGTGCCTGCTCTTATCGATGGCATCACACAGCTCACTGACGGCTCCGTGGAGCTCGCTGACGGCACGAAGCGTTTCAGTGACGAGGGTATCAGCAAGCTCGTTGACCTCGTGGGCGGCGATCTCGGTCAGGCGATAGACCGCTTCAATGCGATGTCCGACCTCTCGAAGCGCTACGAGACATTCTCCGGCGGAAACGGCGCGGTCAAGTTTATCTACCGCACCGACGCAATAGAGAAATAATTAGCAATGAAAAAGAGAGACCCCGGGTTTTAGACCCGGGGTCTCTTTTTATTTATGTCTTATGATATCAAGCGCCTCGTAATACAAGCGGTAAAGCTTCTGGGTGCTGTTTTCGAGAAAATAGTAGTGTGCGATATACGGTATCACGAGTCCGAGGAACAGCAGCGACAGCAGAAGCGCCGCGAGCGAGTACGATGTGACCAGCATATAGAACGAGATCACGGTCATTATCGCGAATGTCATGGTGACGATAAGGTGGATAAGCCGCTCATGCTGATAGAATCCGATGCGGGTGAGCATATCCGCGGCGAACTGTTCATCCACGCTGTTCTTGTCCTTCAGCCGTATCTCCACCTCGGAGAGGTATTCCTTGACTTCGTTTTTCATCAGTCTGCGCTTTCGATGAGGTCAAGGCTTCTCTCGGTGTTCATCTTTACGCAGATCCCGATGAACTTGTCGAGCGGTACGTTGTTCATCTTCTTGTTGCCGCGGATATTGACTGAAACGGTATTGTTTGCGGCTTCATTGTCTCCGACAACGACGATATACGGATCCTTGTATGCCTTGAACTTCTTGATCTTGTTGTTCATGTTGTCGTCCGCGAGATCGATCTCGGTGCGAATGCCGTGAGCCTTCAGAGCGTTGTATACCTTCTGCGCGTACTCATTGTGCTCGGTGCGGATAGGCACGATTCCTACCTGATACGGGTTGAGCCAGAACGGGAACAGACCCTTGAAGTTCTCGGTGATGATACCGATGAAGCGCTCGAAGGAGCCGAATATAGCGCGGTGTATCATTACCGGCTGTTTTTCGGTGCCGTCCTGTGCAATATACTTCATGCCGAAGTTGAGCGGGAGCTGGAAGTCGAGCTGGATAGTACCGGTCTGCCACTCTCTTCCGAGCGCGTCCTTCATCTTGAGGTCGATTTTCGGGCCGTAGAAGGCTCCGTCGCCCTCGTTGAGCTCATAGCCGTCCTTGCCGAACAACTTTTCGAGTATCTGCTTGAGGTCGTCCTCGGCTTTGTTCCACACGTTTATATCGCCCATGTAGTCGTCGGGGCGGGTGGAGAGCTCGGCGGTATAGGTGAGTCCGAATGTATCATAGAGCTGCTTCGCTATGCTCATGATATCCGCGATCTCGTCGCCTATCTGCTCCTCGGTGAGGAGGGTATGCGCGTCGTCCTGTCTGAACAGTTGCACGCGGAACAGGCCGTTGAGCTCGCCGGACTTCTCCTTGCGGTGAATGGTGTCGACCTGGTTTATCCTGATCGGGAGCTCCTTGTACGAGCGCTGTTTGTTCATATATACCTTTATGGCGTTGGGGCAGTTCATGGGCTTGAGCGCGTAAGTGTCGGGATCGTCCTCGTTCTCGCCGGGGATGATGAACATTCCGTCCATATAGTGCGCCCAGTGACCGGACGTTACCCAGAGCTCCTTCTTGGAGATGACGGGTCCCGATATCTCAGTGTAGCCGTGCAGCTCGTGCAGCTCTCTCCAGTATGAGAGCAGAGTGTTGAACAGCTTCCAGCCTCTCGGGAGCCAGAACGGCATACCGGGGGCGGTGGGGTCGAACATGAACAGCTCAAGCTCCTTGCCGATCTTCTTGTGGTCGCGCTCAAGAGCTTCCTTGATCAGCTGCTTGTGAGCTTTGAGGGCCGCCTTGTCCGGGAACGCGTATGCGTAGATACGAGTGAGTCTGTCATTATGCTCGTCGCCGCGCCAGTACGCGCCGGAAACGCTTCTTATCTCGAATGCGGGACCCATGAGCTCCTGGGAGTTGTCAACGTGAGGGCCGCGGCACAGGTCGATGTAATCGTCGCCTGTCCAGTATGCGGTGATAGTCTCGTCGTCCGCGAGGTCGTTGATGATTTCGACCTTGAACTTCTGACCCGCAAAGAGCTTGAGTGCCTCTGCTTTGGAGACCTCAACGCGCTTCCAGTCTTCGCGGCGCTTGATTATCTCGTGCATCTTTTCTTCTATTTTCGGGAAATCCTCGGTCGCGACGGTCACACCCTCGGGGAATGCGAAATCATAGTAGAAACCGTCTGCTATTTGCGGACCTATCGCATACTGTACATCCTTGCCATAGATCTCTATCACTGCTTTTGCGAGGATATGCGCGAGCGAGTGACGATAGACTTCCAGAAATTGTTCTTTCTCCATAGTGAACCTCCGTGAACGCCGAAAAAATTTGATCTTCCCGCAACCGGCGGGCATCATGGACGGCGTTTCGATAATACCTTATTATATCATACGAAATATGCTTTGTCAACTGTTTTTCGGCATGTGGTTACAGTTTGGGTACATAACGTCCGTTCTGTTATGCGAGTATGTAATATTGCAAAAAAACCTGATGTAATACAGCTGGATTTATGTCCTGTTGTACAAAAAACATCGTGCAAATTTGTTCAAAACGTGGTTTTTGTACCCGGAGTAAAAAAAACAGTTGCAATTCCTTTTTGTAAGAGGTATAATGTATGTTGAGACATTATCATTGACTTTGATGCCGCTCCCGCGGTGAAAGGGTGGTCATATGAACGCGAACGATTTGAAATGGATTACATCGGGGAACATAGTGCATGATCCCTTTTATTTCAGCATACCCGAAAAACTCGACAAATTCGGGTACTGTATAGACATGAGCGGATACGGCGAGGGCAAGACCGACAAGGCGCAGCTTTGTATCCTTGACACCGCCAACCGCAAGGAAGACCCGAACATACTTATAATCTGCCCGGACGGCTGCAAGGAGAGTTGGTATCTGAGCCTGCTCAAGTGCGCCGGGTTGGATTTCAAGTTCATCAACGCCGCTCACGGCGCGGTAACGTATTTCAGCGCAGAGACATCGAACCTTATGCTGCTGGACGAGAAGGTGCTCGCAGAAGGCGAGGGCTCTTCATTTGACCCGATACGTAAGAGCGGTCTGCTCTGGGATCTCGTCATAATCGACGGCGCGGGTGCGGTCGACGGCATGATACCGTCGCTGTACACCGACAACTTCGGCATGAAGGCGGAAAAGCTCCTTATATTTGCGCCGTACCCCTCCGAGTACACCACCGCTCCAGACGGCATCAAGGACATAGTAAAGGCGCTGCTCAACGACAGTGAGAAGGCAAAGACCGTCGACAGCTTCGCTATCGACCCGGATGTTATGAAATTCACCATGGACTCGCCGCTTATGAACTGCCCCAAGGAAGACGGCGCCCCGCTTTCCGTGCGCATAGAGCGCTATTCGTTCCCCGAGGCGGATATCCCCCAGACTCTTCACATCGAGGATCAGGGCGGACGTTATTCCCATGGCGGCAACGTGTTTGAGGAGTACCGCCTCCCCGAGCGCAGCATCTATGACAAGCCCACATTTACCCGCTCCGACGCGGAGATCCTCAAGAACAAGGACAAGAAACTCGCAAAGTTCCTTGAGGTCATCGACGGCATCATGAATTCCGACGACCAGACCGCGATCGTGTATTTCAAGTCCGCTGCCACGATCAATTACATAGACAAGATACTCTCGTCCATCTACTATGAAAAGACGGGAAGCATACTTTACCTCGAAAAGGCGTACTTCGATATCCGCGAGGTCAAGCAGTGGTATGAAACAGAGCCCGAGAGACGTATCAGAGTGGTGCTCGCGGGAGATAATCTGAGCGAGAATATCGGTATCTTTACGCCGATAACACATATTATAAACTATGAGCTTCCCGACAGCCCCGTTGAGCTTCAGCAGCGATATATGCGCAGAGGCGTGTCCGCACAGCCGAAGCGGCCCGAGTTCATCATGTTCCTTGACGACAACGGCCTGTTCGACAGCCGCGTGCTCGGAAGAGCGCTGGTGGGCAATCTGTACAAGGCGTTCCGCATGAACGTGCCGTCGGAGAATATACTGTTCGCGGTTGAAGGCATCGAGGATATCCTTACCGATATGGTCATCGATGTTAAGTATGTCGCGGATTATACCGGCGCAGTCGGCTCAAGCTTTGACATTATCTCGAAGTTCCGTACGGAATACAACGTCCCCGCGGCAAGGAACCTTACCACAGCCGCGAAGACCCACGAATACGCACAGCGTAAGCTGCTAACCATAGCAAAAGTGCTCGGTATCGATGATATGATCGATATCAAGGATCTGGACAAGGACGGCGTCAAGGGCAAGGTGCTCCAGGTCGTCAAGCTTATCCGCACCGGCTACTCATACGTCGACAAGGATATGAGGATACAGGCGATACCGTATAAGACCTCCCAGACCAGGGAGTTCAAGGAGTTCGCCGGGTACCTTGACGGCAATCCGTTCAACCTGGGTCTCAAAAATGCCCGGAACGAACTCAAAAAGGCTGTTGAGAGCGACAAGACGTTCCCGTACATCAAGGACGCGGTGATGCAGATACCCGACGCGCTGAAGTCCGCGGTATTGTATAATGTGTGGATCTACTGCCACAAGACCCTCGGTATCGGAGGCTCCTATGCCGAGTTCATAAAAGCATATAACGAGGGGGTGATCTGAAATGGCTTATGAAGAGACCAAGGAGCGCGAGGCTAAAGCTGCCGAGCTGAAAAAATACATAGGCGATTTCTATGTCGCTCACGGCGAAGGCAGAAAGGAAGACCGCGACGCCGCACTCAAGAAAGTGCAGACCGCCCTGTTCACCGGAAGCTCCGACAGTGAGCCTCTCAAGGATTACTTCAACGAGGCTTTCCAGGGCAGAACAGTGTTCAACACCCTGCTCAGCATAAACGATTATCCCAAGGAGAGCATACTGCGCGAGCTGCTTCAGAACACCTTCGGCTGCTCGTACGAGACCAAGGACATCAAGGTAATGCTCAACTTCAGCACCAAGCAGCATCAGGTGAGCCTCGCGTACAACGAGGTCGGCTTCACCATGGAGCAGATACTCTACTACCTGAGCTTCGGCAGAAGTGAAGACGACCAGTCCAAGACCCGTGAGGGCCGTTTCGGTGTCGGCGCGAAGAGCGTGTTCCTCAATGTCGAGTGGCTCTCGCTCAAATCCAATAATTTCAGCTTTAAGATAGCCAATGACAACGGCAACCTGAAGATACTTGAGCTCGACCTGTTCGGTACCCAGTTCGTGGGTACCGAGATAGTGTTCAAGGTACGTGGTGAAGAGTTCAAGGATATAATGGAGACGTTCCTGACCCTTACGGACAAGAAGTGCAACTATATGAGCCTGATGGAGCTGTGCTTCGCGTTCAACAGGAAGAAGATACTCGATATCCGTGACGCGCGCAAGCTCGTCGAGTCCGATGACCGCACCTTCAACATTGCGGTCATGGTGGACGGTCAGATGAAGAACGTCTACAAGATCATGCAGTACAAGAAAGAGGGCGATCCGAACCCGATGATCCGCTTCATGCAGAACGGCAAGAGCGTGATCGATTTCCTGTGCTATGAATCCGAAGGTTATTCGTACCTTATCCCGTATGCCGTGGCAAGCGGCAAGCGTAATGAGATAGTAAAGCTTCTTATTCAGAAGTACAACTATTTCTCTACCTATGAGCTTACCGGACTGTATAAGGAGAACAACGAAGCGTTCATCAACGAGCACCTCTCCGCGTTCTTTATAAGCGTTCCGAACAAGTATATCACGCCCCACAGAACGGGTATCCGCCATGACAGCGAGAACGAGGTCACGAAGCACCTGCAGAAGGACCTTCTGGATATGATAACCGCGTACAAGCAGTACTTTGTACTCAGCATGCAGCCGGTGCAGGAAAAGAATGGCTATTTCTTCATGTACCCGAAATCCTACGCGTTCGAGTTCTTCAAGAATTTCATCAAGACGAGCAAGTTCGGTAAGGTCATAAGCTCGCCGTTCCAGAACAACATCTCGCTTATATACCCCGGTGAGACCGTGCCCACTGATTACAGCGAGCTGAAGAAGCGCGGTTACTTGAGCCTTGCGGAGCACATCTCCCAGATCGATCATACAAACGGTACCGCGTATGACACATATATCAAGGATGCTCTCAAGGATATGCACGAGAAGCTCTCCGACATGGACGACCGTATCATATACGTCGGCTATGAGTGGGAGAACGAGGAATCCGGCGCAAAGGGAAGAGAGTATCTGTACGAGTTCCTGCACAAGGGGAACAAGTTCTATGTCGACTCCAAGGTAACGCCCAACCGTTCGGATAACAATCTGTACTTCGGCTTCGCGTCCGTTGCCGCTAAAATGGCGGGCGAGTTCCTCAAGGATAACATCGTACATGACGATGACGAGCTCGAAAAGCTGCTCGCGATGTATGATGAGATATACCACGAGGACTATAAGATAGTCATGAAGTACTATCAGTTCTATATCTCCCACGGCGAGGAGCAGCAGCGCTATGAGGTATCCAAGATGGATATCCGGAACCTCGATAACGCAATGCGCGCAATACAGAAGCGCCAGCACCGCTTCGATACCCACCAGAACTATAACGAAGTCGTCTCCATGCTCATCAACACGTTCACACAGGGCAAGGACACGATGACGTTCCTGAAAGAGATCAAGGAACAGGGCGGCAAGGTCACGCTCCAGCTCGATATCAACAAGCGTTACCGCTTCTGTGCGTACAACAAGCAGTTCATGATACCGCCGAAGATCTCCAATGCGGAGCTGCTCGATCTTATCGGAGACATGGGTACGCTCGTAAAGTGCGGAATGCTCAACGGCAAGACCTTCGATTTCCCGTACTCAAAGAGCCGCTATTCGCTGGATCCCGCTCTGCTTGAGAAGATGTTCGCGTCTGATACGCTTACCCCCGAGGTGATCGTTAAGCGCGCGGATATGATCTGGGTCTGCGACCTGAATACCGACAGAGTGGCTATCATCGGCGATGAGGACAAGATCATCAAGATAGTCGAACCCGGCGAGGAGATCACCAATGAGCTGCGCGACGCGGCGAAGAAGTATGTTGCTCTGCGTTCGGACTACACCAAGCCCGAGTTCGCGGATGTCGCGGAATACGTCATCACCGGCAGGAATGAGCAGCTTTTAAGTAAGCATTACCTCACGGCGAACGAGCCGAATCGCGTAATACCCGACCAGATACCGTACTACCTGAAGCCCACTCCCGTTATATCAAAGTCTGAGTTCAATTATCTGCGCGCACAGTGCAGAAAGATCGGCGAATATGCGGAGAGCAGGAATTATCGCAATTACTTCGCAAAGGATATCAACGGCAAGCTGTTCGGTTACGGCGGCTGCTGCCCGATCTGCGGATTTGAGAGCCGCGCTGTGAACAGCTTCACCCTTAAGGATTTCGAGGTCGCGGTATTCACCGAGGACAGTGAGAAGACCTTCAATTTCTCGCTTTACCTTTGTGCCAACGATGCTGCGGCATCGGACGGCTGGCTTATTACGAACGTGAGCATCGGCGGTATGTCGCCGATACGCTGGCTTGAGGAGGTCACATCTGCGGATATGATACCGCCGGAGTTCCTCTTCTGCCACATTACTTATCGTTCGCAGTACACCAACGACATTCTCGGCGGGAACATCAATGCACCCGGCGAGGTCATGTTCGACTCCGGCAAGGGCGAGCGCGACATCATCGTTTCTCCGCTTCTTGCGGCGAAATGGGTCGAGATGAATTCGTAAACTACAACAAAATAAGCCGCATGGATAAGATCCATGCGGCTTTTGTGCGTTATTCAGAGCATGAAGTTCTTGACCCAGCCCTGTATGCCGTATGCCTGTGTGCCGGTGAGCATCTTGCCTTCCTTGACCACAGCAGTGTCGGGAAGGCTGTTCTTGATCGATTGCAGGGACTTTCCGATAGAGCTTCCGTCTGAAGTGGCGAAGGCGATTATAGTCTTCCCCGAAAAATCGTAGCTCTCAAGGAAGGAATTGATTATCGTAGGGCAGGTGTACCACCATATCGGGAATCCGAGGAATATGACGTCGTAGTTCCCGATGTGTGCGTCCTTATCCGCGAGCTCGGGGTGGATGCTCTCCTTCATTTCTCGGGTGCTGCGGGATTCCTTGTTCTTGAAATCGAGGTCCTCATCGGTGTATGGCTTTGCAGGCTTTATCTCGTAGAGGTCTGCCTCCGCGGCTTCGGCTATCATCTGTGCTTTTTTGGCGGTGATCCCGCTGGCGCTGAAATATGCTACAAGTACCTTGCTCATTATGTTTATCCTCCTGTTGTGAAATAGGGGTCTCCCGATATATCTATTATACCATATTTCCGGGGATAAATCAACCGTATTTTCAAGATTTGAACAGCGCGCGCAGAAGATCGTACAGCGCGAAGCGGAACTCAACTTCTCCGCGCTCGGCTTTAAGGCTGTCGGAGGTGGCGCGGTCAGCGGCTTTCCGGCTTTCGTACAGCTCACGGCGCGGGAACGGTGAGTGCTCTGTGCTGACTGCCCGCAGGCATACCGACGGATACAGCACGCACCACCAGTTATGTCCCTCACCTTCGCCTATCACCACGCGAAGCGCGTCATATCGCCCCGCCGGCAGCGTCACATCACCGTATACGCGCGTCGGGAAGTCTGTGGTCTCCACAGAGCAGCGAACGCTGCTGCGGCTGCCATTCTCACGGAGAAAGTCATTGGCACGTTGTTCGATGTAAGCGAGGTTGCGTGTTGCAAGTGCCCGTGTCTCGTCCTTCGAATCGCAGGCGCCGAATATCGCGCCGAGGTCGGTGAGCATGAAGTCCCGCAGTGCATATTTGACGCGCTGGTCATCAGCCGAGTCGGAATTTGCGAGGATATGGAGCCTGAACGTGTTATCCCGCAGCTCGTCGCATTCTTTCGCGAAGCCCGCGAACAGCGCTGTTATGATCGCGGCGGCAGTGCCGAGCAGCATCGCGATATCGAGAAGCTTTTCCTTTGTTGTCATATTATACCGCTCCTTCACAGAGATCTGCAATTAAAGTATAGGCAAAAATTCATTTTTTAATCGAATTTGCAAAAAACTATTTGCAAATCCCGGGAAATGTGGTATAATTACAATGATATTTCTTTGAAAGGACATGACGATCATGGCAAAAATGAATGAAAACTTTTTAAATCTGAAGAAAAGCTACCTGTTCATCGAGATAGGCAAGAGAGTTCGCGAGTACATAGCTGCTCACCCGGACAACAAGATAATCAGAATGGGCATAGGTGACGTTACGCTTCCGCTGGTACCGGTGGTAGTCGATGCCATGAAGAAGGCATCGGAGGAAATGGGAGTCAAGGAGACCTTCCGCGGCTATGAGGACAGCGGGCTCGGTTATGATTTCCTGCGTGAGGCGATAGCAGGCTACTATAAGAAGAATGGCGCGGATGTATCGGCTGACGAGGTGCTCGTAAGCGACGGCGCGAAGTCCGACTGCGGCAATATCGGGGATATTCTCTCCGCGGACAACACCGTGCTCATCACCGACCCCGCTTACCCGGTGTATGTTGACGCAAACGTCATGGGCGGGCGCAGGATCCTGTTCGCCAACTCCGACGAGAGCAACGGTTTCGCGGCAATGCCGGACAAGAGCGTTCACGCGGACATCATCTATCTCTGCTCTCCGAACAATCCGACAGGCTCGGCGTACACCCGCGCGCAGCTCAAGGAGTGGATAGACTACGCGCTCGCAAATGATGCGGTCATTATCTATGATTCCGCGTACGAGGCATTCATACACGACCCTGATATCCCGCGCTCGATCTTCGCTGTCGAGGGCTCGAGAAAGTGCGCCATCGAGATCTGCTCGCTGTCCAAGACCGCAGGCTTTACCGGAACGCGCTGCGGCTACACCGTAATACCGAAGGAGCTCATGCTCAAGGCATCCGACGGCTCGGCACACTCGTTCCGCGATCTGTGGATACGCCGCGAGGGCAGCAAGTTCAACGGTGTCGCATATCCGGTACAGCGCGCTGCCGAAGCTGTATTCACCGAGGAGGGTCAGAAGCAGACCCGCGAGGTCATCGAAAAGTACATGGCTAACGCTAAAATAGTCGCTGATACCTTCGACGAGCTCGGCATAAAGTATACCGGCGGCAAGAACAGCCCGTACATCTGGTTCAGATGCCCGTTCGGTATGGGAAGCTGGGATTTCTTCGACAAGCTCCTCAATGAAGCCGAGGTAGTCGGCACGCCCGGAGAGGGCTTCGGTAAGAACGGCGACGGCTGGTTCAGGCTTACGGCGTTCAATACGCTTGAAAACACGAAGGAAGCAATGGAGAGGT
This sequence comes from uncultured Clostridia bacterium, assembly GCA_947166275.1. Taxonomy (GTDB): domain Bacteria; phylum Bacillota; class Clostridia; order Oscillospirales; family Ruminococcaceae; genus Ruminiclostridium_E. The sequence goes on from CAMVDP010000007.1 coordinate 46,480, forward strand.
TCAGAAAGCTTTGCGGGAAGTAAGCGAAAAGCCCCGGAGCAAAGTGTTCGCAGCGGTGACATGGGCGCTGCGTATCGCGGTGATAGTGTTCTTCGCAAATCTGATACACACGTTCGTGTATACGATAAGTCTCGGGCAGGTAAACCACGGCAACATCATAGGCTGTATATACTGCGGCGGGGTCATACTGCTGATACTTGTATACCCGTTCATAAAAAGGATAAAACCGCTCCAGGTCGCAGCCCTGATATGTGCGGGGCTTGCGGCGCTGTTCGCGGTGTATTTTGCGGTGATATCGGCGCTTATCATGTCAGAGATGCTCCACGGCGAGGAAAACGCGGTCACAGTCTCGACGGACGGAAGCCCGCAGACGGTAATAGTGCTGGGATGTATGGTACTCGACGGAGAACCGTCGCCTATGCTCGCGCTTCGTATCGGTAAGGCGGAGGAATACCTTAAAGCCCACCCGAATGCAGTATGTATCGCCACAGGCGGGCAGGGTGCCAAAGAAGCGATGTCGGAAGCCGAGTGCATACGAAAATACCTGATACTCGGCGGCATAGACGAAAGCAGGATCTACATTGAGGATCAGTCGGCCAATACGACCGAAAACATATGTTTCGCGACTAAAATAATCGAAGAGAACGGCCTGCCGAAAAACGTTGTCGTGGTGAGCGAGTGCTATCACATCTACCGCGGCGTGCGTCAGGCGAAGCTTGCGGGGCTGAATGCCTCGGGCATCTATCCCGACCCCGCTCCGGTGCTTATTACTATGCCGAGCTATTGGGTGCGCGAGGTGTTCGCTTTGTCGCGTGACCTTCTTTTAGGATGACAGGCGGAGTAAAGATAAAATAACAAATAACAGCAGACTCGTCGGACGGGTCTGCTGTTTCTGTTTGCTGAAGCCTGTGCTCCTGAAAGGCTCTCAAATCGTCTTTACACCGTCAGCACTCCGCCGCGGCCGATCTTGAGGATTAGGATCTGTTCTTCGCGGCCGGTCTCGGTATTGAGATAGACGAGGATATTTTCGCCCTGTTCGCCGGTACAGCGGACTTCATAGCAGAACAGCTCGTTCTGGCCGCTGGACGGGATAACGCAGAGTTTAGTGGAGATGGGGGTGAGGTTAGCGGAGACAAGAGTCTCGGCGAGCTCGGCGGATATCTTGGGCTGCGGAAGGCTTCGGATAGTATGGTTTGTGAGATAGCCGCGCATATCGAAGGAAACGATCTCGCCGTTATCCAGAGCCACGCCCACCTTTATCAGGTCGGTGTACATGGTGACGCCGTTCTGTTCCGCGGCGAGGTTTACTACGCAGATGCCGCTGCGTATCTCGTAGTACGAGTCGGTGAGCCCGCGCACGCCGAGCTCGGACATGAAGTCCTTGGCGCGGCGCACGGCTTCCTTGGCGGTTATGGTCTGCTTGCCGATGCGGCGGGTACCGAGCATATACGAGTACATTCCGCCTGCCTTGGTGACTGCTATCGTTTTTTCGCCGTCGGTGAACACGTAGGACGGCATTTTACCCTCCTCCTGCGTGAGCTGGCGGAGCTCCTCACTGTCGGAGAGCTTTTTTGCGCGGCGCAGAGCCTCACCGGCGTCAATATCGGCTTCGTTTTTCAGCATGAGCGGCGACTTTTCCATGATATGGTCGGAGTAGGGCCCGTCGTATATCAGTGAAGGGAAGCTGTTATCGTCGGCGGGAAAGTCTGTGAAGCCGCTCGTAACGGACACGGGATCCTCCGCGTCGAGCTGCGATGCCGCGTACATGGTGTCGGAGAGGGTTATCCTGCCCTTTTCGATGCGCTGTTCGATATCCCACATGTTGCCGCTGAGCTCGGCAGCATAGGCGTAGAGCGCAGCGATGTTCTTCCGTTCCTCGGCGGTAAGGCTCCCGCCCTCGGCGCACTTATCCGCAAGAGCTTTCGAGTAGTTGCCGACCTGCGACAGGAACCTGTACGTGTCGGTCAGGTCGAGCTCGTCCACCGGCAGCCGCGATAGCGAGGTCTTTGCAGTCATCGCGTCGCTTCGCAGTTTTTCGGACAGGTCGGACAGCATGGAGATGCTGTTGGTGTACATACCCTTCTGCAGGTTGTTTTTTATGTTGTCGAGCCCCATTGACAGGTCTTCGACGGCGTTCATATAGGTGTTTTCGACGGCTCGTTCGGCTTTTGCGGCACGGCTTCCGTTGCTTACCGCGAATACCGAGAGTGTGAGTATTATCGCGAGCGGAAAGGTTATGAGCTTTACGAGTGCCCGCTTTGACATCGTTACATTTGACATATCTGTTTCCTTTCAAGGGTCTGGTGATATCACGGCTGCGCTGTCCCGCCTCCAGCGGGGGATGTGCATAAGCCCGGTAAGTCAGACCGCGTTTTTGACATTAAAGTGCAGATACGCACTTTCTCAACGATAATTTTGTGCAAAATTTCACATATTATGCTATTTATTTTTTTACAAAATGTGGTATAATATATAGGAGTATAATTCAATATGTAGTGAGGATCTATGATATATCTTGATAATTCGGCGACAACGATGCCGTTTGACAGTGTGATCGAGGCTGTAGCGGCGAATATGCGTAAAAACTCGGGAAACGCGTCGTCGCTGCATAAAGTGGGGATAGAAGCCGAAAAGGTCGTGAAAGCCGCAAAGCAGACCATTCTCGCGGCACTGAAAGCCGAGGGCGACATTTTTTTCACCTCCGGAGCCACCGAGAGCAGCAATACCGTACTTTTCGGAGTTCCCAAAACATACCGGCATAACGGAAAACGGATGGTTACCACCTCCTTCGAGCATCCGAGCGTTGAAAATCCGCTCCGGGAGCTTGAAAAAGCCGGATATGAAGTGGTACGCGTGAAGCCGCCGCGCCGTGGCGAGTCCCGGGACTTTGAGCAGCAGATCATTGATGCCGTTGATGAAAACACCCTGCTGGTCAGCGTGATGTGGGTCAACAACGAGACCGGCTTCGTCACCGACACAGCGAAGATATACAAAGCGGTCAAGCGCAGGAACCCGAAAACCATAATACATGTCGATGCGGTGCAGGGATTCTGCAAGCTCCCTGTGAAGTCGCTCGCCGCCGACTTTATCAGTCTTTCGGCGCATAAGATACACGGTCCCAAAGGGGTCGGAGCGCTGTACCGGGCTCCGGGAGCACGCTTCGAGCCGCTGCTGTACGGCGGCGGACAGCAGGCGGGGCTTCGCTCCGGCACCGAGCCGGTGGATATCATCGCGGGCTTTGCCGAGGCGGTACGCAGCTACCCCGACTGCGGGGAGAAGTACGAGACACTCAATGACAGGCTGATAAACAGGCTGTCGGAGCTTGACGATGTGATCATCAACAGCTATGGAAACGCGAAAAACATACTGAATTTCTCGGTTCGCGGAGTGCGGAGCGAGATAATGCTGCACTTCCTTGAGGAGCGCGAAATATACGTATCAAGCGGCTCGGCGTGTTCACGGGGCAAGACCAGCGGAGTTCTCGCACAGTTCGGGGTATCGGACAAGGACGCGGACTGCGCTATCCGCGCAAGCTTCTCGCCGTTCACGGCTGACAGTGACATCGACTCGCTCGTACAGGGCATAAGTGACGGGATAAAGAGGTTCAGGAGATAACATCATGCAGGAAGTAATAATGGCAAAATACGGCGAGATAGCACTTAAGGGGCTTAACAAAAACACCTTTGAGGATCTGCTCGTCCGGAATATAAAGCGAAGGCTCGTGAAATGCGGTGAGTTTCACATCACCCGGAACCAGTCTACTATCTACATTTCGCCGGAGAATGACGACGCAGACATCGAAAAGGCGATAGAGTGGGTACGGAAGGTGTTCGGAGTCGCAGCGGTACAGCGCGCGGCAGTGCTTCCAAAAGATTTCGATGAGATCGTAAAACAGGGTGTGCCGTATCTTGAGGAGGCGCTCAGCACAGCAAAGACCTTCAAGGTCGACGCAAAGCGTTCAGACAAGCGGTTCACGCTCAAGACCCCCGATATCCAGCGTGAGCTCGGCGCGGCGATACTTGAAGCGTATCCGCACCTTACGGTGGATGTGCATGAGCCCGATGTGACGGTGCTCTGCGAGATACGCGACTCAAACGCATATCTCAACGCCGAGCGCATCATCGGAGTCGGCGGTATCCCCGTGGGAAGCAGCGGCACTGCTCTTATACTGCTTTCCGGCGGTATTGACAGCCCCGTGGCGGCGTACATGATGGCAAAGCGCGGCATCGGCGTAGACGCGATCCATTTCCAGAGCCCGCCGTATACCTCCGAGCGTGCTTTGATGAAGGTCGAGGAGCTCTGCGGCGAGCTTGTGCCATATTGCGGCGACATAAGGTTCTACATCGTACCGTTCACTGAAATACAGGAAGCTCTGCGCGACCACTGTCCCGAGGAATATTTCACGGTCATAATGCGCAGGCTTATGATAAAGATAACCAACCGCATCTGCGCGGCGCACGACTACAAGGCCATCATCACCGGTGAGAGCGTCGGACAGGTGGCAAGCCAGACCATAATGGCGCTTGGCTGCACCGATAAAGCGGCGGAGTACCCCGTATTCAGACCCGTCATCGGCATGGACAAGAAAGAGATCACCGAGATCGCGCGTAAGATAGGCACCTTCGAGACTTCGATACAGCCGTACGAGGACTGCTGCACCGTGTTCACACCGAAGCACCCGCGTACAAAGCCGGTACTCTCCGAGGTGGAGGCAGCCGAGGCGCGGTTCGACTTTGCACCGCTGATAGAGAAAGCGATTGCGGGCATTGAGATAAAGGACTTCAAGCTTTAAGGAAAAATAAGCAATCATAGGATATCAAATTATTACAATATGGTAACAGAACTTGACAAAACAGCAGAGAATGTAGTACAATTACTAAAAGAGCGGGGATTTACGCTCGCGACCGCGGAGAGCTGCACCGGAGGGCTGATATCGGCGGAGATAACGTCGGTTTCCGGCTCGTCGGATGTATTCGGGTTCGGAGTCTGCACCTATGCGAACGAAGCGAAGATGAAGCTTCTCGGGGTGCGGGAGGAGACTCTGGCTGCCGTCGGCGCGGTGTCGGAGGAGACTGCCATGCAGATGGCAAAAGGCATACGAAAGCTTTCCGGCGCTGATATCGCGGTATCGGTGACCGGCATCGCAGGCCCCACCGGCGGAACTCCCGACAAACCCGTAGGTACAGTGTACATCGGCTTTTCGTCAGAGGAGCTGACCAGCGCGGTGAGATACCTGTTCACGGGAAGCACGTTCCCCGAAGCAGCTGACAGCCGCGAAGCGATAAGATACGAGACAGCGCTCGCGGCGCTTCAGACTGTACAAAGAGCACTTATCAGATAAATAAAAGGAGACGGTTATGGCAGGTTTTGCAAAAAGACCTCACAGGAAGCACTCTGCGCCGCACCGTGAAAAGGCTTATGAAAAGCCGGTCGAAGCGGATGCTGACGAGGGCAGCTATATAAAAGCAAGCTATTTCGACGATGACGGGGATGACGATGACGATATTCCCGCCCCGAGACGCGGCCGCTCAAAGAAGCTGGTCTACGACGACGATGATTATTATGGAAACAGACGTCCGAAGAAGCCCAACATATTTGTGCGCGCGCTTCACGCGATATTCCCGGTAAAGGGCGATGGTATAGCCGAGTCGGTGCGTAAGATAATCTTTGATATCGCGGTGGTGGCGTTCGTCATCACAGGCGGCTCGGTAGTCTGGAGCATCATAGATGAGAGCAATCAGGGAAATATAGATATAAAGGTAGCCGAGATATACAAGCCCGTCGTTGAAGACTCCCGCAGTGCCGAAGAGGTAAAGGAGAGGATAAAGGGCGAGCTCAACCTCACCGACATCGACATCGAAAAGATAGAAGCTGAGAAGCCGGGCATACTTCCGGACTTCCTCGGTCTGTACTCGCAGAACAGCGACATTGTAGGCTGGGTAAAGCTCGGCAGCGAAACCGACGCGATAGTAAACATCAATTACCCGGTAATGCAGGCTGACGACAATGACTACTACCTCACGCATAACTTCTTCCGTGATGAGACCCAGCGCGGCGCGATATTCGCGGACTACCGCAACAAGTTCAGCTTTGGCGAGCTTTCGGGCAACACGATACTGTACGGCCACAATATGTGGAACGGCGACACGATGTTCGCGAAGCTCTCAAGATACTACACTCCGAACTCGATAACCGACCCCGACGCGTACAAGAAAGACCCGCTGCTGTTCTACAAGGAGCACCCTACGGTGACGTTCAACACGCTGTACGACAACTCGGAGTGGAAAGTCTTTGCCTGTGTGCTGTTCAATACGCAGGAGGAGCTCGGCGAGGTGTATCCGTACCTCAACTACCGTGAGTTCTCCAACAAAGCTTCGTTCAACAACTTCATACTCGACATCATGGACAGGAGCATTCTCTGGACGGATGTAGATCTTCAGTACGGCGACAGCATACTCACGCTTTCCACCTGTCATTACCCTTATGGCAAGGAGAATGCCGATACCCGTGTCGCGGTATTTGCGCGTAAGGTACGCAAGGGCGAGAGCAATGAGGTAGATGTATCGAAGGCAGTACGTAACCCCGACCCGCTCAAGTTCGCGTACCAGTACCGCGTAGAGGGCGGCTCATGGGGCGGCAGGAAATGGGACAGCTCAAAGCTGCTCAGCTACAGTGATTAATCAGCAGGGTGTTAAGCCCGCAGAACAGGAATGATATCATGAAAACAAGAAAGACCAAACGTTTCGCAGCCGTTCTCGCGGCAGTCTGTGTACTGCTCGCGTCGTCATGCGGAGGCAACGAACAGGCTACCGAAGCCGCTACCGGCGAAGTGACGACCGTGCCGCCTGAGACCACCACCACCGAAAGGACCACCATGGCTCCGATCGTGACCACGACTACCGCGGTCACGACGCTCCCGCCGCTTCCCGCGATGACCGGGGAGGTTCCGGGCGATCATGCCGAATACGGCGATCCGAAGACCTACGAGGACTTCTACAATGTCAACAACGACATGGTTGGCTGGATAAACATAGAGATACCCGGTGAGGTCGACATCAATGAGCCTGTGGTGCAGGGCGAGAACAATACCTACTACCTCACTCACGACTTCAACGGCAACGAGGTCAAAGAGGGCGCTATATTCGCGGACTTCAAGTACAAGTTCACGACCCGCACCCGCCCCGCGAACATCATACTCTACGGTCATAACATGGCATCGGGCAGAAGCTTTGCGAAGCTCACGAGATACTGCGTCTGGAACACGAGCAAGATAACGGGCCAGCGTCTCGGTATCAGCCAGTACATAGCGTCGCCTACCATAAAGTTCGACACGGTATGGGAGCAGGGCACATATAAGATCTTCGCCGCGATGTTCGTCAACACCCAGACCAAGAACGGAAGCGTGTTCAAGTACTACAAGCAGAGAAAGATACCAAATGAGAAGCAGTTCTATGATTACATCGGCAACATCATGGACAGAAGTATGATCTGCACCGATGTCGATCTTGAGTACGGCGATGAGCTGCTCACGCTCTCGACTTGCTACTACCCGCTCGGCAAGGAGAACGCCGATACGCGATTCGTGGTATTTGCCCGCCGCGTAAGAGAGGGCGAGAGCGAGGAGGTAGATACCTCCAAGGCTTACGAAAACCCGGATCCGCTGTATTTCGACTACTATTACCAGGTAAGAGGCGGTTCATGGGGCGGAAGAAACTGGGATACCAGCAAGGTCAAGGGGTTTGACGAATTCTATAAGGCACAGGAAGCCGCACAGGCTACAGCGTCCGCGGAAACGAACTCCGGCAGCGGCAGTGACGCGTGGTCATCATGATGGAAAGAGAATGAATAATGCCTGATATTGAAATTGTATCCAAGAAGAATAGCGAGAAACGCCGCCCGCCAAAAAAGCGGAAAAAGATGAGCCCGCTTGAGTCCTTCTTAAGCGGCATCCTGCCGTGGAGGGGCGATACCGTGGGCGAAGCGGTGCGCAAGGTAGTATTGCTCGTGTCGATAATCGTTCTGTTCACGGCGGGCTTTATCATGCTCGACTTCTATGTGCTGCGTGACCAGCGCAACAACGCCGAGGTGCAGAGCTATGCCGAGCAGCGCGAACGCAGTGCGTCGGACGATGTCGTTACCATACTTATGCCGGATGACGACGATGACAGCAGCGCAAACAGCGGCTCCGACAACGATAACAACAAGAACGTCGAGGTACTTGCGGAGTACCTGCCGTTCTATGAGCAGAACAACGACTTTGTCGGCTGGATTGAGCTTTACCCGTACATACAGATGCCTGTGGCACAGACCACCGACAACGAGTATTATCTGAAGCATACCTTCGACAAGGGTCCCAACGAGAACGGTACGATCTTTGCGGATTGCCGCGGCAAGATCGCCCCCGGCGTGATGCCCGGAAACACTCTTCTCTACGGGCACAACCTTATAACCAACAACTACTTCCAGCCTCTCTCGCACTACCGCAAGGAGGGCATGGAGTTTCTCAAGCGCAATTACCTTATCAAGTTCGATACTCTCTATGAGCGCAACAAGTACTTCGTTTTCGCGGTATTCCTTACCAATACGAACGAACAGCACGGCGAGGTCTTCGATTACTGGAACACCGTGTATTTCAGGACGAAGTCGCAGTTTGACAACTATATCGCTGAGGTGCTCGACAGGAGCTACTTCTACACGGGCGTGGATCTTGAGTACGGCGATGAGATACTCACCCTCTCCACCTGTGATTTCTCGATGTTCAGCGATATGCGTCTTGTTGTAATGGCGAGGAAGGTGCGCGATGACGAGTCGCTGGAGCTCGATACCTCGAAATTCATTGACAACTCGGGCTTTGACGAGAACAACAATGTGCGCCGCAAGATGTTCGACGCATATTACAAGAGCTACGCCTGTGAATGGGCGGGGCGCAAATGGGATCCTGCGTACATAAAGGATTTCAAGGAGGCCCAATGATCGGGAGCCTTATTACGGCTTTCCCGTCATAATGCGGAGGTGATACTACGGAAAAAGGTTCACTTATCAAAATAACGATAGCACTTATCATAATCTGCATATATGTTTTCCTGTTCGGGATCATGGAGACCGTCGACAGTATCGATGTGAGCCTCGGCATCGAGGCCGCCGCAGCCGCCGATGACATCTCGGAGCCCGCTCCGGCAGTGACATCGGGAGTTGACGAGTACGGCATGGCAGTGTATACCTACGCTACCGAGCTTAATGTTGCCAACGCGCGCAAGCCTTCTCTCGCGGATTATACCCGCACCGAGACAATGCTTCTTATGCCTGCGGAGGATGAGACGACAAAGCCTGCCGTCACGACTGCGCCTGCAGACTTCGTGATGAGCGGCGATGATCTGGATTACACAGTGCCTGTGACCACTACGACTGCTCCGGCGCCCGAGACTGAGCCGGAGGAGACATCCGTGACCACGGCTCCGCTTGAGACGACAACAACGATCGCCGCCACGACGATCTCAGCTGTCGAGACCTCTGCGGTCGCTACCGCTGCGGCGGTCAGCCGTGAGGATTCCGAGGATATCGAGGATGACGAGCCCGACGAAGAGGATCTCGCAGATACCACCGAGCCTGCCGAGGACGACCTGGACGGCGAGATCACCGTGGTATCCGAGGCGACGACTGTCACCGAGGCGACTTCCGCCGATGTAACGACTGCCGCCGAGCAGACCACCACTGCGGAAGGAACTTCGACAGACGGCCCTGTGAACAACGCCAACAACGAGATATTCTCGGTCAATGCCGGCGGCAGGATCATTACCGATACCGCGCTCAATGTCGTATCCGCGGCAGTCATGGCGGAGATCAGCGATGTATTCGATGACGAAGCGATAAAGGCACAGGCAATAGCGACATATACCTACATAAAGTACTACAACGACAACGGTCAGAACGCGTACATCGCCAAGAGCACGCCCAGCGACAAGGTCGTGAAGCTGGTAAGCCAGGTGCTCGGCAAGGCGCTGTACTATGACGGAACGATGATACAGGCTGTGTACTCCGCGTCAACGGCAGGCCGCACCGCTTCCTCCAAAAATGTATGGGGCATCGACTATCCGTATCTGCAGAGCATTGATACCGGCTTCATCGACAAGGAGTACGATATCAACTACGGCAGACAGGCAAAGTTCAGCTCGGACGAGATAAAGAAGTACGTAAGCAACAGTACCGGCATAGAGCTTTCCGGAGACCCGTCGGAGTGGATAAAGATAGAATCCCGTACCGATGAGGTGTTCGTCGGACAGATGTCCATAGGCGGCTATACCAAGTACAACAACGGTACCCGTGATGTCAGCATCACCGGCCGTGTGTTCCGCGAGAAGATCATGGATTATGACATACGCTCCGCGGCGTTCGATATCAGCTATGACGCGGCTTCCGATGAGTTTACCATAACCACCTACGGCTACGGTCACTGCGTCGGCTTCAGCCAGCACGGCGCAAACATCCTCGCTTCGAAGTACGGTTATACCTACGATCAGATACTTGCTTTCTACTACCCCGGAACGACCATAAAATAACGAAAGCCCCCGCGTACTACAGGACGTAGTAAAGAAGGTTTCCAAAACGCCGCACGACGCGGCGATAAAAGAAACTTTCCATATGCGGGGGCTGTTTTATTGTCCGTTATCGAACTGGCTGTTGTAGAGCTTCGCGTAGAAGCCGCCCTTTGCCAGCAGCTCATCGTGAGTGCCCTGTTCCACAATGCTTCCGGCATTCATGACAAGTATCACATCCGCGTCGCGTATCGTGGACAGGCGATGTGCGACGATGAAGCTCGTCCGGCCTTGCATGAGCTTCGAGAACGCGTCCTGTATTTTCAGCTCGGTGCGCGTGTCTATGCTTGACGTTGCCTCGTCGAGTATCAGCATCGGCGGCTTACAAAGCATTATCCGCGTAATGCACAGAAGCTGCTTCTGTCCCTGCGAAAGGCTGCCGCCGTCCTCGCCTATCACGGTATCATAACCGTTTGGCAGTCGCTTGATGAAGCCGTGGGCATGTGAAGCTTTCGCTGCAGCCTTCACTTCCTCGTCTGTGGCGTCGGGCTTGCCCATGGTGATGTTATCGCGTATAGTGCCCGATATCAGCCGCGTTTCCTGCAGCACCATACCGTAGGACGAGCGCAGGCTCTGACGGGTGACGGTGCGGATATCGTGTCCGTCGGCATAGATAGTGCCGTCCGTGACATCGTAAAACCGCATCAGCAGATTGATGAATGTGGTTTTTCCGCAGCCAGTCGGTCCGACGATCGCGGTCTTCTGACCCTGTTTTATGTCGATATTGAAGCCTTCTATCAGTTTCCTGTCCGGAACGTAGGAGAAGCTTACGTTCTCGGCTCTGATATCACCGCGAACATCGGTCAGGGTATACGCGTCGGCAGGCTCGGGAGTCTGGGCGGGCTCCTCGATGAGCTCGAACAGCCGCGCCGCGCAGGCGAGAGCATTCTGCAGCTCTGTCACCACGCCGGATATCTCATTGAACGGCTTGGTATACTGATTGGCGTAGCTTAAGAAGCATGACAGCTCGCCGACAGTTATGCCGCCCGTGCCGCCGTCGATAACAGCCAGCGCTCCGAAAAGCCCGACTGCCGCATAGACCATTGCGTTGACAAAGCGGGTGCTGGGATTGGTAAGCGATGAGAAAAAAGTTGCCCGCAGTGAGCACTTCTCAAGCCGTGAGTTTATCTCGTCGAATTTTTCAGCGCTTTCGTCCTCCCGGCAGAACGCTTTGACTATCTTTTCGTTGCCGATGACCTCATCTATCAGCGCGGTCTGCTCGCCGAGAGTTTCTGTGCGAAGCTTGAACATACTGTATGTGCGGGTCGAGATGAACCGTGCCACAAGCAGCGAGACCGGTGTCAGCACTACTACCGCGAGCGTTATCCACGGATCGAGCATCAGCATGAATACGAGCGTGCCGAGTATCGTCACCACGCCGGTGAAGAGCTGGGAAAACCCGAGCAGCAGTCCGTCCGCGAACTGGTCGGCATCGGATATCACGCGGCTCACAATGTCGCCGGTGCTTTTTGTGTCGAGATAGGACAGCGGGAGCTCCTCGATATGTCGGAACGCGTCGCTTCGTATATCGCGCACCACATCGAAGGTGATCCGGTTATTTATAGCATTCATCAGCCACTGGAGCAGCGCTGTCACTCCTGCGACAATGCCTGCCTGTATCAGGAGCGGGAGTACTTGCCCGAAGTCAACGTTTCCGGCGGAGATGATAAGGTCGATAGCTTTTCCTATTATAATAGGTATATACAAAGTGCCGGCAACTGTGAGCAGAGCCAGCAGCATCGAGAGCAGCATCAGCGGGGAGTATCGTCCGATATACCGCAGCACTTTGCGTATGGTGTCCTTGTTTTTCATGCGGTCTCGCCCCCTTCCTTACGGAACTGGGAATCGTAGATCTCGCGGTACACGGGGCAGCTGTCAAGGAGCTCCGCGTGCGTACCGATACCGACAGCTTCGCCGTCGTCCAGCACAATTATCTTGTCGGCGTGCATTATCGAGCTCGTGCGCTGGGACACTATGAATACCGTGGTTTCGGTCGTCTCGTTCAGTGTGCGCAGAGCCTTTCGTAATGCCGCGTCGGTGGCGAAGTCGAGAGCCGACGCGCTGTCATCGAGTATCAGTATTTCAGGCGAGCCAACCATTGCCCTGGCAATGGTCAGGCGCTGGCGCTGACCGCCGGAGAAGTTTGTGCCGCCCTGCTCGACCATACAGTCGAGGCCGTGCTCCTTCTTTTCAATGATATCGGCAGCCTGCGCGAGAGTCAGTGCCCGCATTATCTCCGCATCATCCGCGGAGCTGTCGCGCCACTGCATATTCTCGCGTATCGTGCCCTTGAACAGCACTGCCTTCTGCGGGACGATACCTATCATCGAGCGCAGTGCCTCAAGGTCGTACTCCTTCGCGTCCACGCCGTCTATGAGTACTTCTCCCTCCGTCGGGTCGTAGAAGCGGGGTATAAGGTTGACAAGCGAGGTCTTGCCAGAGCCCGTGCCGCCTATGATACCGACGGTCGAGCCTTTCCTTGCTTTGAAGCTTATACCGTTCAGCGATTTGTCGGACGCAGTCTTATACGTGAGGGAAACATTACGGAGCTCCACCGTGTTTTCATAGCCGACAAAGCCGTTCTTCACAGTGCCGCCGGTCATGCCTTCACCGCTGTCGAATACGGACTGGATACGCTTGCCGCACGCCGCGGCTTTGGTTATCGTTATTATCAGTCCGGCGAGCTTTATCAGTTCGACAAGTATCTGCGACATATAGTTGTAGAGCGCCACGACCTGACCCTGTGTGAGCTGCCCCGCGTCAACGCGCAGAGCTCCGGTCCATATCAGCAGTATCACAGCGAGGTTTATCAGCGCGAATGTCAGCGGATTCATCAGCGCGGAGATCCTTCCCGCGGTGAGCTGTATCCGAGTGAGCTTTTCGTTTTCGGAGTTAAAGTCCGCGATCTCTTTGTCCTCAATGCAGAACGCGCGTACCACTCTCGCGCCGTTCAGGTTCTCGCGGGTGCGCCCGAGGAGCTTGTCCAGCCCGATACGGACCTTGCCGTACAGCGGCATTCCTGCCAGCATTATCCCGAATACGACTATCGAGAGCACCGGTATAGCTGCGGCAAATATAAGCGCGGAGGGGACATCTATCGTGAACGCCATTATCATGGCTCCGAATACTACGAACGGCGAGCGCAGCAGCAGTCGCAGGGTCATGTTCACGCCCGTCTGGACCTGGTTCAGATCGCTGGTCATGCGGGTCATGAGCGTCGAGGTACCGAGCTCGTCAAGATCGGAATACGAGAAAGTCTGGATATGCCGGAACAGCGCGCTTCCGACAGTTTTCGAGAAGCCGGTGGCAGCCTTTGCGGCAAAGAACTGCGCGGTCACAGAAAATCCGAGCCCGGCAAGTCCGAGCCCGACGAGGATAGCGCACATACCGCCGATGTATGCCTTGTCGCCGTTAGCTATGCCCACATCTATCATGCTTGCCACGACTGTCGGCACGAACAGCTCGAAGATCGCCTCGATGCACTTGAACAGCGGTGCGAGCACTGTCTCCTTCATATAACCCCGGGTGAGGTATTTTAAAAGCTTTCGCATTGTTTTACGTCCTTTTAGTTTTTCCCGCGTGCGGGTATTCTTGATTATACCACAGTTGGCTGCTTATGTCAAATCTATTCCCGTGCCGTAGTAGTGTCGCAGTATTTCCTCGGCGGTGCTTCCGGAGCCTGCCATAGCGTCCGCGCCGTACTGGCTGAGGCCCGCGCCGTGACCGAAGCCGCGGGTGGTGAATGTGAATATGTTATCGATATAGCTTACGGAGAACGCTGTCGAGCGCAGCCCGAGTATGCGCCAGATGTCGCCGCCGGAGAATGTGTTTTTCCCGATGTTCACCGATATCACGTAGCCGTTCTCGTCTGTGCGCAGCTCGGTGAACCAGCGTGCGGGGTCAACGGGTATCTCTATGCCGCGGTCATACTCCGCAAGCTTCAGGCGGATATCCTCCGAGCGCAGCTCGTTCACGCACTCGTAGTTGATGAAATCCTTGTCCCACGGGCTTTCTGCGCGGCGCAGGTATGGAATGGCTCTGCCCCAGACGTACTCTGAGGGGCAGGTGCAGCCCGCGCTCACAGAGTGATAAACCGCGTAGATCGGCTCTCCGTTGTTTAGCATGATATGTGAGAGGCCGTACTGCACGGCGGCAAGGATATTATCGCGGTATTTCTCGTAATCGGCGCCGTATGCCTGCTCACGCCCGGACGGCGGCATGTATGGCTGGCAGAGTCGGCTGTCATCGGAGATGTCAGCGCCGTCGGGAAGCTTCCCTGTCCCCGCAAGGTCTTTCATCAGCCGCAGAGCGTATGTCGCCGACGCGCACGCCTGCGCTTTGAGCGCCTCGGGGCGGTAGTTTATCGGTATCTGCGCGGCAAGACAGCCCTCAAGGTACTCCTCCGCCGACACGGCGACAGTCTGCTCTGCGCCGGTCATGTATATGCGTACCTCGGCGGGGAATACCGGCTCCTGCATGGTGACAGCGCCGTCAGCCTGCGTGCCGTGCAGCAGCGGCAGAGCAAATATCGCCGCCGCGAACATCGCGAGAATTATAAGCATGTCCTTCATTGTAACAGCCTCCCGAAAATATTTTCAGTCAATTATATTGACTTGGCGGGGAAAATATACTATAATAAAAACTGTACATTCTCTGCGCGGTGGCGGGAGAACTATATCAAAAAGGAACTGACAGATATGAAAACAAAAACAGGCAGGCTTATACCTGTCGTTGCACTTATAGCAGTGATCGCGTGCGGAGTGGTGCGCTTCTTCCAGATGGTGAGCCTTACCGACCTTGAGAGCGGATTCTTCTACCGCGGCTCGGAAATGGGCGGCATCGTGATCTATATCATGCTGGCGGCATTCGCGCTTATACTCTGCGGGCTTTCGTTCGTTTTCGCGAAGCGCGGTGAAGCGGCATTCACGCTCGCGTCCGACGGCATGGGAAGCAACGCCACACGCGTGCTCGGTCTCGCGGAGATCGCAGCGGCATTCCTGATCGGACTGCACATCACGGACATAGACCCCGGCATCACGGCTTTGATCGCATCGGGCGCAGCGGCACTCGCGCTGTTCGCGTCGGGCGGCATGCTTCTCGCAAGAGTGATCCCGCCGAGACTCACCGGGCATCTCAAGCTTGTCGTCGCGGTGTATATGTTCATCCGTACGGCGACATACTTCAACTCCGACCTTATAATCCTCAACCACGCGGAGCACCTTATCGTGATCATGTCGCATCTGTGCGCTATCGTGTTCGTGCTCGGCTACGCACGGTTCTGCGCAAGGGTCGAAAATCTGCGTACACGGCTCGGCGAGGTGATATTCGCGCTCCTCACGTTCCTTACGGCAGGCACCCACGCGGTATCGGAGCTTCTCGCCCTGGCGTTCGGCGGTAAATCGGTGTCGGAGTTTGCGAAGCTCGACCTCGACGCGTGCGCGTTCGCGCTGATAAGCTGCGCGTACCTCGGAGTGCTGTTCTTCACCAAGAAGACAAGGGATATCGTGCCTGTCGAGACCGATTGACACTGCACCCGTGAAAAATGTATAATCCCCGCGAAATATGGGATAATAGCATCGAAAGGTGCTGATAGATATGATGAACGACGATACGCCGCAGATCCCGCTCGGGCTCGGGTGCGCGCTTGCCGAAAATCCGAGCGCGCTCAAATACTTCTCCGAGCTCTCGGCGGACAGACAGCGTCAGGTCATCGACCGAACGAATGAAATACGCTCCCGTGCCGAGCTTCGCGCCTTTGTGCGGACCATGACCGGTCTTTCGGGCGTAATATAAAGCAAAAGCCGCTCCCGGTGAAGGAGCGGCTTTCGCTTGGTACGAGGAATATAAAAATGAAAATCTTTTTTCATGTATCTTCGGTGTACATATTATATCACAGCTGCCGCCGTTTGTCAAGGATTATTTATTGACAGGCGGTATTATTTTATGCTATAATAATGCCGGACAAGGGTGTATCGTAATATAAACAGGCGGTCGTTCGCTCCCGACAACAAGGGGGTGGTGCTTATGTATATGTATGTAACATTGTCTGAACTTATTCAGCATGACATATTTATATGCGCACTTATAACTCTCGTTATTACAGTGAGCAAGAACATAAGAAAAAAATGAACCGCCCGACAGTAGCGCGTCACCGGTGGTTCATTTTTTTGATGGATCAGTAGAGAGCGCGACCGTCTGAAAGGGTACGCTCTTGTCTATTTGTATTATAGCATAACGCTGCGCTTGTGTCAAGGGCTTTTCGCCGGCTGACAGGTGAAGCTCCTATATAAATAGTATAAATGGAAAAATTTTCCAAAAAAATCCGAAAATCAGTGAAACTTTTTGCAAAAACCCGAGGACTACACAAATGTAAGCAACATGAGGGTGGCTCGAACGGCTTCACGAAAGAGCTTCACAACAGCTTCAAAAAAAATTAAAAAAATTTGAAACTTGCTGAAACTTTTTCGTGAGACGCACGGACTACCTAAATGTAAACAGTCAAAACCGAGGCTTTAAAAGCAAAGCTCGACGGTGGTTCGACAGTCAGATTCCCGATTTTGTATAATTTGTCCGTATAAAACAGATAAATTCACAAAATATGGTAAAAATGACTATTGAAAAAACTATTGAGATTATGTATAATAAAGGCTGTAGGTAATGACAAACTTTACCGAATATTTTTAGGAGGAATTTAATCATGAAGATTAACAAGATCCTTGCAGCAGGCGTTGCTGCAACACTCGCTGTTACTTCTCTCTCCGCTGTTGTATGCGCTGAGAAGGAAACAAGATCCTATGATCTCTACTACACAACCGCATCGCACAAGAATACGATCACAATCAAGGCTGACGTAAACCGCGATATCGCTGACAAGCTCAATCAGGTTGATGTACAGACTGTTGTTTTCGATGACCTTGAGAAGAATGTATTCGCTCACTACATCAGAAACAGCGCAGGCAACGAGGATGCTACTCTTGCTAACTGGGGCGAGAAGATCACAGCCGTTGAACTCACAGTTTCCGGCTACACAGGCACACAGAGTGTAACAAAGACATTCAAGCTTGCTAACACTCATCCGTCTTGGCACGGCGATTATGCTGAAAAGAGCAAGTGGTACATCGTAGTTCTCGACAAGAAGACTCCTATCTACCATGACGGTGAATTCGCTTCGTTCTACTTCGACAGAATCACAGATATGACATTCACAGCTACTGTTGAAGGTTGGACAGACAGCGAAACAGTTCACAATCAGTGGATCGACAGCCAGGACAGCAAGAATAAGAGAGTATTCCAGGTTGGCGAGATCGACATCAGAGACGGTATCGCTATAGCTAAGGTTGACGCTAACGTTAACAAGATCGATGAGACCAAGACTCTTGATTACACCTACGGTACGTATGACACTAACACAGTAGACCTTGCAAGAATCGAGAACGAGCAGGCTTCTGAATTAACATCCAATTTTGCAGTTTACGCAGCAGGTGCAGGCAGCAAGGGTAAACCCGCTGATAGTTCTGCTGTTATCAACCCCGCTGATACTTTCTATACCACTACCGGCAAAACTGTTGCAGAGGAGCTCACAGTAACATCCTACCTCTCTTTACAGAAGGCTGTTGATGCTACCAATAGCACAACTGATCCGGCGATGGCTGGTGATGCTGATAGGTACGTATTCGGCGCTGCTGTTACACTTATCGCTGATGATGTGGCGACAACAGGTAACTACTACGGCGCAGGCTTAAAGGCTGGCGATAAGGTTATCCCTGTAACAAGAACATACTGGGATGCTGCCGCTGGTGCTGCTGCTAACGAAACACTTTACTACGTAGGCGCTACCGCTCCCGCAGCAGCTGCTCTCGGAAGTGTTGCTCTTTACAGAAATATCGCTGCCGCAACTGTTTACGAAGTATTTGACACAACAGAGTTCAACGAGATTGCTTGCGATCCTAGTGCCGGATATACTACAACAGGTGAAGAGACTGCCGGCAACTACGTTGTAAAGAAGGGCGAGAGATATTATGTAGCTACCGCAGATCTTGGTCCTGAATTCAACCTTTCTTGCAAGTACCTCGGCGACGCTAACAGCACAGCACACCTCGTAGCTTACGCATTCGCTAAGAACGGTTGGTGGGTTTCCAAGGCTGCATACGGTTATGTTGACTTTGCTCCCGAGGGAACAGCTACATCCAAGGAGAACGCTTGGCTGCCTGTAACAACAATCGCTAACACTCACAGAAGCACTATCGACTACCAGGGCAAGACAACTATCTACAGAGATGACGTTTGGGTACTTTCAAGTACAGATCCTTATCGTTCTCAGGGTCAGACAGGTACAAACGCAAGCGGCACAACCGGTGATGGAAATACACAGTCCTACAACGAGCAGATGATCAACGGTACAGGTCCGTTAGGCTTCGCTGGTCTCGCTACTCAGGTAGCTGAATTCTTCAACCACAAGGACAACGGTGAGATCACATTCACATTCACATCCGCTGCTGCTTCTACAAGCGCAGGCGCTTGGAACAGCGGTATTCCGTCCACTGAAGTTGGTCTTATCGGTTCCGGCGCTGGCACAGTTACATCCAACTTCGCTCTCTTCTTCAACTACGCTACCACAAACGGTATGATGTACAGCCCTGTTAAGGCAGACCTCACAGCTGGTACAGTTACATTCGATATCAGCCAGTATCTTGCACAGTGCGGCGGTCTCACAATGGCTACTCTGCATGACATATACTACGGTCTGAACGTAGGTTACAAGAAGAACGCTTGGACAGCTGCTTGGGGTATGTATGTATCCAAGGTAGACCTCTCTTATGACGATGCTGCTGCTGCTGCTGACGCTGCAACAGACGACGCTGCTGCTGATGCTGACGCTGACGCTGACGCTACAGTAGATGCTGACGACGATGACGATACAGCTGCTATTGTTGACGACGACGACGACGACGATGACGACGATACAGGCGTGATCGCTGACGACGACGACGATGACGACGATG
>CAMVDP010000008.1 GCA_947166275.1 uncultured Clostridia bacterium
CCGGGACAAATCCTTCGCAGTCCAGTTCAAGCCCGTACTGACCGGGATTATGTCGTAAAGCGAACGCGATCTCCTTGCTTAATCTTATATAGTTCATAACTAATGTCCTTTTCTTTTGCCGGTTGTGCACATTGTCAGAATTATTTGTGTGCATACGCTTATTTCTATTCATTGTAACATACTATTCTTCCAAAGTCAACACTACCGGTGTATACTAATTGACATCAGCGCCTGTTTCGTGATATTATTAAACAATCAATTGAACCGGACTTGTGAGCTGAAATAAAAAACGGCTGCACAGTGTTTCTGATTGTGATCGTTCGATTTAGACGGATCGCTGTGCATATTGCAAAAATATTGTGTAAAATCATTTTTTGAAATCTGGTATTTTTATCTTGTAAATTTACTCGATTTGTGATATAATGTATTGAGTTACCGATATTTGTAGTTTATTTGGAGGTTACATTATGGAAAGCATCAAAGAAATCGCTGCTCGTATACGTGAATTGCGTGAAGTGTGTGATTACAGTCAGGAAAAGCTTGCCGAAGAACTCGGTATAGACGTTGAGCTATATGTCGGCTATGAGCAGAACGGAGATTTTCCGATAAGCGTCATCTATGAGATCGCCAACAAATTCAAAGTCGATTTCAACGAACTGATTTCCGGCGAAGAAAGTCGTATAAACACTTATCAGGTAGTACGACGCGGGCAGGGAAAGACTGTAAGCCGTATCCCCGGATATCGTTTCAAGGATCTGGCATTCCGCTATGCGGACAAGATCATGCAGCCGCTCCTTGTTACGCTTGAACCTACAGATGAGCCTGCTGAACTCGTCACCCATGCCGGTCAGGAATTCAACCTCGTGCTGAAGGGCAGCATTGAGCTCGTTTTCGAGGAAAAGGTGATCATTTTGGGTGAGGGCGATTCTATCTATTTCAATCCTACATACCCTCATGGTCAGCGCTGCCACGGTGATTCCAAGGCAAGATTCCTCACTGTGATCGCTGAATGATCTGATGAACATATCTGATAAAGGAGAATTATGTTAAAATGCTTTTAGACCGCTATCTTCCCCGTATAGAATTTGATTCTTACGAGGATTTCGTAGAAAACTACCGCGTAAACGTGCCGGAGGATTTCAATTTCGGCTGGGATATCGTTGACGAATGGGCAAAACAGGAACCCGATAAAAAAGCTATGCTCTGGTTGAGTCAGGATAAGCAGGAACGTACTTTTACTTTCACTGATATATCCAGGCTCTCAAATCAGACTTGCCACTATTTCCGCAGCCTCGGACTTAAAAAAGGCGATGTTGTTCTTCTTATTCTCCGCCGCCGCTGGGAGTACTGGGTAATAGCGACGGCTCTGCATAAGCTTGGGATCATCCTTATTCCGGGTAATCTTCTATTTACTGCCCATGACATCGCATATCGTGGAAATATGGCCGGAATATCTGCTATCATCGCCTGTGATGATGAGTATATACGCACTCAGATCGACAGTGCGGCTCCGGAGATAAAAACTCTACGTAAGAAAATA
This sequence comes from uncultured Clostridia bacterium, assembly GCA_947166275.1. Lineage (GTDB taxonomy): Bacteria > Bacillota > Clostridia > Oscillospirales > Ruminococcaceae > Ruminiclostridium_E. Next base: position 1,541 of record CAMVDP010000008.1, read on the forward strand.
GCTGTTGCAGAACCTCGTGACGGCTGGGATTTCTTTGAGGATAAGATCGCTGGATACCCTGATACTTTTGAGCGTCCTACCGATGATCAGGCTACAAAAGCTACCGATATCATGCTTATATACTTTACTTCCGGTTCCACAGGTATGCCTAAAATGGTATGCCATAACTATTCGTACCCTCTCGGTCACATCGTTACCGCAAAGTATTGGCATCAGGTACAGGAAAACAAGCTCCATATGTCGATCTCAGATTCAGGCTGGGCTAAATTCGGCTGGGGCAAGATATATGGTCAGTGGATATGCGGCGCTGTGCAGTTCGTCTATGACTTCACCGGGCGCTTCGACGCTAAAGACATGCTTTCGGTCATAAGCAAGTACAAACTCACTACATTCTGCGCTCCTCCCACTATGTACCGCTTCATGCTGCAGGAGGATATGACTCAATATGACCTCTCGACTATCGAAAACTTCTGTAATGCCGGTGAACCTCTTAACCCCGAGGTCTTCAACCGTATCTATGAGCTTACCGGCAAAAAAATGCGTGAAGGATTCGGTCAGACCGAAGGTTCTGTACTTATCGCAAACTTCCCGTGGATAGATCCTAAACCGGGTTCGACCGGAAAGCCCTCTCCGCTTTATAATATCCACCTTCTCCGCCCGGACGGCACGGAAACCGATGACGGTGAGGAGGGAAGCATCATGGCATGCGATATAGACAAACATCATCCCACCGGACTTTTCTGCGGGTACTACAAGGATCCGGATCTGACAAAAGCTGTACTTGGCTCTGCCAATTATGACACCGGTGACGTTGCATGGCGTGATTCACATGGTTATTACTGGTTCGTTGGCAGGAACGATGACGTTATCAAATGCTCCGGATACCGTATTGGGCCGTTCGAGGTCGAAAGCGCACTCCTCACGCATCCTGCTGTAGTTGAGTCTGCCATAACCGGCGCTCCCGATCCTATAAGAGGTCAGGTCGTAAAGGCTACTGTAGTTCTTGCAAAAGGCTACACTCCTTCACCGGAGCTTACAAAGGAATTGCAGGACCACGTTAAGCGCGAGACCGCTCCTTACAAGTATCCCCGTGTTATCGAATACGTTGACGAGCTTCCGAAAACTCTCGGAGGAAAGATAAAACGTGCCCAGATAAGACATCACGATGAGGAAAACGTCAAGTGATCGTATATGAAGATACTGACTCTTGTCGAGAATACGGTCGGTAATGAGAACCGTATTGTGTAGCATGGATTTTTGTATAAATAAAAAGACCGGCTGAATATCAAATTTCAGCCGGTCTTTTGTTATCTGGTCGTTATGACTTAATTTTCATCGTATCAGTTACTTTGCAGTGAAGAAGCTTGAGAAGTCAAAGCCTGTAGGCATGGGTATCGTGAGCATGTAGATCGTGGCGAGTGTAAGTCCAATAACTGCGATGAAGAGTACCACTGTACGGTTAGGTATTCTCTTGAATACGCCGACAATACCGAGCATGAACAGTACTACAGAATAGATGACGTTGACGAGGTTGTAAGCATCGCCGTGAGCGTTGTCACGCTGACCCTCTTCGAGAACAGCACGGGATTCCGCCAAAAGTTCGTTTGCGGTAACAAAATACTCATCGAGCATTCCCTCGACCTCAAACGGAGAGTTCATTTCATCTGTCATTTTGTCATAAGCATCCATAAGTATCTGGCTGGCATTCTGTTCTATGTAGTTATTGAGCTTTTCCTGTATAAGCTCCGCTTTCGTTTCGTCACCTTCCGATTGAGCGATGACCTTGTCGAAGGCGTAATCCATCATGGTGTTCCATGCCATAAGGTCGGACAGGTAAAGCTGCATACCTGCGTTGTATTCCGAGTTGCCCTCGGATGCGAGGTTGTTGCTCTTTGTGTAGTTTGTAGCCTGATTGCCGCCGTGGAGCGAGCCTATCCATGTAGCCCACGCTGTAAGGAGTGCGGTGATACCGAGGAATACAGCCACGAGTACCTCAACTGTGTTTTCGCTGAAGAGTGGCTTTTTCTTCTTGCTTTCCGGCTTGGGATCAACCGTTTCTTCTCTGATCTCTGTTGTTTCTTCTGACATAGTTTTTTCCTCCGGGTAATTAATATATTTTTTGCGGCTTTCCCGCGGGGAGCGGTTGAGACGCTTTTCTGACTATTCGGTGAGCATGGCTCAATTGGAGTTTTTCTTTTCGAGCAGCTCTTCGAGCTTTGCAAGGTGCTCCTTTACGGCATCGATCTCCGCTTTGATGTCGGCAGTGCCTGCTTCTTCATGTGCTTCCTTCTTGTTGAACTCCGCGACCTCGCTGATAGCATTGACAACGATGCCGACAACGACGTTCATCATCACGAATGCGGAGATCAGTACAAACGGAACGAAGTAAGCCCATGCGTAGCTGAAGACTTCCATAACGGGACGGCTGATGCCCATTGACCAGCTTTCAAGTGTCATTACCTGGAACAGAGTGTACATAGCCTTCGGTATATCACCGAACCATTCCGGGAATGCCTCGCCGAACTGCGTAACGCCTATTATCGAGAATATGTAGTAGATTATCAGAAGCAGGAAAGCTGTCCAGGAGATTCCGGGGATAGATCTTCCGATAGCTCCGATGATCACCTGCAGAGGTTTGAGCGAGCTTATCATCTTGAAGCCGCGCAGACCCTTGAGTGAGCGGAAAACTCTGAACACGCGGAGTATTCTTATCGAAGAGAGGACCGCGAGACCGGACAGTACCGATGTGAGTATTATGATGAAGTCGAACCAGTTCCAGCCGCTTTTGAAATATCCAAAGAACTTGTACGCTATCATTTTAAGCAGCATTTCAATGATGAAGATACCAAGGCATATCATGTCGAGTATCTCGAGAACGCCGCCTATTGATGCTGTTATGATAGGTGAGGTCTGAAGTCCGAGAATAATCGAGTTGATAACGATAACGATAAGTATGGTATTCTGAAACGCTTTGCTGTCTACAAATTTTCTGATCTTTTCCATTTCAGCCGATCCTTTCATACATCTATAGTATATAGAGAGAAAACGATAGTGTATATTATACCATAAGAAATCAGTATTTGCAATAGTTTTAAAAAAAATTTATAAAAATAAGAAAAACGCTTGACAATCATATAATACTGTGCTATAATAGTTACGCTGTTCTAAAGACAGCAGGTCGCGAAAGCGCTAACGGGTGACCGCCTGCCGAGGAATGGGAGATCATAGTGATTTATTCCCCTGTTCCTTTCTGGAATGGGGTTTTATATTTCCCCCGGCTTTTGACAGCAAAAATTGATAAGGAGGAAAAACCTGATGGCAAGTGAAAAGATCATTGCGCAGAAACAGCAGTTCGTCGATGAGCTCGCAAAGAAGCTCGAAAGCGCTGCAGGCGGCGTGATAGTCGATTACAAGGGCATTACGGTGGCAGAGGATACCGCACTTCGTAAGGCACTCAGAGAAGCTGGCGTTGATTACTTCGTAGTAAAGAACACACTTCTCAGGAGAGCAGCAGAGAAGGCTGGTATCACAGGCATCGAGGAACACCTCGAGGGCACAACCGCTATCGCGATCCATGAAAGCGACATCATCTCCGCTCCTAAGATCCTGTACAAGCAGTCACAGGACAGCGGCGACCGCTTCAACATCAAGACCGGTTTCATCGGTAAGGAAGCAATCACAGTCGCAGAGGTAGAGGAGTACGCAAAGCTCCCGAGCAAGGAAGTGCTTGTTTCCAAGCTCCTGTTCATGCTCCAGTCTCCCATGCAGAGACTCGCGATCGCAGCAAGCGAGATCGCAAAGAAGAAGGAAAGCGGAGATGCCGCATAATTACGGCTTCGCAGCTTGAGATCACAATCGTAACAACATCAATATTCAGGAGGAAACTAAAATGGCTTCAGAGAAAGTTTTAAAGATCGTAGAAGACGTTAAGGAGCTCACAGTTCTTGAGCTCAACGATTTAGTAAAGGCACTTGAGGAAGAATTCGGCGTATCCGCAGCAGCTATGGTAGCAGCAGGCCCCGCAGCAGGTGCAGGCGCAGCAGCTGCTGAAGAGAAGACAGAATTCGATGTAATCCTCGCTTCGTTCGGCGACAGCAAGATGAACGTTATCAAGGCTGTCAAGGATATCTGCGGACTTGGTCTTAAGGAGGCTAAGGAGCTCGTTGAAGGCGCTCCCAAGCCTGTTAAGGAAGGTGCTTCCAAGGCTGAGGCTGAAGAGATCAAGGCTAAGCTCGAAGAGGCTGGCGCTAAAGTAGAGCTCAAGTAAGCTGATATAGTTCAGAGCTATACAAAACAAAAGGTACGGTCAATGACCGTACCTTTTTTGTTTATCCCAGGATCTCCTTCGCAAAGTCCACAGTGTCTTTCGCGTCCTTGGCATACCGGTCAGCGCCGATAGCATCCGCATATTCCTTTGTCAGCACCGCGCCGCCTACTACGACTTTGCAGTCATGCCCGCTCTCCCTCAAAAGCCGTATCGTCTTTTCCATGGCTCCGAGCGTCGTTGTCATCAGCGCACTCAATCCGACAAGCTTCACATCATGCTCGATCGCTGCGTCAACCACTTTCTGCTCCGGCACATCCTTGCCCAGGTCAATGACAGTGTAGCCATAGTTCTCAAGCAGCGTCTTTACTATGTTCTTGCCGATATCGTGGATATCGCCCTTGACGGTGGCGAGGACTATCTTTCCCTTGCTGATGCGCTTCTCACCGCTCATGGCAGCTTTTATAGCTCCGAAGCACGCTTGTGCTGCATTCGCTGACATTATCAGCTGCGGCAGGAATATCTTGTTCTTGCCGAATGCGTCGCCAGCACGGTCAAGTGCAGGTATCAGCTCGTTGTTTATGATCTCCATGCTGTCTGTGCCGGCATCGAGCTTCTGCTTTGTGAGAGCTTCAGCGTCCTTGTCGAGCCCCTTTTCAATAGCATAAGCCAGTGTTATCTCCGTCTTTGAAGCGACAGGCTTCGCGCTGTCATTTGACGACTGTCCGTAGCGTCCTATAAACTCCGTAGCATTAGCATCATGTCCCGCAAGCACGCGATAAGCGAACACCGCTCCCGCCATGGACGCAATGTTCGGGTTGATAATAGGCAGGTCGAGACCGCACTCCATAGCCATCGAGAGGAACGTGCTGTTGACAAGCTCACGGGTCGGCAGTCCGAATGAAATGTTCGACACGCCGAGCACTGTGTGCAATCCGAGCTTCTCCTTGACGATGCGCACTGCCTTCAGCGTTTCGGGAACAGCCTTCTGTTCGGTGCTCACGGTGAGAGTGAGACAGTCGATGAACACGTTGCTGCGCGATATCCCATAGCTTTCAGCCTTGGCAGTTATGCGCTCTGCGATAGCTACTCGCTGTTCTGCAGTGGGCGGGATACCATTCTCGTCGAGAGTCAGACCTACCACCGAAGCTCCGTATTTTTTCACGATCGGGAGTATGCGTTCCATGACAGCTTCCTCGCCGTTGATCGAGTTCACGATAGCCTTGCCGCAGTATACGCGCAGAGCGGCTTCGATAACATCCGGCTTGGTGCTGTCGATCTGCAGCGGCAGATCAGTGATACCCTGAAGAGCCTTGACAACGCGCACCATCATTTCCTTTTCGTCGATCTCCGGCAGCCCGACGTTCACATCGAGGATATCTGCGCCGGCAGACACCTGTTCAAGCGCCTGATTAAGTATGTAGTTTATATCATTATTGCGAAGCGCTTCTTTGAACAGCTTTTTACCGGTGGGGTTTATACGCTCGCCTATTATCTTCGGACAGGTGATGTCCACAGTACGGCTGGAGCTGCACACGCTTGACAGATCGGCACGCTTTTCGCGCTGCGAGGGAGCATGCACTTTCAGCATTTTCCGCAGTCCCGAGATGTATTCCGGGGTAGTGCCACAGCAGCCGCCGTACAACTTTACGCCCATTTCTGTGTATTTCACGCAGTCGGCGACGTACTTCTCCGCCGATACGCTGTAAGCGCCCGTGGCAGGGTCAGGCAGACCCGCGTTGGCTTTCACCATAACGGGAAGGTCAGTATAGTGCAGCAGCTCACCAACAATGTCGTACAGCTCGTCCGGCGCGAGTGAGCAGTTCACGCCGATTGCGTCCGAGCCAAGCCCTGTGAGCGTCAGCGCTGCCGCAGAGGGCAGGGTGCCGGTGAATGTTCTTCCGTTCTTTTCGAAGGACATGAACGTGAACACGGGCAGGTCGCAGTTCTCCTTTGCCGCGAGGAGAGCCGCACGTATCTCATACAGGTCTGTCATGGTCTCTATCATGATCAGGTCTGCGAGGTCTTTGCCGGCTTCGATTATCTCACGGAAGATATCGTATGCTTCCTCGAATGACAGAATACCCGCCGGCTCAAGAAGCTGACCCGTAGGTCCGACATCGAGCGCTACGAGGGCGTCTGTTCCTTCTGCGGCCCTGCGGGCAATGTTGAGCGCCTGCTTCACCACATCAGCGGTACTGTACTGTGTTTTCGCGAGCTTAAGTCTGTTCGCTCCGAAGGTGTTGGCATTGATGACGTTCGCGCCGGCTTCGATGTATGAGCGGTGTATCGCTTCAACGTCATCGGGGCGCACGAAATTCATGATCTCCGAGGTCTCGCCGGGCTTCATTCCGCGCTTCTGGAGCTCGGTGCCGAAGCCGCCGTCGAGTATCACATACTGCCGCTCAAGCAGTTCTTTTACTTTATTATTCGCCACAGGTGATGCCGTCCTTTCTGTATTGACAGGTCTCCCGCATGTTGCAAGCAGCGCAGCCGCGGATACCATTGGGTAGTTTGTTTGTGGATAAGCCGATCACTCCTGTGATAGACTTTCGTGGGAGAAGTATATAGTCTTTCGTAGCTGTGAGCCCGATCTGCTTTTCTGCGTTGAGATGCTTCAGCAGCACAGGCTGTAATTCGATCGGATAATCGCCGTAACCGGGACTGAACCGCCATGTAGTGCTGGTCATTGTACCGTCAGCGGAGAGCCGCTTTATCTGTTTTTCGCAGAGATCGTCGGCGTACTCTTCGATAAGTGCGCTTGCGAGTGCATCGAGCACCACTGCATATGCCATGTTGCGTATCTCGGCGATGTGTATCAGTCTGTCAGCTCCGGCTCCGAGAGTTGCTGCGGTGATCATTACCCGGGTACAGCCTTCAAGGTGCCGGTTCACATCGCTGCCGATGAGCAGGTAGCTGACATCGGCCTTATCTGCGACAGAGTTGACAGCAGCGGCATCAATGACCTCGGCAAGATCTCTGAATCCGGTCTCTATCAGCTCCGCGGTGGCTTCGTCAGGTTCGCTGCCGCGGTATCCGAGATATCGAAGAGCTTTTGCGTACGCTCCCGTCTTCAGATCATCAGGTATTTTTGTCATAGCAGTTTCCCGACCATTTCTGTAATCTTGCGTGCGACATACGGATTGTTCATCGTGTAGAGATGAATGCCGTCAACGCCGCTCGCAAGAAGATCAGCTATCTGATCCACGGCATAAGCGATACCGGCATCGATAAGCGCTTCGGGGCGGGTCTCGTACTTCGTCACCATACGTACGAATTTCTGCGGGAGAGACGCGCCGCACATAGTTACCATGCGCTCTATCTGTGACTTGCTGGTCACAGGCATTATGCCTGCCGAGATAGGCACGTTGATGCCGGCTATCTTCGCTTTTTCGCAGAAATCGTAGAAGAATGTATTGTCGAAGAAAAGCTGGGATATCAGCTCTTCAGCGCCTGCGTTAACTTTCCCCCGCAGATTGAGGATGTCTTCAGTGAGGTTTTCAGCTTCGGTGTGACCTTCGGGGTAGCATGCGCCGGAAATGCCTACATTATCATACTTGCTGTTGGAGCGTATGAACGATATCATATCGCTTGCGTGTTTAAAGTCGGTCTTTGGCGGTACATTTGGGTTGATGTCTCCTCGCAGAGCTAGAATGTTCTCTATCCCCGCTTCGACGAAGCTGTCCATGACCGTGAGCACTTCTTCCTTCGAGTTGTTGACGCATGTTATGTGAGCCATAGCTTCGATGCCGATGTCGTTTTTTATGTGTGCGGCGATATCGCGGGTAAAGGTGTTGGCGGTATTGCCGCCCGCGCCGTAGGTCACGCTGATGTAGGCGGGTTTAAGCTCCGCGAGCTCGTCCACGGCTGCGGTGATACTTTCAACGCCGCTTGTTTTTTTGGGCGGGAATACCTCGAAGGAAAATACAGGCTTCCCGGACTTGAACATTTTCGATATTTTCATAGTTTACTCCTTGAACGTCTGGTTGAACTATTATGCGACAGTATCTACTGTGAAGGTGAGCGGGAATACGTCTGCATCCACTTTCCGTTTCTTGCCGCCTGTCTTTACGGACAGAGTGCTGGTGATGCTGCCTTTTTTGACATCACTGCGCTTTACCTTGTATGTATAGTTTATGGTTTTGGTTTTTCCGGGTCGGATAACGGATATTTTACCGAGCTTGTTATCGGCACCGAGTTTTCCGAGGTTAAGGATGAGCTCAACGTCTTTCAGAGGTTCGGTACCGTTGTTGGTGATCGTTATCTTACCTTTGAGGATATCTCCGGCGGCATAGCTCTTGCCGGGATCTGTCACCGCGTTTTCGGGAGCGATGATCTCTGTCTGCGGGTAAGCTCTTATACCAAAGTTATCGTATGAGATCCCATTGTTTAAAACATTCTCATTGTCAGAAGTGACGATTTTGATTATCTCCGAAAAGTCCTCCCAGACGACACCCTTTTTTGTCTGTACACCTACGAAGCTCTCTCCCGGGTTGACTACGGTCTGATAATAACCGGGTGACTTATATTGGATTGATTCATCTCCGGTTTCTTCAATAAAAGTATTGGTAACGAGTTTATCATTGAGAATGATCCCGTTCCGGTTTAATACAGACGAGAACATGTTACTGTATGATCCGTTCTCTTGCCGATAGCTGAAAATGACCGAATAGCTCTGACCTTTATGTACGGGAACACGTTCGGCAAGATCGATAGTGTGATAGCCAGCATAGTCGATCTTTATACTGCCTTCCGATTTTTTAACACCGTCTGTAGGTGCTTGGTAGTTCTCGCTCAGTAGATATACCGTGTAATCAAGGGTGGTGTTTGGAGCCAATGTGAATGTACCGATCCTTTTGATGAACTCATTCTCTTTTGCAGTGAATACATTTGAAAAGAATGTTTCAAAGGGGGAAGATTCAGGGCCTATTACTGCTTGGATAGCGTGATCATACATATCAGTGTCCAATGATTTGACATCGGATTCGTTATCGGGTCGGAAAATGTATGCTGTTGGGATTTCAAAGCTTTGATCGTAATACGAAATATAAAAATATCCGTCGCCGCCGTTGCCCCACATATTCTTTGAGATAGGAACGGAGTTATTTATGCTTCCCCATGAATTTTTGGCGATAAACGCGCCGTTTCCTCCTATGGTGCCGTTAGGATCGTTGAAGTATTCTTTGGGAAAGTTGTCGTCATATCCAACGATCGTGACAGTATGATTGCTGGATAAGGGGAGGTTTATCGAATCGGGATCGGAAGGATCATATCGGGGATCAAAGGCATACTGCGCCCATATATCGGCTTGTTCGGGCGTTGTGACCGTCCCGTCAAGTGTAAGGTAATTCATGAAGCTGAATCCTGTATCGGCTTGATCTCCCAGATAAAGCGAATCGCCGTTTATGCCTATAATAACACCGTGACCTTCGTAGATCTCCTTTTTTATAGAATAGGTACCTAATTCATTATACACATAAGAAGTATCGTTAAAGCCTGCCGGATTTGGAAGATAATCTGCTCCGCTGAAGCAATACGCTTTAATGTATTTTTTTGATTCATCAATGTCCCAGGTGCCTCCATCTCTGGAAATAAATGAAAAGGAGTACAGCGTGTTCGTATCGAGCGGTATCTTACCTCTTAATACATCTGTGTAATAGGAGTAGCTTTTTTGGCTTGCGGAGATCATTTTTAAACATTCATTATAGTCTTTGGAATAACCGTCTGCTATCAGTTTGGGGTCTATCATGTTTCCTTCTTTGTTGAAATGTGAGGTGTATGTGTAATAATGATATCCTTCATTGTTGTTGTATGGAGCATCACTTTCGAGAGCAGGTCCGACACCTTTATCAAATAAGTATATCGCCGAAGTGCCGTACCCGCCGGAATTAAGGATCGATTCGGATAGCTCTGCGACGCTTTTTTCAGTATCATCTTCTAAGACGAAAAGGTACAGTCCTTCTCCGGCCTGTGTGGGATACTTCGGGTCGTTTTCCTGAACAGGGAACTGCGCAAACCAGACGAGATGGTGCTCGGAAAGATCAAGGGCTTTCTTCTGCTTATTTGTTGCGGTATTGAGGTCTATTCCCAAAGCTGTCGCGATACTGATTTCAGAAGCAGCTATTGTTCCGAATGCCCAGCATGTACCGAACGGTGTCTGATCCTTCACTTCTGTTACGTAACATTTTCCGTCCACGTTTCTGAGATCGTAGCTTCCCGGTAAGTCGATCATTTCTGCTGAAGGTTTATCTACATCGTAATTATAAAGATTTCTGTTGGAATAATATGAATTGGATGGTGGATTAAAAAATCCATCGTTAAGATCTTTTTCCGATGCTTCGATCAATTCTATATATTTTTTGATGCTGCCGTATTTTGTGTCCTTTTCTGCATAAGCAGACGCTGTAAAGGCGAGCGCCATGAATGATGCAAGAGCTGCGGCAGAGAGCCTGCGAAAAGCTCTGTTATTACTCATTGTTCATATCTCCCTATTTAAGCTTTTTTCCGTTGTAGGTTATTGTGATATTGTCAGCGTTTCCGCCTGAAAAGTCATTGCCGAGGTCGAACTCGGACCAGTCCGCCTTATGGATACGCACGTTTATTGTGAGCGTGTCGCCGCCCGCGAGTACGCCTGAGCTTTTGACGGTGCACTTGGTATCAGTCTTATCGCCGGAGGCTTTCGAGAAGCTGCCCGTGACGGTATCGGTGCAAGCCGTATACGCGCTTCCCTGGATGTCGGCATAATCACACTCGAACACGACATCGCCGCCGCCGTCGTTAGTGAACATATAGTCGGCAGTGAGCTTTGACAGGTCGATGCCGTCGCTGCCGGTGTTCTTTATCTTAAGCGTGAACGCTATGGTGTTACCTTTTCCGCTTGCGGCCTGCTGTTCGAGCTCGATGTTCATCGAACCTTTGTCGGAGATCTTTATGGGCGTGTCATTGTTAACTGTTCCTGTGCCGCTGTATCCGCCGCTGTTGTTATTGCTGCTGCTGCCGGAGTTTCCGTTATTTGCTGCGGGCTTGATATTCTTTATCGCGTCGCCGGTATTGGATTCGTTCGGTTCGGTGCCGAATACGAGAGTGCTGCCTTCATACAGCGCCATATTGACGGCTTTGACCATAGTACCGGATGATACCGAGCCAATGTCGATGTATGACGGGTCGTTGGAGTTGTCCCATACGCCCTTGTTATTGCGGATACGGAACTGGACTTCCTTCTTGTAGCTTTCCTGACCGCCGGGGTAGATGTCCACTCCGGTGAAGTCGATCGCCACATAATAAAGGTTTTTCGCGTCGTTCCAGCAGAGTACGTCAGAGGCGCTGCCGCCCTGCATATAGTTCGTGGTGACTGCTATATCCGAGGAGCTGCCGCCTGCTTTCTTTATCTCCGAGATATCGAAGAAATAGCAGAGCTTAAGGTTGTTGGTGTTCCTTGCCGGGAATGCGGTCTTGTTGTAGACCATTGCTTTTATCTCCACGAAGTCATCGCCGTTGACATTTACGGTAGCTTCAGTGTACAGCTCTTCATCGGGTGTCTCGATCGCTCCGAACTTTTTGAGCGTCTTGCCGCCGTACTCCTTGTACAGCTTCACGAGCGCACCTGTGAAACCTGCGTTGTAGTCGGTGGCAACTTCGCCGTTCTGATAATTGCTGCGGTTGTCGTCGTAGCTGTCATCGCTGTTCGGGCCGCCCACAAGAGCGCCGTAAAGAACGTGACGGGTGTTCGCCGGTTCACCTATATTGTTTGCGTACGAGCCGTGAGCTGTGCGGTGATGCGGGTTCTGGGGATAGTTATCGCCATAGCCGATGACATAGCTTCTGCCGGAGCTTCCGAGCGCGTAGTCCACCTGTGATTTCGCGAATTTCTTGTATTTTTCAGCCTTTGACGCGGAGCACTCCCAGCTGTCTGCATAGGAGAGCATCTCAAACGCCACGGTGGTAGCGTATCGGAGCGAGCCCCAGTTGTCGCAATACGCCAGCCCTTTCGGAGTTTTCTTGATCGAGTCGCACCAGTAGTCCAGATGCTTTTCAAGTGCGTCCTTGTATGTCCTGCCGCCGGTCTCTTTTGCGAGCAGCACTGCAGTGCCCCAGCTCTTGTCGTCCCAGCACAGTGCCCAGCCGTCGTCGCCTTCGCTGAAATAGTCCCGGGATTTCTGCAGGTAGCTTTCATCGCCGGTCGCCTTGTATATCCAGTACGCCGCGAATGCTATCTCATCCTTGAAGCCGCCGTAGGACTGATAAAATCCGTTCGCCGCGGTGTAACCGGAGTCAGACTGTACTTTTTCAGCATAAGCAAGAAGCTCCTTTGCATGCTTGATGCACTTGTCGGAGTATGCCTTGTCGGTGTCCTTGAACACGACTGCGCACGCCGCGAGAGAGCCCGCCGTTCCAGCCGTTACGGTAGAACCGGGGTTTGAGAGATCTACCTTGTATGAGGGGCGCTTCATCTGCGTCTCAACGACTTCGCAGGGTCCCCACCAGCCGTGGTCGGCATTGCCGTCACCCACCTGGTAATAGTAAACGTTAGCCTCGGGGTGGCACCTGATGAAATAATCGTTGCCCCAGCGTATGTTATCAAGTATGTAATTGAGCTGACCGCTCGCTTCGTAGTCCTTGCGGTTCTCGACTACAGACCACGCGAGTATAGCCATTGAGTAGGACATGGGAAGGTTGAACTTGACGTTGTCTCCCGCATCGAAGAAGCCTCCGGTAAGGTCGAGCCCGTTGTCCTTGCCGTCGTTCAGACAGGAATCACCGCGCCAGTTGCAGCGGAAGTTATCCGGAAGATCACCCGAGCGCTGGAGGTCATAGAACATGATCGATTTCTGGAGTGCCTCACCGTAGTTGAAGGTCGAGGTGCTGTCCTTACCCTCGTATCCGCCGTCGGCGGAGAGGTCAGACTTCGGTTTTGCAGTCGCAGCGGCAGTGGTACCGGAAGTGGTGCCGGCAGTAGCGGCGGAGGAGCTTGCTGCAGATGTAACAGTCTCTGCGGAAGTACCTGCGGAAGATGTGTCTGCTGCGGTATCGCCGGTGGTGATGGTGTTTTCTGCGGATGTGCCGCAGGTGGAAGTGTTTTCGGCAGGTTTACCCGCGGCAGTGTCGGAGGACGTTGAGCTTTCAGAGGTGTTGAAGGCTTCGGTCTCGATGTCGGATCCGGAGCTTTCACTTGCCGGTGTGGTCTGTCTCTCCGTGTATTCATTCTGTGAGCAGCCGGAAACGGCTAAAATAAGTGCCGCAGCTGCTGATAATAGTCTGTATGTTTTCTTCATGGTGTCTCCTTTCGCATGGCGAGGAAATCATAATCAATATTATATCACAAAAGTGGGTTTAAATCAACAGTTTGTTTGAAATTTCTCAATAAAAGAGGACGCTTCATCCGAGGCGTCCTCTTATCTCCTGACTTATGCAAACGCAGCTATCCTGCTGACGGCACGGATAAGCGAGTTCACTTCTGACATGGTGTTGAATACTGACGGCGAGAACCTCACAGCGCCGCGATCTCCCGTGCCGATCTTCAGATGTGCGGGATAGGCGCAGTGGAACCCGCCCCGCAGCGCGAATCCTGCATCGCTCAGCATCGCTGATGCTCTCTCCGAGGGCAGATCACCGATGTTGAACGGTATCACCGGTGCGAACCGCTCGTCATACGCGTCACTGTACAGCGTCACATTCGGAAGCTTCTTAAGACCTGCAAAAAAGCGCTTGCAAAGGGCATATTCGTGCATTCTTACCGCGTCGATCCCCCGCGAGTTCACGAAGTCCACACCAGCACCGAGCGATATCGCTCCCGCAGTGTTTATCGTGCCGCTCTCAAGCCTGTCAGGCAGGAATTCCGGTTGCGCGAGCTCTTTGGAAAGGCTTCCGGTCCCGCCCTCGACCAGCGTTTTCAGTCTGTACTGTCCATCGGTCATCAGAAGCCCGGTACCCATAGGTCCGTACAGTCCCTTATGCCCCGCAGCGCAGATGATGTTCACGCCGCTGCCGAGCTTAAGCGGGAGTACTCCGGCTCCCTGCGCCGCGTCAACGATGAAGCATATCCCATGCTTCCTGCAGATCTCTGCTATCCGCTCCAAAGGCATTGTCCTTCCTGTCACGTTGCCTGCCGCAGTGCATATCAACGCTTTGGTACGGCGGTTGATAAGCTTTTTGAAGCTTTCTGCCGTAGCATCATCGTCATCGTATGTCTGCGCCGCGGAATAAGACACGCCCGCGTTTTTTGACAGAGCATAAAGCGGACGCATCACGGCGTTGTGCTCTATGTCGCTCACCACTGCGTGAGAACTTTCAGTCAGTATACCCTTGATCGCAGTGTTGAGCGCGAACGTGCAGTTCGGCATGAATATGGTGTTTTCGACTTCCGCGCCGAAGAAGTCCGCGCATTTCTCCCGCGCGGAGTACACAGCTTTCGCGGTCTCAAGCGACAGCGAATGACCGGCGCGGCCGGGATTCGCGCCGTACCGCACGAGTGCCCGGGACATGGCGGCTATGACCGCCGGCGGTTTCGGATATGTCGTCGCAGCATTGTCAAAGTAAATCAATTACGGTCTCTCCTTTCGGCATATAGCCGTGTGGTGCGTCATCTTCTGCGGCGCGGCAGGGGCGGGAACGGCGGACGGGGAGGCATCGGAGGCGGGGGCGGAGGAGGAAACGGCATTGTGTCCTCGCAGCGTATCCCGGACTCCGCAAGTATACCGCAGACCATGTCGGGCGGCGCAGCCACGCTGATACCGAACGTACACCCCATGCGGCCGGAGCCGGTCTTTACTGTTTTGGCCCTTATGCCTTGTTTTGCGAGCACGCGGACTGCACGCTGCGCCGATGTATATGAATTTAACGGAATGATCGTGCTTTTCATAATAATTCTACCTTTCCTGTGCAATACTATTATTGCGAAAAATACGGGATCAACTATCCCTTGATATTTTATGCGCGTGCCGGAAAAGTGCTACCGCGCGCGCGGAACGGAGGAAACAATGAAGGCAGTGATTCTTGCGGGAGGCGAGGGTACAAGGTTAAGACCTCTTACGTGCGACCTTCCGAAGCCGTTGGTGCCGATATGCGGCAAGCCTGTACTGTACTATATCCTGGAGCTCCTGGAGCGTCACGGCTGTACTGAAGCGGCAGTTGCGGTCAGATACCGCGGAGAGCGTATCGAAGCAGCTCTCGGTGACGGAAGCTACGGAAGGCTTCGTACGTTCGTATCTTATGAGGATAAGCCGCTCGGTACCGCGGGCTGTGTTAAAAAGGCCGCGGCAGGCTTCGACGATGATTTCATCGTGATAAGCGGTGATGCAATGTGCGATTTCGACCTGTCAGCGATGTACAGGCATCACAAGGATGCGGGAGTTCAGGCAACGATCGTCGTGAAGTCGGTGGACGACCCGCGTGAGTACGGTGTTATAATCGGTGAAAACGGTATGGTGACAGGGTTTTCGGAGAAGCCGTCGTATATCAACTGCCGCAGTGACCTTGCTAATACGGGCATCTATGTGATATCTCCGGAGGTGCTGGAGCTTGTGGCTCCGGACAAGAGCGTTGACTTTGCGAAGGATGTTTTCCCGGAGATGCTGGGGCGGGAGCTGCCGCTGGGATATTACGCTGAAAACGGCTATTGGTGCGACATCGGTGACATCGGAGCGTACAAGCGCTGCACATCAGACCTGATTGCGGGCAAGATACGTGCCGAGCCTGCGGAGCGTATGGATGTCCCGGACAGTCGGGTAAGCCGCAGCTCATTTCTGGTTAAAGGTGCATACTTCTCTCCGAAAGCGCTTGCCGCAGGCTGTACGTCCGTGGGCTCGGGAGCCTATATATCGGACGGCGCGAAGCTCAACAACGCGATAGTCATGGACGGCGCGTTCATCGGAGCTGATGTGACGCTGAATGACTGCATAGTCTGCTTTGGTGCTCGTGTCGGCGAGGGCGCGGCAGTCTACGAGAACGCTGTGGTCGGCGAGGGCGCGGTTATAGGCGAAAATGCCGTGATTGGCGGCGGTGTTCGCATCTGGAACAACAAACGCATCGAACGCAACGCTTCAGTCACATCCGATGTAAAATACGGTGCGGCAGCGTTCCCTGAGCTGTCCGAAGAGGGTATCTGCGGAGCCACGAATATGGTGATAACTCCCGGGTTTGCTGTACGTGCAGGAGCCGCGGCAGCAAAGATCTCCGAGACAGGGATAGCGGTATCATACGCCGAAGGCTGCGCGTCCGAGAGCATAGGCAAAGCGCTGCTGAGCGGTATAACCTGCGCCGGCGGCACCGCCTATGACTGCGGAAGCGTGCCTCTTCCAGTACTGGCATACTCTGCGGGACTTCTCGGCGCTGATGTGCTCATGCACGTTATGTCAAAGGCACAGACGAAGATACCGATATATTCTGCAGGACTTCTGCCGTTTCGGCGCGGGAAGGACAGGATATTCCAGGGTGCGTTGAGACGGGGAGAGTATATGTCCGCAGGTTGGGACAGCTTCGGGGAAATACGCCCGGTCGCTGACGCAGAACAGTTGTATAAGTCAGCGCTGGCGGAGCTGTCACGATTCACGGTGCCGTATGAAGTCCGTGTAGTGTCACGCAACGCGCAGTTCCGGGATATATGTATGCCGTTTGCAAAAGCAGTGTCAGGCGGCAGGGAAAAGCTTACGTTGAACATCGGTGAGCGTGGTGATGAGTCCGAGCTCACCTGCGGCGACACGTTCTTTGACAGGACGGCGATGACGCTCATAGCCTGTGCGGACGCTGCGGAGAGCGGCGAGGATGTAGCGCTGCCGTTCGCTTTCCCGCGTGCGGCGGAGGAGACCGTACAGCGTTACGGCGGGAGGGTGCTGCGTTATTATGCGAGCCCGATGGACAACAGTGATGACGAAGCACGTGATCTGGCGCGAAAAACGCTGTATATGCGTGACGGGTTCATGCTGGCGCTGCGTGTGCTGCGTTTCATGGCGCGTCACGCCTACACTCCCGCGGAAGCGCTCGAAGCAGTGCCGCGTTCTTCCGCCGAGGACAGGTTCATACGCCTGAACTGCCCGCCGCAGCGCGTGCTTGACAGGCTTCGCGCAGTGCCGGAGGAGAACGAGGGCGCGGTGATATACCCCGGAGGTGAGCGTGTGTTCCTGCGCCCGGACAAGCGGGGAACAGGGCTGTTCATGTTTGCGGAGAGCTTCGGTGAGGAGACTGCGTCATCGCTGTGTGACAGTGTTGAGAAGCTGATACGCGACGCACAGCGCTCTATAAACGCTCGGTAGAGCAATGTGAATTTTTCGCTTGACTTTTCGGATAAAATGGGTTATAATAAACAATATATTACTATGTGGAAAACGTGCAAAGCACGATAATATAAAGACATGATTGATACCGTACCGATGCCGCACTACACTTCCTTCATCAATGCCGGAGCGCGCATGTACGGTCGGAAAGAGGCAAAATGGAAAAAAAGAATGAACACAGACAGTCTCCGCAGGGCGTGAACCGCCGCCCCGCGGGAAAATACGTCATGCCGGGAAAAAACAGCAAACAGCCGCAGTCCGGCAAACAGCCGCAGTCCGGCAAACAGCCCGGCAAGTCCCAGCAGCACAGACAGCCCGCCCAGGCAAGGCGCGGTAACAATCGTCCCGCACAGCACCGCCGCCCGCAGCAGGCAAATGACCGCAGCGCAGAGGTACTGCGCACCGACAAGCATACCGAAACGGGCTTCGTACCGTCAGCTTCGTCGCGCCCCGCAGGCGGAAGACGTTCTGCGACGCTGCGCATAATACCGCTCGGCGGACTTAACGAGATCGGCAAGAACCTGTACCTTTACGAGTGCTCGAATGATATGTTCATCGTGGATTGCGGACTCGCGTTCCCGGACGATGACATGCTCGGCATAGATCTCGTGATACCGGATTTCACCTATATAATCAAAAATCGCGAAAAGCTGCGCGGAGTGGTGCTTACCCACGGACATGAAGATCACATAGGAAGTCTCGCTTATCTGCTCAAGCATGTCAATGTGCCTGTTTACGGCACTCCGCTCACTCTCGGACTTGTCAAGGGCAAGCTTGAAGAGCACGGCATACTGTCGCAGTGTACTCTCAATGTCGTGAAACCACGCCAGACCGTGAAGCTCGGCTGTATGGCAGTGGAGTTCATACGCGTGAACCATTCGATACCCGATTCCTGCGGCTTCGCGATATATACCCCCGCAGGCATCGTGATACACACCGGAGATTTCAAGGTCGACTATACCCCGATAGAGGGTGGTATCATAGACCTGGCGAGGTTCGGCGAGCTCGGTAACCGTGGAGTTCTCGCGCTGCTCTCCGAGAGCACCAATGCGGAGCGCCCGGGATTTACGAGCTCCGAGCGCCGCGTAGGCTCCACGTTCCGCAACTTCTTCTCGCAGGCTGAAGGCAAGCGTATCATAGTCGCGACCTTCTCCAGCAATATACACCGCATACAGCAGATAATCGACAATGCCGAGATGACCGGGCGCAAGGTCGCGGTTTCAGGGCGCAGCATGATAAACGTGCTCAATACGGCTATCGAGCTGAATTATATACGTCTCCCGAAGGGGATGCTCGTCGACATCGAAAAGATAAACAAGATACCTCCGGAGGAGCTCGTCATCATCACCACGGGAAGCCAGGGCGAGCCTATGTCCGCGCTTTCCCGCATGGCTAACAACGAGCACAGACAGGTGACTATAACCCCGCAGGATCTTATCATTATCTCCGCTAACCCGATACCCGGCAATGAGAAGCTGGTAGGCCGCGTGGTGAACGAGCTGATGAAGGCGGGAGCGAACGTCATCTATGAAGCGATGTACGATGTTCACGTTTCGGGCCACGCGTGTCAGGAGGAGCTCAAGATGATGCTCTCGCTCACGCGCCCGAAGTATTTCATACCGATACACGGCGAGTTCAAGCACATGTTCAAGCATGCGGAGCTTGCAAAGCAGCTTCATATCCCGGAGGAGAACATCTTTATCGCGGGAAACGGCACTGTCATTGAGACTGATGGTGTGGACATGAAGATCACGGGTCAGGTGCCTGCCGGGCGCGTGCTGATAGACGGACTCGGAGTCGGAGATGTAGGCTCGGTGGTACTGCGTGACCGCAAGCATCTGGCGCAGGACGGACTTATCATTATCGTTGCGGCAGTCGAGAAGGCTACCGGAAAGATAGTTTCAGGCCCCGATATCGTATCACGCGGCTTCGTGTATGTCCGCGAGTCGGAGGAGCTTATGGACGAGGCACGCGAGCGTGCGAGAGCTGTGATGCAGCGCACCATAGTTCCGAATATCCGTGAATGGTCGGGTGTGAAGTCCGATGTAAAGGACGCTTTGAGCGGCTTCATTTTCTCGAAGACGGGCAGGAGCCCGATGATACTTCCGATAATCATGGAAGTCTGAAATAACACGCAGAAAGCCGAAAGGGAGGTGTTGTGATTGAAAAATAATTTCCGTGACGCGGGACTTGTGGTATCAATAATCGCGCTGCTTATATCCGCAGCGGTCATGCTTATTTTCACTTACAACTCTTCGCTGCAGGCGTTCTGTGTATTTGCGCCGATTTTGTGCATAACCGGCGGTTTCACGATAGCGAAGCTCGTGTCTGTAACACGCAAGAACTTTCAGTATTTCGCACGTATCGACAATGAGATCGACCGCATGGAGCGTGTGTCCATGAACTATATGCCTATCGGCATTGCCATAGTCGACAGCGGCAGCAGGCTCGTGTGGTTCAACAAAGACTTTTCGGAGCGTTTTTCGGATGAGGCTGTATACGGCAATTCGATAGAAATAATAACCAAACTTCCGCTCGAAAAGCTTCTCGGTAAAGAGGGCTACTACGAGATAAAGTACAAGAGCAACTATTACAAGGTGTACGCCGACTCGCCGGAGGAAAAGGACGCGAAGGATGTGTTCATCATCTACTTCCTCGATATCACGCGGGTGAGAGTGCTTGAGACCGAGCAGAGAATGTCGCGCCCGGTAGTCATGATATTTGTCATCGACAGCTATGAGGAGCTTTTCGGCGGCAGTTCGGAAAGTGAGACCGCGCGTGTCACCGTCCGCATAGACAAGATACTCGAAGACTTCATCAGCAGCACAAACGGTATACTGCGAAAGTATAACCGCGAGCGCTTCTGGGCAGTCGTTGAGGAGCGTTATGTGCGCGCCATGATAGACGACAAGATGAAGATACTCGATCAGGTGCGCGAGATACAGGTCAATGACCGATTCAGCGTCACTCTGTCGATAGGTGTCGGACGCACGGCAAAGACTATTGCCGAGAGTGAGGAATTCGCGCGCCAGGCGCTTGATATGGCGCTCGGACGCGGCGGCGATCAGGCTGCTATCAAGAATGAGAACGGCTTTGAGTTCTACGGCGGTATTTCCAAGGGAGTCGAGCGTCACACCAAAGTCAAGACCCGAATCATAGCAAACTCGCTGATCGAGGCTATCGAACAGGCGGACGACGTTTACATAATGGGTCACCGCAGCAGTGACTTCGACGCTGTGGGAGCCGCAGTCGGGCTCGCAGGCGCTATCAGACGTTTCGGAAAGAACTCCTACGCAGTGATAGATAAGCAGACCACGCTTTCGATGCAGCTCTACAACTACATCTATGAGAAAGAAAAGGCATATCTGTTCATCAATGCGTCGGAAGCCAAGGAGAACTTTGGCGAGAATTCGCTGCTTATCGTTGTTGATACGCACAATCCCGCGATCGTCGATGTTCCGGAGCTGCTTGAACGCGCCTCAAAGGTCGTGGTGATCGATCATCACAGGAAGATGATAAACTACATCGACAAGGCTTCGATATTTCACCATGAGCCTTACGCTTCCAGTGCGAGCGAAATGGTGACGGAGCTTTTACAGTACTTCGGTGACGCGGGAAAGATATCCTCTGTACAGGCGGAAGCGCTGCTGGCGGGTATTACGCTGGATACGAAGAACTTCACTCTGCGAACGGGCGTGCGTACATTTGAGGCAGCGGCGTTCCTGCGTAAGCTGGGAGCTGACACAGTGAACGTGAAAATGCTGTTCGCCAACTCGGTCGACTGTTACAAACAGAAATCCGAGCTCGTTTCGTCAGCGGTCATATACCGTAACTGCGCTATCGCGGTGGCGAACAAGACGGGACAGGATATACGCATAGCCGCGCCGCAGGCAGCGGACGAGCTACTCGGCGTGTCGGACGTTAAGGCATCGTTTGTTATCGCGAAGATGTCCGGCGATGAGATAGCGCTAAACTGTCGCTCACTTGGCGGTCTCAACGTGCAGCTGATAGCCGAGGCGCTCGGCGGCGGCGGTCATCAGACCATGGCAGGTGCGCAGTTCCGTGACACTACCACGGAAGATGTGCTCACAAGGCTGAAAGACGCGATCGACAAGTATTACAACAGTCTGAACAATACATGACATACAACAGGAGGCAGCAGAAATGAAAGTTATACTCTTACAGGACGTTAACGGCACAGGAAAAAAAGGCGAGATCAAGGAAGTAAAGGACGGTTATGCCCGCAATTTCCTTATCAAGCAGAAGCTTGCCGTTGAGGCGAACAATGCCAATATGAACATTCTTGAGGGTCAGCAGGCTCATGCACAGCATAAGATAGACACCGAGATAGAGAACGCGAAAAAGACCGCGTCGCTCATCGAAGGAAAAACCTTCAAGACAGCAGTCAAGGCCGGCTCAAACGGCAGACTTTTTGGTTCGGTGACTGCGAAGGATATCGTGAAGCTCATCAAGGAAGCTCATGGCATCGACGTTGACAAGAAGAGGATCGTTCTTAAGGACGACATAAAGACCTTTGGTACTTTCGAAGCGGAAGCAAGGCTTTACAACGGCGTTTCCGCAAAGTTCAAGGTACAGGTGACGGAGCTCAGCTGATATGGCAAGGAGAACAAGGGGTCTGCCCGATTTCGAGATAAACGACTCAAGACTCCCGTCGAATCTTGACGCAGAGCAGATAGTACTCGGTTCGGTGATTATGGAGCCGGAGCTTCTTGAAAAGATCACCGACAAGGTGACCGCAGGGCATTTCAGCGTAAAAATGCACCGTGGTATCTACACGGTAATGCAGAAGCTCTTTGTGAGCGCACAGCCGATCAATATCGTAACACTTGAGGATAACTGCGTCCGCGATGGCGTGTTTGACACGCAGGAGGAAGCGAGAACATATCTGTACAAGCTCGCCGAGAAGTCGGTGGAGCTTTCTTCCATTGAGAGTTATGCGAAAAGTCTCGACGAGAAGTACATGATGCGTCAGCTTATGATCGCGTCGGGTGAGATATACACCAAGGTAGCCGATGACATAGACTCGCCGGACTCGGTCCTGGACTATGCGGAGAGCCGTATCTACAGCCTTAGGAATGAGAAGTCGATAAAGGGTCTGATGCGCATCGGAGATACGGTATACGACAAGCTCAAGGAGTTCGCGTTTATTACCGAGCATCCCGAGGAAGCCAAAAAAAAGGGCCTGCGTTCGGGTTTCCCTTCAGTGGACAGCTACATCAACGGACTCAATCCGTCAAACCTTGTGCTTATTGCGGCGCGACCAGGTATGGGAAAGACCTCGTTCGCTATGAATATCGCGGTGAACGCGGCGCGTATAAACAGGGGAAAGAAGGTCGCTGTATTCAGCCTTGAGATGTCACGCGAGGAGCTTGTCGAGCGAATGATTGCTTCTGAAAGCCGTATCCCCTCGAAGGCTCTCCGTACCGGAAAAATAGATGCGAACCAGTGGCGCGGGCTTACCGATGCTGCCGAGATGCTCAATACGATAGAGCTGTATGTGGACGATACGCCCAACATTTCCATAGGAGAGATGAAGGCGAAGCTCCGCAGGCTTGACGGGCTGGGACTTGTCGTTATAGACTACCTGCAGCTCATGTCTACGCAAAACCATGGCGGCAATCGTGTGAACGAGATCTCGGAGATAACCCGTAACCTCAAAATACTCGCGAAGGAGCTCAATGTGCCGGTGATCACGCTGTCACAGCTCTCACGAGGTCCCGAACAGCGTGAGAACAAGCGCCCGACGCTGCCTGACCTGCGTGACTCGGGCTCTATCGAGCAGGACGCGGATATCGTGCTGTTCCTGTACAGAGACTCTTATTACAAGGAGATCGAGACCGATCTTGACAGCTGTGAGTGCATCATAGCTAAAAACAGACACGGTGACCGCGGCACGGTGAACATACGCTGGGATAACAAGTTCACGCGGTTCAGCGATATAGAGACAAAGTATGAAAACTAAAGTGCTTACCGCCATTGAGCGGTATGATATGCTCCATGAGGGAGACAACGTAGCAGTGGGACTCAGCGGCGGCGCTGACAGCTGTGCGCTTGTCATGGCGCTGCTGGAGAACAGGGAGACGCTTGGTATTACAGTGCGCGCCTGCCATATCAACCATAATCTTCGCGGAGCGGAGAGCGACGGAGACGAGCAGTTCGTGCGCGGGCTGTGTGAAAGGCTCGGCGTGCCGCTGGAGGTATTTTCGGTGGATGTGCGCGGTGCTGCGCAGAAGCATGAAAGCCTTGAGGAGATCGCGCGTAAACTGCGATATGACAGGTTCGGCGAGCTTGCCGCACGCGGGTATAAGATAGCCACAGCACATACTGCGAATGATAACGCAGAGACCGTGCTGATGAATATGATACGCGGCACCGGCACCAAGGGGCTCGCCGGCATACCTCCGGTAAGAGAAGCGTTTATCCGTCCGCTGATATTCTGTACGCGTACAGATACGGAAACGTACTGCCGCGAGCACGGGATAGAGTTCGTCACCGACAGCTCCAACCTGTCCGATGACTATACCCGCAACAGGGTGCGCCATAACGTGATACCGATGCTTGAGAGCTTCAACCCGTCGTTCATAGCTGCCGTGACCCGCATGACCGGTGCGGTGAACGATGATACGGACTTCATTGAGAGCTATGCGCGCAAGTGCGCGGAGGAATGCGCATACAAACACGGTCACGATTCCCGGAAGCTGAAGGAGCTCCACCCGGCAGTGCGGTTCAGGATCATCTCATGGGTGCTTAAGGACGCGGGAGTTGAGCCGACAAAGCTTCGCGCTGACCAGTGCACGGAGATAATAATGCGCGGCATTGGCAAGGTGAACCTGTGCAAGGATACTTTCGCGTATGTGCGCAAAAAGGTGTTTTATATAGGCACCGAGGTGCAGAACTATCGTCCGCGCAGCTGAAAACGGCATTTTTTACCTATATTTAATATATTTTTCAGATTTTCAACATTTTATATGTTGATTTTTTTACGGTTTTGTGATATACTTATTAAACGGCGGTTTCAGGGACCGTGCAAAAGCAGACAGTATGGGAGAAAACAATGCATAGTGACGTTGAAAGTATACTGTTCACTGAAGAGCAGATAGCAGAAGCGATAAAAACGATCGGAAAGCGCATAACTGACGACCATACAGGCAAAAGTCCGGTGATCATCGGCATACTCAAAGGCTCGTTCGTATTCATGTCCGATCTTGTGAGAAGCATAGAGCTTGACTGTGAGCTTGATTTCATGGTCGCAAAGTCATACGGCAACGCTGCGGTATCTTCGGGAACAGTGAACGTGCTTAAAGATATCGATACCGATATCGCAGGCAAAGATGTGATAATCGTTGAGGATATACTTGATACCGCACGTACGCTCGCTGCGGTGAAGGAGATACTGTCAGCGAGAAAACCCGCGTCGATACAGATATGCACGCTTCTCGACAAGGTGACGACGAAGAAGGTCAGCGTTGTTCGTGCTGACTACAAATGCTTTGACGTCGGTGACGAGTTCGTGGTCGGCTATGGACTCGATTATGCCGAGCGCTATCGCAATCTGCGCTACATAGGTATTCTTAAGAGAGAGATCTACGAGCACTGAAATAATGGAAAGAACATATTTCGAAATGGCATGACCATTCGGAAAGGCGGTTTAAATGCAGTCTAACAAGTTTAAGGGCATTATAATCTATATCGTGATCATCGCACTGCTGATCTTCGGTCTCATTGCGATACTGAACACGCTAACACCTGCGGCGAGAAGCGGAGATAAGATCGTCAAGTTCGACGGTAATTACTCGGCGCTGCTGGATAAGTTCGATTCTCTTGATGTGATGAGCTTTGATCTCGACCTCGGTAGCGGTATGCTGTTATTCAGATTAAAGGATACTGACGAACATGTCAGGTATTCGTATTCGGTACCGAATGTGAGCCTTTTCCTGAATGATGTACAGGGTTACCGCGCACTTTACAACGCGGCAAATCCGAATAACAAGCTTGACTTCAATTACGAGCCGATAAACGACAACACATTCCTCATGAGCTTTGTGCCGTATCTGATACTGATAGGCCTTATGATAGTTTTCACGTTCGTTATTATGCGCCAGACCACGGGAGGCGGCAAGATGAGCCAGTTTTCCCGCGCAAATACACGCAACCAGCCAGCGAACGGCAAAAAGGTTATGTTCGCAGATGTTGCTGGAGCCGACGAGGAAAAGCAGGAGCTTGAAGAGATCGTCGATTTCATGAAGAACCCGAAGAAGTATCAGGAGCTCGGTGCGAGGATCCCGAAGGGCGTGCTGCTCGTAGGCCCTCCCGGAACCGGTAAGACACTGCTCGCGAAGGCTGTCGCAGGTGAGGCGGGAGTACCGTTCTTCTCGATAAGCGGTTCGGATTTCGTTGAGATGTTCGTCGGTGTCGGCGCGTCGCGTGTGCGTGACCTGTTCGACCAGGCAAAGAAGCATACTCCGTCCGTAGTGTTCATCGATGAGATCGATGCTGTCGGCAGACAGAGAGGTGCCGGTCTCGGCGGCGGTCATGATGAGCGTGAGCAGACACTGAACCAGCTGCTCGTTGAGATGGACGGCTTTACCGAAAACCAGAACATCATCGTAATGGCGGCGACCAACCGCCGTGATATACTTGATCCGGCACTGCTCCGTCCGGGACGCTTTGACAGGCAGATAGTGGTTAGCTACCCCGATATCAAAGGCCGTGAGGAGATACTGAAAGTTCACACCAAGAACAAGAAGCTGTCGCCCGATATCAACCTCGCGACTATCGCGAAGTCCACTGCGGGCTTTACAGGCGCTGACCTTGAGAACCTTGTGAACGAAGCGGCACTGCTCGCTGCACGTAAGGACAGAAAAGCTATTGTCCAGGAGGATGTCGAGGAGGCTGCAATCAAGGTAGTGACAGGTCCTGAGAAGAAATCGAGAGTCGTTACCGAGAGCGAGAAGCGTCTCACCGCTTATCACGAGGCAGGCCATGCAGTCTGCACATACTACTGCCCGACTCAGGACAAGGTGCACCACATAACCATAATCCCGAGAGGCACGGCAGGCGGCTTCACAATGTCGCTGCCGGAGCATGACCGCAACTACCGCAGCAAGACAGAGATGGAAGAACAGCTCGTTGTACTTCTCGGCGGGCGTGTTGCGGAAAAGGTCGTGCTTGATGACATATCGACCGGAGCATCGAACGATATCGAACGTGCCACGAACGTCGCAAGAAGCATGGTGACGAGATACGGCTTCAGCGAGAAGCTCGGACCTATCGTGTATGGCACCAATGACGCTGAAGTATTCCTCGGCCGTGATTACTCGCACGGCAGGAACTACTCTGAGAATATTGCGGCAGAGATCGATGCGGAGATCCGCGAGCTCGTTGAGACTGCCTTCGAGAGCGCGCGTAACATTCTCGAAACACATCGTGACGGGCTTGAGCGCGTGGCACAGTATCTTATCGAAAACGAGAAGATGGACGGCGATAAGTTCGAGGAGCTCATGGGCGGTAAAGCCGTGTCCGCCGGTACGGACAGTGTATCCGTTGACAGCGGCGCTTCCGCCGGTACAGACGTTACGCCTTCGGTCGACGATCTGTACGCAAGAGGCAAAGCTGAAGACAGCAACGACTGACATAGATAATAAATACTGCCGTTTCGCACTGTTCAGTGCGGAACGGCAGTTTTGTTTCATCTGTCCTTTGACGGTTCGACAGCCTCATAGCGTATGCGTATCGAGGGAAGCTTCGTAATCGTAGTATAGCTGTTGGTCCTCCAGTCATCACCGTCAGCGGGAGTATTCTCTCCCGAGGCTGGCGGCGCGAATATCTTCAGCGTCATACCTTTGGCATCGGAGAGCGGGGAATCGAAGAACGCGCTCATCAGGTCTATAGTCTTGACTTTAGGTGACTTGTAGAACCAGCGTCCGTTGAGCTCCAGCATCAGATTGAGCTCTTCCTCGAACGTCACCTCGCAGAATACCGGGTCTTTCTCGAAGTTGAGCGGTATCGCTATGCCTTCCGCGTCCTCTGAACCGCCCCAACGCAGCTTTATCGGCAGTACTGCAGTTCCGTTCACTGTCATCTCCGGCATGAAGAAGCTGTCGTGGATTATCTCGCGGTAGGTGCGCATCAGCGGCTGCTCGATGCCGACATCGGGATTGTTGGGGTCTTCGATCTCGAGTCCGAGTCTTCCGCGGTCACGGAACTGATACATCGTGAAACCGTTCAGCCAGTGGTCAGGGTCGTTTTTCAGCATGTCGCAGAAAAGCTTCATCATCTGTGCCTGTTCGTATGCGCCTGTAACATCGCCGTCAGCGTTCATCTCGCTCAAAACCATGGGCTTATCCTTGCCGCCGCACAGCTCCTTGAAGCGTGCCCGGCTCGATTTTGCCATGTCGTAGACTTCCTTGACTGCCGAGCGTCCGTGGCTGTTGCCGCCGCGCTCCGCCACATCGTACGGCCAGCCCCAGTGCAGCGCCATGTACTTGTCGATCGACCATGTGTCGGTGGCGCGCACTGCGTCTGCGAATTCGGCTTCCTTTTCTATCCGGGTGTCACCGGGCTTTTCGATGCCGCCTGCGCAGAGGATAGTGCTTACATTCGGAGCGTGCTCTTTCAGGATATTATGGAATTTCACATAGAAATCGGCGATCTGCTGGTAGCTTGCACGCTTGGTGAATGAGAACCAGTTGCCGGTAGCCTCGTGATTGATGCGTATCATCATACGTCCGAAGGTCGAGAGATCCTTTGCTATCGCGACAAGGTGCTCGTCGGGGACATTCGGGTCGATGGTGAGCGTGAGTATAACGTCTTGTCCGTGGGCGCGTATCTCGCGCATATACCTGAACGGCTCATCGGACAGGTCTCCGTTGATACCGCCTTTATAGGTGAAGTAATCGTCGTAAGGGTAGTCCCACGCAAAGGATACCTGCTTGTCCTTGCATGCTTCGCTTATACGCTGCGGCCACTCCTTGTCGAGCGGGTAGTAGCAGTACATCAGGCTTATGGCTCTGTGCGGCCGTCCGAGGCGGTTCAGTATGTAGTCCTGGCTCACGTACTCGCCGCGTTCGCTGCCGTCGCCGAGGTCTACAGCGCAATTTGCGGCTCCCATGTGTATTTTGTAGATGTTATTGTCCATGATGGGTACCCTCCTGTTGTGGAAACGTTTACTTGTATGTTATTATACCATATCCATGAGGATTTTGCAATAGCTTTATGAAGTTTTTTTGCGATGCTGTTACGAATTACAGTTCTCCGGGGCTTGACCATAGGTCGGTGGGTTTTATCACTATCGCTTCGGGAGCCCTCGGATCCTCGTCCGTTTCTGTGACCGCGCAAGCGGTAAATGACAGCATCACGCACGCTGCGAGCGTTATTATCAGTAAGATGAGTTTTTTCATTCGGTGGTCTCCTTTCGAGCATAAAAACAGCGCTTACCATGAGGTAGGCGCTGAAACAATGTTTGATTTACCCAATATCACCAATCGATCTTGCGACCGTCATTTTGTTTTCTTGGAGTCTTATAAGCTCTTCTCGAGCTTTTACAATATCTGTTGGAGAGTTTTCTTGTAAACGATACGGTATAACAGACATTTCCCCAATTTTGGGGCGAACAAGATACGGCTTTATCGTGTTAAACAAATCCGTCTCTTTTTGTGTAAGAATAAGCCTCATGTATAATCACCTGCCAAGCAGCTTTTGAGTTAAATATTCGGTATGTGCCTCTGAATACTTACCTTGATAATAACTATCAGACCCATACACACTTAAATTATCTATATTATACCCTTTTTTCTCTGCTTTGTCAAGTGATTTTTTGCCTTTTATATCAGCCCATTCAAAATACGCTTTTCTATTTTCATCAGTAATTGTCCCTTTCTTTCTTCTGTACTCTTCGGCATCTTTCCAATGAAATAGTTCATGAACATACGAACTTCTATCGTCATCGCCACAAGCAAACGTTGACATGAAATCAGGCATTTCGGATTTTTTATAAATCGCAACAGAATCGGTTATAAAAAGTCGGTTTGACACAGGATTATATGTTGCGACTGCTGCCTTTGACATTTCACCGCCTGATATAATAAATATTTCCGGCTTATTTTCTGCGTCTTTTGCGCCTATGAGATCATAAACCTCGGATACTTTCTTATCGATTTGATGTAACTGTTTAGGCTTAACGTGCGCATCACTTGATATGTAGATATTGTTTACAGATGTGGTAACTCTATATGCCTGTATTTCCTTGTTCCTTGTTATTGTTACCGGATTTTCTGTATCAAGCTCATATTTTCGGTATTGGCTGCCGCTTCCAATAGGGGGCACGGTCTTAACAAAGTTTATCGGCTTCTTTTTCATACTCTCGTCCTTGTATCCATAAACCTCCGTCCTGTCCATTCGGACAGTCAGACCGTTTTTCTCGCAGTAAGCATTGAGCTGCGCGGTGGTCTCTTTTATCTTCCGGCCGTACTCACGCACACCCTCATCATCGCCGGCGGCTTTTAAAGCGTTCCGTGTGGTTTTCTGCTTGCGTATCTTGCGCTCGATCTCACGCTGCTTGACGACCTTGTCATACTCTTCGGAGTTTTCCTTCTCGTCATACTGCTTCTCGCGGTTGATGAACATACCGTCCGAGACCCCGCGGATAGAATGTCCGCAATTGATACCGAGAAGCCCCGCGGCTTCGCCGTAGGAAGTGCTCGACCACGGCAGATGTACAAACGAAAGAGTATATATTATCCAATATCGACATTCATCGTATAATTCGGAAAAAACTGCGGAAAAATATTTTTGCGAAACGAAGTTTTCTCCTATATGCGCTCGTAGTGCGCGCTTTTTGAAAACTTCTCCTACGCATCCTAATTTGAGAAAAGGTGAATGATATGAACAGTTTTTTCAGAATGATGCTGGTACTTGCGGCTATCGTACTCTGCGCAGCGGTGGCAAAGACCTCACAGCCCGATGAGGCACTTCCCGCGTATTCCCGCACAGGCTCCTCCGGCACCGAGGTCGAGGAGGTACAGCGCGTACTTAAAGAGCGCGGGCTGTTTAACGGCGAGATAACAGGCTACTACGGCGAGCAGACCCGCCAGGCGGTCACCAAATTCCAGCGCCAGCAGGGTCTTAAGCAGAGCGGCATAGCCGATGAAGCCACTCTCAAGAGGCTCGGCATCACTATCGGAGTTGTACCCGAGGCGACTGACGCGAACATCAACCTCCTTGCGCGAATGATCTCCGCCGAAGGCAGGGGAGAGTCCTACGTGGGTCAGGTAGCTATCGGTGCTGTCATCTGCAACCGCATCGAGCACCCCTCGTTCCCAGACACCCTTGCGGGAGTGATCTATCAGAACGGCGCGTTTACAGCTCTTAACGACGGGCAGTTCTACCAGCCTGTCAGCGAGAGTGCCTACTCGGCGGCGCGTGACGCGCTTGCGGGATGGGATCCCACCGGCGGGGCGATATACTACTACAATCCCGCCAAAACAAGCAATCGCTTCATCTACTCGCGCCCTGTCATAGCAGTGATAGGTGACCACAGATTCTGCTCGTGAGCATAAAGCGTTTACGGGTGTCCCCGGCATGAGCCGTATACGGTCCTGCCGGGGTATTTTGTACTGACCGTTCCGGAGATGTTTTAAGTGTCAATATACTGCCGTTCCCGTCGAAAAATGTATTTGACAAATCTGTGAATGTGTGCTATAATATGACGGATATTCCGTTTAGCATCAATTTCAAACTTTGAAAGGAATGGTATAATATGCCGGCAAGTATCGTAGTTGGGACCCAGTGGGGCGATGAGGGAAAGGGCAAGATAATCGACATCATCGCGTCAAGGGCAGATGTCGTGGTTCGCTCGCAGGGTGGAAACAATGCGGGTCATACCGTAGTGAACGATGGGGAGACATACAAGCTCCATCTTATCCCGTCGGGTATCCTGTATAAGGATACACTGTGCCTCATAGGCGCGGGAGTAGTACTCGATCCGAAGGATTTCATAGGCGAGCTGGACAGCCTCGGCTCAAGAGGAGTGACCTTTGACAATCTGAAGATCGATCCGAGAGCTCATGTCATAATGCCGTGGCACATCACTCTCGACGGACTCTCCGAGAAGTTCAGGGGCAACAGCGATATCGGTACCACAAAGCGTGGCATAGGTCCGACATATATGGATAAATACGAGCGTTGCGGCATACGCGTGTATGACCTTATCCACCCCGAGGTATTCGCTGAGAAGGCTCGTGCCACAGGCAGGCTCAAGAACGAGATAATCACCAAGGTGTACGGCGGTGAAGCACATGACATCGAGGCGATAATCAAGGAATACACCGAGTACGGCAAACGTATTGCGAAGTACGTTGATGATGTATCAGTCATCGTATACGAGGCTGATAAAGCCGGCAAACAGATCATGTTCGAGGGTGCGCAGGCTACATTGCTCGATATCGATTTCGGCACATATCCGTACGTAACATCGTCGCACCCCGTTTCCGCAGGAGTCTGCGTCGGCACAGGCGTAGGCCCTATGATAATCAATGATATCATCGGTGTTGCGAAGGCGTACACGACCCGTGTGGGCAAAGGTCCGTTCCCGACAGAGCTCAATGACGAGACAGGCGACCTTATCCGCAACCGCGGCGGTGAATTCGGGACCACCACCGGAAGACCGAGAAGAACAGGTTGGTTCGACGCTGTTATCGTGCGTCATTCCGTTCGTGTCAACGGACTTTCAAAGCTTGCGATAAACAAGCTCGATACACTCAGCGGCATCGGCGAGCTCAAGATATGCACCGCATACGAAAAGCCCGATGGTACGATAATAAAGGATTTCCCGCCCACACTTGAGGAGCTCGCGGACTGCAAGCCGGTATACGAGAGCTTCCCGGGCTTCAATGACGATGTATCGTCATGCCGCAGCTTCGATGAGCTGCCGGATATATGCAAGAAGTACATCTTAAAGCTCGAAGAGCTGTGCGGTTGCAGAATAGCAATGGTAGGCATAGGCCCTGACAGAAGCCAGATACTCGAAAGATAACGGGTGGGCATGAACATACTTTTTATCGGTGATGTAGTTGGGCAGAGAAGCGTGGAATTCCTCGCGGAGAAATTGCCGGAGCTCAAGCGTGAGCACTGCGTGGACATGACGATAGTGAATGGCGAGAACTCCGCTGACGGTAACGGGATAACACCGTTCTCGGCAAAACTGCTGCTCGGACTTGCAGATGTGGTGACGACAGGCAATCACTGTTTCCGCAGGCGCGAGATGAACGATATGTACGAGGAGAGCGAGGTAATAATCCGCCCCGCTAACTTCGGAGATACCGTTGGCAGGGGATATACCGTTTATGACATGGGAAAGACCCGCGTTGCGGTAGTGAACCTTATCGGTATGGCGTTCATGGAGAGCTGTGACAATCCGTTCAAGTACGCTGACAAAATACTTGAGGAGCTTGACACACCGAATATCATCGTTGATTTCCATGCCGAAGCAACTTCAGAGAAGAAGGCTATGGGCTTCTATCTCGAAGGCAAGGTCTCGGCAGTGATCGGCACACACACACACGTACAGACCGCGGATGAACAGATACTCGGCGGTCATACCGGGTACATCACCGATGTGGGATATACCGGCGTGCGCGATTCGATCCTCGGTATAGACAAAGATGTGATAATCTCACGGCTCACAAGCTATTATCCGCAGAAACATACTTATCCGGAAGGAGACATAATGATAAATGCCGTTGTTATCTCAATAGATGATAAATGTGGGAAATGCACGGCGATAAAAAGGTTGTATATTATTTAAAATAATATAAAATATCAAGGGAGGAAATGAAAATGGACGTTATCAAGGTTTCAGCCAGAAGCGTACCAAAGTCGGTAGCGGGAGCTATCTGTGCGGTCATTCGCGAGTGTGGAAGAGCGGAGGTCGAGGCTGTTGGAGCCGGAGCCGTAAATCAGGCAGTCAAGGCTGCTGCGGTAGCGAGAGTCTTTCTTTCAGAAGAAGGTATCGATGCCGTATGTATACCGACGTTTGAAGAGCTTGAGGTCGCAGGCGCAGTAAAGACCGGAATGAAGCTCACGGTAGAAAAAAGATAATTTCCGTGTGAAATGCTATTGACAAAGATCGTTTTAGGTGGTATAATAACGTAAATAATATTTACACTACTGCCTGAAACGTTTTTTGTTTCGGCAAATCACGGATAAGGAGGAAAAAGTATGTCACTGGTCGTCGAACATCTTTCAAAAAAGTTCGGGGAAAAAGTCGCTGTAAGAGATCTGTCGTTTGAGATCAACGAGCCGGGAGTGTTTGCTTTTCTTGGCACAAACGGAGCAGGCAAGAGTACATCGATACGTATGATACTCGGAATGCTTGCAAAAGACAGCGGAAGTGTTCTGTGGAACGGACAACCGCTCGATATAATGAAGGAGCAGGTCGGTTATCTCGCGGAGGAGCGCGGACTTTACCCGAAGTACAACATACTTGAACAGATGTATTACTTTGCTTCGATAAAAGGCGTGAAGAAAAAGGATGCGACTCCTGCTATTGACTATCTGTTCTCGCGTCTGAAGATAGATGAGTATAAGAAGATGAAGGCGGAGCAGCTCTCAAAGGGCAATCAGCAGAAGGTACAGCTTGCTGCGGCACTGCTGTGCAACCCGAAGCTGATAATCCTCGATGAGCCGCTGAGCGGTCTTGATCCGGTCAACGCAGATCTGTTCAAGTCGATAATACGCGAGGAGCGGGACAACGGCAAGTACATAATCATGTCGTCACACCAGATGGAGACGATCGAGGAGTTCTGTGAGGATCTCGTGCTTCTGCATCACGGAGATGTAGTCATGAGCGGAAACCTCAATGATATCAAGCGTTCGCGCGGCCGTGAAAATCTTACGATAAAGGCTGACAAGCCCATCGGCGATATCGCACAGCGCTGCGGACTCACGCTTGTGGAAGAAACACCGAACGGTTCGTCCTTCAAGGTAAAGAGCGAGGACGATGCGGGCAGGATGCTGCGTGAGATGCTTGACAACGGAATCAATGTGATAAAATTTGACCTCAGAGAACCGACACTTCACGAGCTGTTCGTTGAGAAGTGCGGCGGAAATACACAAGAAACAGCGCCGGAGGTGAGATGAATGAGAATAAAGGGTTGGAAGGAAGTATTTGCCTTCACATTCAATCAACAGATAAAAACCAAGTCGTTTATCATCGGCACAGCGGTCATGGCGTTCATCGTGGCTCTTATCGCGTTCCTTGCGGATGTTCTGCCTATGGCCTTCCTCGGTTCCCAGATCGAGCAGGCTGAAAACGCTTTGAAGGGCGGAAGCATATATACTGTCGATACGGTCTACATAAGCAATGAAACGGACTACAGATTTGATCTGACCAATCTCCTCACATCGCAGTCTCTCAACTGCAAGATTATCACATCAGCCGAAGCTGACGCAAAGATATCGGAGATCTCCGATACATCGGAAAAGGCGATGGTGGTACGTATCATCTCCGGGAATAACGGTCTCGGTGTAGATTCAAGATACGCTACAGGTGAGGATAACCCGGTCACGAAGAATGACTGCGGCAGTATCAGCTCAATGATCGCGAGCGAGGTGAATGTACAGTATCTTCTGCAGATCGGAGTTCCCGAAAACGAGATAGCGCGCACGCTTTCCGGTGTCACTACTACCGTAAGCAGCGCCGGCGAGGAACCGGTAAGCATGATTCAGCAGATAATGAACTCTGTTGTACCCATGATCTCCGCTATAGTGCTGTTCATATTTATATTCTCATACAGCCAGCTCGTAGCACAGGCTGTGGCTATCGAGAAATCATCGAGAGTGATCGAGTATCTTCTCACATCGGTGAAGCCGCTTGCGATAATACTCGGTAAGGTACTCGCAATGTGCTGTGTTTCACTTCTGCAGTTCTTCATCATCGGACTCGGCGGCACATTAGGATTTTTGGTATCCCTCCCGTTTGGCATCATGTCCAAGGTGGGTTCGCTCGCGGGTGCAGCAGCTGACAGCATGGCTGCTGCCGGAAACAGCGAGGCTATCGGTATTGTGAACGATATCGGAGCCGCGTTCTCTAATGTGGACTTGAGCGTACTTGTCATAATGATAGTAACGTTCATACTCGGTTTCCTGTTCTTCTCCGGTCTCGCAGGACTTGCTGGTGCGAGCATCAGTAAGATGGAGGATCTGTCCTCCGCTATACAGCCGATGTCGCTGATAGGCGTGCTTGGCTTCTACCTTGCGTACTTCCCGCAGGTAACTGGCGAGGAGAATACGATGTCCATGATAGCGAGGTATATCCCGATATCTTCACCGTTCATACTAACGTCCGACTATATGCTCGGAAAGATAGGCATAGTCGAGGCGCTTATATCGATAGCGATAATGGTCGCTGCGGATATCCTTATAATGATGTTTGTGGCAAAGGTTTATGAGACGATAATTCTCCACACAGGCAACAGACTGAAAATAGGCGATATGCTTAAAATGACAAAGTAACAGATCTAAAAGTGGGAGCGGAAGCTCCCACTTTTTTGCACAAAAAAACAAAAACCACTTGAAAACCTATAAAACCTATGGTATAATGATAATATAGTATATACCATGGGGTGAGGAAAATGAAGATTTCAACAAAGGGAAGATATGCGCTCAGAATGATAACCGATATCGCGGCACGGCAGGATGACGGGTTCATCTCATTGAAGGAGATATCCGACAGACAGGGGATATCTAAAAAGTACCTTGAGCAGATAGTGCCGCAGCTGACAAAGAATGGTCTGCTGAAGACCAATCGCGGAAATCATGGAGGATATTCCCTGACAAAGAAGGCTGAAGAGATCACGGTCGGTGATGTCCTTCGTGCAGCAGAAGGCAGCATAGCTACGGTATCATGCCTCGAATACGAGACGAATGACTGTCCGAGAGCTGACAAATGCGCCACACTGTTCGTCTGGAAGGGGCTTAATAAAGTGATCAACGAATACCTTGACGGCGTGACCGTGGCTGATATCCTCGAACACAGTTCCGGCGATTCGGGCAGTGATTTCTGTATCTGAATATATATTTCTCTCTCCCTCATGATCCATGAGGGAGAGTTTTTATTCTGTATGGCGGTTTTGTAAAATTTTTTCGTGAAATTGCGCGAAAAGACTTGCAATTTACTGAAAAATTTGATAAAATAATATTTGTACGCTCGGTCGTTACTAAAACGTCCGGCATAGTTCAATGAAAGGAAGCAGGGTGCAGGATTTGCTGTATTATCTTACCGATATCTGGAACTCGCTGATAAGTGTTTTCAGCTCAATACAACCCATAGATTGGCTCGATATACTGTTCCTCGCAGTAATTCTGTATTGGGTCATCAAACTGGTTCGCGAGACAAGAGCAGAACAGCTCGTAAAGGGTGTTGTACTTCTTGTCATCGTTCTTTTCATTGTCAATCAGTTTGAGTTCAAGGCAATGAAGGTCATAAGTGAGACCTTTGTCAACGTCGGACTCGTTGCGTTCATTGTCATGTTCCAGCCCGAGCTTCGTCGTGCGCTCGAAAAGGTCGGCCGCTCGAAAGTCATGAAGCCTATGCTGCTATTCGATAATGCGGGTCCCGATGACCAGAACAAGGAGACCGTTGCAATAGAGCAGATATCCCTCGCGTGTGAGAAGCTTTCCCGAACTGCCACAGGTGCGCTCATAGTCATCGAACGTGAGACAAAGCTCGGTGAGCAGATAGAGACCGGTACGATTCTCAACGCGATACCGAGTGAGGAGCTGTTCAGAAACATATTCTTCCCGAATACCCCCATGCACGACGGTGCAGTAATAATCCGTAATGGTATGATATACGCCGCAGGCTGCTTCCTGCCGAAGCCCTCGAAGGAGGAGCTCATAAACAAGGAGCTCGGTTCCCGCCACCGTGCCGCGATAGGCATGAGCGAGGTGTCCGACGCTGTGATAATAGTAGTGTCCGAGGAAACCGGCATGATATCCATAGCCGAGAACGGCAGACTCGAACGTGGCTTTGACCGCGAGAAACTCCGCAATTACCTGAAAAAGGCAATGCTTCCCGAAAACACGGAGATGAAGAAATCCAGAGATAAGCGTAAAAACGTAAAGCCGGCCGATACCGACAAAGCGAAAGGCGGTGACGGAAAGTGAGCAATATGTTCCACCGTGTCGCGAAGGGCTTTGTGAACAACTTCAAGACGATAATCCAGGCGCTTGTGTTCTCTGTCATAATATGGGTGTTCATTTCGGTGCAGATATTCCCTGATGTGTCGATACACATTACAGATATCCCGCTGAAATGCGAGCCTACAACGCTTATGACGGAAGAGGATCTTCAGATCGTGTCTGTGGATACGAGCAAGGTCACTGTGCTTATCCGTGGTAAACGTTATTCGATAAGCCGTTTCTCGAAGGATAATTTCGAAGCTGTGTGCGACCTTTCGCGCGTTTACGAAGCCGGTGAGTTTGATGTGCCGATCGATATCACACTGAACGACACTGCCGAGGACTGTCAGATCGTTACAGATAACTTAAGCGCCAAGGTCAAGGTTATAAAGATCGTCTCACGTGAGATGGAGCTTATCCCCAACACAGATTCTCTCGCTATAGCCGATGAGATGCAGATAGAGGGTGAAGTCACAGCTTCGCCGTCCGTTATCACTATCACAGGCGAAGAAAGCCTTGTCAACTCGATAGGTCACATTGAGGCTGTCGCTTCGTATGACGGTACGCTCGACCATTCAGAGGGTGTGAGCGCGAACCTCGAATTCTTCAACACATCGGGCATCAAGATAGCTCGTCCCGACCTCACATACAACAGCAATGACATCGTTGTGAGCGTTCCGGTATACAAGATAAAAACGCTTCCGGTACAGGTAAGATTTACCGGTACGATAGGCAATTCAAGCTTCGATCCAGATGATCTCGATTACTCCATGTCGATAAACGAGATAACCATAGGTTCTCCCGACAGCTCCACCGATAAACTCGATGCCATAGATATAGGCGAGATATCGCTTGCCGCACTTACGCTCAAAGATCTCCAGGGCGGCGTAACACTCCCTGTTGAGCTTCCCGATGGTTATAAGAACATTTCCGGCAACCGCACGATCACGGTGACATTCCCTGACGCTGATAACTTCGGTCAGCTCGGTTTCACAGTGCCTTCGGAGAATTTCACAATAATCAACAATCCTTCGAAGTACGACGTAAAGGTGCTCACAAATCAGATAGTCGTTAATGTGGTAGGTTATTCCGATTATATCCAGACCATGACATCATCTGATATCTACGCCACCATCAATCTGCTGGGCGTGGATATAAGCGAGGGCTCAAAGAGCGTTTCCGTTACATTCCGCCTGAAGGGCAGCAATGTGCGTGCATGGGTAACGGGCGAGGAATACAAGGTAGACCTGCTTATCACTCAGGCTGCTGAAGACGAAGAACAATAAGATGTAATACAAAAAAGTGTATCGGCGTTCGCCGATACACTTTTTTTCTTTGGTATGATGCCTATATGCTTTATCTATTGGGGGATTACGCTGCTTTTGTCGCAGTTTTGCTTTTTTTGTGTTTATTTGCTCCGCGCCCCACGAAAGCAGTCTCATATATGATGAACGCAAGAGCGAGAACAGTTGCCGCCTGTGCTCTGTAGGTGAAGAAAAAGTGTATGTATGAATGGTTCATCAGTACAATGTACCTGATATATGGTATCAGCCCTATCGCAGCGTATATCAGGATGTCAGACGGCTGTATGCCGCCGCGCCTGTACACAAAGCATAAATACGCCGTTGCGAGCAAAATAACGATAAGCGTCGCTGCGCCTATGCCGCCATACCCGACAGGAAACAGGCAGGCGAAGTTCCTTGCGAGTGCTCCCGGAATACTCTCTTCACCTGTGGTAGAGCCGAACGAGCGCTCTGCGATGTGTCCGAAGACAGTCGATGAGATGTCTTCGCCGAGAATAACTGCCGCGCTCACCCATTTGAGCACCCACATTCCCACGTAGCCTATGCCCCACACCACGCAGTACTCCACAGCGCCGGATATCTTTGTCTTTACGGCGGTAGTATTCGCTTCGTCTCTGCGTATCTTGCGTGAAGTGTATATTACGAGCAGCAGCGGTACTGTGAGTGTTAGCGTCTCGCTCGTGAGAAAGTCGAGGAAGTTTGTGACAATGCCCGAGATCAGGAACAGTATCCCGAGCGCGTGAGTATGCCTGTGAAGCGTCATAAGCACGGCTATAACCGAGACAGCGGGCAAGATAAGGAATACCCACGTGTATTCGAGAGAGAACGGCACGTACCATATCCCCGCCGCGGCAATTGCAATGGTATAGCCGACTGCTCCGGCGTACAGCTTATGCCATATCAGAACGAGCAGCAGCAGCACAGTGAGCGCGCCCATTATGCAGGCGTTGATGATGTACATACCTCTGATATCTGTGAAGAGATGTGTAGCTCTCACAATGGCGGCGGCCCCGTGCCAGTATCGTATATACTGTGTATTTGCTTTATTTCCCACTGCAACGCAGTTGATAAAGTTGACGTTTTCGTCATAGTTTTTGTTACTGTAATACTCTGCGCGCATGACCGAACCGAGAGAGTCATCGGGGTCGAAATTGTACGCGATATTCAGCAGTATCGAGTCGGCATAGCGGTCGATAATGCTCGCGTCGATATCATCGGAGAGCTTGAAGAACACAAAGTCATCGCAAAGATGCTCTGCGGAGGTAAGCATATTGGCGAAAATCGCGTTCCGCGGGACAAATGCCGCCATGACCAGCATACCGGCGCAAAGCACAGATGTCGTGATAAATGTAATTATGTATATGATCGTTCTTCCGACAAGTGTGTTGAGTTTGATCTTCATATAATATCAGGTATTTTTCTTTCCGTATGTCAGTCGTCGTCGCTTATATCGTCTATATCTTCATCACTGCCGTCATTTTCGGTAACGGATGTGGCCTGTCCGGAAGCTGCGGCATCCGTAACATCTGCGCTGTCGGAGTCGTCGGTCTCGGCAGGTTCTTCGTCCTCACCGTCATCGGGTATATCGTCGCTCGTAGAAGTGCTGATCTGTGTCGGAGTGTTGTCCGATCCCGCAGATCCGGCTGTCGTATCCGGGAGGGTCACTTCTGCCGTCTGGGACTCGGCAGCTGTATATCCTTCAGAGGCGTAGGCGATATTGCTGCGTGCTATGTAATTCTTGATGCCCGTTACGATGCCCGCGGCAATGCCTTTGCGGTGTGTCGCCGATGCGAGTGCCATAGCGTCCTGAATGTTATCTACAAATCCTGTCTCCACCAGCACGGAAGGGAAGTCCTGCTGCAGTGTGACATGGTAGTAGCTGTAACGTGCGCCGCGGTCACGGTCAGCACCGTCTGTGTAGACGCTGTTCTTATAGTAGGTTGAGATACCTTTGGATATCTCGGCTGCGAGCGGCTCCGACCACGAGGTGAAGTAGTACGCTTCGGCTCCGCGTGCATCACCGAGCGCTTTATTGGCGTGTATCGAGATGAATATGTCACAGCCGTACGCACGTGCGTAGTTCGGACGCTCCTTGGTGAGCAGGAAATC
Organism: uncultured Clostridia bacterium; assembly: GCA_947166275.1. Taxonomy (GTDB): domain Bacteria; phylum Bacillota; class Clostridia; order Oscillospirales; family Ruminococcaceae; genus Ruminiclostridium_E. The sequence continues at coordinate 42,685 of CAMVDP010000008.1, forward strand.
GCTTTCTGTCTTGAGGCGTACCACACTTGCGCCGGCCTCCTTGAGCTGGGTCTCAAGCTCCTTTGCTATCGCGAGCACCGCCTCCTGCTCGACTACCTCGCCTATCGCGCCCGGATCGAGCACCGACGCTGATCTGCCGTAGCCGTGACCCGGGTCGATGACCACGGTGAGCCCGGAAAGGCTGTTTATCGGCACGGGGAACCACAGTATAAGGTCGCCGTTGCCGTCATATCTTGCGTACTGGCCGAAGTACACACCTGGCTGGCGAAGCTCGAGGATAAGACGGAACTTGGTGCCGTTCTCCTCGGTGACTGTGTCCCATTTACCCGACTTGAACACCATATTGTGCTCAAATGAGGGGAGCGCGGTAACGCTTGTGATGTTTTCAAAGGTTATGTAGAGGTGTGTCGCGGTCAGGTCCTTAACGTTGTAATCGCCGTCCCAGGCAGTGTAGTAGTTATTCCCTGCGAGACGCATATTGAAGCCCGTTCTGTGGTCGAGCTTTATCTTGATGTAGCTGTTGCCGTTAGTTGTTCCTACCGACTTGACGAAAAGCGCGTTCTCGGTCACAGCTGGTGCTTCCTCAAGCACCGAAGCGCTTGCCGCGATACGCTTGCCGGACTCGGTAACATAGTAGTTTCCGGACGTTGAGCGGTATATCTCAAGTGTACCCGCAGGAAGCTGTGAAAACAGCGGCGAAGGTATGTCGTCGGCAGTCTTGCCGTCGTATACTATGGTGTTATCGTACAGCGTCTTCACGTACTTGACCTGTTCGCCGGAAGTGTGAGTCGTCTCAAGCTTTGCGAGAACCTCACCGCTTCCCGCGTCGGAGGCGTCTGCTGTGAGGACTACCTCTGCCTGCTTTACAGGCTCGGGCTTTGCGTTGACAGTGACGGATGCGCCGACAGCTTCCATTTTGTAGCCGGAATACGACGCGGATATTGTGATCTTGCCGAGCGGGGTTACCTGCCCGATCACACCGTCAGGCACAGTGTATGTGCCGGTGTATCGTGCGTATGTGGAGTTTGCTTCGTCCTCGTCGGTGCTTTCGAGCTCCTTCATGGACACGGTAGTGCCGTTTATCGTTCCGTAGACCGATGCGCCCTTGTATGCCCTCGCGGTGAGGGTTATCTTGGTGCCGCCGTCAACGGTCAAAGACTTGCCTTCGGAAATCGCGGCACCTATGGATTTGAGCACGGTTATCTTGCGGGTTATGCTGTATGTATATGTTTTATCCTTGTGGCTTATTGTGAACGTGTTCAGGCCGTCTTTAAGCGGCTTCTCGAAATAGAAGTTGCCCACATCGTTGAGGCGTATCTCGTCGCCGTTGAACAGAACGGGGAAGTTGCTGTCGAACGTTCCCATGAACGCGACAGAGGTCTCCGCGGTCGTGAATTTCAGGCTTGCCGGTGATGTCATCTTCAGATCCTCGAACAGCGATGTTTCGTCGATCTGCTCGTTATAGTAAGACATCAGCGCGTCCGTGGAGCCGAGCGTGTTTTTCTCAAGCGCCTGATAGGAATTAAACACGCTGCCGGAGTAGCTTTTTAGCTCCTTCGCTACGGTGAGCTGTTTGAGAAGCTGGTCTGCCGCGCCCCAGCCTACAGTGTCAGTACCGATGAACTCGTTGTGGTGCAGTATGTACATCGGAATTCCTGCTGTATCCGCGAGAGCGCCCCACCATCCGGTCACCTTCTCAAACGGCAGTGACGATGATGTAAGCGAGCCATAAGCGCGGACTGCAACGAAATCCACGTAACCTTTTTCGATGAAGCTTTTTGTGTCCGCGTGACCGTCATAGTACGCCTGAACGTAGTCATTGGTCTCGCTGCCTTCGGGGTTTACCGAGGAGTTTGCCCACATATCGTTCACGATAAAGCCGACGGCTATCGAGTTGTCGGTGCCGTGGATGACCTCGGCGGCTGTGCTGAAATACTGCTCCGCGGCATCATAAAGCCAATTGTTGTAGCCGACTCCGGAGCCGTTATCCATATAATCGCCAAAACTCGACACACTTCGGCGCACGTAATAGTCGTCAAGCAGGATACCGCTGCACGCGTATTTCACAGCGAAGCGGTGAGTGCGTGACACGAGAGTGTCTATCGCGTCCGAGCCGGAGCGGCTGTCTGACAGTGCGTATCCGAGGTCGAATACCACGTAGGGTGTTATACCGCACTGATACGCTGATTCGATCGCTGCGAGCACCGGATCTGTACTGTCCGACGCGTCGAGCGTATAGTATGCCTTACCTTCATATACTGTGGAAATGACAACGCTGTTAAGGCCGAGCTCGGAAAAGCGCAGGAAAACATTGTCGAGCTCGGAATCGAGTTCCGCAGAGCTCTCGTTCTCGTTTGTAAAGAAGTCTACCGTAGGTGTGAGAACCGTCGCGCGCATATCGTCCGGCAGGCTGAACATCTGTACATCCCCCGGCATCAGCGCGGCAGGAGCTGCGGTATCTTCCTCAAGCATCACCCAGCTGCTTTCGGTCTCGTCCGCCACACCCTCTGCAAGCGCGGGTACGGTGAATAAAGCTGTAGAGAGCGCAGTGAGTATTGCCGCGATACGTTTTTTCATGTCCTTCATTTTCGTCTTCCTTTTATGTAAATTTATACCTTTCTTATATAGTAGTCATTGATTTTTCAGTAATGGTTTCAGATTGTCCGCTTCGACTTTTGTCGCGCTGTTCATATAACCGCTGTCAAACAGGTATGAGTAGCTGTAAAGCGCTATTCCGCCGCAGCCGTTGGCTTCTGCGTATTCAGTCTGGCGCTTGAGCATGGTGTTTGTGTTCTGCCACTCGTATTTGCCGGCGCCTGCCCACTTGTCCTCGGCGCCTGCCTTGTATACGGACAGACCGGCGTACAGCTTTGTATTTCTGCCTTTCACGATGCCTGCCCACTCGTCAACGCATGCTGCGAACGACACTCCGGAGTTTTCGAAGCCGTAGTATATCTGTGGGGTGAAGTAGTCGATGTATCCGCCCGCGCACCATGCCTTTGTGTCGGCGTAAAGCTGGTTAAGATTGTTTATATTGTTGCCCTGAGGTGCTGCACCGAAAATCGCAGAGCCGCATTCGTGAGCGGCAGTGTACATTTCCTTTACCATGGCGGAGCAGTTCGCGATGCGGAAAGCGGACAGTGTCTGGTAGCCGCTCCCGGCGAATGCCGCACTGTCGAAGGACGCGTCGATGGTAGGATAGAAGTAGTCATCGATGTGTATGCCGTCAACATCGTACAGTGACACGATCTCGCGCACATTGTCACCGATAAGCTGTCGGACGGCGGAGTATGCGGGGTTGAGATACCATGTTCCGTTAACGTTCACAATGTATTTGCCTTTTTCCGTGCCGGCGTACCATTTTCCGACAGGATAATCGGAAGAAACGGCAGCGACATCAGTGCCGGAGCCGAGCCGCAGCGGGTTGATCCATGCGTGGAAAGACATTCCGCGTGAGTGTGCCTCGGACAGCATGATCTTCAGCGGGTCGTATGATGTTCGCTTGCCGACTGTACCGGTCATGTTTTTAGTGAACGGGAAGAGCGACGAGTAGTAGTATGCGTCGCCGAATGCGCGGACATGGACGTAAAGGGTATTGATACCGAAGCCTGCGCAGTTGTCGAGCATAGCTGCAAACTCTTTTCGGAATGCTGTCTCGTCCTTGCCGTACAGGTGATTGGAGAGCTCGATATATGATATCCATACAGCCTTGACGCGGGTGTGATTGACGGCTTTGTAGCTATTTTTGCGGTAGCTGTTCGGGTTTTCCGCAGCAGCCGGAGTAGTTTCAGCTTTTGTGACGGTTGTGAGTTCAGCTGTCGTAACAGCAGTTGTCGTGGCAGCTGTGGTCGTAGTAGTTGTTGAAGTTGAGGTCGTTGTTGCCGTTGTTGTTTCAGCTGCTCTGGTCGTTGTTTCAGCTGCTTTGGTCGTTGTTTCAGCTTCGCTCGAAGTCAGCTCCTCTGTAGTTTCATCCGTAACGGAGGTTTCATTTGATACAGCAGATGCCGTATCATTCGATACGGCATCTGCCGTATCAGGGAAGGGCAGGGCGGAAACTGCGGTGACAGCGTCTGTGCCGAGAGCTATCCCTCCCGGGCTGCCGCCGTCAAGCAGTAACTCGGCAGCGGTCGAAGTGGTTGTTGCGGTCTTCGCGGCAGTGACCTCGGATTCGATGCTTTTGCATGATGAAATGAGCGAGAGCGTCAAAAAAAGTACAAAAATACGAGAGAAAGTTTTCAACTTTTTCAACACCTCACCCCCATTTTCATTATACCGCATTCTGATTATAACACCCGCGAGCTGTTTAGTCAATAGGTTTCGCGATATTTGTTCATAAAATATAAGCATGTGAAATTGTGCAATTTGTTCATATTTGCCGATTTGTGAACAGCGCGATTTTTTATTGTCAAAATATTGACAAATTTAATTATATATAGTACAATATGTGGTGTAATTATTTGATAATCAGGAGGCACTTAAATGGGACTTACACTTACAGAAAAAATCATCAAGGAACACATCGTGGACGGCGAAATGATAAAGGGCAGGGAGATCGGGCTCCGCATCGACCAGACCCTTACACAGGACGCGACAGGTACCATGGCGTACCTGCAGTTTGAGGCTATGGGCGTTGACCGCGTCAGGACAGAGCGTTCCGTCGCTTACATTGACCACAACACACTCCAGTCGGGATTTGAAAACGCCGACGATCATCGTTTCATCGGCAGTGTCGCAAAAAAACACGGCATCTGGTTCTCGCGTCCCGGCAACGGTATCTGCCATCAGGTACACCTTGAGCGTTTCGGCAAGCCCGGCAAGACGCTCATAGGCTCCGATTCGCATACCCCCACGGGCGGCGGTATCGGCATGTTCGCGTGCGGCGCGGGCGGACTTGATGTCGCGGTAGCTATGGGCGGCGGCGCGTACTACATAACCATGCCGGAGGTCGTGAACATCAGGCTCACTGGAAAGCTCCCGGACTGGGTATCAGCTAAAGATGTCATTCTTAAGGTGCTACAGACCCTATCTGTCAAGGGCGGCGTGGGTAAGGTAATGGAATACACCGGTGAGGGCGTGCTCTCACTGTCCGTTCCGGAACGTGCAACTATCACAAACATGGGCGCGGAGCTCGGAGCTACAACATCGATATTTCCGTCCGATGAGACCACACGTGCTTTCCTGAAGGCACAGGGACGCGAGGAAGACTATGTTCCGCTCGCTGCTGACCCCGACGCGGAATACGACCAGACAGTCGAGATAAACCTCTCCGAGCTTGTACCGCTTGCAGCATGTCCTCATTCTCCCGACAACGTAAAAACTATCGACGAGATAGGCAACATAAAGATCGACCAGGTGTGCATCGGATCCTGCACCAACTCTTCGATGCAGGATCTTCTGAAGGTCGCGCATATCCTGAAAGGCAAGACTGTTCACCCTGATGTGAGCCTCGCGATAGCACCCGGCTCGAAGCAGGTGTACAACATGATGGCACAGTGCGGAGCGCTTTCAGACCTTATCGATGCCGGCGCAAGAATACTTGAGTGTGCATGCGGTCCCTGCATCGGCATGGGCCAGTCCCCGAACTCCCACGGTATCTCTCTGCGTACCTTCAACCGTAACTTCGAGGGCAGAAGCGGAACAAAGGACGGTCAGATCTACCTCGTATCTCCCGAGACCGCGGCTATCTCCGCGATCACCGGCGCGCTCACAGATCCGAGAACTATAGGCGCTATGCCGCCTTACGTGATGCCCGAGCATTTCGTGGTAAACGACAACATGATAACCAGGCCCGCGACAGAGGAGGATGCTCCGAACGTTGAGATACTGCGCGGTCCGAACATCAAGCCGTTCCCGATCAATGAACCGCTTTCAGAGAACATTGCTGCAGAGTGCACTCTGAAGGTCGGAGACAACATCACAACAGACCACATCATGCCTGCGGGCGCGAAGATACTCCCGCTGCGCTCGAATATCCCCGCGATATCGGAGTTCTGCTTCACCGTGTGCGATGAGACGTTCCCGAAGCGTGCAAAGGAAGCCGGCAAGTCGATCATCGTCGGCGGCTCGAACTATGGTCAGGGCTCCTCGCGTGAGCATGCGGCGCTTGCTCCGCTGTACCTCGGTGTCAAGGCGATAATCTGCAAATCCTTCGCGAGAATACACAAGCAGAACCTCATAAATAACGGCATCCTCCCCCTCACATTCGTGAATGAGGCTGATTATGACAAGGTAGAACAGGGCGACCGTCTTGAGATCCCGGGCGTAAAGACCGCAATAAAGCACGGAGACAAGATACTTGTGAAGAACGTTACAAAGGGCACCTTCTTCCATACCACACTGGAGCTTTCCGAGCGCGGCAAGGGCATGATACTCGAAGGCGGTCTGCTCAACTACACCAAGAAAAACGGTTAAGGAGAACAGAAATATGAACTGTCCTTTTTGCAATAAAGAAATGCAGCAGGGTGTTCTGTCCGGAGACGGAAGAAGCGCTGTAACCTTTAAACCGGGAGAAAAAAAGACCGGCTGGTTCGACAGATTTATCGGTATAGATAAACTGACTGCCGCGAAGTACACTCTTACGGTATTCACGATAGAAGCCTATTATTGTCCCGGATGCAAAAAGATGATGTTCGATACCGATATCAAGGGATAAATTCAGGAAAGGAACAACAAAAATGGCTAAAATTCAGATGAAGACACCGCTCGTCGAAATGGACGGCGATGAGATGACCCGCGTGATCTGGAAGATGATCAAGGATAAGCTGCTGCTGCCTTACATCGACCTCAAGACCGAGTATTACGACCTCGGACTTGTGAAGCGCAACGAAACTAACGATCAGATCACTATCGACAGCGCCAACGCTACCAAGAAATACGGCGTCGCTGTAAAGTGCGCAACGATCACTCCGAACGCACAGCGTATGACCGAGTACAACCTCAAGGAGATGTGGAAGTCCCCGAACGGCACTATAAGAGCCATTCTTGACGGCACAGTGTTCCGCGCTCCGATCATCGTCAAGGGCATAAACTCCCTTATCCCTACATGGACGAAGCCGATAACCATAGCCCGTCACGCTTACGGCGATGTATACAAGAACAGTGAGATGAAGGTGAAGGACGGCTCGAAGGCAGAGCTTGTAGTTACCGACAAGGACGGCAACGAGACACGCCAGCTTATCCACGAATTCAAAGGCAGCGACGGTATTATCCAGGGTCTGCATAACATCAACGAAAGCATAGCTTCCTTCGCGCGCTCCTGCTTCAATTTCGCGCTCGATACGAAGCAGACCATATGGTTTGCTACCAAGGATACCATTTCCAAGCAGTACGACCATACATTTAAAGATATATTCGCGGAAATTTTTGAGACCGAGTACAAGACGAAGTTCGCAGAGGCGGGCATCGAGTACTTCTACACCCTCATTGACGATGCGGTCGCACGCGTTATCCGCTCCGAAGGAGGCTACATCTGGGCGTGCAAGAACTACGACGGTGACGTTATGTCCGACATGGTGGCTACTGCATTCGGAAGCCTTGGCATGATGACCTCGGTGCTGGTATCGCCGTCCGGCGTATATGAGTATGAGGCGGCTCACGGCACTGTTACCCGTCACTACTACAAGCACCTCAAGGGCGAGGAGACATCCACGAACTCGGTGGCTACGATATTCGCGTGGACCGGAGCGCTCAAGAAGCGCGGCGAGCTCGACGGAACTCCCGAGCTGACGGAATTCGCAAAGAAGCTCGAAGCTGCTACAATAAAGACTATCGAGGACGGAGTCATGACAGGTGACCTGTACGTGCTTTCAACGCTTCCGGGCAAGAGAAAGGTCAACACGGAGCAGTTCCTCGACGAGATAAACGAAAGACTCAAGGCTACAGTCTGAAAGCTACGAAATCACACTTAAAGGGGCTTGGATATGTCTAAAAACGATAAGGTCTCGAATTCGGTGATACGCAGGCTCCCGAGATACTACAGGTTTCTCGGTGAGGTACTCGCGGAGGGGATCAGCAAGATATCCTCCCGCGAGCTCGCGGATAGAATGAAGATCACAGCGTCTCAGATACGGCAGGATCTTAACTGCTTCGGCGGCTTCGGGCAGCAGGGATACGGCTATAACGTAGCTGAACTGCGAAGCGAGATAGGCGAGATACTCGGCGTGAACAAGGATCTTCCTGCGGTGCTGATCGGCGCGGGAAATCTGGGTAAGGCGCTCAGCGTGCATCTCGACTATAAAAAGTACGGATGCAGGCTCTGCGGGATATTCGATGCTAACGAAGAGCTGGTTGGCACGATGCTCGGCGGTCTTCCCGTGCGCTCCATGAGCGAGCTCGAAAGCTTCTGCGAAAGCTGTCGGCCTGTGATCGCGATACTCTGTATTCCCCGCGAAGAAGCTCCGGACGTATGTGAGCGTCTCACCGGGCTTGATATCAAAGCGTTCTGGAATTTCTCGCATTATGATATCACACTTGAGAATATCCCCGGTACAGTGGTTGAGAATGTTCATCTTGGTGACAGTCTTATGGCTCTTTGCTATAAGATCAATAATCCGGGTAAAAAACCGGAAACAGAGGAGAGCGAACAATAACAATGAATATCAGAAAAAGCATGTGCGCTGCAGCGGCACTTCTTACCGCGCTTATGACCCTTACGTCCTGCGGTAAGACGGTGTACACCGGCAAGGAAGGAATGCAGCAGTACGCGCGGGATTATTATGAAAATGATGAAATGACGATCGTCGGTACTTCATACGACAAGAGTGAGACACTGGCGTGGTTCCGGTATACCAACGGTCCGTACAAACGCTGTGAAGCTGCGACGTTTTACAATACTCCCGATGGCGGGTTCACTGCCGAGAACAATGAGCTCGTGCTGAAGCAGGCGAAGGATATATGGCTTTGCATGTGGCACCGCGGTTTCTCTGTACATGTAGAGAATCCCGAATGCGCAAAAGTGTATATTGCCGACCCGGACCATGGGGTGACGATCGAGATCACGGAGACACCTTACACCTTCTTCTACCCGCAATCGCAAAAGTCTGGCGAGACTATCATATTCTATTATGACAAAAACGACAGACAGATAACCTGATAAACAGAAATTGCCCCCTGCCATTATGGCAGGGGGCATAGTGTTTGTCTGAAATATCAAAGTCCGCAGAGAGCCTTTGTGTCTCTTGCTATAAGAAGCTCTTCGTTGGTAGGTATTACCCAAACCTCGGTCTTGCTGTCCGGAGTGGAGATCTTGCAGAGCTTGCCATGAATGGTGGAGTTGAGCTGCTCGTCGATCTTGATCCCGAAGTAGTCCATGTCGCGGCATACGTCGCGTCTTACGAGGTCAGCGTTCTCACCGATACCACCGGTGAAGATGACAACATCGAGTCCGTTCATCGCTGCGGCATACGCACCGATATACTTCTTGATGCCGTAGCGGAGAATATCGCCGGCGAGGATAGCTCTCTTGTTGCCCTTCTGTGCAGCGTCCTCAACATCGCGGTTGTCGCTGGAAACGCCGGAAACACCGAGGAAGCCGGACTTCTTGTTGAGGTATTCAGCCATTTCGGGAGCTGAAAGACCGAGCTTGTCAGCTACGAATGTAACAGCAGACGGGTCAACACAGCCGGAGCGTGTTCCCATGAGAACGCCGTCGAGGGGGGTGAAGCCCATGGATGTATCAACGGACTTGCCGCCGTCTACCGCGGTAATGGAGGAGCCGTTGCCGAGGTGGCAGGAAACTATCTTGAGGTTTGCGAGATCCTTGCCGGTCTCCATAGCGTACTTCATGGTAACGAAGCGGTGAGATGTGCCGTGGAATCCGTACTTTCTTACCGCATACTTTTCATATACCTCGTAAGGCATACCGAACATGTAAGCCTTTTCGGGCATTGTCTGGTGGAACGCGGTATCGAAGATAACAGCCTGCGGCACGGAAGCCGGAACTACCTTCTTGCACGCGCGGAGCGCGAGAGCGTGACCGTGGTTATGCACAGGAGCGAGCTCACGGAGATCGTCGATCTTGTCGATGACTTCATCGGTAACGAGAACGGATTTCGGGAATACTTCTGCACCCTGGACTATTCTGTGACCTACCGCAGCGATCTCGGACATATCCTTGATGACTGCCGCGTCACCCTTGGTGAGGACTTCGACTACCTTTTCAAAAGCCTCGGTATGTGTCGGGAACTCACAGTCTGCTTCGTACTTTCTGTCGTCGAAGGTCGAGTGCTTGATGTGACCGCCGATACCTATTCTCTCACAGAGACCCTTTGCAATGACCTTCTCGTCCTCCATCTGGATGAGCTGATACTTGAGCGACGAGCTGCCCGCATTGATTACCAAAATGTTCATGTTTCTTATTCCTTTCAGTTTTTTTCAGCCGCCGCGTTGACAGACTTTTTTGTATCTATCCCCGCCTTTGGCAAATATTACCCTAATATTTTACACTATTTCCCGAAAAAAATCAAGGTTTTTTGGAATTTTTATGAATAATGTTAATAATGTCAGAGATAAACTATGGAGCTTATATCCGACAGAATTACAAATATCCTCCGGATGCCGGCGAACCGATGCCCGGAGAAGAAGAAAAGCAAGTCCGGCTTCCGACCGGATTTGCTTATTTTGCTGTCATTTGGATTTTATGCTTATTGTATTGGAATTTACAGAATACCATGTCCCGTTTTTAAGCTTTGTGTATGCACGTACATAATACACCGCTTCCGAATTCTTATTATATTTCAGTATGCTGTAATCTCTGTCTTTTCCGAGGGTGACAACATCGGTGAAATGCTTTCCTCCGTCTTTCGAACGATATACCACATATTTGACGGCACCCGGTATCTTATCCCATTTAAGCCGTAATTTCGTTTTGCCGATACTGTAAGAAAGCTCGGGCTTTTTCAGACCGATAACGAACTCACGTGTGAATTCGCCTTCGTATATACCCTTGCCGATATATGTTGCTTTTGCGTTATTGCCGATGTTGACTGCGTTTTTCAGCTTTACTGTATAGTCTTTTCCTTCGGTAAGATAATAACCGAGTTCTTTGTCATAAAGCGTAAGTTCGGGTTTTACCTTTTTACCTGTGTAATCTGCGCGTGTTGAACCCCAGCATTTTACCTCATTGATACTTTTGGTAAGCGAAGTGTTTTCCAGATCAAAATCCGGTCTTATTACGGCGTATATATTGTCAAGCTCTTCTTCATCCGTATCGACACTGTCATTGATATTACCGGAGACCGTTTCGGCTTTTCCGTTTTTATATGACAGAAAAATACCCGTGTGATTAGGTTCGGTGGAGGGATAGCCTGTCCCGCTCAGAATAATATCTCCGGGTAATAATTCCGTTATGGATATTGTTTCTGTCCCGTCGAAATCTTTCATATAATCATATTTTGTACGGCTTACCCCTTCTTTCAGATAGAAGCACCTTTTCCTTGGTGTGAAGTAATCCCTGTACGCATCACAGTATGTAAGCTTCGGAAATACGAGCATGGGGATGCCGGCCTTTTCGGCACACCATGCGGTAAATTCCGAGCACCAATCCTGATAAGGAGCGTCGTTCCAGGCACCGTAAACAGTTGAACCGTCCGAAGCTTCTTTATATCCTATCTGGGATATTGCCACTGCGACAAAATCGTTCCTCAGATCACCCGTAAGGACGGGAAGAGGAAGGGCTTCACTGTATTTTGCGGCTTCTGCCGACAGGTATATCTGCCCGAAAGAGCAGCAGAATACAATGACTGTCAGAAAAGCAATTATTCTTTTCATTATTGATATACACTCCTTCTGATCCCAAATAAAGCAAGCATATCCGACTGTTTATTTTATCGTGCCTTTGATGTTCCTGCCCTCGTCATAGTCGTCGAGAAAGTGATGATAGTCTTTTCCGATGTGATATGAAATAAGCGTCTGCAGATTAACATTCTCGACGCTGCGGAAGATGTGCATGTCTATTTTCGGGTCAGTCTCGCGGAGCTGTTTCAGCAGCTGCTTGACTTCCTGCCGTTTAGAGCCGCCGTCGCCGTTCACATCAATGGTCTCGGTCACGCTGCATGCGCAGTTGAGAAAGTGCAGGTCGTTGTGATCGCGCCACTTGATTATGTCGTCCTCACGCACCATGTACATCGGGCGGATAAGCTCCATGCCCGGGAAGTTCTCGCTGTGTAGCTTAGGCATCATTGTCTGCATCTGTGAGCCGTACAGCATTCCCATAACGATAGTCTCGATGACGTCGTCGAAGTGATGTCCCAGAGCTATCTTGTTGCAGCCCAGCTCTTTCGCGTTCTTGTACAGATATCCGCGCCGCATACGTGCGCACATATAGCAGGGGTTCTTCCCGATGACCTCCACGGCATCAAAGATCTTCGCCTCGAAAATGTGTATCGGGATATCGAGAAGCGCGGCATTGTCGATTATTCGTTGTCTGTTAGCGGGGGCATAGCCCGGATCCATGACAAGAAACTCCGCGGTGAACGGTATTTTTGTGTACTTGCTCAACTGCTTTACGCACATAGCCATAAGCATCGAGTCTTTACCGCCGGAGATGCACACTGCTATACGGTCGTTTTCCTTTATCATGTCGTAGGTCTTGATACCTTCGAGAAATTTGCACCATACCGGCTTTCGGAATTTGCGGACTATCGAGCTCGTTATCTCCTCTGCGCGTGTCATTTCGTTATCCATTTGCTCCCTCGTTAAATGATGTAGAACCAGTCTGTATCAGAGCCGGAGCCTGTCTGATTTACCGGCTTTTGGTCATCGAAGTTGTACCGGAGCTCCTGATTTACAATGCTGACCTTTGCGCCGGCGGGGACGGACTTCGTGATGAACGCGTTACCGCCGATGACAGCGTTTTTACCAATGACAGTATTGCCGCCAAGGATAGATGCTCCGGAGTAAATGGTCACGTTGTCCTCGATAGTGGGGTGGCGCTTCTTGCTGCGAAGGCTCTGACCGCCGCGTGTGGAGAGCGCGCCGAGCGTTACACCCTGATATACCTTGACGTTATCGCCTATCTCTGTGGTCTCACCTATAACGATGCCGGTACCGTGGTCGATGAAGAAGTATCTGCCTATCGACGCGCCGGGGTGGATATCGATACCGGTGACGCTGTGAGCGTACTCGGTCATTATACGCGGTATCAGCGGTACTTTAAGCAGGAAAAGCTCGTGTGCTATACGATTGACAAGTATCGCGAACAGCCCGGGGTAGGAGTAGATGATCTCGTCCTTGTTATATGCGGCGGGGTCGCCCTCGAACGATGCTTCTACGTCCATTTCTATGTACTCGCGTATCTTTGGGAGCTTGCCGAGAAACTCGAAGGTGATGTCCTCCGCGCGTTTTGCGAGCGCCATTTCATCAAGACCGCGAAGCTCCTCATCGTAGTGCAGGACTATCGATATCTGGCGGATAAGCTTGAAAATGGTATCCTCGGTGAGCATGGAAATGTTATTGCGTACAGTGTACACGCGGTATGACTTGTTGCGGAAGTAACCGGGGAAGATTATCTTTCGTATGCTGTATATGATGTCGACGACCACATCCTTGTCGGGGTGATCGAAGCTTTTGACTTCATCTATGACTCTGCCGTTTTCGTAGTCTCCGAGCAGCGTTTTTACGGTCTCGTTTATTCTGTCCTCTATCTGTGTCATGGCAAATCTCCTGAACTGTATTTCGGCGGGGAAGTCCCCATATACATTTATTATATGCGCGGGAAACGGTCAAGTCAATACCGAGCCGGAAATTTGTCTGATATTCCGATTTGCGGCAGCTTTGCGGCACGAAATACGTGCATTTTTACAACTGCCGTGCTGACTTCGTCTACATATAGTTTTCCGAGCCTTACAGAACAGCGCTCTTATACACCGTGTTCATATTTTTTAATAAATGTTCATACAAGATGTTGACAAATCGAAAGATTTGTAGTATAATTTATCTTGATATATAATGAAGTCTGATTTTGTCGTGTTTTGCGCAAAATTGTCCGTAAATACACATCATCCGGTGGATCCCGGAATAATGAAACGGAGAACGATCATGGAAAAACAGCGTTTGAGAAATATATTTCTGTTCCGTATCATAGCTGCCGCAGCGGCAGCCGCCATAATGCTGCTGATGCTCCCCGGAGGCATAACAAAAGCTTCTGCGCAGACAAGCACCACTATATATGACGGCGACTTCGGCTACATACTTGACGTTGATAAGGACAAAGGCATCTTCACCGCCACGATATGCGAGTACAGACCTGCGGACAGGACCGTAGCCCAGTACGATGTGTCGATCCCGGATACGATCAGCCCCGTGAAGTACCCCGTTACAGCTATCAGCGCCAACGCGTTCAGCAACTTCAGCGAGCGTAACAAGATAAAGTCCGTGAAACTCCCCAAGAGCATTACCACTATCGGCGATCACGCGTTCAGAGACCTGATAAACGCGGAAAAGATAGATCTGCCCAGTGATCTCCAGAAGATCGGTTCTTACAGCTTCGCAGGCTGCTCCTCACTCAAGGAGGTCAAGATCGGCGACAAGGTGAAAGAGATAGGATATTCGGCATTCTACAACTGTATATCGCTTGAAAAGGTCACTTTGCCGAAATCCCTTGAATATATCGGTCAGTCATCGTTCTCCGGCTGTACATCGCTTTATAACGTTGATATCCCGGACACCGTAAAAAGCATCGGCACTTCGGCGTTTGAGGGCTGCTCGAAGCTTGAAAAGATCAAACTTCCGAAAGAGCTCACAGAGATTGACGATTACACCTTCCATAACTGCAAATCGCTGTTATCCGTCACTCTTCCGGATACGCTCAAAACAATTGGTGTTAGCTCCTTCGCGGACTGCACATCGCTTACATCTATAAATATCCCCGAATCAGTGACACAGATCGGTACTATGGCTTTTTCGGGCTGCTTCAAGCTTTCGGCTGTCGTACTGCCTTATGGTCTCGGGAATATAAGCGATAATGCGTTCTTCAATACAAGCACCGAGATCTGGGGCTATACCAACTCCTACGCGGAGAATTACGCTTACAGAAACGGTCTGCGTTTCCACTCCAACGGTTCGGTGTGCAAGGTGACATTTTCGGCGGATAACATGAACGCTACCGTCAATAACATCGCGATCAGATCGTCAAAGGGAGTTCTCGTCATTCCTCCGGCTACCGCCACAAAGGGCGAACAGCTCACGATCAATGTCACAGCACCGATCAACTATGATATCAACTACATCACAATAAACAATGAATCCTTCGCTAACGGCGGTACTTACACTGTTACCGATGCCGATGTGAACATCTTTGTTTCGTACAAATCGAAGGAAGCTACAACGACCACAACTGCGGCTCCGCCAGTGTCTGTCACCACATCAGAGGCGAACAATACTCCCGCCTCTGCATCGTCGTCCGGTAATAATCCGGCGTATGACGATGACCCGCATGATGACCCGGATGATGATGACGATGATGACGCGGATACGACGGTGACAGTCGACAACAATGACACCAACGAGGATGACGGCAACTCCGAGGACTCGTATGTCAAAGTGGACAGCGACCTTACCGATATCAACGGCGTCAAGGTGCGCATCATATCCCAGCGTGAGAATTTCATAGGCCCTGCGACTGTACGCATAACCAATACGCAGGAGGCTTCCGATGCTGCGGCTGCAGCCGCTGAATCTCTTGATGTCAGCAACGCCATGTATTATGCGTTCGATATCAGCATTTATGACAGATCCGGAAAGGAAAACCAGGGAGTGCTCGCGAAAGGTACGATCACTTTCCAGATCCCGATACCGAACGGACTTCTTCCGTATGCAAAGAACATCAGCGTATATCATATAGTTGACGAGCGTCCCGAGTTCATCAGGAGCAGCGTCATCGAAGATATCAACGGCGTCAGAAAGATCCAGTTCGAGACTGACAACTTCTCGCCCTATATGTTCCTCGTTACCACGGACGACAGTACAGGAGCTATCCCGGTTATCGACGAAGACGGAGATGATCCGGATACCACCCAGTCTGCACAGCCGAGCGCCGGTGTCATCGATAATGGCAACAACAATAATAATGGCGGTAACAATAATACTCCCGATGCTTCGATAATCGACACAACGAAACCTTCGAATAACAACTATCCGAACTACAACGGCAACGTGAACCCGCATACCGGCGCAATAATCGCAGGTGCCACTGCTGCAGGCGGAGCGCTTGTCTGCATAGCTCTTGTACGCAGACGCAGCGTTAAGAGAAAGCGTACAAAAACTCCGATAGATTAAGGTCGGCGAGGCAGAAGATGCCAATGATTTGAGACAATGGAGCGTAACTCCGTTATAAAGATGTACCCCGGATCTGATATGACCCGGGGTATTGTTATTGCGACAAAATGTTCTTTACATTTCATATTATTTGTGGTATAATGTATATAAGTGATTATGAGAGGGATGATGGTATGTATGTGATGAAGCTTCAGGCACCATGCAAGGATTATATTTGGGGCGGATCGCGTCTGCGCGACGAGTACGGCAAGAAGTCGGACGCGGATAAGGTGGCCGAGAGCTGGGAGCTTTCCTGTCACAAGGACGGAAAAAGCGTGATAGCGAACGGTGAGTTTGCCGGCACCACGCTTGAAGAATATATCGAAAAAACGGGGAAGCAGATGCTCGGTAAGAATTGCGGGCGATTTGAGTACTTCCCCATACTGATAAAGCTGATAGACGCTAAAGATAACCTGTCGGTACAGGTGCACCCCGACAATGAGTACGCTCTGCGGGTTGAGGGGGAGTACGGCAAGACCGAGATGTGGTATGTCATAGACGCGGATGAGGGCGCGGAGCTGCTGTATGGCTTTAAACACGGGATAACCCGTGAGGAGTTTGCACAGCGAATAAAGAACAATACCCTGCTTGAGGTAACAAACAATGTTCCGGTGCATAAGGGGGATGTGTTCTTCATCGAGAGCGGCACGCTCCACGCGATAGGCAAGGGAATACTTATTGCCGAGATACAGCAGAACTCAAACACCACCTACCGTATCTACGATTACGGCAGAGTGGGCAAGGACGGCAAGCCGAGGGAGCTTCACGTGGAAAAGGCGTGCGAGGTAACGAAGCTCATTCCGCCGACGCGTCCGACAAAGCCGCAGGGTGAGCCGGTGAAGCATGACGGCTGGACAGAGACGCTGCTCGCGGAGTGCGAATACTTCCGCGTCCGCAGGCTCAATGTGCAGTCTGCGGCAAAATACGAGGCTTCGGACGCTTCGTTCAATTCTCTGCTGGTGCTTGACGGAAGCTTTGAGATCGGTGGAGTGAAGCTCGCAAAGGGCGAGAGCGCCTTTATTCCCGCAGGCTTCGGAGAGTATGTGATAAAAGGTTCGGGCGAGGTCATACTTACTGATATCGTCTGAACGTCGGACAGGCTGGAGGTGTTACGGTGAAGTATTACATCGGTATAGATATAGGCGGGACTAACCTTTCCACGGGCGTGGTGGACGATGATTGCAACATCGTCGGCAGAAGCAGGATCAAGACCGAGAACGGCAGACCGTACGAGGAAGTCGTAAAGGACATCATCGAGGGAGTGGAGCTTGCGGTCGCGGATTCGAAGATAAGCATGGACGACGTACGCTGGATAGGTATAGGATGCCCCGGCACCTGCAATACCGAGACCGGCATTGTGGAGTATTCAAACAATCTGCGCTGGAACAATGTGCCGCTGCTGGCGAACATAGAGAAAGCGTTCAATAAGAAGACGTATATCGATAATGACGCGAACGCCGCGGCTTTCGGTGAGTATCTCGCGGGAGCTGCGAAGGGAGCGAAGAATGCTATCGTGATAACTCTCGGTACGGGAGTAGGCGCGGGCATCATACTGAATGGCAGGATATTTTCAGGCACCAACTTCGCGGGCGGCGAGATAGGGCATACTGTCATCGTACTTGACGGTTATCCCTGTACGTGCGGACGAAAGGGCTGTTTTGAGGTGTACGCATCGGCAACTGGACTCGCGCGCATGACGAAAGAGGCTCTTGACGAACACCCGGACAGCAAGATCGCACAGCTTGTCGAGGCTGACGGCAGGATAAGCGCCCGTACGGCGTTCAATGCCGCAAAGATGCGTGACCCGGTGGGGCAGGAGGTCGTGGACAGGTATATACGTGCTCTCGCGTGCGGCATCACCAACACGATTAACATTTTCCAGCCGGACATACTGTGTATAGGCGGCGGAGTGTGCAATGAGGGCGACGGACTGCTGCTTCCGCTCAAAGAGCTGGTGGCACGTGACGTATACTCAAGAAACAGCAGCAAGAACACGGAAATATGTATCTGCAAGCTTGGCAATGATGCCGGGATAATCGGTGCGGCAATGCTTGGAAGGAGCGCAGAAGGCGGCATATTGAAGAGCATGTTCGGCAAGGATAAATAACAAAAAGGACGAACAGGACTATGAGAAGCGATCTTTTGAAGGACGGAGTCACGAGACTTCCGCACCGCTCGCTGCTGAAAGCGCTCGGAGTCACCGACAGTGAGATGAAAAAGCCGTTCATCGCCGTAGTAAGCGCAGCGAGCGAATATGTTCCCGGTCATATGCACTTGAAGGAGCTCGCACAGGCTGTAAAGGACGGGATACGCAACGAGGGCGGAGTGCCTTTCGAGTTCAACACTATCGGCGTGTGCGACGGACTTGCGATGAACCACAATGGCATGAGATATTCACTCGCATCGCGTGAGCTGATAACCGACAGCATCGAGGTAATGCTGACCGCACACCCGCTGGACGGTGTGGTATTCATACCGAACTGCGACAAGATAGTACCGGGCATGATACTTGCGGCGGCAAGACTGAACCTGCCGAGCATCTTCGTGAGCGGCGGCCCGATGAGTCCGGGAAAGGTCTGCGGCAAGCGCGTGGGTCTGTCGGAGGAGTTCGAGGTAGTCGGCAAGTACGCCGACGGCAAGGTGACGGACGAGGAGCTTCTCGAATGGGAGAACAAGTCATGTCCGACCTGCGGTTCCTGTTCGGGAATGTACACCGCGAATTCGATGAACTGCCTTACCGAAGCTGTGGGGCTGGCTCTGCCGTTCAGCGGCTCGGAGCCCGCTGTATCGTCCGCACGCCGCAGACTCGCAAAGGAGACCGGCGAGCGTATCATGTATCTCGTACGCGAGAACATTCGCCCGCTTGACATACTGACAAGAGAGAACATGCTCAACGCACTCGCTGCGGATATGGCGATAGGAGCGTCGTCGAACACGGTGCTGCATCTGCTTGCGATAGCGCACGAGGCGAAGGCTGACATCACCATAGATGACATTGACGCTATGAGCAGAAAGATTCCGCAGATATCCAAACTCAACCCCGCAAGCAGTATCTTTATCGAGGATCTCAACGAGGTCGGCGGGATACAGACAGTACTCAATGAGCTCGCAAAAAAAGATCTTATAGACCTTGACGTACTGACGGTCTCCGGAACACAGCGTGACAGACTGAAAAACGCGAAGAACGCTGACGGCGCCGTTGTTCACGGCATAGAAACTCCTATCCGCGCGGACGGAGGAATAGCAATACTCAAGGGCAATATTGCTCCCGAGGGCGCGGTAGTCAAGCAGGGCGCGGTAAAGCCCGAAATGATGGACTTCACCGGCATCGCAAAGGTGTTTGACGGCGAGCAGGAAGCGTATGACGCCATCCTGAACGGCGGCATACAGGCAGGTGATGTGGTAGTTATCCGCTATGAGGGTCCGAAGGGCGGCCCGGGTATGCCGGAGATGCTTTCGCCTACTGCGGCTATCGCTGGCAAAGGACTCGATGGCAGCGTGGCACTGATAACCGACGGACGTTTCAGCGGAGCCAGCAGAGGAGCTTCGGTCGGGCATATCTCTCCGGAGGCTGCCGAGGGCGGTCTGATCGCGTTCATCGAGAACGGTGACAGGATACACATTGACATACCGAACCGCAGTATAGAGCTGCTCGTTTCCGATGACGAGATAGCAAAGCGTAAGGAGAATGGAGTGCTGCCTCCGAAAACGCTCACAGGATACCTGAAACGCTACGCAAAACAAGTGCGCAACGCAAGTGTCGGCGCGGTATTTGAGGATTGACGATAGTATTTGAGCCTTTACAGGAGAGCAAAAGAGCGGTGATCCCGCTTGACATTCAGTATACGATATGATAGTTAAATGAGCACGGATCTTATGTCCGTGCTTATTTCTCGGAGATATGATGAGAAAGGGAACAGGATATGAACAAAAAACGCACATTTACCGCGATGATCGCGGCGGCTGCAGCTGTATTTACACTTGCGTCATGCGACGGCGCGAAAACGGAGAACACGGCGGCGGTCAAGCCTGACGAAAATGCCGCGTCAGCTGTTCAGTCATATCTTGAGAACGCCGGGAACTCACAGTCAAAGCGCAAGCTCATAATCGACACCGATACCGGCGCTGATGACGCGTCGGCGATAATTCTCGCTGCGAAGGCAAAGAACGTCGAGATAGTCGGAGTCACTACTCTGGTGGGCAATGTGGATCTTGAACAGAGCACTAAAAACGCTCTCGCGGCACTGGAGCTTGCGGAATGTGACGCGCCGGTGATGAACGGCTCCGAGGAGGCCTATACCGGAAAGCGGATCAACGCGTTCAGCGTATTCGGTTCGGACGGCATGGGCGATGCCGGTCTTATCCACCCGACCCGCTCGGCGGAGGAGCAGGACGCGGTATCTTTCATTCTTGATACCGTGAAACGCTATCCCGGCGAGGTGGAGATCGTGGCGATAGGCCCTGCTACGAATATCGCAAAAGCCATAGACAGAGACCCGGAAACGATGAAAAGCGTGAAGATGCTGTGGTCCATGGGTACCGCAGGACTTGGACCCGGAAATGCCTCGCCGGTGGCGGAGTTCAACACTTACCACGACGCGGAGGGATATAAGGTCATGCTCGACCTTGGGATACCGGTGACTGTCATAGGACTGGATATGTGTGACGGAAAGGCAAAATGGACGGAAGCACAGTTCGGTGAGCTTGCGGATACGGGAGAGATCGGGAGTTTTGTTTCCGCGTCTTTTGGCAAGATCAGGGAATTCTATGCGCAGAACGGCTTGACGGACGGCACCATGAACTGTGATGCCCTCGCCATGATGTGCGTATTGTATCCCGACTTTGTAAGGGGCACAGTGAAGACTCATGGAAGCTGTATTACGGAGCCGGGCGAAACATACGCGCAGGTGATCTTTTACAAGGAAGGCTTCACCTACGATGTGGTGAAGAACGATCTTGACCACAATGTCGTACTTGTGACGGATGTTGACAAGGAAAGCTATTTTGAACTTTACAAAGAATCGATAATGTAAGAAAGACACGGAGACAGGCATGGACAGATTTGTACTGAAGTCGCCGTATAAGCCTACCGGTGATCAGCCGCAGGCGATAGACAAGCTCGTGGAGAGCATCGAAAGCGGCAATAAGGAACAGGTCCTGCTCGGAGTCACAGGCTCGGGCAAGACCTTCACAATGGCGAACATCATCGAGCGTATCAACCGCCCTACGCTGGTTCTTGCGCATAACAAGACTCTTGCCGCACAGCTGTGCAGCGAGTTCCGCGAGTTCTTCCCGGACAATGCGGTGGAGTACTTCGTGTCGTACTATGACTACTATCAGCCGGAGGCGTATATACCCTCTACCGACTCGTACATTGAGAAGGACAGCGCCATAAACGACGATATCGACCGCCTGCGTCACTCGGCGACATTCTCGCTTGCAGAGCGCCGCGACGTTATCATCGTGTCGTCGGTGTCCTGTATATACAGCCTGGGCAGCCCGGAGGAGTACCGCGCGAACACGGTGTCACTGCGCAAGGGTATGGAGATCGGGCGTGACGAGCTGGTGAAAAGGCTGATAAGCATGCAGTACGAGCGTAACGATGTGAACTTCATACGAAACAAGTTCCGCGTGCGAGGCGACACGGTGGAGATATTTCCGGCGGGTGCAACACAGGAGAACGCAGTGCGTGTGGAGTTCTTCGGCGATGAGATAGACCGCATCTCGGAGTTCGAGGTCGTGACGGGCGCTGCAAAGCGTGAGCTGCTTCACGCGGCGATATTCCCGGCTTCTCATTATATCGTGGGTAAGGACAAGCTTGAAGAAGCTCTTGAAGACATCGAGCGCGAAATGGAGCAGCAGGTGGAGAAATTCACCGCGGAGCATAAGCTCATAGAAGCCCAGCGAATAGCAGAGCGTACGAAGTACGATATGGAGATGCTTCGCGAGATAGGCATGTGCAAGGGCATCGAGAACTATTCAAGAGTTCTTGCAAGGCGCGCACCGGGAAGCTCACCCGTGACGCTCATCGACCACTTCCCGGACGACTTCCTGCTCATGGTGGACGAGAGCCATGTGACGTTGCCGCAGGTGAGAGGAATGTACGGCGGTGACGCGGCACGAAAGAAGAACCTCATAGAGTATGGGTTCAGACTGCCGAGCGCGTATGACAACCGTCCGCTGAATTTCGACGAGTTCTACGGTAAGATAAACCAGGCGCTGTATGTTTCCGCGACTCCCGGGCCATTCGAGAAGGAACATGCCGCTGTGACGGCGGAGCAGATAATCCGTCCGACCGGACTTGTCGACCCGGAGATAACAGTCAAGCCCACCGACGGACAGATCGAAGACCTCGTGTCGGAGATAAACTCGGTGACGGCGCGTGGCGAGAGAGTTCTGATAACCACGCTCACAAAGAAGATGGCGGAGGATCTTACGAAGTATCTCGAAAAGCTCGACATCAAAGTACGGTATATGCACCACGACATCGAGACGATAGAGCGTATGCAGATAGTGCGCGACCTGCGTCTCGGTGAGTTCGATGTGCTGGTGGGGATAAATCTGCTTCGTGAGGGACTTGATATCCCCGAGGTATCGCTGGTAGCGATACTCGACGCGGACAAGGAAGGATTTCTGCGTTCGGAGTCGTCGCTGATACAGACGATAGGGCGTGCTGCGAGAAACGCTTCGGGGCGCGTGGTGATGTATGCCGATACCGTTACCGGCAGTATGGAGTGTGCGATACGCGAGACCAACCGCCGCCGGGAGATACAGATGAAGTACAACGAGGAGCACGGTATAACTCCGCAGACGATCATCAAGGAGGTACGCGATGTCATAGATATCGCCGCGAAGGATGACAAGCTTGAGAAGAAGCCGAAAGCCAGACTTACGGCAAAAGACAAGGATAAGCTCATAGCGCAGTATACGGCGATGATGAAGGAGGCAGCAAGAATACTCGATTTCGAGCAGGCTGCATATTTCAGAGACAAGATAAAAGAGCTCAAAGAGGAACATTGAAAGGGATTTTTTGAATGGCTAACGATA
>CAMVDP010000009.1 GCA_947166275.1 uncultured Clostridia bacterium
CCCGCATCGATAATGACCAAGGTGACGCAGGGCGACCGTATACGCATCACACCCGCCATGAGCGGTCAGAACGCGGTCGCGAAGCTTTCCGATGTGCTTGGCTATGAGCGCTTCAATGACGGAAGTGTGACATTCGGCGGCGAGACCTACGCGATAGGACTCAAAGCGACGGTCAACGGAGAGAAGAAGGATCCCGACTATCAGATCCAGCCCCTCGACAGCATCGAGACTTCGGGCGTTGTCACCTTCGGCGATCTGCTGCGCGTTATGGACGCGGGCTCCGAGGGAGTTGAATACCGCGTGGGCGAGAATGTCATCGACGAGAACTATGTTCTCTCCAACGGCGATGTCATCAATGCTTACGACACATACGGCAACATCATCGGCACCACTGACGCTCCCGCGCCGGCACCGATGCAGATGTCCGCGCCTGTTCAGCAGGCCGACGCGCCCGCAGAGGACAGCGAGACAGATCATGTATCCCCGAACGCGATACCCTTCAATGGCAGAGGTATCAATGTTGAGGTCAATGGTGAGCGCGTAACGCTCGCTCCGAGAAACGGCGACTACATTCTGCTCGACCTGCTCAACAGCATCAATATCGACCCCGCAGTGCCGAACAGTGAGATAGTACTCGAAATAAACGGCGCTCCCGCGAATTTCAGCAGCTACATCTCCGACGGAGACAGAGCTGTCATAAAGGTACAGGAAAGAACCGGAAGCTGATGAAAAAACGATATACGGCGTCTCTTATCGCAGCCGCCATGCTTTTATGCGGCTGTAAGCAGGATATCAACTACGATGAGATCACTTTGCCGCCCGAGTACACCGAACAGCACCCCGATCCCGACGCGGACAAGGACAGCCTGCAGGAGACCGTTATAATTCCCGAAAATCTCGCTGTTGATACCTATTCGCCCATTTCCTACGTTATCACTCCCGAGGAGTTTGAAAAGACAGTGCAGCTTGAAGGCTCCCCGGATGTGCAGACCTTCAACGACGGCTTGATGGGTTTTACGGGCGACGGGTTTATCTGCCTGGGTGACCACGAGTACGCTTCCGTATCGGTGGACGTACCGACCTCCCAGTATTACGATATCGCCGTGACTCTGTGCAGCAACAGCACCAAGGTCGCGGTCATGGTCGGCGGCGATAAGGTAGTGATAAGCCCCGACGGCGATTACAACACGCTCAACGGCACTGTCGTCGGTGCGGTGTATTCCGGCACGGGCAACGAGTTCGAGCCATACACCCTGAACGGTGTTTATCTCGGCAAAGGCGAGAACAAACTCACGGTACAGGTGATATCCGGCACGGCATATGTTGATGCGATCACCGTCAAGAACGGCAATACGGTGCAGAAGCTCGTGTATGAGGTCTCAAACGCCCCCATTGATCCGAATGCGTCGCTCAACACCAAGATCGTGAAGCGATACCTTGCGGACATCTACGGCAATCGCGTACTCACGGGGCAGTTCGTTTCCGCGGGCACCAACACCGAGATCAACGCGATATATATGTCCACGGGGCGGTATGCCGCGCTTCGATGCGCAGACATCGGCATATTCTCCTCAAACTACGAAGGATATGATAAGAATAACGAGAACGAGATAAGCACCGCCATAAACTGGTGGAAGGGCGGAGGACTCGTGAGCTACACATGGTACTGGCAGCCGCCGCTCACCGACAAGCACTCCTGTTTCAGCGAGCTTACGGATTTCGACCTGAAGAAAGCCGTCACCGACAGCGATGTCGCGGACATGAGCCCGGTGTCACTGGAAGCGTACCTTCAGACCGGGCGTATCAGTAAGGAATGTATGGCGCTCATAACGGACATCGACGCGATAGCCGAAAAGCTGAAGCTGCTCGAAGCCGCGGATGTGCCGGTGCTGTTCCGTCCGATGCCCGAAGCGGGAGACGGCTGGTATTGGTGGGGTTGTGACAGTGAGAGCTATCTTTGGCTGTACAACTTCCTGTTCAAGCGCATCACCGCGTATCACCAGCTTACGAACATTATCTGGGTGTGGAACGGAGAGAGCTATGACTTCTACCCCGGCGACGACAAAGTCGACATCGTCGGTATGGATATGTACACGCATTACGATGTCTCCGGCAATAACCGCCTTATGGATGCCAAGAGCTACACGATAAAGAGCAAGGCCACGGCGCTCACCGAATGCGGGCGCATCCCGAGCCCCGACACCCTCTCCCGTGACGGAGCTTACTGGCTCTGGTTCGCGCTATGGAAGGGCGATTATATCATCAATTCCAACGGCAGCATACAGTACTCCCACGTTACAGCCACCGAGCTCGATTACGCATATAACAACGAGCTCTTCATCACCCTCGACGAGCTGCCGGATTTCTCGCGGTATTAAGAGGATCGCAGGGCAGAAGCCCTCTCCTCTCCGCAAAGGACTTTAACAGCTCCGAACGTTATCTGATAGCACGGATAAAAAAAGAGTGTATCGATGATCGATACACTCTTTAATTTTTGCTATCTGCCGCTGTACGGCACTGCGATCAGGCGTTTGCCTGCTTATTCTTCTGTGTTCTCCTCGATGTACTTTACAACATCGCCGACAGTCTTGATGTTCTCTACCTGGTCATCGGGGATCTCAAGGTCGAACTCGTCCTCGAAGCTCATAACAAGGTCAACGATGTCGAGGGAATCTGCGCCGAGATCGTCCTGTATGCTGGAATTGAGTGTTACCTTATCTTCATCAACGTCGAGCTGGTCAACTATGATGCTCTTAACTTTGTCAAAAATCATAATGCTTGCCTCCGTGTTTTATTTGTTGTTTATCACAATTATCATTATAAATGATAGTTTTGGAAAAATCAATAGCTTTTTTCATTTTTTGTAAAATTGGCAAAAATATACATATTAGGCGGCACTGTTTAGTCAATACCTACAAACCTCGTCCCCGCTCAACCTTCGGAAAATACGCCTATCTTGCGGAATTTGTCGTATCTGCGGCGGAGCATTTCATCGGTGTCCACCGCTTTAAGTCTGGGTATGGCTTCAGACAGATACTCGGAAATATTCTCGGCTGTGAGCTTCGGGTCAGTATGAGCTCCGCCCTCCGGCTCCTCTATGATATGCTCACACACGCCGAATTTCAGCAGGTCTTCTGCGGTTATCTTCATAAGCTCCGCGGCTTCCGATTCCCTCGACGCGTCCTTCCAGAGTATTGCCGCAAACCCTCTCGGCGATATCACCGAGTACAGTGCGTTCTCAAGCATCGCGAGCTCGTCGCACACTGCGAGTGCGAGCGCTCCGCCGCTTCCGCCTTCGCCGAGAACTATACTGATGACAGGTGTTTTAAGGGTCATGAACTCCATAAGGTTGCGGGCTATCGCCTCACCCTGTCCGCGCTTCTCGGCCTCTATGCCGCAGAATGCACCGGGAGTGTCGACAAGGCAGATGACGGGTCTGTGGAACTTCTCCGCCTGTTTTGCGAGTCGGAGCGCTTTGCGGTAGCCCTCCGGGTGCGGCATTGAGAAGTTTGAGCGCTTGTTTTCTTCAAGGTTGCGACCTTTTACCTGTGCTATCACGGTCACGGGTATCGTGCCGAACATTCCGACACCGCCGAGTATCGCGGCATCGTCGCCGAAATGGCGGTCACCGTGGAGTTCGATGAAGTTGCTGAAAAGCGCCGGTATGTAGTCCCGCACAGTCGGGCGCCCCTTTTCACGTATGAGCGCGAGACGCTCGGTAGCGGTAAGTGCGTTCATCATTTCGCGGCACCTCCCCTGTATTCCTCTGCGCGGGTGTAGTTGTGGGTACGGAATATCTTCGAAAGTGTCGGACGCAGCGTTTTGCGGTCAACGATCATATCAACGAAGCCATTTTCGAGCATGAACTCCGCAGATTGGAAATCATCGGGAAGCTTCTGTTTGATCGTGCCTTCGATGACGCGTCTGCCGGCAAAGCCGATGAGCACTTTCGGCTCAGCGATTATGATATCACCGAGGCTTGCGAATGACGCTGTCACCCCGCCGGTAGTGGGGTCGGTCATGACCGTCACATAGAGCTGACCGGCTTCGTTGTGGCGCGCAATGGCACCGGAGGTCTTTGCCATCTGCATAAGCGAGATGATGCCCTCCTGCATTCTTGCGCCGCCGGACGCGGTGAACAGTACGACCGGAAGCTTGTTCTTTGTCGCGTACTCGAACGCGCGGGTTATCTTTTCACCGACTACGCTTCCCATGCTTGCCATCATGAAGTTGCTGTCCATTATGCCGATGACGGTCTTATAGCGGTGTATCATGCAAACTCCGGTCACGACAGCCTCACAGATGCCGCAGGAAGCCTGAAGCTCCTGTATCTTTGCTTCGTAGCCCGGGAATTCTATCGGGTTGAGAGTTTTCAGATCCGCGTCAAGCTCGGTAAATGTACCCTTGTCCACGGTCATTTCAAGTCTCTCCCGCCAGCCTATGCGTGCGTGGTAATTGCATGCGGGGCAGATTGATTTATTGCGCTCGAAATCATCGCGGTACACGACGGTGCCGCATCTTGGGCATTTGAACAGCAGCCCCTGCGGTATCGCGACGCCCGGAGAAGGCTTTTTCTGCTTACTGTCGGCCTTTGGTTTGGTGTCCGCTTTAGAGCGGTCTATTACGACCTTGAAAAGATCCTCTATTGCCAATTGAGATCACACTCCCGGTTTCGTTATGAAAAGTCCTTGCGGTTGAGGAAGCCTATATCGATATTGCCGTTGATGAAGTCTTCATCGCGCAGCAGGCTGAGCTGGTAGTCAATATTGGTCTGTACGCCCTCGATAAGCATCTCGCCCAGCGCCACGCGCATCTTGGTTATGGCTTCGGCGCGGTCTTCACCGTGGACGATAAGCTTTGCTATCATGCTGTCGTAGTACTGCGGGATCTCGTAGCCCTGGTAAACGGCGGTGTCAATGCGCACGCCGAACCCTCCGGGAACGTGTATGGACTCGATCTTGCCGGGGCAGGGGCGGAAGCCGTTCTTTGGGTCCTCCGCGTTCACGCGGCACTCGATGGTATGTCCGGTGAGCCGCACATCCTCCTGCTTTATGCCGAGCTTCATGCCGCCGGCTATGAGTATCTGCTGTTTTACGAGGTCGATGCCGGTCTCCATTTCGGTTACGGGGTGCTCGACCTGTATGCGGGCATTCATTTCCATGAAGTAGAAGTTCCTGTCCTTGTCAACGAGAAATTCCACAGTGCCGGCATTCTTGTAGCCGCAGGCCCTTGCTGCCTTAACGGCAGCTTCGCCCATTGCCGCACGCAGCTCCGGGGTCATTATCGGGCTCGGGGACTCCTCAAGCACCTTCTGATTGCGCCGCTGGCACGAGCAGTCACGCTCGCCGAGGTGGATAACGTTTCCGTATTCATCCCCGAGTATTTGCACTTCGACATGGCGCGGGTCGACGATGAACTTCTCGATGTACACCTCATCGTTGCCGAAAAAGCGCAGAGCTTCTTCTTTGGCCGCGGCGAGCGCCTTTTCGAGCTCCTGCTCACTGTCGGCACGGCGGATACCTCTGCCGCCTCCGCCGGCACTTGCCTTGACGAGCACGGGATATCCGATATCCGCGGCTATGGTCTTTGCTTCGTCCACGTTTTCAACTATGCCGTCAGAGCCTCTCACTACGGGAACTCCCGCCTTTATCATGGTGGCTTTGGCGTTTGCCTTATCGCCCATTGCATCCATGGCATCGGCATCGGGGCCTATCCATTTGATACCGCACTTGTTGCAAAGGCGCACAAAGCGGCTGCTTTCGGACAGGAACCCGAAGCCCGGGTGGATCGCCTGGGCGCCGGTTATTTCACAAGCTGCGAGTATCGCGCGGGTATTCAGATAGCTGTCGGAGCTTCTCGCGCCGCCTATACAGACGGACTGGTCAGCGATCTGCGCGTGGAGCGCGTTTTTGTCGGCAGTCGAATAGACCGCTACGGTCTCGATCCCGAGCTCGCGGCAGGCACGGATGACTCTGAGTGCTATCTCGCCGCGATTCGCTATAAGTATTTTATCGATCATATATCTTATTTCCGTATTAAAGATTCAATGTCACTTTATCGCAAAGGATATCTCCGCCGTGCAGGCTTTTTCGCCGTTGACGGTCGCGATGCCTTTTCCGACTCCTACAGGTCCCTTGACCTTTATGATCTCTACATCAAGTTTCAGCGTGTCCCCCGGCACGACCTGCCTGCGGAACTTAGCTTCCTTGACTCCGCCGAAGAAGCCTATCTTGCCTTTGTTTTCCGGCAGCATCAGCATAGCAACGGCTCCTGCCTGCGCAAGCATCTCAAGTATAAGCACGCCCGGCACCACCGGATAATCGGGGAAATGTCCCTTGAACCAGAAGTCATCGGCTTTGATGTGCTTGTACGCCACAACACGCTTGCCTTCCTCGATCTCCTCTATCTCATCGATAAGGAGAAACGGGTCGCGGTGCGGTATGACCTGCTTTATCTGCTCAATATCCATTTTCACGGCTCGTTACCTCGTTTATTATTATTCTATCCGCATTATGGGCTGACCAAACTCTACGGTCTCGCCGTCCTCGACGAATATTTCAGCTACAGCGCCGTCGTACTCGCTTGTTACCTCGTTCATAAGCTTCATGCTCTCGATGATGAACAGCACATCTCCCTTGCATACCTGCTTGCCGACCGTTGCGAACGGCGGTTTTCCGGGTGACGGCGAGGAATAGAAGGTACCGACTATGGGGGAGGTCACTACCTTCCCGCTCTGCGCGGGAGCGCAGTCATTCCGCAGATCGGGCTGCGGCGGGAGCTGAACACCCTGCGGTGCCGCCATGAACGGCATAGGCATGGGCGGCGGTGCCGCCATCTCGGGGTGCTTTTCGCCGAGCTCTATTTCAAACTTGTCGTTCTTGATCCTGAAATACCCGAGCCCGCTTTCCTTCATGAGTTCGATGTATTCTTTAGCTGCGCCGAGCAGCTCACCATGTTCGTACTGCATAGTCTCCTCCGTTATCTGTCCGCGGGCAGGAAGCACAGCGTTGCGTTGTGTCCCCCGAATCCGAGTGAATTGCTTATTGCGCCTGTTATCTTCATATCTCTCGCGCTGCCCTTGCAGTTGTCGAGGTCACATTCCTCGTCATCAACGGAGAGCCCGACTGTGGCATGGACGAACCCGTCCTTCATCTGGAGCGCTACTGCTGCGGCTTCAAGTCCGCCCGCAGCGCCGAGCAGATGCCCGGTCATGGATTTTGTCGAATTGACTGCGATCTTGTACGCGTGCTCACCGAAGGTCTTCTTGAGCGCCGCTGTTTCAGTCTTGTCATTCATGCTTGTTGATGTGCCATGCGCGTTGCAGTAGTTTATCGTTTCGAACGGGACTCCCGCTTCCTCCACGGCAAGCTGCATAGCCTTTGCTCCGGCTTCGCCGTCGGGTGCGGGGCTTGTTTCGTGGTAAGCGTCGCAGGTAGCGCCATATCCCGCGATCTCGCAGTATATCTTTGCTCCGCGCTTTACCGCGTGCTCGTATTCTTCGAGTATCACGATGCCGCTCCCGTCACCGAGCACGAAGCCCGAGCGCTCCTTGTCGAATGGGATAGAAGCCCTGTCCGGGTCAGTGCTGCGGCACATCGCGTGCATATTGTTGAAGCCTGCCATAGCGAATCCGATGCTGCACGCTTCGGTGCCGCCGGATATGGCGCAGTCGAGGTATCCGTGCTTTATCATGCGGAACGCTTCGCCTATTGCATGGGTAGAAGACGCGCACGCCGATGTTATGGTATAGTTTGCGCCCTTGAAGCCTGTCTTTATGGCGACCTCACCGGGTGCAAGATTGCTTATCATCATCGGGATAGTGAACACTGAAACGCGGCTGTTGCCCTTGTTATGGTAATTGAGTATCTGCTCCTCGGTGGTCTGGATGCCGCCGATGCCGCTCGCGATGATAACTCCGCATCTGTATGGGTCGAGGTCCGCGAAGTCTGTACCCGCGTCTTCGAGAGCCTTCTTTGATGCGTACAGCGCGTATCTTGTCACCATGTCGGTGCGGCGCGCCTCGCGCTTGTCGATATACTCCGAGTCATCGAAGTTTTTCACTCTTGCGACCACGTTCTTTTCCTCGGACTGTCCCGGGAACCATTCTTCGAGTGTGAAGCCATGCTTTCCTGCTTTAAGGTTCGCTTCGAAGTCACTGAGGGTATTGCCTATCGGGCTGAGCACTCCGAGTCCGGTTATTACTACTCTTCTCATTTATTCTCCTGTCCGGGCGTGCTCACATTGAGAGGCCGCCGCTTATCTCTATGGTCTGTCCTGTGATGTACGATGCGTCGTCTGACAGCAGGAACGACACCACGGAGGCTATCTCCTCGACCTCACCGAAGCGCTTGAGCGCTATCTGCTCGAAGATCTTGCTCTTCTGATCATCGGTGAGCTTGTCGGTCATGGGGGTCTTGATAAGCCCGGGAGCTACCGCGTTCACGCGGATATTGCGAGCTCCGACTTCCTTTGCCGCGCTCATGGTCATACCGATGATCGCCGCTTTGGACGCGGAGTAGTTGAACTGACCCGGGTTGCCGTAAAGTCCTGCCACGGATGCCATATTGACTACCGCGCCGTGCTTCTGTTTCATCATTATCTTGATAGTCGGCTTCATCATGTTGAATATCGACTTCTGGTTGACTGCGATGACGCTGTCATACTGCTCCTCGGTCATGAGCGTGAGCAGGGTGTCCTTGGTGATGCCCGCGTTGTTCACGAGCGCGTCGATGGTGCCGAAAGCGTCCTTGACCGCCTTGACGAGCTCCGCGCACTGGTTGAAGTCCGACACATCCGCGGGGAATATCTCCGCCTTGATGCCTGAAGCTCTGCACGCCTCTGCGACCGCTTCAGCCTTGATTCTGCTGTCGTTGTTGGGGTAGTAGTTTATCGCGATGTCCCAGCCGTCCTTTGCCAGTCTTTTTGCTATGCACTCGCCTATTCCCTGCGAAGCGCCTGTGATAAGTGCAACTGCCATATTCTTTGTCCTTTACTTTCCGAGTAATTTTTCCGCCTGCGCGAACATATCCGTTATAATATCCCTGCACGGTCTGATATCGTTCACCATGCCTGCGATAGCGCCGCACATGAACGAGCCGTTTTCAAGGTCTCCGTCGACCACAGCCTTCCGGAGCGAGCCGGCAGATATCTGCTCAAACTCTTCGGGAGTGCCGCCGTCCTTTTCGAATGTCTGGAGCTTCTTTGCGAGCTTCGATTTTACGTTGCGGCACGGGTGACCTGTGAAGCGTCCTGTTACCACGCTGTCGGTGTCTTTGGCGCCTATCACGAGGTTTTTGTAGTTATCGTGTATCTTGCATTCCGTGCTTGCAAGGAAGCGAGTGCCGACCTGAACGCCCTCGGCTCCCAGCATGAATGATGCCGCCACTCCGCGCCCGTCAGCTATACCGCCGGCTGCGAGCACGGGGATCTCCACCGCGTCCACGACCTGCGGCACAAGGCACATAGTGGTATTCTCACCGATGTGACCGCCGCTCTCGGTGCCTTCCGCTATCACCGCGTCGGCTCCCGAGCGCTCCATGCGCTTTGCGAGAGCTACCGACGGTACCACCGGTATCACCTTGATGCCGGCAGCCTTCCAGCCTTCCATGAACTTTCCGGGATTGCCTGCGCCTGTGGTGACGAACGCCACGCCCTCGTCAATGACGAGCTGGGCGAGGTCTTCCGCGTTCGGGCTCATGAGCATCACGTTCACGCCGAAGGGCTTGTCGGTGAGCGACTTCGCATTTCTTATCTGTTCACGCAGATAGTCGATCGGAGCCGCCCCTCCGGCGATTATTCCGGCGCCGCCCGCGTTGGAAACTGCGGCAGCGAGGGTGCTTTCAGCGACCCATGCCATACCGCCCTGTAAAATGGGGTATTCTATCCCGAGAAGCTCGGTAATTCTTGTTTTCATAGCATTGTCCTTTCAGGGTACTTCTTGCATTCCCGTCTTCGTCCGGGAACGCAGACCGATCATTGTTCAAATATGATAGCTCCGCTGGTGAGACCCGCGCCGAAGCCTACAAGGCAGATCGTCATGCCGTCCTTTATCCTGCCGGCCTGACGCAGCTCCGCCACGCAGGTAGGTATGCAGGCGCTTGAGGTATTGCCGCGCCTTTCGAGGTTCACATACACCTTGTCTTCCGGCAGCCCGAGGCTCTTCACCGCGCTTTCTATGATGCGCGAGTTTGCCTGATGCGGGATATACAGATCGATGTCATCAATGCCGAGCCCCGACTTGTCGAGCACCTTATGCACCGCGGTCTCCATGGCTTCGACGGCGAATTTGTACACTGCCTTGCCGTTCATCTGCAGGAAGTGTCCCTTTGCCTCGCTGTCTATGACGCCCTCCGGAACCGTATCCTCGCCGAGGAGCGGGCAGTTCGAGCGGCTGTGATCCACCTTACAGTAAAGAGCCTTGAAGTAGTCTCCTTTAGCGTTCAGATATGACCACATGGGCTTATCCGAATGGGTGACCACTGCTGCTCCCGCGCCGTCACCGAACAGTATGCTCGCGGTACGGTCTGTGTAGTCACAGTGCGGTGCGAGCCTCTCACTCGCAACTATAAGTATATTACGGTAATCGCCGTCCTCAAGGAACCTTGACGCGGTATCGAGGGCGTTGATAAAGCCGGTGCACGCCGAGTTTATATCAAATGCGGCAGCATTCACGGCTCCCGTTTCGTACTGTACAAGACAGGACAGTGCCGGATAATAGAAATCCGGTGAGCAGGTCGCCGCAAGAACAAGGTCTATCTCCGAGGGATCTATGCCGCTGTCCTTAACAGCAGCCTTTGCCGCCTCGCCCGCCATATAGAAATTCGGCTTATCCACCGATATGCGGCGGGCTCTGATGCCCGTGCGTGAGTATATCCATTCGTCGTTTGTGTCGAGTATAGTTGAGAACCAATCGTTGTCCGCTTCTTTTTCGGGAACATACATTCCCGCACCAATAATTTTAATACCGCGCATTTTGTCCTCTCTGCCTATTGATTTTATGGTAGAAATGTTATATAATAGTAGCTGTGATGATCGTATAAACATACGGAACACACTTACTAATATTATAACAGTATACCCCGTTTTTGTCAATATCGCACAAAGGTTTTTTTGAAAATTCGGACAATGTGTACTGTAAAAGTTATGCGAAAGGAACAGATATTATGGCAACAGCGCTTTTATTTTCGGGGCAGGGCTCGCAGTACAAAGGTATGGGTAAGAAGCTCTACGACGAAAACCCCGCAGCTTATGAGGATATTTTCGCGATGGGAAGCGAAAAACTCGGCTTTGACCTGAAAAAGATGATGTTCGAGGGTACTTCCGAGGAGCTCGCGGAAACGAGAGTTTCCCAGCCCGTGATATTCACGATGTCGCTGATGTGCGCGAGAAAGTACCTGAACGGCGGCGGAAAGTTCGACGCGGTGGCGGGGCACTCCCTCGGAGAGTATGCTGCGCTGGTTATTTCGGGTGCTATCGATATGGAAACAGGGTATACGATGATAAAGCACCGTGCGGCTTGCATGGACAAGGCAGCGAAGAAAAACGGCGGTAAGATGACCGCAGTCATCGGACTTTCCCCTGAAGTCGTCGAAGAGGTCTGCACGCACATTTCCGATCAGGGAGAATACGTCGTTCCCGCAAACTACAACACTCCCGTACAGACCGTCATTTCGGGCAGCGAAGAGGGCATAACGACGGCGTTCGCCATGCTCGGTCAGAAGGGCGCAAAGCGCATACTTCCGCTTGCGGTGGCGGCGGCGTTCCACAGCGAGTACATGGAGGAGGCAGGTGTCGAGTTCCTTGAGCTGATAAAAAGCATACCGATAGAAAAGCCGGAAAAGGATTTCTATTCCAACGTCACCGGCGGCAAGCTTGAAGACTTCACAGATATCCATTACCTGCTGTCGCAGCACATCTACTCTCCGGTGTACTTCGTTTCCGAGCTCAACGCCATGTGGAACTCTGGTATCGACACATTTATAGAGTGCGGTCCCGGAAAGGCGCTTACCGGTATGGTAAGAAAGACTCTCGATGACGCAGTCACCAACTTTATGGACGCATAAGCACGCAGAAAGAGGACATTGATGAAAAAATACGCTCTTATCGGGCATCCGCTCGGACACTCACTCTCACCCGAAATACACACCCGCCTTATGAAGCTCGGCGGCGTGGACGGCAGCTACGAGCTGCTTGACATCCCGCCTGAAGAGCTTGAAGCGAGATACACGGCGCTCGCGGAGCTGGACGGCTTCAACGCCACTATCCCGCACAAGGTCGGCATAATCCCGTACTGCACGCGGCTCGACATGTCTGCGGAACGCTTTGGCTCGGTAAACTGCGTGAAGAACGGCGAGGAGAAGGTGGGCTATAACACCGATGTATTCGGCTTTTCCCGCTCGATCGATATGCTCGGCGTGACGCTCGCTTCCCGTGTGCTTGTCATAGGCTGCGGCGGCGTCGGGCGCATGATAGCCTCTGAAGCTGCGTACCAGGGCGGTGACGTAACTGTCGCAGTTCTGCCGGACTTCCTTGCTGACGCGGAAAGCACGATCGATCACGCAAAGTCCGTCATTCCCGGTGTAAAGCTGCGGACCGCAGTGATAAACTCCGGAACGCTTTCGGCGCTCGATATTGCCGGAGAGAAGTTCGATCTGCTGATAAATGCGTCTCCTGTGGGAATGTTCCCAAAGACTGATGCCTGCCCCTGCTCCGATGAGGTGATATCCCTCTGCGGAAGCGTTTTCGATGTTATCTATAACCCCAAGGAGACCCTTCTGTATCGCAAGGCAAAAGGCATGGGAAAGCCTGCCATGACCGGCATGGCGATGCTTGTGCTCCAGGCTGCGGCGGCGCAGGAGATCTGGAACGGCATCAGGTTCGCGGACGGCGACCTTAAGCAGCTCATCTCCGACATGGAGGCTATGATATGAAGGTGTATCTCTGCGGCTTCATGGGGTGCGGCAAGTCCCGCATCGGCAGGGAGCTCGCCGAAAAGACCGGTATGACCTTTGCAGACCTTGACAGCTATATCGTCGAGCACGAGGGCATGCCGATACCCGCTATATTTGAGAAGTTCGGCGAGCCGCATTTCCGTGAGCTTGAAGCGCGCTATATCGCAGAGATGCCCGATAATTCGGTGGTGGCACTCGGCGGCGGTGCGATAATAAACGATAATACCGCAAAAACTGCCGGCGGGACCGGTACGGTCGTGTTCCTCGATGTGGACTTCGAGACCTGCTACGGGCGTATAAAAAACGACTCCAACCGTCCGCTCGCTTATAACAATCCCAAGGAGAAGGTGAGGGAGCTGTATGATACCCGCCGCCCGGTTTACGCGGAGCGAGCGGACGTTGTGATCGACGCGTCCGGCACGCCGGCACAGATAACAGACCTGATAAGGGAGAAGCTATGATAATCTGCAACGCGAGAATATTCACCGCCTCCGATGAGAATGATGTCATCGACTGCGGCTATATAGAAACGAACGGCGGCGTTATCACCGCTGTCGGCACAATGGACGAATTCGGCGGGAGTCTTGACTCCGGTGACGTTATAGATGCCGCCGGACTTACAGTCTATCCTGCATTCGTGGACGCTCACTGTCACATCGGGATATGCGAGAACGCGCTCGGCTTCGAGGGAGACGACGTAAACGAAGCGACTGATCCCTCAACGCCGCAGATGCGGGCGATAGACGCTATAAACGCGGCCGATCTGTGCTTTTCCGAAGCGGCGCGTGCGGGTATCGGTACCGTCGTCACAGGCGTGGGCAGCGCAAACCCCATAGGCGGCAGCTTCCTCGCCATGAAGACCTATGGCAGCACCCGCGTGGATAAGCTGGTGATCAAGGATCCGGTCTCGATAAAATTCGCGCTGGGTGAAAACCCCAAACGCACCTACAATGACCGCGACGAGACTCCCGTGACCCGCATGGCTACGGCGGCAATAATACGCGAGCAGCTTGCAAAGGCTCGCCGGTACATGGATGACATGGCGGAATACGAGCGCACCAAAGGCACGGATGACGAGACCAGCCGCCCTGATCTTGACATGAAATGCGAGGCGCTTATACCTCTGCTGAAGCGCGAGATAAAAGCGCACTTTCACTGTCACCGTCAGGACGACATCTTCACCGCGATACGCATAGCGAAAGAGTTCTCCATCGACTATGTGCTCATTCACGCGACAGACGGGCATCTGATAGCCGATGAGCTGCGTGAGGAGCGCGCAAGCTGCGTAATCGGCCCCCTGTTCGCGGACCGGTGCAAGCCCGAGCTCGCCGACCAGAGCATTGAGAACGCATACAAGCTTCACAAGCACGGCGTGGATATCGCTATTTGTACCGATCACCCGGAAACGCCGATACAGTACCTTCCCGTGACCGCAGGCATAGCGATCCGCGGAGGTTTGAGCCGTGACGAGGCTATACGGGCGATAACCATATCTCCTGCGCGCATCTGTGGCATCGACGACCGCGTGGGAAGCATCGAGCCCGGAAAAGACGCAGACTTTGCGGCTTTCCGCGGTGAGGTTTTCGATATCACCGAAAAGCCCGAGTTTGTCATCATCGGCGGCAAGTTTGTCGACTAAAATTTCTGATATTTATATAATTCTGTCATATTCTTTTCACACAAACGAGGTAAAATACAAACAAGAAAGAAACCTGCCGGCGGTGATACCTTATGAAGATCAACAGAATAATAGCTGCCATCGCGGGCATCGTATGTGCGCTCTCGGGCTGTGACGGGTTTAACTCGGTCGATGTTTACACAGTGGCTGTCGACCCGTATGTACCCGCGAATGAGAGCGACCTTCGCATCGGCGAATGCACTATATCATTCGGCGAAGAGGTGAGCGTGAATGGTGCGGGTGCCTGGTACAAGGACAATAATATCGTGATCAACAAGGGCGGCGTGTACAAGATAAGCGGAAGCTACAGCGGCGGCTGCATAGATGTCACCGCGGACGACCCTGTGAAGCTTGTCTTTGAGAACGCGGAGATATCCAATGCGGACGGCTTTGCGGTCAATTCGGGCTCGGGAAAGCTGATAATTTCTGCCGAAGGCATGAGCAGCATTACCGGATGCGGCGGCAGCAATAACAACGCGGTGTATTCGAAGGGCGAAACGCTTATTGTGGGATCGGGCTCGCTCGTCATCGACGGCGGCATATTCTCCGGGAAATGTATTAATTTCGGCAGGAACGTTTCCACGATCTGTGAGATGCTCCACACCGACGACGGGTACATGATACCCGGCAAACTGCTTATAAACTGAAAACAGCAGACCCGACAGGCGGGACTGCTGTTTTTATTATTGTTTCCGGCTGTTGTCATAAGCAGCTGTACATGCGTCCGGCTTCCGGAACGATGCCTTTTGCTCTGAACAGCTCCGAGAGCGTGACAAATTCATACCCCAGTTCTCTCATGCGCGGTATGGCGATACGAAGCGCCTCGGGAGTAGCGGCATTTTCGGGCTGGTCGTGGAGCAGTATTATGCTTCCGTCGGGTATCTCGCCCGATGCAAGGAAGAACACGCGATCATCCACGCTTACCGAGGGATCCCAGTCGTTGCAGCCTATACCGCAGATAAACGGAAGCCCGACGCTTTCGTACATGCTCTCGCTTACTGCGATATACGGCGGGCGAAAGAACTTCGGGTATTCTCCGGTGCAGTTAAAGATCAGATCCGATGTGCGCTTTACTTCCGAGCGCACTGCGAACGGCTCCATTCTATCCATGTAGCTGTGTGAAAAGCTGTGGTTATTTATCTCTATGCCGATGTCGTGGGCGCGGCGGAGGAAAGGCTCGGTCTCCTGTGTGATATTCTGTCCCACAACAAAATACGTCGCGGCGATGCCGGAACTCTCGACCAGGTCATTGATCGTTTCGGTAAGTTCCGCAGTCGGGCCGTCGTCAAATGACAGAGCTATGATTTTCTTTCCTTCATTCAACATGGGTCATCAACTCCATTTATCGGTCTTGCTTAACAGGTCATATCGAGCCGTATTTGTTGAATTCCTTCACGAGCCGCTCCTTCAGCGCCGAGTAATACAGCGGGAACAGCGCATCCGCGCAGCCGAGCAGGAACATATTACGGTTGTTTATCGCTGCCACATCATGTCCGTAGGTGTATATCCAGCTCCGGAACCACTCGGTGTCAAAGGCGGGCTCGGGCTTTTTGGTCTTTGCGAGCCACGACACCGACTTGAAGCTTTCCACCACTATTCCGTCAGGGTTAGCGAAGCCGTTTTCCTCAAGGATATCGTACATCTGCTTGAGCTGGCTGTCCTTTATGTAGCTGTCCGGAGCGTCCTTACGGGCGAATGGTATGCGGATCGCGAAGCTGTAGCGAATGATATCGAGCACCTCGCGAAACTTCTGGCTGCCGAGCTCTCCGAGTTTTTCGCCCTCAAGCGGGAAGCCGAGGTATGTGAAGCAGTCGGGGTCAGTGATATTGCTGAGCCCGACGCGGAAAATATCCTTGACGTTCACGTTATAGAAGTCGTCGTCCGCTATCACGTAGCAGCATTTGAGCGCTGTGAACAGCGACTCCGAGGCGCCCTCTATGATATCCGCGAATCTCTGTGCGATCTCATCAGACAAATGCCGTCACTTCCCTTCCAGGCCGTACGTCAGCTTTTCATAATCAGGTACGGGCATCGGCCGCGCGAAGAAGAAGCCCTGTGCCATCTCGCAGCCGAGCTTTGTAAGCAGGTCTGCCTGCACACGGGTCTCTATACCCTCGCAGATCGTATGAATATTGAGATTTGTGGCGAGCATTACAAGGCAGGCGATGACAATGCTTGCGTTCTCACTTTCGTCCGCCTGTTCCGTGAGGAACGAACGGTCTATCTTTATTACGTCGACGGGCAGGTCCTTGAGCATATTGAGCGAGGAGTAGCCCGTTCCGAAGTCGTCTATCGACACATGGAAGCCCTTTGACTTGATCTCACGGAAGATATCGCGGAGACTTTCCATATTCTCATACGCGGCGCTCTCGGTTATCTCGATCTCGATGTACTTGGTATCTATCTCGTATTTTTCGCATATAGCAACGAGCTCGTCAACGAAGCCGACCCTGTTGATGTGCAGTCTTGACATATTGACGGATATCACTTTAGGATCGAAGCCCATGGATATGTACTTTTTCTGGAGCTTGCAGACTTCCTCGAACATATAGAAGTCAAGCTTTGTAACGAAGCCGTTGCGCTCAAACAGCGGGATGAAATCGCCGGGCGGTATGAGCTTGCCATCGTGTTTCCAGCGCACGAGGGCTTCGGCGCCCACCACCTCGTTCTTTTCGCCGAGGCTGTATTTAGGCTGGAGGTATACGTTAAATTCGCCGAGCGCGAGGGAGTCTTCCATAATATCCTCGATACGCTTCTCACGGCGGATCCTTTCGAGCATGGAGCTGTCGAAGAAAGCGCAGCTGCTCGATTTGGTGTTTTTCACGGAATCCCTTGCCATATCGGCTCTGTCCGCCGCAACGCGCGAGCGAAGGTGCGGGTCGTCGATTATGTAGATGCCTATCGAGAGGTTAAGTTTTACATCGGTTATCTGATAGTCCACATCGGACATTATGCGTTCGGCGAGGTCGGTAAGCTCGGACTTATCGCCAAACTCTGCGCAGATATAGAACAGGTCTCCGCCGCCTCTTGCGTAGAAGTCATTCTTGCCGATGCTGCGTTCTATAATACCGGAGATAGTTCTGATTATATCGTTGCCGCCCTCATAACCGAACATATCGTTGACGGCCTTGAATCTGTCCACGTCCAGTGCCATGATCGCGTGGTTGGCTGCTGTATTTGTTCTTACCACACTGTAATTCTCGCGGAAACGCTCTATCGTGTCGCCGCCGGTAATGCTGTCAACGTAGAACATCTGTTCACTGTCGCCGATAAGCTTTTCGACATCGGATTTCACGATGCCTATACGCACAGTAACGATGACGAGCGCGGTAAGCTGCAGCAGGGTAACTATCACGACAAGTATCGCGGTCAGGGTCAGGATGTTACGGAATGCGATAAAAGCTTCGTCAGACGGCACGATCGCTACGAAGGTCCATTCGCTGTTGAACACCTCAATGAACGAAGCCATGTATTCTCGACCGCGGATCTCAAGTCTCTTGAAGGTACGACGGTTGAGACTGTTGAGCAGGTATTCCACATCCTTCGAGTCGACATCACTGTCTATAAGGGAGAGCAGATTGTCTGCGGAGCCTATACCTACTTCGTTTCCGGGTGTGTTGTACACCACATCGCCGACCGAGTCAAAAATGAAGAAGCAGTTGAAGCTTCCGCCTACATCAAGCAGCATGTAGTCGACCAGAGAGAATTCCGAGCTATCTCCGGTGAGCGCTCCGATTATATTGCCAGACGCGTCGAACACCGGTACGGTGAACATATCGGTATACTTGTGGTCGAAATCGCAGGTGACATGCGGTGACACATTGAAGTTACCCGAGAGACCTGCCTGTACGAATTGGCGGTTGGAGGTATTCTCAACGGAACCGGTGCTGCTGACGGTAACGCCGTCCATGCCGGTGAAGCCGACATGGCGGAAAGAGCTGTTTTCCTGTATACCGCGCACGGTCTCGAGCACTTTTTCCATATCGGTGATGTCGATTTCGGAGAATTGTGACGATGCCGCGTTGAGCAGTAATATCTTATTGCTGAAATACGAACCGACGGCGCTGGAGTTTGATATAACGGCATCATTCATCTCACGTTCCGCGTGTTCCCTGATATCGCTTGAGATACTCGGGATATAGATCATCAAAGACCCGGCGATCGACAGTATAACAAACGCAAGGACACCGATGAAGAAAAACTCGGTGTTCTTAAGGCTGTCACGTATTGCCGAAAAACGTTTATTCACGCCGTTATACCTCCTTTCGTCGGATCTTGTCGCAGGAAAATAACAGCGGCACCGTGCGGATATGATCGCGCGATGCCGCAAAAAAGAGCTCAACCCTGTAAAAATCCCACTATCTTATCCGAAAGCTCCGCGAACGGCTCCTTGAACCAGTCGCCCTTTACGTGCTTTATCATTATGGTGTCTTCCTCTGCGATGCCGAGTTTTTCCATATTTATGGAGAAATCGGTTATCAGGTAGAACTTCCATTTGTATACGTCGCGCTGGAGAGAAATCATCTCTTTCAGGCGATCATAAGTGCAGTTCTTGCTTGCGTTGTCTCTTCCGAACACCAGGATGGTGAGGATGATCTGGGAAGGCCTTTCTTCCTCGGGGGTATTGGTAAGGCGTATGCCGATATCGTCCATGAGCTTGGAGGTCTTGTCAAGCATGGAGCATGCACCGCCGGCTTTTGCGCCCGCGCTGAGTTTCGGCAGCTTTATCTTGTCAATGGGTTGATTAACTATTTTTATTTCCTCGCCCGCATTGAACGAAATAGCGGAGACACGGAGTTCCTTATTGGTCTTCTTGATCGCAGCCACAAAGCTTTTGAGAGCCTTGAGTGCCTCGTCCGCATGTCCGGGAGGAATGAGAGCGTAGTCGAAAGCGAAGAGGAGTTGAGTGAGATTATCCTTCATATTATGTCCTCCTTGAAGTATACTTTATCTGTAATATTATATCACGTATCGAGCTAAAAATCAATAGGCACCGAAAAAAAACATGGTTTTTGCATCGCATACATTTGTGTATTTGCGGAAAAAACTCCCCGCATGTCATAACACGCGGGGCTAAAAAATAAAGGAGATAAGTTATGAAAAAAATGAAATGTTGCAAATAAAGCCGGAATAAAACTATTCATTTTACTCAACAACTATATTATACCATTCTTCACCATTCATTACAATAGTAATTATAAATAAACTTCGGCCGATTTATTTGTGCGTTGTGCTGCGACGCAGCTCCGAAACAGCGTAGGTTTTTGTGCATTATCCCTCATATTCGCTGAATTTCGGTGCATTTGCGATAACGTCGGCTTCGAGATTGGACGGAAGCTGCTCATAGCGTGCGAACTCCATCGTGAACCAGCCCATGCCCTTTGTCATCTGACGGATGACGGTGGCGAGGTCGCCGGTCTCTGCCATAGGAAGCTCCGCGTCAACTTCGGTCATACCGTCGCCGACGGGGTTCATGCCGAGGACTGCGCCACGGCGCTTATTTACGATACCCATAACGTCACCGGTGTTGTCGTCCGGAACGGTGAACTTCATCAGCTCTATAGGTTCAAGCAGGCACGGTGAAGCCTGTGCGAGACCGGTCTTGTACGCGATGTGCGCCGCCATCTTGAACGCCTGCTCCGAGCTGTCTACCGGGTGGTAGGAGCCGTCGAACAGTGTCGCCTTAAGGCGCACAACGGGATATCCCGCGAGAACGCCGTGAACTATACTTTCCTGCAGACCCTTTTCAACTGCCGGGAAGAAGTTCTTCGGAACGCTTCCGCCGAATACTCTTTCCTCGAATATAAGCTGATCCTCATTGTGAGGCTCGAACTCGATCTTAACGTGACCGTACTGACCGTGACCGCCGGACTGTTTCTTGTGCTTGCCCTCGACGGAGACTTTCTTACGGATAGCTTCGCGGTACGCGATAACGGGATCGCTCAAGGTCACATCAACGCCGAACTTGTTCTTGAGCTTCTGCACAGCGGAGTCTATATGCTGTTCGCCTAAACCGCCGAGGATACGCTGGTGCGTCTCATGGTTGTGGACGTAGCTCAATGTATGGTCTTCTTCCAGCAAACGCTTGATGCCGCTGCTTATCTTGCCCTCGTCGTTCTTGTCCTTTGCCGACACTGCCTTGAAGTAGCACGGTACGGGGAACTCGATGGGAGACAGCGAGAACACGTTGGAGGAGTCGCAGAGAGTATCGCTTGTGTTCGCGTTCAGCTTTGTGAGCGCAACGATATCACCCGCGTAAGCCTCGATCATTTCTTCCTGCTTTTTGCCCTTGAGAGCGAGCATCTTGCCGAACTTCTCGCTTTCGCCGGTCCTGGAGTTTATGATATCGACCTTTGCGGTAAGCACACCCGCGACGATCTTCACAAAGCTGAGCTTTCCTACGAACGGGTCAGCGAGCGTCTTGAACACGAATGCCGCGAGAGGCATATCCTCG
Source organism: uncultured Clostridia bacterium (assembly GCA_947166275.1). GTDB lineage: Bacteria > Bacillota > Clostridia > Oscillospirales > Ruminococcaceae > Ruminiclostridium_E. Next base: position 21,083 of record CAMVDP010000009.1, read on the forward strand.
TTGTAGTCAACGATCTCGTCCTTTCTCTCGTCGGGTGACGGGAGCATATAAATCATCGTATCGAGCAGCTTGTCTATGCTTTCGAGCTTTTCACCCGCACAGCATACGACAGGTGTGATGATACCCTGGTCTACGCCGTCATGGAGACCCTTGGTGATCTCTGCTTCGGTGAAGTCCTCGCCCTCATTCTCGAAGAACTTCATCATAAGCTCCTCGTCTGTTTCGGCGATAGCCTCTGCCATAGCTGCGCGAAGGCCCTTGATACGGTTCTCGGACGCGGGCATCTCGACTTCTTCCGCCTTGCCGTTTGTATACTTATACGCCTTCATCTCGAAGAGGTTGATGTAGCTCTCGACTGTGCCGAACTTGTCGAACGGAACGATTATCGGGCAGACCGACGGACCGAAGTTAGCCTTGAGGTCCTCAAGTACGCGGTAGAAGCTTGAGTTCTCTTCGTCGAGCTTGGTGATGACGAACATTGTCGCTTTGCCGAGCTTCTTCGCTTCTCTGTATGCCTTGATGGTGCCGACCTGCACACCGTCCTTTGCCGGAACGGTTATAACTACAGTCTCTGCCGCACGGATACCCTCGTACATACCGCCGATGAAATCGAACTGACCGGGAGTATCGACGATGTTTATCTTGACATCCTTCCACTCCGCGTACGCGATAGAGGTGTTGAGCGAGACCTTTCTCTTAATTTCGTCGGGGTCATAATCGCTCACAGTATTTCCGTCGGCGATCTTTCCCATTCTGTCTATTCCTCCGCTTGTGTAGAGGATAGCCTCGGTAAGAGAGGTCTTGCCGCTTCCGCCGTGTCCCGCGAGCGCGATATTTCTGATGTTTTTGCATTTATAGGTCTTCATTATGTAACCCCCTGAATTTATTTACTGAACCTGACGGTGGGTCGGTTTCAGCTGTCCGTTTAATATTATACACTATTTTTACGAAAAAATCTACACTTTTTTTGTGAATATACAAGTAGTAATGTAGAAATGATACGCTGTAATTTGTGCAATATCACAACAAATGGGGTCGCTGCATCCTGCAGGCGCTTCTTTACGAGCTCACGGAAACAAAAAACACCGCCAAGCATGATATCCGTGGAGCGGGACCGACTTCGCGCGATCTGCGGTGCAAGCAGGCGGCTCGTCGGAAAAGCACATTTTAAAACAAGGGAGGTCGGCAATGAAATGACCGGCCGGAGTTGCCCTCGCGGATATCATACTTATACGATGTGATCAAATTATATCATGTTCTGTCGAAAAATTCAATAGTTTTGCGGGAAATAGCGAACGTTTTTTCCGATATTGATTCCGTTTTCCGACATTTTTCGCGGAGTACGGCGCGGAAAAGCCGTTATATCAAAAAGTGCGCAGCCGGAGCCGCGCACGAAAAATACCAACAGATATCAGATTACACCACATAACATGATACCAAAGTTGAGCATTGCTGCCAAACGCGAGTTGGTATTTTTACCATACTTAATGCGTTTGGCACTTAAACATTTTAAAACAAGGACGTCGGTCATAACTGAAAAAACCGACAAAAAACGCCCGTGCTTTGATATCATATTCTGTTATGTGGTGTAATTGTATTATAGCATAACCGACCGGAAATATCAAGCGGATTTTGGGAAAAGTTTCCGACATTTCCCGACAAAAAGCGACCGCCCGCGGGCATATACCCGGGGCGGCGTTCATTACAGCGCTTTCAGCGCGTTTATCGATTCTTCTATCTTTGCCATCTTCTCCTGCGCCTTCGCGAGCTTCGCGCGCTCGTTCTCTATCTGAGCGGCAGGAGCCTTTGACAGGAAGCCCTGGTTGTTAAGCTTGCCTTCAAGGAAGCTGATGTCCTTCTCGGCTGCCTTCTTGTCCTTCTCAAGCCTTGCAAGCTCCTTCTCCGCGTCTACCAGCTCGCCCAGCGGCATGAAGATGCGGGCTGCAGATGTTACCGCTGCCGCCATGTTTGCGGAATCCGCCTGCTTGTCCGTGACAGTCACCTCGGAAGCTCCGGCGAGCTTCTCGAAGAATACCCCGCAGGACTCGAACAGTGTTTTCTCCGCGGTCTCGATGTGCATGGTCACCTTCTTGGACGGCGGCACGTTAAGCTCGGTACGCTTGCCGCGGACTGCCTTTACGGCATCTATCACCTTGGTGAAGTCCGTTTCCTCGCTGCCGAAGTCGAGCTTCGCGTCATACTTCGGCCACTCGGACACCATGATGCTCTCCGCTTCGCCAGCTACCGGCATGGACTGCCATATCTCCTCGGTGATGAACGGCATGAACGGGTGTAAGAGCTTCAGGATATCACGCATTACGTAAACGAGCACGTTCTGCGCAGCTCTTGCGGTGTCGCCGCCCTGTGCGATGCGCGGCTTGGTGAGCTCGATGTACCAGTCGCAGTAGGTGTCCCATATAAAGTCGTACAGCTTGCCGAGCGCGATGCCGAGCTCGAAGCTCTCGATGTTGTCCGTGACTTCCTTGACGAGCCTGTTGCAGCGCGAAAGCACCCACTTGTCCTCGATGGGCAGGTCGGCGGGAAGCTCCGCCTTCTCCATGTCCTCGGGAAGGTTCATCAGAATATAGCGGGAGGCGTTCCACAGCTTGTTGGCGAAGTTGCGGGCGCTCGTTACCTTCGCTACGGTCCAGCGCATATCGTTTCCGGGGCTGTTGCCCGTTACGAGCGCAAATCTGAGCGCGTCCGCGCCGTACTGATCTATTATCTCCAGCGGGTCAACGCCGTTGCCGAGAGACTTCGACATCTTGCGTCCGAGCTCGTCGCGCACAAGACCGTGGATAAGCACGTGCTCAAAGGGCTTCTGGCCGGTATGAGCCAGAGCCGAGAATATCATTCTCGATACCCAGAACGAGATGATATCATAGCCTGTTACAAGTGTGTTGGTCGGGTAGAAATACTTGAAGTCCTCGGTCTCATGCGGCCAGCCGAGCGTCGAGAACGGCCACAACGCCGAGCTGAACCATGTGTCGAGGGTATCCTCGTCCTGCTTCATGGGCTTGCCGCACTTCGGGCAGACCGTCACGGGAGTCTCGCTTATGATCTCGTTGCCGCAGTCCGCGTCGGTACAATAATACGCGGGTATGCGGTGACCCCACCAGAGCTGGCGGGAGATGCACCAGTCGCGGATGTTCTCCATCCAGCGCAGATAGCTGTTCTCGAAGTGCTTCGGGACGTATTTGAGCTCGCCGCTTTTTACTACGTCGATAGCGGGCTTTGCGAGCGGTGCCATCTTGACGAACCACTGCTTTGAGCAGCGGGGCTCGACTACAGTGTGACAGCGCTGGCAGGTGCCGACGTTGTGAACGTGCTTCTCGACCTTAACGAGAAGTCCCTGCGCTTCAAGGTCGGCTACCATAGCCTTTCTTGCCTCGTATCTGTCCATGCTGGCGTACTTTCCGCCGTACTCCTTGTTTATGGTAGCATCGTCGTTCATGACGTTGATTATCGGGAGACTGTGGCGCAGTCCGACCTCATAGTCGTTCGGGTCGTGAGCGGGGGTGATCTTTACCACGCCGGTACCGAAGTCGCGCTCAACGTACTCGTCGGCGATGACGGGTATCTCGCGGTCGGTCAGCGGGAGCTTCACCGTTTTGCCGACGATGTTCTTGTAGCGCTCGTCATCGGGATGCACAGCTATCGCGGTATCACCGAGCAGCGTTTCCGGACGGGTGGTAGCGATCTGAACAAAGCCGCTGCCGTCGGAAAGCGGGTAGTTTATGTGCCAGAAGTGTCCTTCCTGCTCCTCGTACTCACACTCGATATCGGATATGGAGGTCTTACAGTTCGGGCACCAGTTGATGATGCGCTCGCCGTGGTAGATGAGACCTTTCTTATAGTAGTCGATGAAGACCTTCTGAACAGCTTCGGAGCAGCCGTCGTCAAGGGTAAAGCGCTCGCGCTCCCAGTCGCAGGACGAGCCGAGCTTTTTCAGCTGGTTCTGTATCTTGCCGCCGTACTCGTGCGTCCAGTCCCACGCACGCTCGAGGAAGCCGTCACGCCCGATCTTGTCCTTCGTGAGACCTTCCGCTTTCATCTTCGCCACGACCTTCGCCTCGGTAGCTATGGAAGCGTGGTCGGTGCCGGGGAGCCACAGCGCCGCGTATCCCTGCATACGCTTCGTGCGGATAAGAATGTCCTGCAGGGTCTCGTCAAGCGCGTGTCCCATGTGGAGCTGTCCCGTTACGTTCGGGGGCGGGATAACGATAGTGTAGGGCTTTTTCTTCGGATCGCGCTCCGCATGAAAATACTTCTTTTCTTCCCAGTTCTTGTAGATGCGTTCCTCGAAATCCTTCGGGGAGTAGGTCTTTGCGAGTTCTTTCTTCATTTTGTATTGTCCCTTCCTTTATTTTATCGCAAGTTTATCAAGCAGACCTTCATCGGGGTCAACAAGTATCGTTTTATTGTTAGTGAATATCACCATGCCGGGCTTTGCGCCGTTCGGCTTTTTCACGTACCGAGCGAGGGTGTAGTCAACGGGTATCTTCGTGCCGCTCCTGCCCTTTGAGCAGGTCGCCGCGAGCTGTGCCGCCTCGACTATCGTGCTGTCGGTGATATTGCCGCCGTCCGCGCGGATAATAACGTGGGAGCCGGGGATATTCTGCGTGTGCAGCCACATATCCTCCGGCAGCGCCGTTTTCAGCGTTAGCTTATCGTTCTGCGTGTTGTTGCGCCCGACAAGTATCTCGAAGCCGTCGCTTGACCGGAATTTCAGCGGCGGTGCGGCTTTCGGAGCTTTGGCATTCCTTTCGGTCTTTGCCGAGCGGATATAACCCGATGCCATGAGTTCCTGCTTTATCTCGTATATCGCGGCTTCGCTTCCAACGCCGCTGCCCACGCGGGAAGCCGCGTCAAACACGCTGTCGATGTACGCGAGCTCTTTCTCGCCCTGCGCTATGAATTTAGTAAGCAGCTTTTCCGCCGTGTCCAGCTTCTTGTACTCGGAATAGTACTTCTGGGCGTTCTGCGACGGGGTTAGCCGCACATCGAGCTTGATCGTCACCTCGCCGCCGTTCACGTAATCCTCGGCAGTGAGCTCGCTCATACCCTTTTCACAGCGCCACAGGTTAGCGCTCAGCAGGTCGCCCGTGAGCTTGCTCTGTTCCTTGCGTGCGCAGTCGCGGAGCTCCTGCTTCTGGGCTTCGAGCTTACGGGAAAGCCGCTCGTATATGGTCATTATCGTTTTCAGCAGATCGCCGGAGCGCTGCTTTACGCGGTCTGCGGTCGCGCGTTCGCCGAAAAACCGATCCACAAGCTCGGACGGGCTTTCAAAGTGCGTCTCCACCATTTCCGCGCCGTACTGCTCTATCGGAACGAAGCAGAAGTCCTTCGGCTTTCCGGTCTTGTCGCTCACCATCGTACAGCCGTCAAAGCTTTCGATGTGCTCGCGGCTCCGGTTCAGGAAGAACACGAGTTTTTCGCACCTGTCCGGGGTGAGGTCGCTCACAAGCGCGTCCGCGTCACGGGCGGCACTGTATGCGCACTCCCTGGCGAATATGGGAGAGATGCCCTCGAATGTGCTCATGAGAGCTTTCACGAGCCTTCCGCCGCACTCGCTGACCTTTGCCACTGTCTGCTGAATATCGCAGTCCGGCAGGCTCATGCGCTCTTCACGCGGCGGAAGCTCATATATCACATTCGGCAGCACTCGCCGCACCGAAGAAACATCGTCGGTGACGCGCTTGATGCTGTCGACGACCCGCCAGACCCCGTCTTTGCGCGTCATCAGTATTATATTGCTGTATTTGCCCATGATCTCGGCGGCGATGCGGTTCTCGCATAGGTCGCCGATCTCGTTGGTGCACTCGAAATCGAAGTTTATTATACGCTCCAGCCCGTCCTGCGATATGCCGGTGAGCCGCCCGCCTCCGAGCGCCTTTCGCATCAGCATGCAGAACATGGGGGGCTGCTGCGGGTTCTCGGGAGCCTGCGAGGTAATGCAGACTCTCGCGGACATGCTTTCCGCCGACAGCAGCACCTTTTCCGTGCCGCCGAACGTGCGCAGCGTTATTATTATCTCATCGCGTGAGGGCTGGTGTATCTTGTCAACCCGTGCGCCTATGAGCTTTCTTTCGTGCATTTCCCGCACGATACAGCGCAGGAACGCGCCGTCAAGCGACATGATATCACCAGCTCTCTGTTTTTCATCGTCTTTTCCGCCTTTGCGGCAAGAATACTATATGTATTTACAAATCTCTGCGTTGCTTTCGGGCTCGAAGATGTCCGCTTCGGGGAAGTGCGCCGCGAGCTTCTGCTTCAGCACGCCTACGATGATATTCTCTGTAGCGTAATGCCCGGCGTCTATGACTGTCACACCCGCGTTTCTCGCGTCAACAAAGCCGTGATGTTTCACATCGCCCGTGATTATTGCATCGATGCCCATTTTGATGCAGTTGTACACCTCGTCATTGCCCGCTCCCGAGCAGACCGCGACGCTCTTTATGCTTCTGCCGCCGTCAACGTACTTGACGCCCTGTGCGGAGAATGCGGACTTTGCCTTTTCTGCGAGACCGTCGGCGCTTATCTCGAAGTCCAGATACGCAATACGTCCGTAGCCGATGTTCTTGTCCGGGTGTATGATATCGAGCACCGGAGCATTCTTCGGGTCGCCGAAGCCCATGAGATCGTACATGATATCGCTGATACCGCCGCGCACCATGTCGACATTCGTGTGCGCGCAGATAGCTGCGATATCCGCTTTCACGAGCCTGTACACGGGATTTGTTTCGTCAAGGCGCTTGAGTCCGCTGAAAATGACGGGGTGGTGCGACACGATAAGCTGTGCGCCGACCCGCTCGCATTCCTCCGCGACATCGCAGGTTATATCAAGGCATACCGCGATACGGTAGACCTCCTTATTTCTGTTTCCCACCAGCAGGCCCGCGTTGTCAAAGCTGTCCTGCAGGCGGAAGGGTGCGTATGTGTTCAGGTAGTCGTAAACTTCTCCTACTGTCATGGCAGTTCCTTTCTTATGAGCCGGAGCAGTGACGGGTCGCCCTTGCCGAGCTTTCCGAGCTGTCCGTTGACCTTGCTTATATACCGCTTGTCAGTGTTCTTGCCGAAATACGCAAACTCGTCGGTGATACCGCGGTTTTTGCCTGTGTACTGCACGAGCATGACCGTATAAGCTTTGCCGCTCACTGCCGCGCCCTTCTCTTCGGCTATCTCAAAGCCGTGGGAGTACAGATACCGCCGCAGCAGCTCCGCCTTGGTCATAGGCTGGAGTATGAACCGCACATCCGGAGATGTGAACCTGCAGCCGCCGATTATCTGCGCGATAAGCTCGCCGCCCATGCCCGCTATGATGACATCGCCGCAGGGCGGGATATTTTCCAGTCCGTCCGAGCGTATCAGCCGTATCCTGTCCGCGAAGCCGTACTTTTCAACGTTTGCGCGGGCAGCTTCGAGCGGGTTCTCGTTTACATCGGACGCGATAACGTCACGCGCCCCCTGTTCGCACAGAAAGCACGGCAGCAGCGCGTGGTCGGTGCCGACATCGCAGATGCGGACATCGGTGCGCACATACGATGCTATCGCCGCAAGCCTTTCGTCGAGCCGTATCACCTTACGCGAGAGCCTTGTTGAGGTTCTCGATCAGAGCGTCCGGGTCTGCGTCATGCACAAGGCATGCCTCCTCGATGGTCTCTCCTATCGATGCGGGGCAGCCGAGGCAGTGCATCCCAATTTCGAAGAAGTACGGTGCCGCAGCTTCTGCGTTCTCCTGAAGTATCTCGCCTATAAGTGTGTCCTTTGTCACTATCATTTTCAGTTCCTCCGTTTTTTCTTTCACGCTTCCGCAGATGCGAGAGCATGGTTGCTGTGAAATAATCTTTATTATTATAACATTTTCGCCCCGATTAGTCAATGATTTTTGCGGGACAAAGCAAAAAAAGTCGTTCCCCCGCCTTTGGCGGGGAAAACGACACCTGCCTGTCCGCGATATGTTATCTGTGCGTTCAGAAGGCGAAGAACGCTTTGAGTATATATTCAAGGCATCGCCCGAAGTCGAGCAGCGGTACGTTCTCGGCGGCGATCATCTTCGCGCTTCCGATCACTTCGTCATCAACAGTCATCATTACGAAGCCGAGCACCTGCCCTTTTTTGACCGGCGCTTCTATCGATGACGCACGGCTGTAGCTGTATTTTATCCGGGTGCCGCTTCCTTTCGGGAGTATAAGCTCCGGCATTTCCGCGAAACGTGTATCCGCGCCGCTCTTGATGCCGTTTTTGACCGGCACCTCAAGCAGCTCCGACACATCGGGGCGAGGAGTGACGCGCTCGTAGCCTTCAAATCCCAGATCGAGCAGCGCTCGCGCAGCGCTGAAACGGTCGGTGTCGCTGTCGCAGCCGAGCACTACCGCCGTAAGCTCCATGTTGCCGCGCTTGGCGGTCGCCGCGAAGCAGCAGCCTGCCGCGTCGGTGGTGCCTGTCTTCAGCCCGGTCATCCCGCTGTATGATGTTATGAGCTTGTTTGTATTCAGAAGCTGTGTTTCCCTCGGCGTTCCGGTGCGGACGCTGTCGAGCCGGGTCAGCAGGAAATCGTCGTAAATATCGTACTTTCGCAGCTCCGCCGCCATTACCGCGATATCGCGCGCCGTACTGTAATGCTGCGGGTCGTCGTACCCGACGCAGTTCGCGAAGTGCGTGTTCGTCATACCGAGACGGGCGGCTTCGGCGTTCATACGCTCCACGAACGAATCCTCGCTTCCCGCGATGTGCTCCGCGAGCATGACGCACGCATCGTTCGCGGAAGCTATCACTATCGACTTCGCAAGATCGCCCACCGACATCTCCTCGCCTGTTTCCAGCCATATCACCGAACCGTCCATGCTGTTCGCGTGCTCCGAGCAGACCGCGATATCCGAAAGGTGCAGATTTCCCTGTCCTTCCTCTTCCGCGGCGATCAGCAGCGTCATTATCTTCGTCACCGACGCAATCGGCAGCCGCGTGTTCTCGTTCAGCCCGCACAGCGCCATGCCGGTGGAGCTCTCCACCAGGATCGCCGCTTTGGCGCTCTTTATGTCGGCTGTGACCGTTTTTTCTGCCGCTGCGCACGGGAACGCAAGCGTGAGCGCTGTCAGCGCTGCCGCGGCAAATGCCGCAATGCTCCTCGTGATACCCATATCATCATCCTTTCACATAGCTCGTCTGTAAAATATATGTATAAAACGCGGCAGAAATGCACAGACTTCTGTTGTTATCAAACCGCGCGGAGGTGTGTCATGCGGAAGAACGGGTTTGCCGGGGAGCTTTTCGGGTCACTTGTGGTGTTCCTTGCGGGAGGCTTCATTTACGGAGCGATAGAGATACTTTACCGGGGCAATACCCACCCGTCGATGTTTGTGCTCGGCGGGATATGCCTGCTGTGGGTGGGTGGTTTAAACAGCTTTTTCCGGCATACCCCGCCGCTCTGGATCCAGGTGCTGCTCGGCGGAGCGTTCATCACGCTCGCGGAGTTTGCCTGCGGGCTGGTGTACAATGTCTGGCTCGGCATGAAGGTCTGGGATTACAGCAAGCTTCCGCTCAACATCATGGGGCAGGTCTGTCCGATGTTCTTCTTTGCGTGGGTGCTGCTGTCGCTGCCGGCGATACTGCTTGAGGATGTGATAAGACGGGCGCTCGTGAGAGAAAACAGATAAAATCTTCTCCGGGCTATTGCTTTTTTTGCCAAAATAAGGCATAATATAAGTAATGACTCATAAGGAGAGATCGCTATGGATTTTCTGAAAATTGACGTATATACCAAGTCACAGGCGGTGGACATACTTGTAATGCAGCTTTCGGAGCTCGGGATCACGGGCTTCGAGATACATGACAGCGCTGATTTTGACGAGTTTCTCGAGAACAAGGACGCGAATTGGGATTATGTGGATGACGAGCTCATGGGGCTGAAGACTGTCCCGACGCACATCACACTGTACCTGCCGGACGACGCGCAGGGGCTTGAAACGCTCGCGGAGCTGAAAGGCGCGGTGAACGAGCTGTTTACCGCAAGTCCGGAACTGTACGGCGAGCCGGATATACATATCGGCAGCGTGCGCGAGGAGGACTGGGCAAACAACTGGAAACAGTACTACAAGCCGTTCAACGTGGGCGAAAAGCTCATAGTAAAGCCGTCGTGGGAGGATGTCCCCGATACCGGGGGACGGAAGGTGCTTGAGATCGACCCGGCGTCAAGCTTCGGCACCGGGCAGCATCACACCACTAAAATGGTCATGGAGCTGCTCGAAGGCGCAGTGAACGGCGGCGAGCACATGCTCGACCTTGGCTGCGGCAGCGGTATACTATCGATAGCGGGGCTGCTACTCGGTGCGAAAGACGCGACCATGTGCGATATATTCGAAAACGCCGTGATCACTGCCGGTGAGAACGTGCGCAAGAACGGCTTCGGCGAGGACAGATACCGTGCGCTGCGCGGCAACGTCATCGATGACACGGAGCTGCGCAGCACGATAGGCACAGGCTATAACATCATCACCGCCAACATCGTTGCGGACGTCATAATAGCCATGAGCCCGCTGTTCGGGGGATTTCTCGCAGACGGCGGCACGCTCATTGTGTCCGGCATCATTGACGAGCGGCTCGATGAAGTGTCGGGTGCGCTCGCTGCGAACGGCTTCGCGCCCGTGAACAAGCGTAATGCCGAGGGCTGGAACGCGATAGTCCTGAAAAGGAGCCGATAACATGATAACTATATCCGTGTGCATGATAGTAAAGAACGAGGAATCACAGCTGCGCGCCTGTCTTGACAGCTTAAAGCCGATAGCCGACGAGATCGTGATCGTCGATACGGGTTCGACGGATTCCACGAAGGCGATAGCTGCCGAGTACACCGACCTGATCTACGACTTCCCGTGGATCGACGACTTCGCGGCGGCGAGGAACTTCGCGTTCTCGAAGGCAACGAAGGATTACATATACACCGCCGATGCCGATGAGGTCATCGACGAGGACAATATACGGCTGTTTCTCCGGGTCAAGGAGCTTCTGCCGCCCGAGACAGAGATCGTGCAGATGCACTACCTCAACCTGATGGAGGAGAACACCGTGTACAACTCGAAGCGTGAGCTGCGCCCGAAGCTTTACCGGCGGCTGCGTACGTTCGAGTGGGTCAATCCGATACATGAGACCGTGCGGCTGGAGCCGGTGGTATATGACAGCGACATCGAGATACAGCACCTCGCCAAGGGCGACCATGTCAGGCGCGACCTTGCGACGTTCGCGAAGGCTTTGGAGCGCGGTGTGAAGCTCGACAAGACGCTGCACTCGATGTATGCGAAGGAGCTGTTCACTGCGGGGGACGAGAGCGATCTCAAAGCGGCGGTGCCGTTCTTTGAGGGCAGCATAGATGACCCTGCCCGCTCGGACGACGAGCACAGAGAAGCTCGCTGCGTGCTTGCCAGGGCATACCGTGTAAGCGGCAGGACTGCGGATTTCGTGCGGCTGTGCCTGCGGGAAGCGCTGATAAGCCCCTGCGCGGAGATGTGCAGCGAGATAGGACGTTATTTTTACGATGCCGGGAATTATGCCGAAGCGTTGTGCTGGCTCAATGACGCGATATTTGAGACGCAGCCGGTCATAACGATACTGACCGGCGGAAGTGAAAACCTGGAGCTGCTCGCGGACTGCTGCGAAAAGACCGGTGGATCCGAAAAGGCCGCAGAGTACAGGAAAATGGCGGCGGAATGGGAGCTCCCCGAGACCGTATGACCGATATACCGTGCCTTCACCGTGCTGTGGGCGCGGTATTTTGTTATCCGACAAGTATTACAAAAATTGTTTCAAAACACTTGCATTTTTTTTGGAAATGTGATATAATAATTTATACTATTTATAATATAAGGGATTTTTGAAATGGACGACAACACAAAGGTAACAAATCACGATTACGGTGCAGACGATATACAGATACTCGAAGGGCTTGAAGCAGTGCGCAAACGCCCCGGTATGTACATCGGCTCTACCGGTACCAGCGGACTTCACCACCTTGTCTACGAGATCGTGGACAACGCGATAGATGAGGCCCTTGCAGGCTACTGCACGAAGATAGATGTGAAAATACTGCCCGGTGATGTGATAGAAGTCACGGATAACGGGCGCGGCATACCGACGGGAATACACCCCAAAGAGGGCATCTCGGCGGCTACCGTCGTTTATACCATACTCCACGCGGGCGGTAAGTTCGGCGGCGGCGGATACAAGGTCTCCGGAGGTCTGCACGGTGTCGGAGCGAGCGTCGTCAACGCGCTGTCGGAATGGCTCGAACTTGAGGTGTACGACGGCAAGGATGTACACTATCAGCGCTTCGAACGCGGTCATTACGATGAACCTATGAAGGTCACCGGCAAGACCGATAAGACCGGCACAAGGGTGCGCTTCAAGCCTGACGGTACGATCTTCCATGATACCGTGTTCGACTACGACACTCTGCTTGACCGCATGAGAGAGCAGTCGTTCCTCAACGGCGGTCTGCTGATAAACCTCACCGACGCGCGCGATGAGGATAACATCAAGGGCGAGTCGCTGCGCTATGAGGGCGGTATCATAAGCTATGTCGAGTGGCTGCAGGATATGCGCGGCGCGGAGAGACTACATCCCGACGTCATATATCTGAACGGCGTGGTGGACGACATCACCGTAGAGGCGGCGTTCCAGTACAATACCGACTTCAACAGCGAGGCGTTCCGTTCCTTCGCCAATAACATACACACGATCGACGGCGGTACGCATGAGACTGCGTTCAAAAGAGCGCTCAACAACGTAGTGAACAACTTCGTGAAGAGCTATCTCGAACAGCAGCAGACCCAGAAAAAGGTCAAGAAAGCCTCCAAAAAGAAGGAGGACGAAGATAAGAAGGAATTCGTCGCACTCTCCGGCGAGGCGATCCGTGAAGCTATAAATGCGGTCATTTCCGTGAAGCTTCCCGAGTGCGAGTTCGAGGGACAGACCAAGGGCAAGCTCGGCAATCCCGAGGTGGCTCCCGCTGTCTACAAGGTAGTGACCGAACAGCTCACCTACTACTTCGAGGAGCACCCCGAGACCACCGAGATCATCGTGCGCAAGGCGATAAACTCCCAGGCGGCGCGTGACGCGGCTAAAAAAGCTATGGAAGCAAAGCGAAAGTCCGCGGCGGACGGCGCGGGACTTCCGGGTAAGCTTTCGGACTGCTACGAAAAGGACACCGCTCGCACCGAAATATACATCGTCGAGGGAGATTCCGCGGGCGGCTCCGCAAAGCAAGGCAGAAACAGCGCGTTTCAGGCGATATTGCCGCTGTGGGGCAAGATGCTCAATGTCGAGAAGGCAAGAGCCGACAAGGTTTACAACAATGACAAGCTTCTGCCGGTCGTAAAGGCTCTCGGTACGGGCATAGGCGAAGATTTCGACATCACGAAACTGCGTTACGGCAGAGTCGTCATCATGGCGGATGCCGATGTGGACGGCGCGCATATACGCACGCTGCTGCTGACGTTCTTTTTCCGCTTCATGCGCCCGCTCATAGAGGAGGGACATGTATACCTCGCGCAGCCGCCGCTGTTCAAGGTTTCTCGCGGCAAACAGGTCAGATACGCGTTCTCTGATGATGAGCGCGATGCGTATATTGCCGAGCTCACAGCGGGCAAGGACGTAAAAATCGATGTTCAGCGCTACAAAGGTCTCGGTGAGATGGACCCCGAGCAGCTTTGGGAGACCACTATGGACCCCGAGCGCCGCACTATGATAAGAGTCGGCATGGAGGATGCGGCAAAAGCGGATATGATATTCTCGATACTTATGGGCGACAAGGTAGAACCGCGCCGCGAGTTCATCGAGACCAACGCTCGCTTTGTCGAGAACCTTGACATCTGAAAGGCGGCACACAATGAACAGGATCTGCGATATGATAAAGAAGCAGACGGACGCGAACTTCCTCAATCTTATCACCGCGATAAAGACTTACGACAGGAATGCGCTTGTCTGCGGCGCGCCTGCGTGGAGATATGTATATCACACGATACATTCTGCCGACAAGTGGTTCTTTAACCCGTATGTTTATGACGAGCCGGCATTCCACAAGGATGGCATGGACAACCCGAACAAGCCTTGCGATATCGAGCTCACCGATGAGGAGCTCCTGGAATATCTCGGGAAGGTGCGCGCAAAAACGGCGGCATATCTTGACTCGCTTACGGACGAGATGCTCGGCGAATGCCCTGAAAAGTGTGATCTGACGCGTCTTGAGCTGATACTGATGCAGTTCCGGCACATATCGACCCACATCGGTATGCTTAACGGGCTTACCATCGAAAAAACGGGAAAGTTCCCCGTATATGTCACGCCTTCAAGTCTGAACAGGCTTGACAAGGGATATTTCGAGCAATGGCCTGCCGCGAAATGAGCAAAGGAAAGAACATATGAACTCCGAAGAAAACAACGAAAAGCAGATAGCCAAACTCGCGCGGATGGAGAGGATATTCGCGGACGAGAAGAAGCATGAGCCGGTGGAGTATGCCGAGGAGGACGAGGATATCTGCGCGATAGCGAGAAAGTTCTTCAAGTGGGCTCTGCTGATAGTGTGGGGAGCCTGTGCGGTCACTCTTGTGACGGGCGGAGACTTCACGCTGGCAGCTTCCGCTATACTGATCACGGCGGGGATATACTCGGCGCTGTGCGTGACAAAATTTCTGCACGTGAAGAAGGCAGGTGACGCGGTGGTAGCGGTCATCGTCGCAGTCGCGGCGATAGCGCTCGGCATACTGCTGCTGGTCGGAAATACCCCATATTAAGGAAAATACCGAAATGAATAACAGGTTCAGCATAAAATTTGACAACACACCCGGGGAGATAGAGGAAGCGTACAAGGCGTTCCAGACGAAGTACGCGCTCCGGAAGAAGCTCCTGTACACAGTGATATATCTGATAGTCGTAGTGCTCGCGGCGGATATCATAGTTCGCGACATGACCAACCCCACAGGCTATATCGCAGGAGGACTTGCTCTCGGGATACTCGTGTTCAACTGGGTAAAGCCGGTGCTTATCCGGCGCAAGATGATGCAGGGGATAGAGGCTCTCGGCACGGACGAGACCTATACTATGACCCTGCTCGATGACAGGATAGAGATCGAGACAGAGATAACCGGCGCCGACAAGGAGACCGAGACAGTCGCGGTGACGCGGCTCGGAGTATTCCCCGTGGAGGAAGGAAGCGAGGCGGCAAAGGAGCTTGAAGAGCACCCGGAGCTGGTGCAGGATAACACAAAGCCGCCCGAAAAGACCGTATACAGGCTCGCGGAGACGGAGATCTGCATGATCGAGCATAAGGAGCTCATGCTGATGTTCGTGAACCGTTCGTATATCCACGCAATACCCAAACGCTGCCTCGGTGACGAGGATGTGCTCGCTTTCAAGGCGTATTTTGAAGAAAAAGGTCTGATATGACCGTCAGGAAGGACAACTAAAGATCAATGGACAACAACAACATCGTAGATTCGATACACCCTAATGAAAAGCTCTACCAGATCGATGTGGAGAAAGAGGTGCGCACCGCGTTCCTCGATTACGCCATGTCGGTCATAGTTTCGCGCGCCCTGCCGGATGTGAGAGACGGATTAAAGCCTGTCCACAGGCGTATCATCTACACTATGAACGACGCGGGCAACACCTACGACAAACAGCACCGCAAGTGCGCGTATACCGTCGGCGAAGTGCTCGGTAAATATCACCCCCACGGCGACGCGTCAGTGTATGATGCTATGGTGCGTCTCGCGCAGGACTTCTCGCTGCGTTATCCGCTGGTGGACGGCCACGGCAACTTCGGTTCCGTTGACGGCGATCCGCCTGCCGCTTACCGTTATACCGAGGCGAGACTCGCAAAGATCGCGAACGAGATGCTTGCCGACATCAACAAGGACACCGTTGACTTCGGCACCAACTACGATGACAAGCTGAAAGAGCCTATAGTGCTTCCGTCGCGCTTCCCGAACCTGCTGGTGAACGGCAGTATCGGTATCGCGGTCGGCATGGCGACCAATATTCCCCCGCACAATCTCTGTGAGGTCATCGATGCCATAGACCTTCTCATAGACAACCCCGACGCGGGCCCCGAGAGCCTCATGAGCTGCATAAAAGGTCCGGATTTCCCTACGGGCGGCGTTATCATGGGATATTCGGGTATACGCTCGGCATACTACACCGGGCGCGGCAAGATAACCCTGCGCGGACGCGCGGAGATAGTCGAGGAAAAGACCCATACCCGCATCGTCGTGACCGAGATACCATACATGGTCAACAAGACAAGGCTTCTTGAGTCTATCGGCGAGCTCATGCGCGACAAGCGTATAGACGGCATTGCCACACTTCGCGACGAGTCCGACAGAACGGGAATGAAGATCGTCATGGAGCTCAAGCGTGACGCAAACGCGAATGTGGTGCTCAACAAGCTGTACAGCTATACCCAGCTTCAGGATACCGTGGGAGTCATCATGCTCGCGCTGGTGAACGGCGAGCCGAAGATACTGCCGCTCAAGGATATGCTCACGAAGTATCTTGACTTCCAGGTGGAGGTCATCGAGCGCCGTACACGCTTTGATCTTGAACGCGCCCGCAACCGCGCACACCTGCTGCAGGGCTTTATGCTCGCTATCGACAACATAGACGAGGTCATCGCGATACTGCGCTCCAGCAAGAGCGTGCCGGAGGGCAAGGAGCGCCTTATGGAGCGATTCAAGGAAGCCGACCTCGGGCAGCTTCTCACACGCGCCATGGACGAAAAGTACAAGAATATCGTGTTTGACCATACCATAGGGCTTTCCGAGGAACAGGCGGACGCTATCGTGCAGATGCGTCTTGCACAGCTCACAGGACTCGAAAAAGAGAAGATCGAGGAAGAGCTTGCCGATATCATGGGAAAGATAGGCGGTTACATCGACATTCTTTCCGATAAAGCGAAGGTGTATGCTGTTATCCGCGAGGAGCTTGACGTTATAAAGAAAAAATACGGTGACGAGCGCCGCACATCTATCGAGCAGGTAAGCGGCGAGGTCGACATAGAAGACCTTATCCCCGTTGAGGAGTGCGTGCTCACGTACACGAACCTCGGATACCTGAAGCGCCAGCCCGTTGAGGTGTACAATCTTCAGCGCCGCGGAGGCAAGGGCGTCTCCGGCATAAAGCAGCGCGATGAGGACTTCATCGAGAACGTGTTCATCTCGTCCTCGCATGATAACCTGTTGTTCGTTACAAACAAGGGCAACATGATGAAGCTTAAGTGCTTCGAGGTACCGGAGGGCTCCCGTCAGAGCAGAGGTACCAATGTTGTGAACCTCATACAGCTCGAAGAGGGTGAGAAGGTCGCGGCACTGCTGAAGACATCGGATTTTGCCGAGAACAAGGTGTTCATATGTGTCACCAAGCAGGGCAAGATAAAGCGCGTTCCGCTCTCGCAGTTCAGGAATATACGCAAGAAGGGACTTCGCGCCATCACGCTCGCGGAAAATGACGAGATAGCTGCGGCATACATCACCGAGGGCGACTCCGGTGTGCTGGTTGCCACGCATGACGGACAGGCTCTGTGCTTCATGGAAGACACCGTAAGGCTCATGGGACGTACCGCGGGCGGTGTGAGAGCGATAAAGCTGCGTGAGGGCGACTATGTAGTCGGCGCGACTAAGATATACAGCGAGGACATGACGATACTCACCGTCACCGACAAGGGATACGGCCGCCGTTCGTATCTGCACAAGATAAACCAGGACGGCACCGTGAAGAAGCGTGTCGTTGTCGATAAGGAGACAGGCGAGGAGAAGGAAGTCACCGAGTACAACTACCCCGTCAAGAAGCGCGGCGGATACGGCATCCTCAACTACAAGGTAAGCGAGGAGAAGGGCTATATCTGTGGCATACGCGCTCTCGGAGCGGATGACGACGTTATCCTTATCAGCTCGGACGGTGTTATCATACGCATACGCGCAAATGATATCCGCCCGCTGAACAGACCGGCGAACGGCGTTCGCGTCATGAAGCTCTCCGACGGCAGCTCGGTAGTGTCATTCACCCGTACCGAGCATGACGAGAATGAGAAGACCGAAGAGGTCGAGCAGCCCGCCGAGGAGGATATCATCGACACCGATGATATCGACGATAATGACGACGCAGACGATACCTCCGATGATGGCGAGGACGCGGACGACACCGCAGATGACAGCGACGATACAGATGAATAAAACAAGGGGCTCCCGATATTGGGAGTCCCCTCTTTTTATCCCTGCGGAGTAAGCCCGAAGCTTACTGACAGTGCGCCGTCAACGCGGTGCATATCGGCGCTGTCGAGTTCGCCCATACGTTCTTTGAGACGTTTCTTATCTAATGTACGCACCTGTTCAAGGAGGACGACCGAATCCTTGGCGAGGCCGCAGCTTACTGCGTCGAGGGAGATATGGGTAGGAAGCTTGGTCTTTTCACGCTGGCTGGTTATGGCTGCGGCTATGACGGTGGGACTGTGGCGGTTGCCGACATCATTCTGTACGATAAGCACGGGACGAATCCCTCCCTGTTCGGAGCCGACCACCGGGCTGAGGTCTGCGTAGTATATCTCTCCGCGTTTGATAGTCATTATCATTACCGTCCTTTCATGTGTCTTTCTGCAAGTATTTTGAACAGCCGCGCAGGAAAATATACAGGTATTCCCCGCTCTTTACAGTTTATTCGCGAAGCGGGGATCTTGCCGCAGCATCGGGCTTTGTGCTTGTACAGGGCAAAAAAATCTTGACTTTTGCGTCGAATTATGTATAATAAAAAATGGTGATCAGAATGAAAAATAAGGCGCTTTTAAGCGCAGCGTTAGTTATCGCTATTGCGTCGGTCCTGTGCTCGTGTTCGGATACATCCCCGGCGCAGTCGTCGGCATCAGAAGTTACGGAGACATCGCAGGCGGCGACAGTTACGGAAATATCGTCGGCGCAGCCTGAAACGCAGGTCACGGCCACGGCTGCCGAGCCGAATGAGCGTGACAAGTATATCGCTCTGTCCGCGCTTTCAACGGGTGATCCCGCACGATTCCGCAAGGCGCTGGAGAAAGCGGAGAACGGCGGGGAGCTGACGGTGGCGTATATCGGCGGCTCGATAACCGAGGGATACACCGTTGAGCCGGAACAGTGCTGGGCGTATCTGACGTACCGGCAGCTGTGCGAGAAGTACCCCGATGCGAAGATAAACTATGTTAACGCGGGGCTCAGCGGCACTCCGTCAACGCTCGGACTGATACGCTGCGATCGTGATGTGATCGAGCCGTTCGGAGACCCGGACATCGTGTATGTTGAGTTCGCGGTGAACGATGACAGCAGCGCGGTAACGAAGGAAGCGTACGAAAGCCTTGTGCGAAAGCTTCTCGATCTTGACAGCGCTCCGGCAGTATCGCTGGTATTCATGCGGACGGACAGCGGCTACAGCTGCCAGGACTGGCAGAGCGAGGTCGGGTATCTGTACGGACTTCCCATGATAAGCATAAATGACGCGCTTACGCAGGCTATAGACGACGGATACATGACATGGGGAGATTACTCCAACGACGGAGCTCATCCTAACCCCGAGGGCTGTAAATTCGTTGCAGAGGCTGTCGGGTATATGACAAAGCGCCTGACGGACGACAGCACGGCATCGGACAAGAGGTTCGGCGCGGACGACCGTGCGTGTGATGTGGCACCGATCTATGGCAGCGGTTTCACGGGCACGCGATTGTTCGATTCGGCGAGCATTGAGCCCGTCTCAATGGGCGAGTACGGCGTGAACCACAGCGTTCTTGCGTCTTTTCCGAACGCGTGGACGCGCAAGGGCGGCGATAATGAGGGCATCACGTTCGATATGACCTTCGGGAGCCTGTTCATAGTGTTCCACTGCAACAAGACCAAGCACTTCGGCACCGCGGAGGTTTTCGTGGACGGAGAGCTCAAAGGCACGGTCGCAAGTATGAAAAACGACGGCTGGAGCAACCCGGTACCGCAGCTTATAATGCGCGGCGATGAGGTAAAGCCGCACAGCGTGACCGTGAAGATGAAGGACGGCGACGAGAAGGAATACTTCGGGATACTCGCCTTCGGCTGTACGCAGTAACGGCAATTCGCACCCAAAAGGTGCCTTGAAATAAAAACTTGGAGGATACATAAAATGGCAGACAAAAAAGAAGTAGCCGCAAAGGCGGCGGAAAAGGGCAAGGGCTTCCTGAAGGAGTTCAAGGAGTTCGCTCTCAAGGGCAATGTAATGGACATGGCAGTCGGCGTACTGATAGGCGGAGCTTTCTCCGGCATCGTCACCGCGCTTACCAATGATTTCATCAACCCGCTCATATCGTCGATAGGCGGCGCGGAGATCGCGGGCATGATAAGACTTCCGTGGGTGAACTACGAAGGACTTGACGCAGACCAGATCAAGGCGCTCTCGCTTGACTACGGCGAATTCGCGACCACAGTCATCAACTTCCTCATCATGGCGCTCATCATATTCCTGCTGATGAAAGGCATCAACAAGCTTATGTCTATCGGCAAGAAGAAGCAGGAGGAAGAAGCTGCCGCAGCTCCGCCTCCCGAGCCTACAAAGGAAGAAGTGCTCCTTACTGAAATACGTGACCTTCTCGCAGCACAGAACAAGAAACAATAAAACAGCAAGTACCCGGCGCGTCAGCGCCGGGGCTTTTTGTTTCATCTTGTCATATTGCAACAAACTAACACATGAAATTAGTAAATTATTAGACTTGACAAATCGCACAAAATGGAGTATTATAAACAGGAATATATTGTAAGAATGGTAAAACGGAGGACACATTATGGATAATTCCGTTAGTGCAATAATAGAAGCCGATAAGAAAGCGAGAGCGGTATACGAGGCTGCCGAGAAAAAAGCCGAAGCTGTGATCGTCACAGCAAAGGCTGAACGGGACAGTCTTGCCGGGGATAACTCGGACGAGCTTGTAAGAGAGGCGGATAAGAAACGCTCCGAGCTTAAAGCCGTGTCGGACAAGGAGATCACCGAAGCCGAAAAGCAGGCGGAGGAGAAATGCCGCATGCTCGACGAGAAGATGTCCGCGAGCAGAGACGCATGGAAAAATGAGATAGTAAGCCGTATATTAAGCTTTGAGAACTGAGGTGAGGGAATGGCAAACAATGCTGTGACCGCAAAGGCGAGAGCTATACATGGCAGTATGCTCACAAAGGAAGACTACACCGTTCTCATCCACAAGGCAACGATATCTGCGGTGGTAGCGTATCTCAAGGCAAAGCCTCTGTATGCTTCCGCGTTTGCGGATACCGACGAAGCCGCAGTTCACCGTGAACAGGCGGAGGCACTCATAAGCAGGAACGTCTTCGATACATACAAGCGCATCCTGCGGTTCTCTTCCGGCGACAAGAAGGGCATTTCCGGGTTTTACACGCGCCGTCTTGAGTGCGACCAGCTGATAAAAGCCGTGATAGCGATAACCACAGGTGAACAGGAGGGTTTCGTCATCGCGTTCCCGGAGTACATCGACGAGGAGCTCACTTTCGACCACCTGCGTCTTGCGGCGTCGAAGGATCTGCGCTCGGCTGCCGAGGTCATTCGCGGGACGATATACTATCGAAGCCTTGCTCCGCTGATGACGGCGCCCGAACCGGACGTTGACCGTATCCTCACCACGATAAGCGTGTGCTATATCAAATGGGCGTTCGGGCAGATAGACAGGACCGAGCATGGCAAGACCCGTACACTGCTGAAGGATTTCATACTTCGTAAGGTGGACGCGGATAACCTTCTCACCTGCTACAGAATGAAGTCGTTCGGGTTGGGCAACGAGCGGATAAAGGAGCTTCTGATACCGTATCACAAGCGGCTTCGCGTGGTTGAGATAGACGACGCGCTGAAGCAGCCGGATCCGGTCGGAACGCTCAGGGATATGTTCGTGAGCCAGCGCGTGGCGCTTGCGAACGAATCGGATATCCCGGAGATAAACGTGAACGTGTCGGATTACCGGTATTTCCGTCATCGACTCGCGGTGAGCACGAATGAGACCGAGGCGCTGTACGCGCTTATGATGCTTATGACGGCGGAGAGCACCGACCTTTGCAGGATAATCGAGGGCATAAGGTACGGGCTCGCGCCTGACGCGATAGAGAACTATCTTATTAATACGAAAGGAAAGGGCGAATAATGGCAATAGAAAAGGTCGCGCTTGTCTATATCGAGGGCAGCCTCAGAAAGATAAACAAGACGCTTATCAAATGCTGTGAAAGCGAATGTTTTCATATAAACCCGCCACCCGACATATCGGGCTCGGAGGTCTCGGCGAGGCTTCTCAAGGACAAGGGCGTATATGAGCGGCTCATGAAGCGCGCGAGGGCTCTCGCGGACGCAATAGGCGTGAAGCCGGACAAGAACGCTTCGTACGACGACATAGATTACAGTGTGAGCGTGGACTTCAAGAACTATCTCGACGAGATAGACAATATGCAGCGGGAGCTTTCGGAAGAGCGGATGAAGCTTGGCTCATCGCTTCGCTCGGAGAACGCGATATATCATAACCTTACGCAGATGACGGGGTTAAGGGTCGACCTTGCCGACCTGCTTTCGCTGAAATACGCGAAGTTCCGTTTCGGACGGCTCCCGAACGAGAGCATACGAAAGCTCACGTTCTATGAAGAAAAGACTTTCTTCTTCTACCCCTTCAAGCAGGAGAAGAATTATACGTGGTGCTTTTACATAACCTCGAAGACCGAGGCGAATGACATAGACTTCCTGTTCAACACACTTGGCTTTGAGCGCACGATGCTTCCGGATTATCTCAAGGGCAGTTCTGAAGAAGCGACAAAGAAGCTGCTTGAGCAGATGGAGGCGGAGAACAAGCGCATCACCGAGATCGACGCGCAGCTCAAAGCCATCGCGGACAGAGAGGGCGAGAAGCTCTCGAAGGTGTACGCAAAGCTCGGCGCGATAAGCAGCAGCTACGAGCTGCGCTCGAACGTCACGGTATTCGACGGGCGCTTCCACTTTTCGGGGTACGTCCCCACGAGCGAAAAGAAGCGCTTCACAGAACTGATAAACACTGTCGGCGACGTATCGCTCACGTTCCGTGACACGGCTCCCGACGAGACTGCTCCGGTGCGGCTCAAGAACAACTTCCTGTTCCGCCCGTTCGAGATGTTCGTCAAGATGTACGGTCTACCGGCATCGAACGGCATGGATCCCACGCCGCTTGTGGCGATAACATACATGCTGCTGTACGGCATGATGTTCGGCGACCTCGGACAGGGACTCTGCATCATGGTGCTCGGTCTGATACTCACGAAATGCACAAAGGCGGGGCTTGCTCCGATAATCACGCGCATCGGCTTCTCAAGCGCGGTGTTCGGAGTCATCTACGGCTCGGTGTTCGGCAGCGAAGAGATAATAAAGCCGTTCTTCCACGTGCCGCAGATATATGAGCTGTTCGGTTACACGGAGCCGCCGCAAGACGTTTTCCAGGCATCGAACATGTTCCTGATACTTGCGCTTATCGTTGGTATCTGCCTGATACTGCTGACGATGATAATAAATATCTTCGTAAGCCTTCGCATGAAGGATTACGAGGCGGGCATCTTCGGCGCGAGCGGTGTGTGCGGATTTGTATTTTACGCTTCGCTCATCGCGGGCTTCGGCTGCTCGTTCGTGTTCGGCGTTGATATAATGAACACGGCGTATGTGCTCGGACTTATAGTGCTTCCGCTGGTGCTGATATTCTTCAAGGAACCGCTGCTGCACCTTATGGCGGGTCACGGTATGAAGTCGGAGAAGACCGTCAAGAACGGCGGCAACATAGATACAGGGCTGAAAGCGCGCCTTGAAGCCATGAACGAGGGTTCGGGCTCCGAAAAGAAGGGCGTCGGCATGTTCATAATCGAAGGCATCATCGACCTGTTCGAGACCTGCCTTACCTACATCACAAACACGATGTCCTATCTGCGTATCGGCGGCTTCGTATTGAGCCACGCGGGACTAATGCTCGTATTTACTATCATAGCCTCGATGTTTGACGGTCCGGGAAAAATAATCATGCTGGTCGTCGGCAACCTCTTCGTTACGGGCTTTGAGGGCTTCATCGTGGGCATACAGGTGCTTCGTCTTGAGTTCTACGAGCTGTTCAGCCGTTTCTTCAAGAGCGGCGGTGTACCGTTCAAAAGCGTATCTTTAAACTCTAAAACTGCATAATAAATAATTTCGGAGGAAATAAAACCATGTTACTTTATGTATTACCGCTTTTTGCACTCGCAATGATAATCATTCCGCTCGTGATCGCTATCCGCAAGGCTCATGCCGGTGTGGAGTTCAACCGCAGACGCTCGATCCTTCTCAATTGCGGGATGTTCATCGGAACCATGATACTTATGACGGTGTTCATGCCGGTACTCGCGTCCGCTGAAGGTGCGGAAGCTGCCGCAGCCGCAGCTGCAGGCGGAGCTTCCGTCGGTGACGGAATGAAGTACCTTGCCGCGGCGCTTCCGACAGGACTTGCAACCATCGGTACAGGTATCGCGGTCGGCAACGCGGCTTCCGCAGCTATCGGAGCGGTAAGCGAGGACGAGAAGACCTTCTCGAAGGCTCTGATCTTCGTGGCACTCGGCGAGGGTGTCGCTATCTACGGTCTGCTCGTTTCGATACTCATACTCAACGGTTGAGGAAAGAGCAATGAAATGCTTTATCATAAGCGACAACAACGATACCCTCATCGGCATGCGCCTTGCGGGCATAGAGGGCGTTGTCGTGCATAAACGCGGCGAGGTCATGGAAGCGCTGGCGGGCGCGGCAAAGCGCGACGATATCGCGGTGGTATTCATGACGAGGAAGCTCATTGAGCAGTGCGGTGAGGAGATCGCCGATATGAAGCTCACGCTGCGCCGGCCGCTCATAGTCGAGATCCCCGACAGACACGGCGACTCGCGCATCGTCGAGACCCTCAGCGGTTATGTGAGCGATGCCGTGGGCATCAGGATATAAGGAGGAGCCTGCGTAATGGCTGATAATGTAACAAAGCTCGAGAAGCTGAAGGAGCAGATACAGGCTGCCGCCGCGCTTGACGCGAAAAAGGTCGTCGAGGACGCGGAAAAGCGCGCCAAGGCAATGACAGACGAGGCCGCGGCGCAGATAGAGAAGGAGCGTGGCACCATGCTCCTGTCCAGGATCTCAAGATACGAGAGCGAAGAGCGTAAGCGCGTGTCGGAGAGCCGCTATGCCGCAGACAGAAAGGTGCTGCTGCACCGTAACGCGCTGGTGGACGAGCTGTTCGGAGACATCCGGGCGGAGCTCGAAGCTTTCGTTAAGTCCGACAAGTATAAGCCGCACCTCGAAAAGTGCATTGAGCGCGCGGACAGGGAGCAGAAGATAACCCCCGATGTTAGCGTGTTCTGCAGCAGGAGCGACATCGATACCGTGAAGGCTCTGGTAAAGAGCCGCGGCATCGAGGTGAGCGCGGACAAGAACATAAAGCTTGGCGGGCTGATATTCAAATACCCGGAAAAGGGCATCTTCATCGACCTCACGCTTGATTCTGCGTTCGAGAATGAACGCGGTTCGTTCGCGTCCCGTTCGGAGATGCAGCTGTAATAAACTTTGTAAGGGATTTTCTGATGAAAAATACGATCTATGCTATAAACGGCCCTGTTATCAAGATACGCGAGACGAAGACCTTCGCTATGCGTGAAATGGTGTACGTGGGCAAAAAGCACCTTATCGGTGAAGTAATCGGTGTAAACGACAGCTTCACCACCATTCAGGTGTATGAGAATACCGCGGGTCTGCGCATCGGAGAGGAAGTCGAAGGCACAGGCGCTCCTATGAGCGTTACCCTCGGCCCCGGCATCATATCAAACATCTTCGACGGTATCGCAAGACCGCTCACAGACATGAAGAAGACCGACGGAGTCTACGTTACCGAGGGAAGCGATATCCCCACCGTGGACCCCGGGCGTGAGTTTGACGTTACCGTGCTCGCAAAGGTCGGCGACGAGCTCACGGCAGGACAGATATATGCCGAATGCCCCGAGACATCGCTCATAACGAACCGTGTCATGGTGCCGCCGACGATAAAGAGTTGCAAGGTCACATTCGCCGCGGCAAGCGGGAAATACAAGGCAAACGACACCATACTCAAAGTGGACGACGGCGGCGAGGAAGTTATCCTCACGCTCTGCCAGACATGGCCGATACGTACCCCGCGCCCGGTAAAACAGCGTATCCCGATAAATACCCCGCTGATAACGGGTCAGAGGGTGCTTGACTCTATCGTACCTGTGGCAAAGGGCGGCACTGCCGCAATACCCGGAGGCTTCGGCACCGGCAAGACCATGACCCAGCACCAGATAGCTAAGTGGTGCGACGCGGATATCATAGTATATATCGGCTGCGGCGAGCGCGGCAACGAGATGACACAGGTCCTTGAGGAGTTCTCCGAGCTTATCGACCCGAAGAGCGGCAAGCACCTCACCGACCGTACCGTGCTTATCGCGAATACATCAAACATGCCTGTGGCAGCGCGTGAAGCGTCCATATATACGGGCATCACCATAGCCGAATACTACCGCGACATGGGATATGACATCGCTATCATGGCGGATTCGACATCCCGCTGGGCAGAGGCACTTCGTGAGATATCGGGACGACTTGAGGAAATGCCTGCCGAGGAAGGCTATCCGGCATACCTGCCGTCGCGCCTTGCGGAGTTTTATGAGCGCGCGGGCAACTGCAATGTGCTCTCGGGCAAGCGCGGAAGCGTCACCATTATTGGCGCGGTATCGCCGGCAGGTTCTGATTTCTCCGAGCCCGTTACCCAGAACACCAAGCGCTTCGTGCGCTGCTTCATGGCGCTGGATAAACCGCTCGCCTATGCGAGACACTACCCGGCGATAAACTGGCTCACAAGCTACTCGGAGTACATACCGGATTTCACGGAATACTATGAAAAGAATGTGGGCGAGGATTTCCTCGACGTAAGGCAGGAGATAAGCAATATCCTGCTTGAGGAGAACAAGCTTATGGAGATAGTAAAGCTCATAGGCTCGGACGTTCTGCCGGACGACCAGAAGCTCGTGCTTGAGACGGCAAGAGTGATACGCGTCGGGTTCCTGCAGCAGAACGCGTTCCATAAGGATGACACCTACGTTCCCATGAGCAAACAGCTTCTTATGATGCGCGTGATACTGCGTCTGTTCCACAGGTGCGGCGAAGCGCTCAAACGCGGAGCCGCGGTTTCAGATATGATCGGCACCGGGCTTTTCGAGAAGCTGATAAAGATGAAGTACGAGATACCCAACGACAAACCTGAAATGTTCGATGATTACACCCGCGAGATAGACGAGAAGCTCGGAAGTCTCGGCGAAATAAGCGCGTAAGGAGGGCGGCACCGATATGAATATACAGTATGCGGGCTTAGCCGATGTAAACGGCCCTCTCGTCGCGCTTGAAGGCGTGACCGGAGCGGCGTATGAGGAGATAGCGGAGCTGCACCTTGAGGACGGCTCGACGCGCCTCGGCCGTATTGTGCAGATGGAGGGCGACCGCGTGATACTCCAGGTGTTCGAGGGAACATCCGGGCTTTCGCTCGACAACACGCGCACGGTATTCAAGGGCAGACCGCTTGAGATACCGCTCAGCACGGAAATGCTCGGAAGAGTATTCAACGGCGCGGGTAAGCCTGCCGACGGACTCGGCGACGTATTTGCCGAGAAGTACGGCGATATCAACGGGCGCGCTCTTAACCCGGTGGCAAGAAACTATCCGAGAAACTACATACACACGGGCATAAGCTCGATAGACTGTCTTATGACGCTGATACGCGGTCAGAAGCTCCCGATATTCTCGGGCTCAGGTCTTTCGCACAACAAGCTTGCCGTGCAGATAGTCAAGCAGGCGCGTATTGCGGAGGAGAACGGACAGGACTTCGCAGTAGTGTTTGCCGCGATGGGTGTGCAGAACGATGTCGCGGATTACTTCCGCCGCGAGTTTGAGCAGGCGGGCGCAAGCGGGCGAGTGGTAATGTTCCTCAATCTGTCGAACGACCCGATCATCGAGCGTATCCTGACACCGAAGTGCGCGCTCACGACTGCGGAATACCTCGCATTCGAGAAGAACATGCACATACTTGTAGTTATGACGGATATCACATCGTATGCGGAAGCATTGCGTGAATTCTCGTCCTCGAAGGGTGAGATCCCGGGCAGAAAAGGCTATCCGGGCTATCTGTACTCCGACCTCGCGGCTATGTATGAGCGTGCGGGAGTCATTGAGGGCTCCACCGGTTCGGTAACGCAGATACCGATACTCACCATGCCCAACGATGACATCACCCACCCGATACCGGACCTTACCGCCTATATCACGGAGGGTCAGATAGTATTCGACCGTACCCTCGACTCCGAGGGCGTTTATCCGGGACTTTCGGTGCTGCTGTCGCTGTCACGACTGATGAAGGACGGCATAGGCGAGGGCTACACCCGCGCGGATCACAACGATGTGGCGAACCAGCTGTTCGCGGCATACGCAAAGGTGCAGGACGCACGCTCCCTCGCTTCGGTAATAGGCGAGGACGAGCTTTCGGCGATCGACAAGAAGTACCTGAACTTCGGACGCGAGTTCGAGCAGCGTTTCTTAAAGCAGGGCTTTGACGAGAACCGCAGCATGGATCAGACCCTTGAGCTTGCGTGGGATCTGCTGTCGCTGCTGCCGAAGACAGAGCTCGACAGAATGAACGCGAAGCTCATCGAGGAGCATTACAGAAACTGACAAATACCCGGAAAGGAGGACATGACCTATGGCGCAGCAGGTCTTTGCCACCAAAGGCAATCTTATAAGCGCGAAGCACTCGCTCCGTCAGGCGCAGCTCGGCTACGAGCTCATGGACAGGAAGCGCAACATCCTTATCCGCGAAATGGTCATGCTCACCGACAAGGCAAAGGAGTTGAGCGGCACTCTCGAGGCAACGTTTGCGGAAGCGTACTCGGCGCTGCAGAGCGCCAATATGCTCAGCGGAATCATACTTGAGAAGTCGCACAGTATGCCGATAGACAAGACGATAGGCTTATCATACCGCAGCGTCATGGGCATCGAGCTTCCGCAGGTGACGGGCGGCGATGCCGAACCGAAGCTCTGCTACAGCCTTGCGGACACGGATTCCTGCTTTGACAAGGCATATACGAGCTTCCTGAAGGCGAAGCAGACCGGGCTTATGCTCGCGGAGATAGAGAACAGCGTGTACCGCCTTTCAGTAGCGATACGAAAAGCACAGAAGCGTGCGAACGCTCTGAAAAACATTCTGATACCGATGTACCGTGACCGCGTGAAGTTCATCTCCGAGGCTCTTGAGGAAAAGGAGCGCGAGGAGTTCTCGCGTCAGAAGATAATAAAGGCGACAAAAGCCAAAAAAGAAGCATAATGAAAGCCCCGCCTGCATACGGCATCGTATGCAGGCGGGGCTTTCTGTTTTATGCGCCGCCGTAAAGCTCATCCAACAGGCGGTAATACCACGCTGCCGAGCCGGTGTACATCGACCAGCCTCCACGTCCGAAGCATTCGGGGTTGGTGTAGATGTCGGCTGACATGAAGTATGGCTCGTTTTTGTACGCGGCTCCGCGCTCTGCGGGGTCAAGTGCATCGGCAAGCTCGATCGCGGTCGCGCGGTCACCGCTGCGAAGGAACGCCAGCGCCAGCCAAACAGCCGCGTGGGTGTACTGACCGCCGTTTTCGCGAATGCCTTCGGGGTAGCCGCGCACGTAGCCCGGATCCTCAGCGCTGTCCTCGCTGTACGGCGGGGTGAACAGGCTGATAATGCGGGAGCGCTTGTCATACAGCTTCTCATATGCTGTTTTCAGTGCGCTTGCACGCTTTTCGCGGTCGGGAAGCCCCGCAAGCTCCGCGAAAGCCTGAGACAGCAGGTCTGTTTCACAGCACTCGTTGCCTTTCGCGCCCATTTTCCGTCCGTCATCGTAGAACGCGCGCAGGAACTGCCCGTCCTCGAATGCCTCGTCCTCGCACGCCGCGGAGAGTACAGCAGCGCGCTTTTCAAGCTCCGAAGCATAGGCGCTGTCACCTCTCGCACGTACAAACGGCAGGAACAGCTTCACCGTCCACACGTAGAACATTGAGAGCCACACGCTCTCACCGATGCCGTCACTCCCGACGCGGTTGTAGCCGTCATTCCAGTCGCCGCTTCCCATTTTGATGAGCGAACGTGCACCTGTACGGTAGCAGCGGTCAAGCGCTCTGCGGCAGTGCTCATACACATCGGCGGAGCTGTCACTCTGTGTCACGCTCATATAGCGCTCGTTCTCATGTCCGAGCTCCTCGCCCGCGGCAAACGGCACCTTCTCATCCAGCAGCCCCGCGTCTCCCGTTGCACGAACGTATTCCGCAGCCGCGTATGCGAGCCACAGCATATCGTCCGAGCACCGTGTGCGGATACCTCTTCTGCCGTCCTGTGTTTCGTGCCACCAGTGCAGCACATCGCCCGACGGGAACTGCGCCCCGCAGCAGCGCAGAATCATGCGTTTCGCTTCGGTGGGCATGAAGTACGCTGCGGCAGTGCTGTCCTGGAGCTGGTCACGGAAACCGTAAGCCCCGCCGTTCTGGTAGAAGCCGCTTCTTGCACGCATGCGGCAGCCCACGATCTGCCACGGCAGCCATACGTTGTACAGCCTGTCAAGCTTGTCGTTGCCGCTGTTTATCGTGCGGCGCAGCTGGGGCTTCCACTCGCAGTCCGCGGCTGTTGCCGCTCCCGCGAGTTTCAGCATATCCCCGATGTTTTCCGTACTGTAACACATCACGAAACGCACCTTCACCTCCGAGTGCGCCGGAACGCGCAGCTTCGCGGTGACGGCGGCGCAGGCGTTTGCAAAGCTTCGCACCTCGCCGTCGGTCTCGCCTGCCCAGAAACGCTCACGATCCGTGGTCATCCCGCAGGCGGAGCAGTCCGGTGTGAAACAAGCCACTGCCATTTCGCCGTGAAAATCCGGATCTGTCGGAGCGCTCACGATAATACCGTTGTCGGTGCGACGATACACAAGCGACGCTCCGCAGCCCGAAGCACTTCTGTCCCACGCCATGACCGGCTCGGTGTAATATGACAGTGTGAGCTGTCTGTCAAGCTCGCCGTCGTTTTCCGCGCTGACCGTGATGATCTTTGCCATGCCGGTCTGCATCACGCCAACGTCGGTGCGCAGTATCAGCCGTCCCACACGTGACAGGTACTCCGCCTTTGAGGGCGAGAACACCGCGGTGCTGCCCGCTATGATATCGGTGTATTTGCCCACGCCCTTCACGAGCAGCATTTCGCCGCCGTTGTCACGCATGATGTCGTTATACCATGGGGTCAGCTTGTTTTCACGGCTGTTCATGGCGTAGGTGAAGCCGAGGGAGTTCTGCGACACTATGCAGCCGAATTCCTCGGACGCTATCACGTTGCACAGCGGGTGTCCCTTGTGCTTTATCACGTAGCTGTCATCGTGGAAGCCTTCGGAAAGCCCGTCATCATATGGTTCCGCGGGCACAAGCTCCATAAGCCGTGCCGGGGGCTTACGTTCCTCGACTCTGCCAAATACGTACACTGCCGTACGCTTGAGGAATGCCAGCTCATCGTCCGAAAGCTCGTCACGCATCAGCGGGTGTATACATTTGGTGCCGCCGGTCTGCATCAGTTCTGCGCGCACCTTGTCGGCAACGCTGTCACAGAGCATTATCAGATCGATGGGCGTACCGCAGCCAAGCAGTCCTTCTGCCATAAGCGCGGCAGCTTCGGCGCGCTGTTCGTCGCCGCCAAAGGCGCAAATTGCCGTGGGGCGGTCGCCGCTTATACCGAAGCGCCAGAGCGTATCCCTGCCGAGGTCGGACTCCGATGTGAGTATTTCCTCGGAAAGCACGCTCCTGCATAGCATGGCGGGAAGCATTGCGCGCGCAAGCCTTCCCGTGAGCGTGGATTTCGGCAGCGGCGACACTGCCGTGCCATAGGGCATGGCGGCGTCATCTGCAGGATGTGCGGCACGCGCCTCAAGTGCAAGCTCCACGGCCTCGTCTCGCGTCTCTCCGCAGCACAGTATCAGAGCGTTGCGTGCTTCGCCGCCTGCCGGGATATCAAGCTTTGCCCGCAGGAAGATGCACGGCGACGGTATCGAGCTGTTGTCCGGACCGGTGAGCGCGAACCCCTTCGAGAAGTCCATGGGCTTCCCGTGGGTTAGCACGCATTCACGCGAGAACGAGTACAGCGTTTCGCCCGGGATACGCAGTCCCAGCGCAAGCCATGTCTCCTTCCCCGTATCACGGTCACGCCGGCGCGCAAGAAAAAGCTCATTCTCACGGTCGTATATCGTGCGCAGGAACAGCTCCGTGAACGCGGGGTGCGCTATGATGTCAGCCTCGGGGGCGAGCGCCGGGCGCAGATAAACGTATATTTCGGCGCTGCGGTCATAGGGTAGCGCGTTGGTCACTGTGATATCGCGTATCACTGCGGCTTTCTCGCCGAATACCGACACTCTCATGCCGCACTCAAGCCCCACTGCCCCGGCGAGGTATTCCGATGAGTTTTCGCCGAAGGTTACGCTGCGCTTTACGGAAGCACCGTCATCGAACGCGGTCATATAGAACGGGATCTGCGCTTCGCCCTCGCGTATGCCGACAAACATACCGTCCGGGCGGCGCAGAAGATCACGTGTGGGGAAGCTCACCGCTCTGCCGCCGTACTTGTCCGTACACATGCCGGTATCGGACATGAACAGCGCTATACGGTGGTTGGCGATGACATTGTACCGCGGACGCAGCACGCTGAATTCGTCAAAGTGTTCCGCACGGTCATCGGCGGCGGAGCGGTCACGGAGCTTCGCGATATCCACCACGACCTCGCCTGCCATGACCCGCTCCTCCAGCAGCTCATCGGCGCGCTGCATGGTCTCGTCTGACATGAAGAGCCTGCGCAGCTTTCCGTTGCACAGCGTGTTTGTGATACCGCAGATGCTCATGCCGACATGGTGCGCCATGTGGCTGCGCACGACAGCCGCGGCAGCACCGGTACGTGCTCCGGTGAGGTCGACAGCTTCATACAGCCCGTATCTGCGGTGGGAGAACGCCCGGTCTGCGAGCTTAGAGAGGTTTTTCATGCACGCGCCGAAACTGTACGACAGCGCCAGAAACGTGGAGTACGGGCTTATAACGTATTCCTTGTCCATTCCGCCGCACAGCGCGAGCTTCTGTACACCGTGCGCCTTATAGCGGTAATTGAGATCGCGGTCGAAAGCATAGTAGCCGCTCTCGGATACCCCGAACGGCAGGTGCATATCCCGCCCGCGCTGCTTCTGGCAGTGCATGGCGTAGCCAAGTGCTTCGTAGCACAGGCTGCCGCGCTTGGATTCGAGCAGAAGCTCGGGCATGAAGTACTCGAACATCGTGCCCGTCCACGCTATCGGCCCCGCATAGTAGCCGCTGCGGCTCATAACGCGGGAGAGCGCCCGCCAGTGCGAGCGGTCAGCCTTGCCGCGGGCTATCGCGAAGAAGCTTAACATTCTTGCTTCCGACATCAGCATATCATAGCAGTTGGGCGCTTTCTCGCCCGTGTCGGAGTTGATGCCGACCGAGAACAGCTTTCGCGCCTTGTTGTAGAACACTCCCACATCCGCGTCGACGATAAGGCGCCCTATGCGGCGTATCAGCGGGCTGTCGGGGATATCCTCGATGAGCTTGCGGCGCACTGCCACAAGGCAGCATAGGAAGTTCCCGCTGTCGACCGATGACACGAACGGATCGATGACCTTGAGCGTGTCGGTGGCGTACCAGTTGTACAGGCTGCCCTTGTATTTTGCCAACCGCTCAACGGTGGTGACGGTGCGGGAGAGCAGAGTCACCAGACGCGCGTTGTCTATGAAGCCGAGTTCGTTCGCGCCCACGCATGAAAGCAGGTACATTCCTATGTTTGTGGGCGATGTGCGGTGCGACACGCGGTAAACGGGAGAGTACTGCACATTGTCCGGCGGGAGCCAGTTCTCCTCCGCCGTGACATGGTCGGTGCAGAAGCTCCACTCGCGGCGGGCTTCATCGATGAGGTATCTGCGGTCACGCTCACTGACGGGCTTAGGTTCGGTGCGGCAGACGCGGTCGCACACCACTGCCGCGGGCAGACAGCAGGCTATCAGTATGCCGATAAGCGCATCATGGACGCTGCCGTAGTAAACACTGACACCGAACAGCAGCACTCCGACGGCGCTCGCCGGGATCATTCCGAGCCAGCCGAAGCTGTCGGTGCGGTCGAATGCGGATGCCGTCTGCCATTCGAGCAGCCTGCGGCGCGATATCATGCGCCACGCGGTGTGGTACAGCGCGTCAAGCCCGTCGAGCGCGTTCCTGCCCATAAAGATGACCTCCGCGAATACACGGGTCACGAGCTGGCGGGTGAGCGAGGTGATAGGCGCGTAGAATTCACGCGTGTTCGAGAAGCCGAGCCCGCGTATCGCAGCGGGTATCAGCCCGAGAATGAACGGCAGCGTCACCGAGAGCACGGCGACAGTCGTCGGAAGATACGAGCCCGCGCCGCCGACTCCCGCGGTCAGGAATATCGTCAGCAGCGCGTTGAGCGGTGTGAGCGCGCGTCGCACATTGTCCGTGAGCTTGTACTTTGTCAGCACGGAAAGGTCTTTGCGGAAGATGAAGGGCAGATTCTGCATATCTCCGCGCATCCAGCGATGAGCGCGCCTGAAGTATCCGCGGGTGGTGGGCGGCATACCGTCGCTGAACTCTATGTCGCCGCAGTATGCGGTGCCGAGTATGCCGCCCTCGATAATATCGTGCGACAGCACGCGCTCCTCCGGAAGGGCTCCCACGCAGTGCCTGTAGTATTCATTCACGCGGATCAGCCCCTTGCCCGTGAAGGTGCCTTCGCCGAAGCAGTCGAAGTACAGCTCGGAGGAAAGGCTGTCATACACGCTCGCGCCGGAGCAGCCGCCCGTACCGAACAGTCTCGTGAGCCCCGTGCGAAGCGATGACGACAGCGAGGTGGTGATGCGCGGCGCAAATACGCCGTATTCGCTGTTGCAGGGGTGTATCGCCGCCGCTACGAGCGAGTTTATGCTGTCCATGAGCGGCAGCGTATCATAGTCGAGCGCGCAGAGGAACGGCACGCCGATGTATCCGGAGATATCTCCGAATACAGCGCGGAATCCCGGCTCGTCGCCGCAGATGTGGCGGACGAGGTCTTCTATTGCACCGCGCTTGCGCTCACGCCCCTGAAATCTGCGCTGTGTGCGGCAGTATTCGCGTTCACGGAATATGACCGCGGCGCGGCCGTCCGAAGCTTCAAACGCTTTAGCGGCAGCTTTCAGCAGCTCGCTGTCGGCATCGCATTCACGCTCGCGTGATGCCGGCAGGTCACACAGCAGGCACCAGCTGATATTCGGGGTGTTGTTCTTGAGCCGCGCACGGTGCAGGCGCTCCAGTCCGTCCGTGATATCGTCGGGTGACGACACGAGCACGGACAGCGCGCACACCGTCTCATAGTTCTCGGCTTCGGAGAGCTTTGCGGCGGGTATCTCGCCGGGGCGCGAGCTTCGCAGCAGCAGCGCGTCCACCAGTGTTTTCGCGATCGCAGCGGCAGGAGCGAAAACAGCAAACCCCGCGAACCACCCGGCAAGCGTCACCGTGAGGGCGCTTATTCCCAGTGCGAGCGCGAGCTGTACGATCGTATAGTACCACACCCCGACATGCGGGAACAGCCTGCGTACATCGGCGCGTATCACATCACCGAGTCCGGTACCGGAGTGGCGGGCAGTGATGAGGTACTCGGCAGCGAGCCTGCGCTCATCTATCCCGGCAGCTTGTGCGCAGCGGGTTGTGTCGGCGCGCAGCATGCCCTTTGTGCGCTCGTCGCTCAGCTCATACTCGGTATCGCCCGCGTATCTGCGGCACAGCGGGTTCAGCAGCTCGTTCAGCTTCTCCGTGTCAACATCGGCAGCTGCGTAGATGATATCCCTTTTTTCTCCGTCCTCCGACGCTTTGAGCAGTGCCGCAAAGCGCACCTGCCACATCAACGTCATCATATCGGAGTTATCCAGCACATCCGCGTACGGCAGCAGGGCGGCGTATACGCTGTCGGTGGTGAGCTCCTCCGTGTCCGAGAGGGCGTGCGTGATCAGCGGGAGTGTCCCCGCGGAATGTACACGAAAGCGCGGTATGTCTCCGATGAGCGCGGTGATCTCCGCCGCGAGCCTGTGACCGCCCTGCGCACGCAGCTTCCCGCGTATGCGGCGGAGCTGCTTTCTGTAAATGTCGAGCTTTGTGTATTTCATATCGGTCTCCTTTTTCGCCCATTAAATGATGTGGTTATTATTGACAGATATCACAATTTTATTGCAAAAAACAGAAAATTTGGTTTTCTCTATTGATTTTTTGTAAATAATGATGTATAATAAGGAAGATATTATAGGGTTAATATGGGTTTTTAACGGTAAAACGTTCCAGAAGTATATAAAACCTGATAAAAAACAGGAGATATGTTCAGATGAAATTAAAAGGCAAATACTCCGAAAGCGCTGTACTTTATGCTATCATTCTTTCTGTGGCAGCCGTGCTCGCTGTTGTTGTTTTTTTCGTTGTACTGAATATGGTCGGCGGAGATAAAGCTCCCAAGACACCGGATACCACAGCGGAGCAGACAACGGAGCAGGCCGGAGAGACCTCTCCCGCCGAAGAGGGAGGATATGTGGCAGACCGTGACCTCGCGAACGAGATGTTCGACGCCGCGGCGGATCTTATCTACAAGAATTACACAGTGCTGAAGCTTTACTATACCAAAGGTCTCGACCATAAGGACGAACCTTACGGCAACACCCCCGAGGACGGCTACTACACCGTTGACAGTGACACCTATACCTCCCTTGAGCAGATCGAGGAGATCGTCGACAGCACATACGTAAAGAAGTTCGCGACGGAAATAAAGACAAATCCGCTCGGATACGGCGCGATATACAAGACCCGTGACAACGGCACCCTCGGTATCATCGAGAACTATACTCCCATGCCGTACGACATGTCGTGGGAGAACCCCCAGGTCGAGATAGACCCCCAGAGCGATACGGAGTGTATCATCAACATCACTATCCATAACAAGACGGACAATTCCGAAGTACCCGTCTCGGCAACGATGGTGAAGAAATCGGCGGGCTGGAGGCTCAAATCCGTAATTTATTAATGTATTTTGTAACTATGAAATGATGTGTTTTAATGGCAAAAAACAAAAAGGACAATCCGGTCGCGGTGTACGCGGTCGCGAGCCAGATAGGGTTTATCGTTCTTACCCCGCTGCTTATCTTCGTGATAGGCGGTACGTGGCTCGTTGAGAAGCTGAAATGGCCGGACTTCATGAATGTGGTGTTCGTTATAATAGGGATCACGACAATGAGCGCGGGAGCCCTCAATTACCTGAAGAAGCTTATAGCATTGTATGACAACAGCGAGTCGGGTACAGGCGCGTCGGAGATAAAGCACGACAGCCGTGACCACGATTATTACGACAGCTACTCAAAAAGCAAAAAACTATGACTATGAGTTTAAAGATAAACAAGTATACCACAGAGGAACTCAGAGCCATGTATCCGTTCATTGCTGCGGCAGACGGCTCGATAGTTGCGGCGGCGCTGATATTCGGCGCCTTTTCAGGCTTTGACTGGAGATTGTTCAGCGGCCTGCTCTGTGGGAACGCGCTTATGCTGATAAACTTCGTGCTGATAGGCTATACCGCGGATAAGGCGGTAAAATGCCGCGATTTCAGGCGAGCAAGGTCAATAAGCAGCATTTCCTACGGGCTGCGGTACATAGGACAGTTCGCGGTGCTTGCAGCGCTTCTGTCGCTCGGGGTCATAAACATAGTGACCGCGTTGATACCGCTCTTTTACCCGAAAATATACTATACTTTTTTCTATGCGCTCACGCGCGGGAAGGATGATGTATGATGACACAGAATATGGTCATGGCGGCGGAGGCTGCCGAAAGAACATTTACCATCGAGGGACCGCTTAAATCCATTACTTTCGAGCTTTTCGGCAAGGAATGGGTCGTAGCCGAGTCCGTGGTCACACAGTGGGTAGTTATACTCGTGCTCGGGGTGCTGTTCTTCATTCTTGGACGGGGGCTTAAGATAAAACCCGAGAGCAAGCGGCAGGTGGTCGCGGAGTGGATCGTAGGCTTCTTCACGGGCTACGTTGACACAGCGATGGGCAGAAAGTATGTGAGAACATACGGTCCGTACATAGGCGCGCTCTTCTGCTTTATCATATTATCGTGTCTTATGGGTCTGTTCGGACTCAGAAACCCGACCTCCGACCTTTCGGTAACGGCATCGTGGGGCTGCGTGACTTTCGTGCTCGTTCTCTGGACAAAGATCAGGACCGGCGGTATCAAGGGCTACCTCAAGAGCTTTATCGAACCGATGCCGTTCATGCTCCCGTTCAATATCATCGGTGACTTCGCAAACCCGGTCGCACAGTCTCTCCGTCTTTTCGGAAACAACGTTTCCGGCATGGTAATCGGCGGACTCGTGTACTTCGCGCTCGGAAGCTTCGCTATCGCGGTACCGGCAGTTCTGTCGCTGTACTTCGACCTCTTCTCGGCTGTTATACAGTCGTACATCTTCGTAACGCTCACCATGTCGTATGTCGCAATGGCGGATATGGAGGAATAAGTTCCTGCGGGCACGAAAAATGTTTTCAAAGGGTCTCGTACCCTTGAAATAAAAATGTAAAATAAACCGCTCCGGCGGGTGAAAGGACAGGTATTTTTATGGACAATTTAGGATTTGTTTTAGGCGCATCGGCAATCGGCGCGGGTCTGGCAATGATCGCAGGTTTAGGACCTGGTATCGGTGAAGGTTACTGCGGCGGCAAGGCAGTTGAGGCTATCGGAAGACAGCCCGAGGCATCGGGAGCTATCACGCGTCAGATGATCATAGGCGACGCGCTCGCCGAGACCACCGGTCTTTACTCCCTTATCGTAGCGCTCCTGCTTATGTACGCTAACCCCTTCGTCGGAAAACTCTGATAATTAGCAAATAAACGGAAGGAGCTGCGAAAATGGGTGTCCCTGAATTGTTGGCCGGCGAGACTCTCGAGCTGGTAAACATCAATACCGATACTATCATTTTCACGCTTATCAACACACTCATCATCTTCCTGCTTTACTTCTTCTTCCTGCACAAGCCGGTAATGAAGATACTCGACGAGCGCAAGAACAAGATAAACAGCGAGATGAAAGCTGCCGAGGACGCACAGGCAGAGGCGGAGGCCGTAAAGGCGGAATACACCGCGAAGCTCAAGGAGTCCAAGGAAGAGGCGGCACAGATAGTTTCCGCCGCGGTAAAGCGCGCGGGCGAGCGTGAAAGTCAGATAATAGCGGAAGCTCAGCAGGAAGCCGCAGACATGAAGAAGAAAGCGGAAGAAAGTATCGAGCTTGAAAAGAAAAAAGCGATCAATGAGATCAAGGATCAGATCTCCGATATCGTCATAATGGCGAGTGAGAAGGTCTGTGAAAAGGAAATATCCAAGTCCGACAACGAGGCGCTTATCAATAAGTTCATCGCGGAAGTCGGCAACGAATAAGACCGAAAGGAAAGATCTATGGCAGGCTTGGTCGAAAAGACATACGGCGACGCGCTTTTTGAGCTTATCCTCGAGGAAGATCCGTCAAAGCTCGCGGCGGCAAAGTCCGAGCTTTCCGCGGTAAGTTCGATAATAAAGGATATTCCCGACCTGATAAAGCTGTCGAAAACACCGACTGTCGAAAAGAAGGATAAGCTCGCTATCATCGAGCAGGCCTTCAAAGGAAAGCTCTCGGAACATGTTTTCAACTTCCTTATGGTCATAACCGAGGCAGGAAGGCTCGACCGGTTCGGAAAGATAACCGAGTACTTCGGCGCACGCTGCAATGAGTACCTCGGTATAGCAGAGATAACGGTCGTGACCCGCGAGCCGCTTACGGAGAAGGCAAAAGCCGATCTCTCCGCGAAGATGTGCAAGATGCTCGGAAAGAAGATCGTTATGAAGGAAGAGCTGGACAGCTCTATAATCGGCGGGATCGTCGTCAAGAACGGCAATACTACGCTTGATGGAAGCGTGAAGGCAAGACTTCGCGCCCTCAGAACGGATATCGGCAGCGTGATCTGCTGAGACCCGTAAAAGACAATTCTCCCGCGTTAACGGGATGAAAGGAAAGACGAGAATATGGAATTACGCCCTGATGAAATAACAGGTATTATAAAATCCAAGATCAAGGCATTCGACTCTAAGATCACTCTCACCGATACAGGAACGGTCGTCACCGTCGGAGACGGTATCGTTCGTATCCACGGTCTCGAGAACTGTATG
The DNA here is from genome assembly GCA_947166275.1 of uncultured Clostridia bacterium. Taxonomy (GTDB): domain Bacteria; phylum Bacillota; class Clostridia; order Oscillospirales; family Ruminococcaceae; genus Ruminiclostridium_E. The sequence goes on from CAMVDP010000009.1 coordinate 61,453, forward strand.
ATAAACGAGCTTCTCGAGTTCGACAACGGCGTGCAGTGTATGGCGCTCAACCTTGAGCAGGATTTTGTCGGTGCGGTTATGCTCGGCTCTGATGCCGACATCAAAGAGGGTTCCAATGTAAAGAGAACGGGCAAGATCATCTCCGTTCCCGTAGGCGACGCACTTCTCGGACGCGTTGTAAACGCGCTCGGCGAGCCTATCGACGGCAAGGGACCCATCGTTTCCGACGAATACCGCCCCGTAGAACGTATAGCACCCGGCATCATCACGAGAAAGTCCGTTGATACCCCGCTTCAGACAGGTATCAAGGCTATCGACTCGATGATCCCGATCGGAAGAGGACAGCGTGAGCTTATCATAGGCGACCGCCAGACCGGTAAGACCGCGATCGCTGTCGATACCATAATCAACCAGAGAGACACAGATGTGCTGTGCATCTATGTCGCGATAGGACAGAAGGCTTCCACGGTCGCGTCCGTCGTTGAACAGCTTACAAACGCGGGAGCTATGGATTATACCATAGTCGTATCCGCTACCGCGGCAGAGCTTGCCCCGCTGCAGTACATAGCGCCGTATTCCGGCTGCGCTATGGGTGAATACTTCATGGAGAAAGGAAAGGATGCGCTCATAATCTATGACGACCTTTCCAAGCACGCTGTCGCATACCGTGCGATGTCGCTTCTGCTGAAGCGTCCGCCGGGACGTGAAGCATACCCCGGTGACGTATTCTACCTCCATTCGAGACTTCTCGAGCGTGCCGCGAACCTCAACGAGGATTACGGCGGAGGTTCGCTCACAGCGCTCCCGATCATAGAGACGCAGGCAGGCGACGTATCGGCATATATCCCGACAAATGTCATCTCTATCACAGACGGACAGATATTCCTTGAGACCGAGCTCTTCAACTCCGGTATCAGACCCGCGGTAAACCCGGGTATCTCAGTATCCCGTGTCGGCGGTTCGGCACAGATAAAGGCGATGAAGAAGGTCTCCGGCTCCCTGAAGCTCGAGTATTCGCAGTACAGAGAGCTCCAGGCGTTCTCACAGTTCGGTTCCGATCTCGACGCAGACACAAAGGCGCGTCTCGCAAAGGGCGAACGTATCGTTGCGGTACTCAAGCAACCGCAGTCCTCGCCTATAACCGTTGAGAACCAGATCATAATAATCTATGCGGTAATCAACGATTACCTGAAGGATATCCCCGTTGACAGAGTCCCCGAGTTCGAAAAGGAGCTCTTCGAGCACATGGCATCACAGCACAGTGATATCATCGACGATCTGAAGAAGAACAAGGTCCTGTCTCCCGACAATGAGGAGAAGCTGAAGGCTGTCCTTAAGAACTTTGCCGCCAACTTCTGATATCGTAACGGGCAGTACGGGATAAACTGTACGGGAAAGGAGCAACCATGAGTAAATCAGCATTCGTTTTAAGTATTGTATCTATCAGCCTCACGGCACTTCTGGCACTTGCTGCGGTTTTTATGCTGCTCTTCAACAAGGTCGTTTATATCGACAGCGACCGGTAAAACGATATGACGTTCCGCAGTGCGGGACATGAAAGGAATGGAATAAATGGCTACGGGCAACATGAAGGACATCAAGCGCCGTATCAAGAGCGTAAGCTCGACGAGACAGATAACGAAAGCTATGGAGCTTGTCGCCTCGTCAAAGCTCAGAAAGGCAAAGCAGCGCTCGGAAAACGGCAGATTGTTCTTTGAAACGCAGTATGCGCTTCTCGCCGAGATAGCGTCGGTGAAAAAGGATTTCAGCACCATATTCACCGAGCCGCGGGATGTAAAGAACAAACTGTTCATAGTCATCGCGGGCGACAGAGGTCTCGCGGGCGGTTTCAACTCGAATATCCTGAAAGCAGCTTCCGCAGCTCACAAGGGCGACGCAAACAAGCCGAAGATAATCGCTATCGGCAGAAAAGCCGTGGATTACTTCGATAAGCATGGCTATGATGTAGTCGCAAAGTATCCGTACTTCGCCGAAAAAGCGAAGACAGCCCACTGCATGGATATCGCGCAGATCGCGGTAGACCTGTTCGCGTCAGGCGCGGTCGACGAGGTGCAGCTGTTCTATACGGCGTTCGTTTCGCCGCTGGTCCAGACCCCCGAGAGCGCAAAGCTTCTCCCGCTCGCCAATATAGGCGAGGGTACCGGTGAGGATCTCGGACTTATCAACTATGATCCGTCGCCGGAGGCTGTGTTCGACAGACTTCTTCCGAAGTTCCTGATGAGCATGATAAGCTGCGCGGTGGTCGAGTCGTTCGCTTCCGAGCAGGGCGCAAGACGTACCGCCATGGAAAGCGCCACCGACAATGCGGACGAGATGATCGCGAGCCTGTCATTGTCGTATAACCGCGCAAGACAGGAAAAGATCACCAACGAGATCACAGAGATCGTATCCGGCGCCAACGCGCTGAGCTGAAAATATCACACATAAGCGGCTCGCCAAGAGCCGAACTTACCGCCTCAGCGGCATGACCCGCGGGGGCTGAAAGGAAAATGTCACAAATGGCTGAGAAAAACATAGGCACGGTCGTTCAGATAATCGGAGCCGTACTCGACATCCGCTTCACTGCGGACGCGCTCCCGAACCTTAAGAACGCCATTGAGATCGATAATAACGGTCAGCGCCTTGTAGTCGAGGTCGCCCAGCATATCGGCGATGACATCGTCCGCTGTATCGCAATGGGAAGCACCGACGGTCTCGTAAGAGGCACCAAGGCGATAGATACGGGAAAGTCCATAACCGTTCCCGTAGGCAAGGAGACTCTCGGAAGAATATTCAATCTTCTCGGAGAGCCTGTCGACAATCTCCCCGCACCCGAGACCGAGGAGCGTTGGGAGATCCACAGAGAGCCCCCGTCATACGAGGAGCAGGCTGCCACCAACCAGATTCTTGAGACCGGCATCAAGGTCGTTGACCTTATCGCGCCGTACCTCAAGGGCGGTAAGATAGGTCTGTTCGGCGGCGCGGGCGTTGGTAAGACCGTCCTTATCATGGAGCTTATCAACAACGTCGCAAAGCAGCACGGCGGTCTGTCCGTGTTCACCGGCGTCGGCGAGCGTACCCGTGAGGGCAACGACCTCTACAACGAGATGAAGGAATCCGGAGTAATCAACAAGACCGCGCTCGTTTACGGTCAGATGAATGAGCCCCCCGGAGCAAGAATGAGAGTCGGACTTTCCGGCCTTACCATGGCGGAGTACTTCCGTGATAAGGAAGGTCAGGACGTTCTGCTCTTCATCGATAACATATTCAGATTTACCCAGGCAGGTTCGGAGGTTTCCGCGCTGCTCGGACGTATGCCGTCCGCCGT
>CAMVDP010000010.1 GCA_947166275.1 uncultured Clostridia bacterium
ATCCGGAAGGACCAACGAGGATAATGAACTCCTTATCCTTGATGTTCATAGAGAAGTCGGAAACCGCAACTACGCCGCCGGGGTAGCGCTTATATATTCCTCTTAATGATAAACTTGCCATTTGGGAACCTCCTGTGTGAGTTTTATTTACTCATATATAATAACAGATATTTCAGTAAAATGTAAGTACCTAAATGCCTAAAATTTTTTTCCCTGCTTTATATAAAATGCCTAAACCGGACAAAACCGACCAAATCGCGCCTGTTTTTTGTAGCATTATCAACAAACAAAGGTGTCGAAAAAGTGATTTTAAAGGCGTTTACGGGCATTTTCAAATTCGGATTTGGTCACTTTGCTTATCACAGCCGATACTTTTTGTATAAATTTCCACATATACTGTATGGAACGGCAAATCCCGGCACTATATTTTGTTGATTTTGCAGAGAAAAGAGGAGCTTTTTATGAAAACATCTGCATTAAAAGCGCTGTGCGCGGCAGTCCTTTCGGCGATCATCATCGCTGCCGCATCATGCGGAAAGACCTACCCCGCGCACAGCGAGAAGGATATCGAAAAATTCCTGTCGGAGCACGGCATCGAGACTGCGGGAAAGTCCACAATCAAGACCGTCACTATCCCCGCTGAATTCGGCGCGGTCTACGAGCGCTACAACGAGCTCCAGAAGCGCCAGGGCTTCGATCTCACGGCTTACCGCTCACGCGAGGCGACAGTGTACACCTTCGGCGTGGTGTCTGTCGATGACAAACATACCGACCTCACAGAGGCACACGTAATGGTGTGCGACGATGCTGTGATAGGCGGAGATGTCTCGTCCTACGCCATTGACGGCGGTATGGATGTGATAATCGGCGACCGTGGATGACCGCGTCACAGCATCTTGCCTATCGGGTTGTTGTCTATGATGTCCTTGAACCGTATCCGCACGAACTCACCGGTTTTCAGGCGGCGCTTCGCAGAAAAGTAGATCATGCCGTCGATCTCCGGAGCATACGACGCATCGCGCCCGAAGTACATTTCAAACAGCCTGTCATATCCCTCGCAGACCACCTCTGTCTCGGTGCCGATGAGTGCCTGCAGAGCTTCACTGACGCGGACTTCCTGCTGCTCCATGATTATCTCGGCGCGGTGCTCACGCTCACGCTCGTCCACCTGATCCGGGAAGTCCGCCGCAGGAGTACCGTCCTCCTGTGAATACGCGAAACAGCCGAGCCTGTCGAACTTCACCTCGTTCGCGAACTCCGCAAGCTCGGTGAACTGCGCCTCGGTCTCGCCGGGGAAGCCTGTGATGAACGTCGTGCGCAGCGTAAGCCCCGGTATGCGTTCACGCAGCTTCTTTATCAGCGCGGTGAGACTTTCTCTGTCGCCGCCGCGTCCCATGTCCTTCAGTATCTCCGCGTTGCAGTGCTGGAGCGGCAGGTCTATATACTTGCAGATCTTTGGCTCGTCGGCTATCAGGCTTATGAGCTCATCGGTCATGCGCTCGGGATAGCAGTAAAGCAGCCGTATCCATTTTATGTCAAGCTTCGCAAGCTCCTTCAGCAGGTCTGGCAGCGCAAGGCTTCCGTATATGTCCTCACCGTAGCGCGTCGTGTCCTGCGCCACAAGGACAAGCTCCTTAACGCCGTCGCTCACGAGCTTTTCTGCTTCCTGTACGATATTCTCTATGGTACGGCTGCGGAAACGCCCGCGTATCTGCGGGATCGCGCAGTAGGTGCAGCAGTTGTCGCAGCCGTCCGCGATGCGCAGATACGCATAATGCGAAAGCGTCGTCTGCACGCGGCCGCCTTCCATGTTATGCGAGGTGTTGTCTCCGAAGTCGATGACACGCTCACCCGCAAGAACGCGCTCGATCGTCTCGACTATCGCATCGTTCCGTCCTATGCCGAGCACGCCGTCTATCTCGGGAAACTCGACATCCATCTGCTCCTGATAGCGCTGGGCAAGACAACCCGTGACGATTATCCGCTTGTTTATCCCGTCGTTCTTGCGGCTTATCGCTTCCATTATCTCCTCGATAGCCTCTTCCTTGGCGCTCGTTATGAACCCGCAGGTGTTTATCACCACCACATCGGCAAGCCCCGCCTCGGGGACTATCTTATATCCCGCATCGGCGATCTTCGCGAGCATCAGCTCGGCATCGCACTGGTTCTTCGGGCAGCCCAGCGATACCATCCCGACTTTTGCTTTATCAGCCATTGTTCTCACACTCCGTAATGTATTTATCCGCTTTCGTCAGAAGCGCCCTGTCTTCAGGAAAGTTCAGAAGCTCCAACGCCTTGTCAAACGGCACGAGCCAGTCATCGAGTATCTCCTCCTCCTGTATCACAGGCTTCTGATACTCGTATTTCCCGATGAAGAACACACCCGTCTTGACCGTGTTCTCGCGGGTGTTGTAGGTGTAGACCTCGCGGAAACTACCGAACTGTACAAAGTTGAGCCCGGTCTCCTCGAATACCTCGCGGTCTGCTGTCTCGCTTTCAGACTCGCCGTACTCTATATGGCCCTTCGGGAAGCCGATGTGACCGCTCTCGTTCTTTATGAGGAGGTACATGCGCTCGCCCTCCTTCACGGTGAACATCACAGCTCCGCAGGTCTTCTCAAACTTCGGATAGAACACATCGCTATCAAGCATCAGGTCTCCGAGAGCATGGCGCAGATTGCACTCGTAGCAAAGCTCGCTGCCATACTTGTCCGGTGGCACCATGACCGGTATCTCAACGCCGTCACGGTCTATCACCGCGCACGCCGACGCGGGAAAAACTCCTATATCGTTCGGCGGGAAACCTACCGCATACATAAGTCTTCCGTGACGGTCACCGACAAAGGTCTCGCCTATGCGCTCACTGAACCTGACTGTCTTGACTTCTCCGTATATCTCAAAATCTTTTCTCGGGTGCATATCCTTACCTCTTCAAGTATCCTTTTTCCGCCATTCTCTGCGCAGCCAGCATCACGCCCGTGCGCCCGGTATCGTATGTGAGCCCGCCCTGCATCCAGACCGCAAACGGTTCACGAAGCGGAGCATCGGCGGAAAGCTCTATCGACGCGCCCATGGTGAACGCGCCCGCCGCCATTATCACCTTGCTGTCATATCCGGGCATATCCCACGCCTCGGGTGATACGAAGCTGTCTATCGGACTTCCCGCCTGTATACCTTCACAGAACGCTGTGAGCGCTTCCGGTGATCCGAGCTTTATCGCAGTTATCAGATCGGTGCGCGGCTCGCTGTATTTCGGGAAAGCTTCATAACCAAGCTGTTCAAAGAATGCCGACGCGAACGTTGCCGTCATGACCGCGTTCTCCACCGCTTCCGGCGCATGGAACAGCCCCATGAACAGGCTTCGGTTCATGCCGAGCGTACAGCCGACCTCCTTGCCCGTACCCACTGTAGTGAGACGGTATGCGCACAGCTCCACGAGCTCCCGGCGTCCCGCTATGTAGCCGCCGGTCTCCGCAATGCCGCCGCCAAGGTTCTTTATCAGCGAGCCTATCACAAGGTCCGCTCCCACATCGCAGGGCTCACGCTCCTCCACAAGCTCGCCGTAGCAGTTGTCCACCATGATCACAGCGTCCTTGTTCACATTGCGCACGGCTTCAACTATCCCTCCTATCTGCGCTATCGTTAGCGACGGGCGCAGACTGTAGCCACGGGAACGCTGGATATACGCTACCTTGCATCCAGCCGCACGTGCGCGTATGCTTTCAAGGTCGGGGGTGCCATCCGGCAGCAGGTCTATCTGGTCATACCTGACCCCGAACTCCTTCAGTGAACCGCCCCTGTCCGCGAATATCACCTCGCTCAACGTGTCGTACGGTGCGCCTGTGAGCGCCAGCAGCGTGTCGCCCGGACGCAGTACACCGAACAGCGCCGTAGATATCGCGTGCGTGCCGTTCACGAAGTTATGGCGCACCAGCGCATCTTCGGCACCGAGCACCCGCGCGAACACTGCGTCAAGCTTGTCGCGCCCGTCGTCGCCGTAACCGTAACCTGTCGTGCCTTTCAGATGAAGCTCTCCGACACGCTCTTCTATGAACGCCGAGAGCACCTTTTCACTGTTATGACGGGCTGTCCGTCTTATACGCGCAAATACGTCAGCCGCAAGCTCCTCCGCTCTTTCCGCGGCAGCCTCCAGCTCCTTGTCAAATCGGAAATAACAGTCCATTTTCACTGTCTCCTTGTTTCATTCAGATCATATTTTATCTCTGCGGCCTCACCGCATATCTCAAAGCCCGCGCTCTCATAAAAGCGCCGCAGCCTGTCTTCACATATAAGATAGGTGTCACAGCCGTCATCGCGCCCGGCAGAGCATACCGCTTTAAGCAGCCGTGTGCCGAACCCTTGTCCGCGCTTCTCCGGAAGAGTGCATACGTAAGATATGTACGCCACGCCGTTTGACGCGTACATCCTGACCGCGCACGCCGCTTCTTCGAGCAGATATGCCCGGGCTATATTGTGGCGTGTCATGTGACTTATATCAGTGTACCATGTTTCGCGGTCAATGTCAAATCCGGTGCGGACGATGTCATATACTTCCCCGGGCGACACATCGGTTTGAAGCTTCCCGATACCGTCATCAAAGGCAGTACCGCGCATAAGCAGCCTGCGCTCCGCAAGCCCGGTGAGCCCGAGACGCTCCGCCGCCGCGTACTGCATAAGCACGCCCGCGAACTGTCCGCAGGTAAGGAATGACGTAAGCTCCTCCGCACTGTCGGGGTCGGGGTCTGTGGTGAATGCAGCCACCGCGCTGCCGTAGTAGCTGCATATCACGGCGGTATCGTCCTGCGCGAAGAAACGGCAGAATCCGTACCCAAAACCGTAACCGTCCGCGTAAGCGCGTATCTTTTCCGTGTACACATCGGGAGTGCCGCTTATCAGGCGGTACAGCTCACCGCCGCTCACCGTGCGTATCACAGCACCGCAAGCTTCGGCAGCACCGCGCGCGCCGTGTTCAGCGTGGCTTCGACATCTTCAGCCTTCATAACGCAGGCAGGGGAGTGCAGATACCTTGTCGGTACGGACAAAGCCATCGTGCGCACACCGCCGATAGCTTTGTGTATCGCGCCGCTGTCGTTGCCGCCGGCTATGAGCGTTTTGGTCTGGTTCTTAATACCGAGCTCATCTGCGGTATCGCGCCCGAGCCTGTATAGCTCGCGGTCATAGATTGTCGAGCGGTCCATAAACGATACCACCACGCCATTTCCGAGCTCGCAGACCCGCTTTTCGTTCTCCGAACCCGCTATATCGCAGGCGGTCGTGGTCTCAAGTACCACGGCGATATCAGGTCTCACGTTGTATGCCGCGCAGGCTGCGCCGCGGGTGCCGATCTCCTCCTGCACCGTGAACACGAACCATGCGTCATAAGGGAGCTTCTCGTTCAGCAGCGTCAGCAGCATCGCGCAGCCCGCACGGTCATCGAGAGCCTTGCCCTTGATGAAGCCGTCGCCGAACTCCTCATAGCTGCCGGCAAAGTAGCAGTAATCGCCCTCACGAACGTATTTCTTTGCTTCCTCGGCGTTCTCCGCGCCGATATCTATCGCAAGATCGGATATCTTCGGCTGCTTTTCACGTTCGTCGGAGTTCATGTGATGCAGCGCTTTCGCGGCTATAACGCCGGTAACACCGCTGCGGAACACGACTCTGCGCCCGAACACCACTGCGGGGGAAATGCCGCCCACAGCCTCGAACTTCAGCCTGCCGTCGTCGGAAATGTGGGTAACGATGAAGCCCACCTCATCCATGTGCGCCGCATACATAACGCGGTTTTTCGGTTCCGCGGCACCCTTTCTGAACACTATAAGATCGCCTATACTGTCTGTCGAGACTGTACAGTCGGCAGGGATGTGCTGTTTTATGAACTCCCGTACATCAGTCTCGTCACCGCTGGTACCGCAGAGCTTTGAAAGCTTACCGGTCAGCGCGAAGAATTCACGCATATCAGACATCGCTCTCACCTCCCGTTATAAATGCTGCCATTAACCTGCCTACTGCCTTGATATCCTCGGTATCCACTATCTCGACAGGAGTGTGCATGTATTTCAGCGGTATGGATATAAGTCCTGTGCGTATGCCGCCGTGCTGTACAGAGATATGGTCGGCATCCGTGCCGGTTTTGCCGCCCATGACCTCGTACTGACAGGGAATAGCCTTATCCGCTGCAAGCTTTTTCAGCTCCTCGGTAACACCGCGGTCAAGCACCGGCGAAATGCCTATCATAGCGCCCTTGCCCATGACGCCGCAGTCCTGCTTATTGTCATCGGATGTGTACGCGAAGCTCACATCTGTGGCGAGCACTACATCCGCGCTGCTGCGAAAGCCCCCGATATCGGCTCCGCGGCTGCCGGTCTCCTCCTGTGAAGCGAACAGCACCTCGATGTTGTACGCGAGCGGTTTTCCTTTGGTGAGCTCCAGCGCGTACAGCACCGCCGCGACTCCCGCACGGTCATCGAGAGCCTTCGATGTCACGCGCGTGCCGCACAGCTTCGCAAGCGTATTATCTATGGTCACGCGGTCACCGGGTGAGATGTGCTTTTCGGCGCTCTCACGGTCGGTGAAGCCCGCGTCTATCGCGATATCCTCGGTCTTCATGGTCTTCGAGCTGTCCGATGCGACATGCGGCGGGAGCGTGCATATCACTCCGCGGATATCGCCGCCGACGGTATGCACAGTAACGGTCTGCGCAGCGTACAGCCTCCGGTCGGTGCCGCCGCAGTTCCCAACGCGCAGAAACCCGTCCTCGCCGATATATGTCACTATAAAGCCTATCTCATCTATGTGCGCTTCGAGCATCACAGTGGGTCTGCCGTTTCCGCGCTCGCCTATGAACCCGCTCACACAGCCGTATTTATCCACTGCGGCATCCTGCGCATACTGCGACAGAAGCTCCCGTGCCGTCTCTGCGGCACAGTCCTCCGCACCCGATACTCCCGCTGCCGCACAGAGCCGTTCAAGCATCTTTTCCATTTCTTCCGTCCTTTCGGATATCCTGTATCCCCATGTATTATGTGCGCCTTTCCTTCGCGTCCGGCGGGAGAAAGGCGCAGCTGACGCCGAATAAGGTCTTGTTTTATATTATAACATTCTTACGGATATTTTACAAGTGCAAATACAGCGTCGAATGACAAATTTTTGTAAAGTGCTTGAATTATAAAGAAGCGTGTGCTATACTTACTTATATAGTATAGAGATAAGAGGGGGATCGCTATGAAAACATACCGGCAGTTTCTTATAGATACACATAACGACGCTGCACTTGGCGAGTCCATAAACAATGAAATGAAGGAACTCGAAAAGCTTTACCCAGATAAAACAGACCGTGAGCTGCTCACTATTGCTGCAAAAGCGCACGGTTACAGTTTCAACGTCCTCGATGTGCTCAACACAAAGATCGTAGTGACAAAAACCGGCAGTCAGAACAAATGAACCTGATCAGAAGCCCGTGAGCTGAAAAAGCTCGCGGGCTTTTTTTTGCATAAATTCCGCTTTTATGGCAAAAATACTTCCAAACGGCAAGCAAATCAGCCTGTCATAAGAAAGGAATAGTAAAATGAGAAAAGCAAGATTTTCAAACGGAGTACGCGGTAAGGGCTTCGCAGCGGCACTCGTGCTGAGCCTTTGCGCAGTGGGGCTTTCGACATACGCGGCGTACAGCGGTGCCAGCAGAAGTATAAGCTCTGCCCAGGACGATACCCGCGATGACGGCGTATTCATTTTCACCGAACCCGCCGCAACAGTCAACGCCGAGCGCTATGACATACTCAAAGAGCCCGACGCGCAGATCGCCGACGAGACCACTGCCGCTGCCGTACCTGCCGATATCACCGCCGACGGTACGGAAACAGGACTGTTCTTCAAGTCCCCCAAAACCATGCCGATCGCCGATGCAAAAGTCATCAACCCATACAGCGGCGGCGAGCTTGTCAAAAGTGAGACCCTCGGAGTCTGGAAGACCCACGACGGCGCAGACCTCGCAGCTCCCGTCGGTACCGCAGTCTCCTCCATGATGAATGGTACCGTGAGCGAGGTGAAGAAAGATCCTCTCTGGGGCGTCTGCGTCATCATCGACCACGGTGATAATGTCATCGGCCATTACTGTAACCTCGATGAGAACGTCCGCGTCAAAGCCGGTCAGAAAGTCGCTATGGGCGAGATCATCGGTCAGGTCGGTAACTCCGCCGATGCCGAGTGCAAGCTCGAACCACATCTGCACTTCGGTGTCACTGTAGGCGGCGCGTGGACTGACCCGATAAAGTACGTTGAGTCCTGAAAATACGGGGGGAGCTATCCTGATACGGATAGCTTCCCCCGTGGTCGTTTTATGTGAAAAGGTCGTCGCTTTTTGTCGGACGAAAAACGGACAGGCGACACGAACAGACAGTTCTCGCGGCGGGAATGTGGTATATTTTAGGAAAACAACACACAGGAAAGCAGGGAGAACCGTGGCAGTTGAGATACGCTATGAAAACAATACGATGACTGCGGTGATAAGCGGGGAGCTCGACCACCACGCGGCAGCCGAGATACGCATGACGATCGACGGTGAACTCGGACGCTGCTCACCCGAGACTCTCACCTTTGATATGAGCGGAGTGACGTTCATGGACAGCTCGGGGGTCGGACTTGTACTCGGGCGGCTCCGCACCGTGCAGCAATGGAACGGAAAGGTGAGGATCTCAGACCCGTCGCCGCGCGCGGAGAAGATACTGAAGCTGTCGGGGCTCAACGCGCTTATCGTGAGAAGCTCCGCAGGAAAGAAGGCAAAGAAATGAAAACTGTGACCAACCGCATGAAGATGACCATTGCCGGCTACTCAAACAACGAATCGCTGGCACGTATGTGTGTAGCGGCATTCGCCGCCCAGCTCGACCCGACCGTCGAGGAGATAAGCGACATCAAGGCTGCCGTGTCTGAAGCTGTGACAAACTGCATCGTCCACGGCTACCGTGACACTATCGGTGATATCGACATAACACTGCGCATTCTCGACGGCGACACGCTCTACATAAAAATATCGGACAAGGGCACGGGCATCGAGGACATAGAACAGGCTATGCAGCCCATGTTCACGACCTGCCCCGAGGGTGAGCGCGCCGGTCTCGGATTCGCGGTCATGGAGAGCTTCACCGATACGCTGCGGGTACACAGCAGACCCGGAAAAGGGACTGCCGTGACCATGACAAAGGTGCTTCGGCGCAGAGGGTGACATGGACAGACTAACGGACGAATTTGTCGAACAGAATATGGGGCTCGTCCATGCTCTTGCAGGACGGTTCCGGGGACGCGGCATCGAGTATGAGGAGCTTGTCTCCGCAGGCTGCATGGGTCTTGTGAAGGCTGCACGCGGCTTTGATGAAAAGCGCGGACTGTGCTTCTCCACCTATGCCGTGCCTGTCATACTCGGCGAGATAAAACGGCTGTTCCGCGACGGAGGTACCGTCAAAGTCAGCCGCACTATCAAGGAGCTCTCCCTCCGTATCACCGCCTATCGCGAGAAGTGCTCCGCCGACGGCAGGAGCCCCACTGTAGCGGAGATCGCAGATGCGCTCGGTGAAACTCCCGAAAGCGTCACCGAGGCTATTGCCGCTTCCCGCCCCGCTATTTCCCTCACAAGCGGCGATGAGGACGGTTCCGAGTTCGATATTCCTGTTGAACCGCCCCAGCTCCGGGCGACCGAGCTGATAGCGCTCGAACAGTGCCTCGGCACCCTCGATCCGCACGACCGCCGACTGATCTACCTGCGCTATAAGCTCGAAAAGACTCAGGCCGAGACCGGAAGACTCCTCGGTATGACACAGGTCCAGGTCTCACGCAGAGAAAAAAAGATACTCGATGAATTGAGAGGAATGCTAGTTTAGAATAGAAAATGAGGGGACCCTTTCCTGGGAAAAGGTCCCCCCATATTATTTCTGTAGTTTACATATCTTTCTTTCTGCCGTCTATCTTCTCGCGAACGAACCTGATAGCGTTTGTGACGAAGGAATTGACGATGAAAGCATCGAAGTAGATACCGAGCATAAGAGCATCGGAAGCGTAGGAACGGTTATCAGCGTCTTTGAAGCCGCTGCAGAACTTACAGAGGATGTGGTTCACGCCGTCCTTTTTGGAGAGGTCGTAATGATAGCCGTATCTGCACGCTTCGTTGACGCACACGCACGCGCATGCTGCGATAAGCTCGATGAGCATATAGATGAGGAAAACCCAGCCTGCAATATTGCAGATCTTCTTGAATACTGCGGGATCGATATCCGACTCCCCCTTTTCATAAACATGTTTGTAGATCATGAATGCAAAACCGGCTACAAGCACGATGAACGAGGCGATAATAACTATCAGGGGGATGACCGGAAGGTCAAGTCTGCTTAAAAACAATCCGAAAATCATGACAAACGCTTCCTTTCTTTATCACATCATGGGCATATAGGGGAAATGCTTCCCTATGACGATGCCCAGGAACGAGAATATGGGGTTGAACGCGAAGTAAAGCCACCATGCGGAACCGTTGGAAAGCAGCTCGAACGAACCGAAGATGATAAAGGCTGCCACAAACAGCACGAAGAGTCCGAGATCGATGAACACGAACAGCTTTGTGCGCTTGATATAGGTAAGCACCACACAAACGAGAGAAGCGATCGTATAGAATGCCTGGACAAACATGCAAAGCTGGAGGCCGTTGAAGTTGTTATCGAGTATCGAGTTGGTGGAATTGAAGCCCGTGGCGTTGCTCACGAGATCGGTGAGTGTAGTTGCTCCGAAGATCAGAGCCATAACAGCGCCGAGGATCATGAACGTGCCGATGCAGTAGAACGCGGCTCTCACGATAAGGTAGCCTTTGAGACCGAGCCCGAACTCATCTTCGACGTATTGTTCCTCTTTAACTATATCAAAATCCTCTTTGGTAAACTCTGCCATAAAAAAACCTCGCTTTTAAAGGATGATAAGCATAATGCTATATAATAGAGTATAGCATATTTTACCGCCACTGTCAATACAGCACAGCGTTCAAATTTTTACGGTTTATTTCGTGCAAATTTACTGTCCGAAAGGGTCCGGATCGACATCAGTTCAAAAAAAGTGACAATACGGTATCTTTCTTCTTGATTTTTTCTCTATTATATGGTATAATCTTATGATGTAGTACAGATGTTGAAAGGACGATAAAATTGGCTGTTATAATTTCCATTGTAAATCAGAAGGGCGGCGTCGCAAAGACCACTACCGCTATCAACGCCGCGGCAGCTCTCGGAGCTATGGGCAAAAAAGTGCTGCTCGTCGACCTTGACCCGCAGGGCAATGCTACCGCGGGACTCGGAATATCGGGCGGAGCAAAGCGTGAACTGCAGTACACTACATACGATGTCATCATGGGCGAGGCAAGACCCGCGGAGGCGATAGTCTCCACGAAGTTCAAAAACCTCTGGCTCATGCCGTCAACACAGGCTCTCGCCGAAGCGGAAATACAGCTGCTCAAGTTCGAGAACAAGAATCTACAGCTCAAGAAAGCTATACTCCAGGTACGCAATGACTACGATATCATAATCATCGACTGCCTGCCCTCGCTCGGAGTGCTGGCACTCAACGGACTCAACGCCTGCGACAGGATAATAATACCCATGCAGTGCGAACCGTACAGCCTTGAAGGTGTGGCAGAGCTCATCTCGATAGTAAAGCGCGTAAAGAAGACCAACAACCGCAGTCTCCAGATAATGGGCATTGTGTTCACAATGGTGGACACCAAGCTCAAGGTCAACCGCGAGGTCATGAGAGCTATCAAGTCAAAATTCCCCGAGGACGTATTCTTCAACACGGAGATACCGAGAAACGTAAAGATAACCGAGGCTCCGAGCCACGGCGAGCCTATCATGTATTACGACCCCAACTCGAAAGGCGCGGACGCATACTCGCGGCTTGCGAAGGAGATCGCGCGCAAGTGCAAGGCTATGGAAGAAATGCTTTAAGGGAAGGAGATATATATGGCAAAAAAATCCGCTCTCGGCAGTAATTTCGATTCGCTGTTCGATGACGGCGCACTCTTTGGCAGCGATGACAACATCGCGCCTCAGACGCTGCCGCTCTCGATGATAGAGCCGAACAAGAAGCAGCCGCGCAAGGATTTCGACCAGGCTGCCCTTGACGCTCTCGCACAGAATATCGCGGAACTCGGAGTGATACAGCCGCTCACGGTACGCCCTTACGGCGACGGATATCAGATAGTGGCAGGTGAACGCCGTTGGAGAGCTGCAAAAATAGCGGGACTTACCGACGTTCCCGTGCGCATCATGGATCTCGATGACGAGCAGACAATGCTCATAGCACTTATCGAAAACCTGCAGCGTGAGGATCTGAACCCCATAGAGACCGCACTCGGATATAAGCAGCTCATGGAAAAGTTCAACCTGACGCAGGAGGAAGTCGCCAAGCGTGTCGGCAAGCCTCGCCCGTCAGTTGCGAACGCTTTGAGACTTCTGGCGCTTCCGGATGACCTTCAGGAACATGTAAGGAACGGCGAGCTTTCTGTCGGACACTGTAAGGTGATCCTCGGCGTGCAGGACGAAGCAAAACAGCATACACTTGCCGAAAAAGCCATGAAAGACGGTATAAGCGTACGGGCGCTGGAGCGGCTCGCAAAGCAGCTCACCGTTGACAAGCCGGCAAAAGAGCGTCCTCCCCGAGATACTTACATCGTGGAAGCGGAGCTCAGCATGACCGACCATATCGGCAAGCCCGTTCGCATAGACAAGACCAAGGATAAATACATTTTCAGCATCGACTGTGCCAACGAGGACGAGCTCAAGGAGCTCATCGCGTTCCTGTCGAAGCTTCACAAATAAAAGAAAGGATTTATAACCATGCTCGATATCAGATTTGTCCGTGAAAATCCGGACGCAGTAAAGGAAAACATTAAGAAGAAGTTCCAGGATCAGAAGCTCCCGCTCGTTGACGAGGTCATCGCACTCGATACTGAAAGCCGCAAGACCCAGCAGGAGGCCGACGGGCTGCGCGCTGACCGCAACCGCATCTCCAAGGAAATAGGCGCACTCATGGGTCAGGGCAAGAAGGACGAAGCCGAGGAAGCAAAGAAAAAGGTCAGCGAATTCTCTGCACGCCTCGCAGAGCTCGAACAGAAGGAAGCCGAGCTGTCCGAAAAGATCACGAAGATAATGATGACCATTCCGAACATCATCGACCCCTCCGTACCGATAGGCAAGGACGACTCACAAAATGTGGAAGTCACACGCTTCGGCGAACCTAAAGTACCCGATTTCGAGGTGCCCTACCACACCGACATCATGGAAAAGCTCCACGGTATCGACCTTGATGCTGCAAGACGCGTGGCTGGCAACGGCTTCTACTACCTCATGGGCGATATCGCAAGACTGCACTCCGCAGTCATCTCCTACGCGCGCGACTTCATGATCAACCGCGGCTTCACCTACTGCGTACCGCCGTTCATGATCCGAAGCAACGTTGTTACCGGCGTTATGAGCTTTGCGGAAATGGACGCTATGATGTACAAGATCGAGGGCGAAGACCTGTACCTCATCGGTACAAGTGAGCACTCGATGATAGGAAAGTACATCGACACCATAGTTCCCGAGGAAACTCTTCCTCACACACTCACGAGCTACTCACCCTGCTTCCGCAAGGAAAAGGGCGCCCACGGTCTTGAGGAGCGCGGAGTTTACCGTATCCACCAGTTCGAGAAGCAGGAAATGATAGTTATCTGCAAGCCCGAAGACAGCCCGACATGGTTCGACAAGCTCTGGCAGAATACCGTTGATCTGTTCCGCTCTATGGATATCCCCGTAAGAACACTTGAGTGCTGCTCCGGTGACCTTGCGGATCTGAAGGTCAAGAGCGTGGACGTTGAAGCATGGTCTCCGAGACAGAAGAAGTACTTCGAAGTCGGAAGCTGCTCCAACCTCGGTGACGCACAGGCACGCCGCCTGAAAATACGCATAGCCGGCGCGGACGGAAAGAAGTACCTTGCTCACACCCTCAACAATACCGTTGTTGCTCCGCCGAGAATGCTTATTGCGTTCCTTGAGAACAACCTTAACGAGGACGGCTCGGTAAATATTCCCGAGGTGCTCCGTCCCTACATGGGCGGCATGAGCAAAATAGAAGTCCCCACAAAATAACGAGACCCGAATGTATTCCCCGGCGCTTGGCGTATTGCTCACGACGGGGAATATATTATAACAGGGAGGGCTGATGATATGATATCACGCAGGAGGAAAAACCCGCTCACCTCCATTATTATCACACTTGCGATACTCGGCATTACAGCAACATTTTTCGGGCTGTCGGACGTAGTAAAGGACGCTTTCGGCTCACTCGCGAACTTCGCTGATATGAAAAAGAGCGATTTCAGAGACAATGACATCATTCACGGCACTATAACCGAAACTATGGGCTGCGCCGCAACAAGAGACGAATACCACTACCGTAAGCACGGAAAGTCTTCGGTCACCACTTACTACTATTATGTCGTGCCGTTCTTCGACTCAGACAATTCTCCGATCCCGGAAAAGGTCATTCTGTACCGCACCGCAAATCGGAAGCATATCGACAGTCTCGATGCGCTTAAAACCGAAACCTTCAACTGGTACTCGGGTACCGATAATAAGACCTACACAAAAGTCACGGTAGACCGAGCCGAGGTCTGTGCGATGTCATCGGATGAGTGGGACGCGTTTGCCGACTATGTTGACAGGTTTCTTGACGCTTACTATGATGGTCTGAATGCCTCGGAGCTTCAGATTATCAAGGACGGTTACCTTGGCGCAATGGTACATCATGTCGTGGCATACAGCGCGGAAACGAGCATATTCCTTATCATAGGGCTCGCAGCGCTCGGTGTTCTTGCCCTGATCTTCGTCTTCATCGCCGTGAAGAACCGTATCCGGTCGTCCCGACAGTCAGATTTTACATACATCGGTTCGTCAGGCAGCGACCCCAACCTCAATGCTGCCACCGGGCTGACGAACGCGTCCGATGACCCTTTTTTCAGCGAAAAGAAAAGCAGCGTAAGACAAGTCACCTCCGCTATCGAAGCGGAACTCGCTTTACGTAAGACCGAACGTGAGTTCTCAAAGCATACCGGCTTCCTTAACACCGATCTTACAAGGCAAACCAAACGTCCGGTACAGCTCGTCGACAGCGTGACCGAAATTCTGAACAAACGCCGCCAAATGATGTCGGAGCGCGAGATGAACTTCGACCCGTATACCGGCAAGCCATTGAACAAGTCTTCCGAGCCGCTTGGAGACAGCATGCCGACAGTCGACCCGAAAACAGAGGAGAATGTCGACCTTTCAAACGGCGGCATCGCCCCCAATGAAAACGGCACCCGTGAGTTCGTAATGCCGTTCAACGGCGCGATACCCGTTGTGAACCCCGACTCGGCACACAACCCCGCTAATTTCGATATGACCTCGGACGGCATTTCCGAAGTTACCCCGATCCACCCCGCCACAAGCGCGGAGAACATCTCCCTCGACATACAGGTCGAACAGACTGACCCGTCCATGCGCGGCATGATGCCCGGAGCTACCGGCGGTGAGATGAATGCTGTCGACCCATACACCGAAAAGAATGTCGATGTCAGCAACGGCGGTATCGAGCTCGATGACGAGTCGGTGAGCCGGATGGCAAGCTTCCCGAAGGCTGCTCCCATTACTCCTCCCGAGCCGGTGACACCCATAATACTGACAACTCCGGAAGAACCGACAGCACCGGTCGCACCGGTCGCACCGGTCGCACCTGCCGAGACCGTTTTCAATTACACTCCCATGCCGGATATCTCGTTCCCGACTGCTGAACCGATCTCGGCTCCGGCAGCTGAAAAAGCCGCCGAGCCTGTAAAGGAGCCCGACGGGTACAATATCTTCAAGACCGGAAGCTCCTCTTACAACATCTTCAAGACTGATGATAAGCCTTCAGGCAAGGACGGAAAAGACAACATGGGCTTCCCGGATGAAAAGAAATTCCCGGAGCTCGATAAGAGCTTCCCGACCGCGGGTGACTCCGATGTCGGAGGACAGGATGATTTCATTTTCTGATAAAACTAAAACAGCAGACCCGATAGGTCTGCTGTTTTGTTTTATATCATGGTGTTCATCAGTCCGGTATAGTAGCTTGCCGCAGAATTGTTCTCGTCATTTCCGAGAAAATCCAACAGGCTGCTGTTCTGTGAGCCGGTTATCGTCGAAGCATAGGTCGATACTGCGTTCGCCGCAGTTGCCACGCTTTCAAGGAAGCCCTCGATGCCAACGCTCTCAAGCTTCGCAGCATCCAGTGTGAGCGAACCGTCATCATTCACCGAAATGCCTGCCTTTGCAAGCGCATCCGCAGCTGTGTTTGCCGCTGTCGAAAACAGTCTCGTATACATGATACCCGTTGCTGTGGAATTTGAACGAAGATCGGTAAGCAGCGAGTTGTACTTTTCAGTGAAGTCCGAAACCAGCGGGAGCAGCTTGTCCTTGTCCGCGCCGTCAGCGGAGCTTAAAAGCTGTACCGCTGAATAAAGTCCGTCTGCTGCCGCCTTGATATTGTTATCTGATATCGGAAGTCCCAACGCTCCGACCACTGCAGAAGCTGTAGCGTCATTGTCTGCATTGGTAAGCGCGTAAAGAAGCGTCCTTCCGTTCGGTACGGTCTTCTCCGTTGCGTCGGTATTAATTACTCCCACGGGTTTTGTTTCCGAGCCCGTATTTATCATGTACGATCTCAACAGTTCGCTGAAGCTCTGTGTATTATCTGTCTTTTCCCCGTTCATTACCGAGTTCTTCATGTTTCCGAGCTTGGCATGTACGGCTTCGCTTATCATACCGGATTGGTAAATATACATAAAAACGCTCCTTTCTTCTTGTTACATTATACCATATAACAAGTGAAAAAGCAAGCGTTTTCCAAAAAAATGTGGGAGCCGAAGCTCCCACATAGTATGCACTTAATCCCAGATATCGGGGAACTGCGCTTCAAGCTCCTTAAGGTTCTTCTTGAGAGTCTCCTCTTCCTCCTTGAGCTCCTGTCTGCGCTTGGGCGTGATGAACGTTTTGTTCAGTTCAGCCTGCACCTCGAGAAGTGTCTTTCTGAGCGGCTCACGACGGCGCTGGTAGAGTAGCTTGCGCTCTTCCTTCTCCTGACGCATACGGCGCTCACGTTCGATAGCTTCTTTCTCTTCGCGCTCGGCTTTGAGCTTTGCACGCTGCTCGGCGATCTCACGTCTCTCGGTCTCTATTCTGTCGACTATCGCTCCGTTGAGGGCTTCGTAACGAGCCTTCTGCTCGGGAGTA
The DNA here is from genome assembly GCA_947166275.1 of uncultured Clostridia bacterium. Lineage (GTDB taxonomy): Bacteria > Bacillota > Clostridia > Oscillospirales > Ruminococcaceae > Ruminiclostridium_E. The sequence continues at coordinate 17,315 of CAMVDP010000010.1, forward strand.
GCAAATCTCAACGCCTTCTTGAAATTCTTATCATCAGTAACAGTCTGCGGCAGACCCGGTATCTCATCCTCACTGTGCAGCTTGCACTCTGCGAGGAGCTTTCCTATATACGCACGGGAATCCTCGATATCGATATCGAGTATCTTATCGAAGTACTGGTCGGCAGTCTCGAACTCACCGTCCTCGAGGAACATATACGCACGCTTTATAAGGTTCTCCTTGTTTGCGGCAGTCGCGGTAACGAGTGCGTCCGGAACTATCGCGTTGACTTCGGGCTTGAGTATCGACTCGATCTTGTCCGAGATCTCACGCATGAACTCATCCTCGGAGCAATCGAAAATATCATCGCACCATACGAGCTTCTCCGGGAGCTGCTGGAAATTCATGGCATGGCTGTTGAATACGGGGAACACGAGTTTTTCGCTGTCTTTCTTCATCTCCGCGGAAAACGTGTTCACAGTGTATTTGAAATAATCGTCATAAACATCGTTCTTCTCTCTGAACGACGGGATCATGATCCTGGAATTCTTGAGTGCGTGGACTATCTGTGCGGACTTCTCCACTGCGTCCATATCCTTGAACATTTCCGGAGCATAGAATGCGCTGAATCCGAGATTTGATGTAAATCGCAGATAAACCTTGTCGCCGTCGAGGTCATCGTCAACCGAAACGCCTTCACGGCTCAGGATGAACACATCGTAATTCTTTTCCTGTTTGAGAATGCTCTTGGTGATACTGACTGTATCCTCAAGCTGTTCACCGAGGGTCTCGTATGCCTTCTGATACTCCTCTGTCGCGTAGTAAAGCGCGCGCTTGTAGTTATTGCTTTCCTTGATAGCGGGAAGCTCGCTTATATCTTTTCTGCAGACTGCGAAACGGCTGCTGCCCTCTCTGACATACTGTATGCCGTACTCACAGAGTAAAGCTGCCCAATACGCCTCACTGTCTTCGGGCTCGGCTGTTTTAAGCTTTTCCGCAAGATCCTCTGCCTCTGCAAATCTGAAAGCGTTTCTTAAATATGTGATCCTGTTGAGCTTCTTTATATCAGACTTCGGGAACATCATAGCATGACCGCAGCTCTGGCATACGCCGCCGCCGTTCTCATCCTTATTCACACCGCTGCCGCAGACATTGCAGACAAGCCCGTTATAATACATTTCTATGTTTCCTCCATTTCATTGAAGTCGCTATGTCAGAATGACCGTTTTTTGCTTACGAAACGTCCCGGTCTGAAAAACACAATAAAATCCTATAGATAGACTGACACAATGATATTATATAGTAAAACGATACCATTGTCAATAACGTTTGATAACATTTGTTAGAATTGCCTTTATTTATCAGTATTTTATACAAGAGGCATAGTAGCGTAAGCATTGAGATCATCGGGTGCGGTAACGCCCGCCTCGGTATACTCATAGAACGCCTGACTTCCTATCATAGCGGCATTGTCACCGCAGAGCGCTATCGGCGGGATATAGAGCTTTATGCCGTTTTCCGCGCAGCTCTGTTCAAGCAATGAACGAAGCCCGGAGTTTGCTGCGACTCCTCCCGCAAGCGCAGCAGTCTTGTAACCGTACTCTTTAGCGGCAGCAACAAACTTTGATGTGAGGATATCCGACATTGTGTACTGGAACGAAGCCGCGAGGGAATTCTCATCAAGCTCCTCACCGCGCTGCTTTGAATTGTGCGCAAGATTGATGACGAAGGTCTTGAGTCCTGAAAAGCTGAAATCGTAGGGCTCGACCGTATGCGGATGCGGCAGTTTGTACTTCGTACGATCGCCGGTCTGTGATGCTTTGTCGATATGTACTCCGCCGGGATACGGAAATCCGATGACCCTCGCGATCTTGTCGAAGGCTTCACCTGCCGCATCATCGGTTGTGCGTCCCACAGTCACAAAGCTTGTGTAGCTTTCCACCCGCATTATCTGAGTATGACCGCCCGACGCGACAAGACAGATATACGGAGGTTCAAGCTCCGGATGCGCTATGTAGTTCGCGGCGATATGTCCTTTTATATGGTGTACCGGGATAAGCGGCTTTCCGGCTCCCGCGGCAAGTCCTTTGGCGAAGTTCACCCCCACCAGCAGAGCTCCGATCAGTCCGGGTGCGTAAGTGACAGCTACCGCGTCAACATCTGAAAGATCCATTCCCGCGTCAGACAAAGCCTTATCTGTTACCCGAAGTATGTTCTCACAGTGACGCCGCGAGGCTATCTCCGGCACCACGCCGCCGTATAGCTTATGTTCCTCGATCTGGGTGGCTATCACGTTGGAGAGTATCACCCGACCGTTCTCTATGACTGCCGCTGCAGTTTCGTCGCATGAGCTTTCGATCGCAAGTATCTTCATTCAGTCTGAACCTTCCTTATATCTTCTGCTCGCTGATCCAATCCAACAGGCTGAGCGCGAGCAGCTGCTTCTCTCGGGGCATTGCTTCGACCTTCATGGCGGCGACCCGCCCGATGTTGCCCATTCCCGACGGCGTTTCCGCGCCGAGCAACAGCTCATCCGGCGTGGTTTTCAGCACCGCGCACAGCTTCATTATCACATCTATGCTTGGCACCGATACCGCACGCTCGATGTTCGACAGATATTTATCGCTTAAGCCCGCCATTTCGTTGACCCGCGACTGCGACAATCCGAGCTGTTTTCTCCGGCGTGCTATCCTTCTGCCGAGCTCCTTATAGTCTGTGTACATTTTTACGGCTCCATTGTATTCGACTTAATATACGAAATTCGATTTACGGTATTACCAAATTCGACTTACAGTATCCTATTTTCGACTTTAAATAGGATTATTCTATATTCTGTATCTGCTCACGGATCTTCTCGATCTCGCTTTTCATATCTACCACAAGACGGGTGATACGGATATCCTGTGCCTTCGAACCTGTGGTATTCACTTCGCGGTTCATCTCCTGGACCAGGAAGTCAAGTTTCCTTCCGATCGGTTCATCGGAGTTCATCATGTCGCGGAACTGCACAAAGTGGCTCTTGAGTCTCACCGTCTCTTCGTCGACAGCTATTTTCTCGGCGTAGATGCCTGCTTCAAGCAGAATCCTCTGTTCGTCGATCTGTTTGTTTTCAAGTATCTCCTGCATCTTCGCGTACAGCTTCTCACGATATGCTTTTACAGTCTCGGGAGCATATTCGCATACCTGAAGCGTCATCTTTTCAATGTTCGCAAGCTTTTCAAGGACATCTTCCTTCATCTTGACACCCTCTGCCTCACGCATGGAAACAAAACGTTCAAGTGCGGCTTCGGCTGTCTCCCTGACCGCTTGCCATATCTTTTCTTCGTCAGTTTCGGCACGCACTACCGTAAAAGCATCGGTCATACGGAATATCGTCGACAGTGTGATATCGTCCTGAAGTCCGAACTTCTCTCCTGTATCACGCAGTACTTTCAGGTAGTTCTCCACTACCCCGTCATTTACCGAAACAGCAGTCTCCGCTGCCGCAATGTTGTATATCGAAAGCGATACCTCGACTTTGCCGCGGCTCATTTTTGACTTGACCAGCGATTTGAGCTTTTCCTCAAGGAACATATACTGTCGTGGCAGCTTTGCGTTGAATTCATAGTATCTCGAGTTGACCGAGCGTATCTCGACAAGGTACTCCTTGCCGTCGATTATCCTGTGGTCTCTGCCGAAACCGGTCATGCTTCTTATCATAGCATTGTTTCCTTTCCTTATCTTCCGAGATAGTCAATCTCGTCATCAAAATCCATAAGTTCGCCGATCACCGGTACATTATATTGCTCCGAGATGTTGTCGGCGGCTGTGATCGTGTTGTCAAGCTTCCATATTATGATGATACCGATGACCGAGAGAACCGCACCGAATATTGCTCCGATCAATGTGAACAGACGTTCGTCCGGAAAGTCCGGGCGCTGCGGCTCCACCGGCGCCGATATTATTTTTATCCTTGCATTTGCCTCATACTCGTCAAGCACTATCTGGACCTGACCGAGGTATATCTCCGAAAGCTTGTAAGAGTCCGATGAGGTCTGGCAGTCAAACTGCGCCGACACTATCTGTGTACCGTTTTTAGGCTCGACCTTTATCATCTTCGCAAGCTCGGCGTATGAGAACTTTGTTACAAGGTTTTCGTTTATCGCGTCATACATCTTCGGGCTGGTGAACAGAAGTGCCACTGTCTGCGCTTTTTCCGCTGACGGTATCTCATCAAGGCTGTCAACAAGTATGTCGATGTTCGTAAGGTAATGCTTGGTCATGCCATATGATGCGAGGATATATCCCGATATCGCAAGCATTACTGTCACGACAACAGCTATTCTCCAATTATTCTTTATTGTTATCAGAAGTTTTTTGAACTGATTTCTTTTCAAAACTATTCCTTCTTTTGTAGTTTAAAGGGGTCTTTTCGCTATTTTTGCGGAAGGCCGCGGATACTGGGGCGGTGTGGAAGATGTCTTCCTTATTATGGTAAGTGTTCTCCTGTCGCCTCCGGGAAGAGCATACTTTTTTATATCTTCTATCTCTCCTCCGAGCTTTTTTATTGCGCTTTCCGCTTCGGAGGTTTCGTCCTTCTCACCCTTGAGAGCAAGGAAAACTCCCCCGACTGCAACGAACGGCAGACAGTATTCACAAAGCACATTGAGCTGCGCCACTGCCCTCGCGGTAGCAAGCCCGAACTTCTCACGATATGCTTCATCTCTGCCAAGCTCTTCACCGCGGGCATGGACTGTTTCACAATTGATCCCGAGAAGCTTACATGCGCTTTCAAGGTATGCGATACGCTTGTTTGAGCTGTCAAGCAGCGTAAATGAAAGATCGGGACGATATATCTTCATGGGAAGAGAGGGAAAGCCAGCGCCTGCACCCACATCTATCGCTTTTGTTCCACGTGGAACATCATACATAGTAAGCGGAAGTATGCTGTCTATGTAGTGTTTTTCAGTTATCTCGTCAGGTTCGGTGATGCGTGTGAGATTGACATTCTTGTTATATTCTACCATGTAATCGGCAAGCTTGTCAAGCTGTATTTTCTGTTCGCCGGACAGAATTATACCGCACTCGCTGTATTTGTCATTCATCATCATCACCCTCCCTCTTGTTTCTTGAAGCAAGCCATATAAGCAGTACAGAGATATCAGCAGGGTTTACTCCCGATATTCTTGATGCTTGTCCGATATTTAACGGTTTTCGCTCATTAAGCTTTTCTCTCGCTTCAAGACGAAGACCGGATATCGTATCATAGTCAATATCCGTCGGCAATGCCTTACACTCAAGTCTTTTCATTTCCTTGATCTTTGTGAGCTGCGTTCTGATATAGCCTTCATATTTGATGTTGACCTCGACTTTATCGGCTATCAGATCCCCCACATATTCTGATGTTTTATCGAACCTCATCAGCTCCTTCAATGACACCTGCGGACGTTTTACAAGCTCGATGAGCTTTACAGACTGGGTTATCGGAGATGTACCGCATGCTTCGAGCATACTGTTAAGCTCCGGAGTAGGATTTATCGATACTTTTCTTATACGTTCAGTCTCTGCTTCCACTTGTTCTTTTATATCGAGATAGTATTTATATCTCTCGTCTGATATCAACCCGATCTCATGTCCGAGTTCGGTGAGCCTTTCCGGAGCGTTGTCCTGTCTTATTATAAGCCTGTATTCGCTGCGAGATGTCATCATTCTGTATGGTTCGTCACAGCCTTTGGTCACAAGATCATCGATAAGCGTGCCAATGTAAGAGTTTGAGCGGTCAAGGATTATCTGCTCCTTCCCGCTTATCTTTCTGCTTGCGTTGATGCCTGCGAGAAGTCCCTGGGCGGCTGCTTCTTCGTATCCTGATGTTGAATTGAACTGTCCGGCTCCGTAAAGACCGGATATCTTCTTTGTTTCGAGGGTCGCGAAAAGATCGAGCGGGTCAAGGCAATCATACTCTATCGCGTATGCTGGGCGCATTATCTCCACATGCTCAAGTCCTTTTATAGTCCGCAGAAATTCAAGCTGTACATCTTCCGGCAATGATGTACTCATACCCTGCAGATAGTATTCATCTGTATCAAGTCCCATTGGTTCCACAAAAAGCTGATGCCTTTCCTTGTCTTTAAATCTTATCAGCTTTGTTTCGATACTCGGGCAGTATCTCGGTCCTACTCCAACTATTTTTCCGGAATAAAGCGGCGATCTATGGAGATTGTCGAGAATTATCTTATGTGTTTTCTCGTTCGTATATGTTACATAACATTTTGCTATGTTCTTCATTTTCTTTCTGTTATCGAATGAAAAAGGAGTTATTACTTCGTCTCCGTCCTGTTTCTCCATTTGTGAGAAATCGATCGAACGTTTGTGAACTCGTGCGGGAGTTCCTGTCTTGAATCTTCTTATATCAAGTCCAAGCTTGCGTAGATTTTCTGTAAGTTCAGATGCCGGGTTCACATTATCCGGTCCGCTCTTATATGAAGTCTCGCCTATGAATATCTCTCCTCCGAGATATGTTCCTGTGGTTATGATGACAGCTTTTGCAGAACAAAATCCTCCGAGTTTTGTCACGACTCCGGTAACATGTCCGTTTTCTGTGCAGACCTCTGTTATCTCTGCTTGTTTTACATCAAGGTTAGACTCACTTTCAAGTACATGCTTCATATATATATGGTACTTCACTCTGTCCGATTGAACGCGAAGGGAATGTACTGCCGGACCTTTTCCTCGGTTCAGCATTCTTGACTGAATAAAGGTGTTGTCTGCGGCTATTCCCATCTCTCCACCGAGTGCGTCTATCTCACTTACAAGTTGTCCTTTTGCCGAGCCGCCTATACTTGGATTACAAGGCATATTTGCTATAGTATCGAGTGACAGTACAAACACCACAGTTTTCATACCAAGTCTTGCTGCCGCGAGTGCGGCTTCACAGCCTGCATGTCCTGCGCCTATAACTGCTACATCATAGTTTCCGATGTTATATATGGTATTCAGCTTCTTTCTAAATTCTATATGTTGTGTTCCACGTGGAACATCAGAAATCGTATAAAAATGTTCCATGTGGAACATTTTTCATTATTTTACCCCGCCATTGGCGGGGTAAATAATTACTACTATATATAGTATATGATCGTATACAATACTCAATATTTTGCTTCAGGAGTATTTTCTGTACCCCGGATGCTTTAAAGCATAATTCTTTCCAATCATGCAAAGATCGTCAATTTTTTCACGAGGAAGTTCACCTGTACCACCAAGAAGCTTTGAAACAATCGTAGTCTTTGCTACCTGCTCAACGCTCTCCATTCTGAAATAAGCCTTCATCAGATCCGGACCCATTGTCACTACCCCGTGATTTGCAAGCATTATCGCATCATGGTATGGAAGATACTCCGAAATACTTTCTGCGACATCATCCGAGCCCGGTGTTGCATATTTAGCTACAGGCACAGATCCGAGAAGCATGACAGCCTCTGACATATTGTAATCATCGAGCGGAACATTAGCAACTGCATATCCCGTCGCTATCGGAGGATGTGCATGTACCACCGCGTTTACCTCGGGACGCACAGAATAGCATTTCAGGTGCATCCTGAACTCCGAAGAAGGCTTATATCCTTCCGGTGCATATATGATCTCATTCGATGAATTCATTGTGATCATCATATCGGGTTTCATGTATTTTTTGCTTACTCCCGACGGTGTTGTAATAAACCTGTCATCTCCTATACGCACGGAAATATTTCCGTCATTCGATGCGACCATTCCGCGGATCCAGAGATTTCTTCCAATCTCACAAATATCTTCCTTAATCTTTAACTCTTCCTGTTCCGTCATTCTGAATACCTTTCTTTACTATACCCAATATATCGGGATATCTCAATAACACTCTGTATGTATGTCCTTCCGAAAACTTCTTCAGCATATGCTCTTCACAAAAATATGTATGAACGTGCTTTTTCCCTATGTATCTGAAATCAACGGTAGTATTTTTAAATTCATAGGTAGAGCTTCCATTATAATTCATTGTTGTTTTCGGATCCTTCAAAAAGTCACGCTTTGTTTTTCTTTTACGTACTATTATAATATCACGTTCCTTTGCTTTTCCGTGATTACGATAAAAATCCACAAAACAAAGTAAAACAACCGTCAGCAATAATCCGATTAAACCAATATATGCAATTATCTTCAAGAACTCCATATATCCACCTCTAAAATTCGGGAGTCATATCAAGATTGTCACAGCCCTTTTCCTGCGTGAATCCTTCAAATCCGAGCTCTGCACATAAGCCCACCACCTTTTCATATTCGAAGGTAGTCAGCTTTCTGTTTATCTCTTTATAGTTTTCAGCCCCGTAACATGGAGTATACTGCCGCATAATACTTACCAGCGGTCTGTCCGGAAGTTCACTTATCCTTCTCATCAGTTCCATGCTGTCTTTGTACGCGTTCGGAAGAACGAGATGTCTCACTATCACTCCCGATGTCATGATACTGCTGTCGTATTCGGCTTTCGGGTGCTGCCTTAACATTTCTTTCAGCGCGGGAAAGGCATATTCAAAATAATCGGAAGCTCCTGAATACCGAGCGGATAATTCAGTACTGTAATACTTTAAATCAGGTAAATATATATCTATCAGCCCATCCAGCATTTTTAATGTCTCGGTCTTTTCATATCCTCCGCAGTTATATACTATCGGGATACCGAGATCCTTTTTGCATTCGCGCAGCACTTCTGCTATCCTGTCCGCATAATGAGTTCCCGTCACGAGATTGATATTGTGCGCGCCGGCAGCTTTCAGTTCAGACATTATCTCGCGAAGTCTCTCACTGCTTATATCCTCGCCCTTAAGTTCATGGCTTATCGGAAAATTCTGACAAAAAGCGCAGCGAAGCACACAGCCCGAAAAGAATATCGCACCGCTGCCGCGAGTTCCGGTTATACACGGTTCTTCACCGAAGTGCAACATATATTTCGCTACTCTTATGTTGTCGGAGCTTCTGCAGTAACCTGTTCTTTCTCTTCTGTCAAATCCGCAGTTTCTCGGGCAAAGCCTGCATTCAGCCATTTTTTTTCAGCTCCCCCGAAAACTTCTCCGCACACTCGAACGCGTACAATATTTCACCCTGATATTCGGGATCCTCACGATAGGTTATCGGGTCAAAATGCGCAAGATCATAGCAGAATGTCACAATAACGGAATACTGCTTCATCGTCATAAGCTTGTCCATTGCTGTCCAATAGTTTTCTATCGTATGTTTTTTCAGGTATTGCTTAAGTTCGCCATTCAATCCGTTATATCTGAACATCCCTTCACAGACTGCCGCGAGAGAAGCTGTTGCATAATACATGGAATAGTTGTCCATGATGCTCGCAAGGTCATTCATATCCACCGAAGGCAGCTCGGTATTTGAAAAAGAGATTATCAGATGGATAAACATATTGGCTATCTCTATCCCATTACCGTTACTGATAATATTGATAAGGTCCGAAGCAAGATCGGTGAGCTTCTTTTCTCTGTCGAAGCTTGTCGTATCGAACACTGTATTCTTCGAGAACAGGTCACGTATTCTGAAATCACCGTATGCTATCGCAAACAGCGCGGAAAAATTGATACGTGTCTTTGTGTCCGACAGGTCAGTCAGACATTTTTCTCTGTTGGCATGTAATACCGAATTAACATCCTCTATTGAAGCAGGTCTGTTATTAAGCCGCAGATTTGTACTGAACCTACGGTAATTGTATTTATCGATAAGCTCCTTATATTTGATAGTATTCTGCATACCGAACTTTACTGCCGCAAGTCTCACAGATTCAAGCATTGTCCGTGCCCGCTTGTTAAGTTCAAGAATACCGGTTTTTTCCGTCGCAGGCTCTGGCTTCTTTTTTTTCTTTTTTGGTTTTATGTCATCGTTAAGCAGATTCAGGACCGCTTCTTCCGGTTCACGAACATACGCTTTATCGCTGTCGCACATTATCTTTGAAATTCGTATTCTGTCATTGTTATACATCTTTTTCAGTAGAAACGCAGTTCTGATGATATCCAGATCACGCTCTCTGACTCTTAAAAGATAGTAATCGCAGCAATCGCTGAAGCTTTTTTCCTTGATGAAAACAAGATCGAATACATTGATACCTATCTTTTCCGCGGCTTCGCAGCAGCTGTTCCCGAATATGTATTCTTTCATCCGCACAAGGTATTCGACTGTAGTCTTTTCCGAAAGTATTATACGAGGAGAAAATGTAAATGACTTCAGACATTTAGGTATATCCGTTACCGTTATTTCCATTTTTCCTCATCTCACTTTCTTCTTACTGCAATATCAGTAATTATTCGTTTACTATTATAGTATATATTTCACTTTTTGTAAACCCATATTTTTTTGCGGCTTCCCTGCAAGCGTCTGAAGGCTTTGAGCCGTTTGCTATCGCTTGTTTCGCATATTCTACCGCATCATTTATATCAGAATCCTTTTTCTTCTCTTCATGGTATCCGTCAACTATCAGGACATACTCTCCTTTCGGAGTCTTGTCCGAATAGTATTCGATCATATCCTTTATCGTTCCGCGCTGTACTTCTTCATGTATCTTTGTGAGTTCGCGGCAGAGTGATATCTTTCTGTCGCCAAGAACTGTAAACAGATCTTCAAGTGTGTTTTTCAGTTTGTGCGGAGCTTCATAGAATATCAAAGTATGCTTATATTCCTTTATTTCATCAAGATGAGCAAAGCGCTGTTTTTTCGTGACGCTCAGGAAGCCTTCAAACGAAAATCTCGACGTAGACAGTCCCGATATCGCAAGCGCCGACATTGCTGCAGTCGGAGAAGGTACAACATACACATCTATCCCCCGTTCCGCGCAGATACGTACAAGATCCTCACCTGGATCGGAGATACACGGCATACCTGCGTCGGTAACTATCGCACATGTCTCACCTGCTGCAATACGGTTTGCGATATACTCTCCCTTTTCACGGAGGTTATGTTCATAATAGCTTACCAGCGGTTTCTTTATATCAAAGTGAGTCAGCAGCTTAAGGGTCACTCTCGTGTCTTCGGCAGCAATGAAATCCACCGACGACAATACTTCAAGCGCTCTCGGGCTCATATCCGAAAGGTTACCTATGGGCGTACCCACAACATACAGTGCAGACATATATATCATACCTCATATATACTTGTTCATAACAATTGTTTTCTTATCCATTCAACATGATATAACTTTTCAGAAAAGTGCGTATTCAAGCGAAAAATCAACATATTCAACTGAGTTTTCAACTGTTCATAGCTATGAAAAGACATTTTTTGGCAGGTTTTCAACAGCTTTTATCCTGTTTTTTACAGTAAAAATCTTTCTACAAAATGTATTTTACATTAATTTACTATTAATTTACATTATCGATTTACGTTCCTATAAATATTTTTGATGAAACCCCGCAAACCCTATTGTTTAATACTATTCAAAGCGTACTAAAGATTGCCCTTATAATCTGTTATATTATGTGCAGTTTGCATAACGAAAATGACTCACTGTTTTCATATCTGAAGTTGAAACATAAAGAATGTTAAAAAATCTGCAAAGTCTATTGATAATCGCAAATCCAACACTTTCAACCGGTTTTTCAACAAAAATCTCTGTTGAAAACCTGATATCAACATTTTCATCGAACGTAAATCTCAATGCGGAAAAATTATGATTTAAGTTACAGTAAAGTGACAATAATACAAAAAGTAGAATATTTTCACTTGACAAACCATAAAAACCTGTTCAATGCGAGGAGATGCCATGCGAGGAGTAAACAAGCTTGTTCTCGAAGTCAGACCCGAGGACGGTTATTTTGAAAAAGCTCTTCTGTTCATACGACCCGAAAGTATAAACGAGACCCAGAAACAGCTTTCGGAAAACGCAGAAAAATTACTCTCTGATATATATGACCGTGATATCAACAGAAAGTCATTCAGATCTGATCATCTTTTTCTGCTGCTTACAGGCATTGCTGCCGGCTTCGGATCGTCATGGCTCATAATGCTCGCCATAGGTATGATCAGCTGACTCGTCCCTGCTCCACACGCTTTTTCAGAGTAAGACAACTTACATTGCTTATATATACCATATCACAGCAAACAATGATGCTTTTCGGCATATCAAGAGACACATAGTATATTTTACCTGTTTTTTGACATACAGATAAGTAATCATTCATGTATTTTTGTACCGTTACCTTCTCAATATCGAATATTCCAATTATATCTTCGGTATGAACAGAAACATCGCTCCCAAGATGCAGATACATTTATCCTACCCCACTTTCGGCTCAAATCTGCCGCCGTTCACGTTCCAGATCTTCCCGCCTTCAAATTTTTCGGTATCTGCAAGATTACAGGACGTAATAAACACCTGAAAATCATCGATATGGTTAATTATAAACGATCGTCTTCCTGCGTCAAGCTCGCTCAATACATCATCGAGGATTATCACAGGAACATCTCCGCTCTTATCCTTTATCATCTGTGCTTCGGCAAGCTTAAGTGCCACAGCGATGCTTCTTATCTGTCCCTGCGACGCATAATCCTTCGCATTCATGTTATCTATCATAAAAGTTACATCGTCTCTGTGTGCACCCACAAGCGTGTACTTCATACGAAGCTCACGATCTGCAGTTTCTTTGAGACGATCAATATACGTATTGTACATTAATTCAGTATCGTCCACAGTGAACGATATATCTCCCATGACAGTGCTTTCATAGTGCATCGTAAGCTTTTCAGAACCACCGTTTATCATATCATAAAACTTATCCGCATAGTCTGAAAGGCTGCTGAAATGACGCAGCCGACCGCACATGACATTCACTCCGAATTTTGCGATAGTATCGTTCCAGCTTTCAAGCATAAAATGCGAGTTTTTATCATGCGGATCCATATTTATCAGGATGTTGTTTTTCTGTCTCAAAGCCTTATTGTATTCATACAGCTTTGTATTGTGAACACGGTTTATCATGTTCGCAACAAAATCGAGATAATCACGACGTACGGAAGGATCTCCTTTTACAATATACAGATCTTCCGGTATAAATAATACATATCTCAACGCGCCGTATAATTTTTCAGCTTCTTTTATGTCTATGTCATTGAATTTAAGACGAGAGCTGCTGCCCTTCTGTTCATATCTGATAGTGTTTTCCTTGTCAGGCATATTATCGAACGTGAAGCACAGCTCAATACATGTCTCCCTGTTATCCGAACCGAATGGGAGCAGCTCCGCCGGCTTCGGATTGCGAAAGCTTTTTCCGAAACAGACAGAAATAGCCTCACACAGATTTGTTTTACCCTGGGCATTGTTACCCGTGAAAATGTTCACTTTCGGGTCAAAAATAAAATCAGCAGAGGCTATATTTCTGAAATTTCTTACCGATAAAGATCTGATTATCATTTATACTGTTTATTCCGTTATCCTACACATATATTCTTCGGTGCCCTCTTCGAAATTCACAGACACCTTATCTCCGTCATAGAGCTTCTTTCCTCGCATAAGGCATACTTCGCCGTTTACTTCCACTATACCGTCGGATATCATAAGTTTTGCCATTCCGCCGGTATCTGCAACATCTGCCAGTTTCAGGAACTGTTCAAGCTTTATGAAAGGAGGAACAACTTTAATTTCTGTCATTTCTATAACCCTATGTATTATTTTACTTACTTCTTACCGGGAGTACAATACCAACGAAGCTTTCATCGGCAAGAGGAAGTACTCTTATCGGATACAGCGGACCGGAGAAATCAATGCGTACTTCATCACATTCGCTGTTTTTGAGAGCATCTATCATATACTTTGCGTTAAATGCGATTTCTAATCTATCGCCTGTATATTTTATCGGCATATCACAGTTCATCTTACCTATAGATGTCTTTATCTCGATGTGCAGAGAATCATTCTCAAATGTACATATTACAGGACATTTGTACTTATCTGTATTGAGTACGAGAGTTCTGTCAAGAGCAGTTGAGAATTCGAGAGCACTCACGATCGCGCGGCACTTCTCCTCAAAGTTCATTATCTTCTCGTAGTCTATGAAATCACCGTCCAGAAGTCTCGAAATGATCATATAATCTTCCTTTGAGAAGCATATCTGATTGCGGTCTATACAAATAGTTACTTTTTTCTCATTAGGCTCATCAGAGAGCATTTTCATGAATTCATCGAGTGTCTTTTTCGGCACAACGAAATCTATGTCATTATACTGTACAGGCTCTACTCTCTTTGCCATGCGCACTCCGTCCACTGATACCACGCTCAGCACGTTATCCTTGATATGGAATTTGCTTCCCATATGTACCGGCTTGATATCCGTGACTGCGACAGCGTGTATAGTCTGACGAATCATGCTCTTCATTACAGATTCATCTACTTCAAAGCTGATGTCACGCTTAAGCTCGGGAATATTTGGGTAGTTATCTCCGGAAGCTCCGACAAGTTCAACGACCACAGAGCCGGAGGATATCCTTACATTCTCACCGGAAGTGGATATTTCGACTGCGCCTGAAGGCATTTTCTTTATCGTATCGCCGAATATGCGTGCGTTTACTACTATTTCGCCTTCCTCGACAGCATCGTCAGGATCTATCACACATTTGATACCCATTTCAAGATCGTATCCTGTAATAGTTATCTTATTATTCTTAAGGCATACAAGCACACCTTCAAGAGCAGGTATAGTAGATCTTACGGCACTTGCTTTGGATGCGTTGGTAAGTGCATCGGAAAATACATTTTTATCAATAGTAAACTTCATATTGTTTTCCTTTCCGAAAAAAAAATCTCGCGTTGACTTTGACAGAAGATATAATATTTTAGTGTCTGTAATAGGAGTGGGCAAAGCGTGGAAAAATCTTACATTACGCTTTACAAAGCCTTTTACCCGGTTGATTCGGATGTTTATAAAATGTTATATCTGTTAAGATGGTTTTTAACTACTCAACTTTTACATTTTTTACCTTTAACCGGGAAATAATTGTTGAATAAACAGGTAAATACTATTAGACATACTAAATATTATCATATCAAGAAATATATGGATAATGATATACAATCAACTGACAGATAACCATGTTATTTGTGATATTTTTACAGTTAATGATAAACTAATGTATTTTAGTTTATCCTGAATGATACCGGGACATGGTTTTCAACAAGCCGCGTGTTTTTCAACGACAATTGAGGAGAGATCACATATTGCTTATGTTCTTTATGAGATCCTCGACTGTGGCGCGGTAAGCGGGGTCGGTCTGCATAACTTTCTTTACCTTGCTTGTGGCATATACTACGGTCGAATGATCTCTGCCGCCGAACTCCTTACCGATATTTGTATAGGAAAGCTCTGTTACCTTGCTTATGACATACATAGCCACCTGACGGGCTGTTGATACCTGCGAATTGCGGTTTTTTGAGCGCATTTCGTCCGGGGAAACATTGAATATATGCGAAACATCGGTTATTACATGATCCACGGTCACGGGAACAGGCTGCTGATCGTTGTTCATTACGTCTTTGATGGTATTCTGCGCCATTATGATAGTTGGAGTAGTGCCGGTAATAAGCACGATATGGTGCATTTTGACAATAGCGCCTTCGATCTGACGAATATTATTTTTGAGCTTGTCAGCCATATATTCCATGACATTGTTGGGTATCTTGAGTTCAAGCAGCTCGGCTTTTCTCTTGATGATAGCGAGTCTTGTCTCAAACTCCGGCGGAGCGATATCCGCGAGAAGTCCCCACTCAAAACGCGTGCGAAGTCTGTCCTCAATGTCGTTGATCTCTTTCGGAGGACGATCAGATGTGAGGATTATCTCCTTACCATTGCGGTGAAGCTCTTCAAAAGTATGGAAAAGCTCGTTCTGGGATTCCTTCTTGCCGGAGAAAAACTGAACATCATCAACGAGCAGCATATCTGCATTTCTGTATTTTTTCTTGAATTCGTCCGTTTTATTGAACTTTACGCTGTTTACAAATTCATTTACGAACATTTCAGCCGAAGCATATACTATATTATAATCGGGATGCCGTGACATGACTTCATTCTTTATTGCATAAAGGAGGTGGGTCTTGCCGAGACCGGGCTCGCTGTAGATATACAGCGGGTTGAAATCAGGCTTGTCCTGGGCGATGGACTTACATGCCGCGCATGCAAGCTTATTGCTCTCGCCGACTATGAATGTATCGAAGGTATACTTATAGTTACTGTTCATTTCGGTCTCATGCAGCGTTGTCTTGATATATGGGTCATCGTCGAGCTCCGGTATAGGATCGGAGGCTCTTACCTTCTCCTCGGGAGTAAGTATATTGTCATCGTTTGTGACATACTTGATATCCACGTCAAAACCGAGGATATTCTTGAGGTTTTCCTTGAATACTTTGTCGTAGTTTTGTTCTATGATGCTTTTGACATAATCATTGGAAATATAAAGTATCGCGGTATTACCCTGGAGTTTTATAGGTTTTATCGGGTCAATGAACAATGACCGCGCTACTTCCGTTATATCGAGATGTTTTTTCATCAGCTCGAAGATATCGCTGAATGAATTAAGTTCATTTTCAAATGAGCTCATTATGATTATCCTTCCATACTATTATATATGTATAATTTTTTCAACATAATACGTATAAATATTCTACCATAAATGTTGAAAATTTTCAATAGTAAAACTTATAAATTTTCTTGTGCAAATTACCGTCACATTTTAGATATATAGCAGAAACATGTCCCCCACCATGCGGCGGGGGACGGAGGGTGATCATAGTTCATTTCTGTTTTCTATGGCTCGCTGGAGAGTAACATCGTCCGCGTATTCAAGTGACGAGCCTGCCGGAAGTCCGTAAGCAAGTCTTGTCACCTTGATACCGAGCGGTTTTATCATCCTGCTGATATATGACGCTGTTGTTTCGCCTTCTACTGTCGGGTTTGTTGCCATTATTACTTCGTTTACGTCGCCGGACAATCGTTTCATAAGTTCAGCTATACGTATATCATTCGGTCCTATGTTCTCCATAGGAGACAAAAGTCCGTGCAGTACATGATAAACACCGTTGAAACCGCCGGCACGTTCAAGAGCGGAAACGTCCTTCGGGGCTTCGACTACACAGATAGTTTTCTTATCGCGTCTGAAATCGCCGCATATCGAGCATTCGTCGGTATCTGTGAAATTCTGGCAGATCTTGCAGCAGTGTACGCTCTTACGAGCTTTCAGTATTTCACTTGTGAACTTTTCTACGTCCTCAACAGGCTGGTTGAGCATATAATAAGCAAGTCTCTGTGCTGTTTTCATGCCGATGCCGGGCAGCTTTGCGAACTGCTCCGCTGCTGATACGAGGGGTGCGGAGTTATATTCCGCCATATCAGAAGAGTCCCGGGAAGCTTACTCCGCCGGTCACCTTTTCCATTTCGGCTGCGCTTTCCTCGTCGATCTTGTGGATTATTGCGTTCACGCCCGCAACTATGATATCCTGGAGCTCATCGATGTTGTCCTTATCAACGATCTCGGGATCGATCTTTATTGACTTGAGCTCTCTTGCTCCTGTCATGGTGAGTTCTACCATGCCGCCGCCGGCTGTCTCGGAAAATTCGGTCTGTTCAAGCTTTTCCTGAACTGCCTGGATATCTTCCTGCATCTTCTGTGCCTGCTTTACCATGGAATTCATGTTTGCGGCTCCCTTATTTGCGTATCCTTCGGGTAATCTTGCTCTCATAGTTTTGTTTCCTTTCACTTATGTTTATTGATATTTTATATTTATGCCCTTTGAAGCGGCAAATTCGAGAAACAGAGCGACCTTGCTTTTTTCGGCGGAAGGCTGCTCCACTTCGGTATAGATATCGGAGCCTTTCAGCTTCGCTATTACCACATTTTTACCTATCGCATTTGAAGCGGCTTTTGTTATTTCCGCGCGGTGTTCTTCGGTAGCGAGCTTTACCGCGAGGTCTCCTCCGTCAACATAGATAGCATTGCCCTTGATGTAAGCTTTCGTATTACTGATGCCGAGTTTTATTGACATTGGCAGTGTGTTTATTATATCCTGCCATATCATAAGCGGTATCATATCCGGGGACAGAGATACAGCTTCCACGCTCTCTTCCGGGGGAGCCGGCTGCGGTATGTCGGAGGGATCTTCCGCCGCATTGACGGGAGGATCGGATGCCGGTGATGGTGGTGTCGCTGACACCGGTGCTGCCGTAACTGTGACGGAGCCGCTTTTTATCATCTGTTCAAGCCTGTCGAGCCTTGAGTTTATTGTTTTCTCATCAGCATCGAGCTTCGGCGTACAAAGCTTTATAAAGCACATTTCGAGATACAGCCCCGGAGTACGGACTCTGCCCATTGATGTGAATGTATCGCTGAGTATCTGTATGCAGCGCATTATCTCTGCGAGGGAATACTGTTCTGCCTGGGTTTTGAGCTGTTCAAAATCCGCGTTTGTTGCTTGTACCGCAAGCCTGTCGGCTCCGGACAGTATCAGCATAAGACTTCTGTAATGAGAGATAAGCTCCTCGCAAAGCCGGGTCACATCCTTTGATTTCGATACGAGCTCATCGAGCAGAATAAGCAGATCGCATGAGTTCTGTTCCCGTATAAGATCACATATTCTGAACAGATAGTCATTTCCGGAGATACCCGCACATTCACGTACGATATCCTCGGTAACGTCGTCGCTTACTGCGAAACACTGGTCGAGCAGCGACAGCGCGTCTCTCATTCCGCCCTCGGATATCTTGGATATCAGGAATGCCGCATCATCGGAAAGTTTTTTTCCTTCCTGTTCAGCTACCCAAAGCAGGCGCTTCTTGCTGTCATTTATATCGATACGCCTGAACTCAAAGCGCTGGCAGCGCGAAAGTATGGTCGAGGGGACTTTATGAACTTCTGTCGTGGCGAATATAAAGACTACATGTGCGGGAGGTTCCTCGATAAGCTTCAACAGCGCGTTGAACGCATAAATTGAGAGCATGTGAACCTCGTCGATGATGTAAACCTTATATTTACCTGACATCGGAGCATAGAAGGATTCTTCTTTGATGTTGCGAACATCGTCAACACCGTTGTTTGATGCCGCATCTATCTCGATAATGTCGGAATAGTCTTCGTCGATGCTTCTGCAGCTGTCACATTCGAGGCAGGGGTTGCCGTCCTTCAGGTCGGTGCAGTTGAGAGCCTTCGCGAGTATCTTCGCGCAGGTGGTCTTGCCCGTTCCCCGGGAGCCCGTGAACAGGTAAGCATGAGAAGACTGTCCGTTTTTAAGCTGGTTTTTAAGGGTCGTGGTTATATGGTCTTGAGATATCACATCATCGAATACCCTCGGTCTGTATTTTCTGTACAATGCGAGATACATAACCGACCCTCCTTGAAACGCTTAATAAAAGCCCTTGATTATGAACACAGGCTTGCCGCACACAAGCCGAAAATTTGCTTAATGCTGCTCGGTTCCCCGCCTGACATGGTTCACAACACGACCTTGTACGGGGTCTGTGTTCATATTCAAGAGCTTTCTATATATTATATACTATTTCGGGTAAAAAATCAAGGGTTTTTTTATTTTTCGAGAAAGTCTTTTATAATGCCAAGATTTCTTATTGCGTAATCATAGCCTTCCTTTTCAAATGGCAGCAATATCTTCGGGTCATTTTCGGTGCGGTGTATGCCATAGTCCTTTTCCGGTGCGAGCACGAGTGCTTTGCCTTCGCGTTCGAGAGCCTCAAGCTCTTCGATCTGGCGGTTATACATAATATGGCGCTTTGACAGAGTTTCCGCGAGCATTGGAAATTTTGGATATGAAAGCTTCACAAGTCCGGTGAACTTCTCCGCTTTTTTTACATAGCCGCGGGGGCGGGTCAGTATGACTATCACCTTGTCAAGTCCGCTGTCGAGTGCATATTTAAATGGTATAGAGTCAGTTATACCTCCATCCATATAGTACATTTCGTTTATTTTTATCGGTCTGAACAGTATAGGCAGAGCGCAGGATGCCCGCAGCACCGTCCATTTTCTGTCGTCTGCTTTTACACGCATATATTCGGTCTTGCCGGTCTCGATGTTGGTCACGGCTCCGAAGCCGTTCTCGCCGGAGCGGCGGTATTCGTCGAAATCGAAGGGAAGCAGATGCGCCGGTATTTCCTCAAATACGAAATCCAGTCCATAGTATGACCGGTTATCGCTTCTGAACATATTTCGCAGTCCCATGTAACGGCGGTCGTGCATGTATATTTCTGTGATCTTATGGTTTCTGCCGATCTGTTTTGAAAGATATGATACGCCGTAGGAGATACCTGCGGATGTACCGGCAACATAGTTGATGTATATATCGTTTTCAAGCAGCGCATCGAGAATGCCGCAGGTGAATATCGTGCGGCTGGCTCCGCCTTCGAGTACAAGTCCGGTTTTCATGATAGTCTCCTTTGTATGAATGAACAGATTGTCAATTATCATAATAACACTTTCCTGTGTAAAAATCAACAAATTTTTTATTTAAGTAAATGATAACGATTACTTAAAAAGTAATTTTCTGTCAATATGTTGTATATAAAGTGGAAAATTTATCAATATCTGCTAAATTACACAGATATTTAGGCATTTCGCATAAGAAAGCAAATGAGTGCAAAAGTTTTTTATAGATATTGACAATGCTGTTGATTTTTGATATAATAATATAGAAACCAATGGCATAACTATGCCTATTTGTTGATTTTGCACTGATTTTACATAAGAAATTTACGATTTATGGACAAAATACTCAAAGCAGAGCATATATCCCGTGATTTCGATGTCGGAAACGGGAATGTGATACATGCGCTCACCGATGTGGACCTTGAAGTGAATGAGGGAGAGCTTGTCTGCCTGCGCGGAAGATCGGGTTCAGGAAAGACCACGCTTATCAACATTCTCGGCGCTCTTGACAGACAGAGCGGCGGAAGCGTTTACTTCTGCGGTCGGGATATCGGCGCGTTAAGTGATAAGGAACGCGACAAACTGCGGCGTAACGAGCTTTCATTTGTATTTCAGTCTGTGGCTCTGATATCCACGATGACAGCGCTGGAAAATGTGGAGCTGTCACTGCGGCTCGCGGGACACCCGATATCGGGTAGGACAAAGCGGGCTAAAGAGTGTCTTACCCGAGTCGGGCTTGGCAAGCGAATGGATCACAGACCGGGCGAGCTGTCGGGCGGTGAACAGCAGCGTGCGGCTATTGCACGCGCAGTCGCGGCAAAACCGAAGCTGATATTCGCAGATGAACCTACCGCGGCGCTCGATTCGAACACCGGTACTGCTGTGCTCGCGCTGTTCCGGGAGCTTGTGCATGATGACGGGATAACAGTAGTCATGACAACGCACGATGAAGCTATGATGGAGCTTGCGGATGTTGTTTACGCACTTGAGGACGGCAAAATAGTAAACGTTATCAGGAACGATATACCATTATAATATATATAGGAAAACAGATATGCCAAAGACCGTATTGTTAGCGCCCCCCGAAAATGTCATGGTGCGGTGTGACGATCTCGTAAAGATATACAAAAGCAAGGGTATCGAGGTAATGGCGCTGCAGGGACTCGATCTGACGGTGGAGCGCGGCGAGCTTATGGGCATTGTGGGTGCCTCCGGAAGCGGAAAATCCACGCTGCTGAATATGCTTGGCGGACTGGACAGACCTACGGCGGGAAGCCTGTATGTTGACGGCAAGGATCTGCTGAAATTTTCAGATAAAGACTTTATTGAATATAAACGAAAAACCGTAGGCTTTGTGTGGCAGAACAACGCGAGAAACCTGATACCGTATCTGACGGCGGTGGAGAACGTTGAAATGCCGATGCTGTTCAGCGGGTATGAAGACCGGCGAAAGCGTGCGGAGCACCTGCTTGAGATGGTCGGGCTCGGCGAGCGAAAAGGTTCGATGCTCGGACAGCTTTCGGGCGGTGAACAGCAGAGAGTCGCGATAGCGATAGCACTTGCAAACAATCCGAAGCTGCTGCTTGCGGATGAACCCACGGGAGCTGTGGACACAAAGACCGCGGGTAACGTGCTTGAGGTGTTCAGGCGGCTGAATCGTGAGACCGGTGTTACGGTGATAATCGTGACGCATGATACCAATCTCGCAAAGTCGATAGACCGTGTTGTCGCGATACGCGACGGCAAGACATCAAGTGAGATGATACGTCGCAAGCCGGTCATTACGGGAGTTTCTTTCGAAGAGCTCACCGAACGGCAGCAGGCCGAGATACGCTCGGCAGAGGAAAACGGCGGACAAGATGAGCTTGTGCTGCTTGATAAGGCGGGACGGCTCCAGATACCGAAGGAGTACCTGAAAACGCTCGGCATAAAGGGCGGCGACAGGGTACGTGTCGAGCTTGAAGACGACAGGATAAGTATATATAAGCAGTAATGCTGCTTAAATAAAAAAATACCGGTTCGAATGAACCTTAAACATTCGCTTCCCGTTTTATTCGGGAAATAAGGAAAGGTGGAGCTTATTTTGGGCAGAAAGAAAAAGATACTTGCAATACTTCTGACCGCAGCGATGATGATATCCTCGCAGACATTCCCGTCATTCGCGGACAACGACGGCGATGACAGCGCGCAGAACTCCGAGGTATCCACGATAAAGAATATCATGAATACCGGCAACAGGGATTCGACATACAGCGCTTACTACGAAAAATACAAGGACGAGACCTTTCCGAAGGCGGAGATAGTCATTGAGGCAAAGGACGGTGTTGCCGGCAAGGACGTCTACGAGGAAGAGCCTCTCTATGAGATCACCGATTACAACGGACAGGAGAACTGCGTTGTCTGGACGAACAACCGCGGTACCTTCGAGTATGACTTTGAGGTGGAGAAAGAGGGTAACTACTGCCTTGAATTCTTCTATTACACATTATCCGGCGGAAGCACCACAGTTGACGTTGGTATAAAGCTTGACGGAGATTATCCCTTTACCGCCTGCAACGACATCACCCTCGACAGATACTGGGAGGATGCTTCCGAGATCAAGAAGGACAGCAAGGATAATGAGCTCAAGCCTACACAGATTGAGAAAGATATGTGGGTAAAATATCCCGTGAAGGATAAGGAAGGCCTTTTCAACTCGCCCTATTTCTTCCATCTCACAAAAGGAAGCCATAAGCTCCTGATCGAGGGTATCAGAACAAACATCGTGCTCAAGACGATGACATTCAAGAACTATGACAATCCGCCCGTTTATGTGGCACCCTCACAGAGCGATATCGAAAATACAATGCCGCTCAACACAGGAAAGAACGATATAGGCTCTACCACCGTTCTTATCCAGGCAGAACAGCCGGCATACAAGACAGCAGCTACCCTGTACGCGACATTTGACCGTACATCGAGCTATGCGAGCCCCTCACACCCCACAAAGCAGAGATACAACACCATAGGCTCCGATACATGGAAAAAGGCAGCCCAGGCGATAACATGGAATTTCACTGTTCCCGCCGACGGATATTATAACTTCTCGTTCAAGGCAAGACAGAACAAGATGCGCGGTTTCTACTCCAACAGACGCATCTACATCGACGGCGAAGTGCCAAATGACCAGATGGATATAGTATCCTTCCCGTACGACCCTAACTGGTACACCCAGAGACTCAAGGATGCGGACGGCAACGACCTCTACATATTCCTTGAAGCCGGTAATCATACCATCACGATGGAAGTTGTACCCGGCGATATCGGCGAGATCATGAGAAGACTCGATGACCTCGTTTATAAACTCAATTATTATTACAGACGCATACTTATGATAACCGGTCCGTCGCCTGACGAGTACAACGATTACCTCGTCGACAGACAGATACCCGAGCTTATCCCCGTATTCAAAAATGCGATAAACACTCTTTATGATGAAAAAGCAAATATAGAAAAGCTCGGTCAGGGTTCGGAAGCTTCCTCGCTCCAGTCCCTCGCAGTCATTCTCCAGCGCTGCGTTGACAAGGTAGACGATATCCCGCAGATGGTCGGTACGCTGAAAGACTACATCTCCGCGGTATCCGCGTGGATGAGAGACTATCGTGACCAGCCGCTTGAGCTCGACTATATCGAGGTTCTCACAGTACATGAACAGCCCGGCAAGGCTAACGGCAACTTCTTCGAGGAGTTCGCATTCGGCTTCCAGGCATTCATCGGTTCCTTCTTTGAGGACTATACGATGCTTTCCGACACGAGTGAAAAGTCCCTCAACGTATGGGTATCTCTTGGCCGTGACCAGGCTACCGTCGTTAAGGATCTCGTTGATAACGACTTCAACCATAACAATACCGGCGTTCAGGCGAGCATAAACCTCGTACAGGGCGCTATCCTCGAAGCTACTCTCGCGGGCAAGGGTCCTGATATAGCACTGTTCCTCGGCGGAGACTTCCCGATCCAGTGCGCGGCAAGAGGACTTCTCGTAGATATCTCTGAGTTCAAGGACTATGAAGATATCGTAAAGAGCAGATTTACGCCCACCATAGAGACTCTGTATTCGTACAACGGCGGAGTTTACGGACTTCCCGTTTCACAGATCTTCCCGATGATGTTCATGCGTACAGATATCCTTGAGGAGCTCGGCATCAAGAATCCTATCGATCGTATCAAGACATGGGATCAGCTTATCGAGATAATACCCGTGCTCCAGCGTTCGTACCTCACGGTGGGACTTGTACAGCCTACCTCGAACCTTTCAAGCTCGATATTCGAGTCCGGTGACACGTTCTCTATGCTCGTGCTCCAGACAGGTAACAACATCTACGTTGACGACCTAACAAAGACCACCTTCGACCAGAAGGAAGTAGTCGACGTATTCAAGAAGTGGACAGATTTCTATACTATCTATGACTTCGAGCAGACTTACGACCCGTTCACACGTTTCAGGACCGGTGAGATGCCGATAGTCATCAACAACTACACGTTCTTCAACCAGCTTACGGTATCGGCTCCGGAGATAAAGGGTCTGTGGGACTTCACACATGTTCCCGGAACACCCGATGATACCGATATCCACGGCAATCCGATAGGAAACATAAACTATTCGGCGAACTCCAGCAGCGCCGGCGCGGTAATATTTACAAAGTGCGTTGACAAGAACGCGGCATGGGAGTTTATCAAGTGGTTCACCTCAGATGATATCATGACCAGCTACGGAAGGACCATAGAGGGTCAGATGGGTCAGATGGGACGTTTCGATACTGCGAATGTAAATGCTCTCGCACAGCTTCCGTGGTCGAACTCCGAGTACGAGAAGATATCGGATGCAATGTCAAAGACTGTGGAGATCCCGATAATCCCGGCTTCCTACGCTACGACGCGTCATGTGAAGAACTCCTTCAGAGCTGTCGTAAACGACGCATGGAACCCGAGATACGCACTCTCGTCCTATAACAGAGACATCAACTCCGAGATCAAGAGAAAGAACGAAGACCTCGCTCTTATAAGCAAGTAAGAAATCAGGAGGAACAGGAATTGACTAAACAGGAAAAGTCTCTCTATATCGAGGACAATAAGTTCCGATACACATTGAGAGAAATGAAAAAGAATATCGGGGTCTACGGACTTATTGCTCCGTACTTCGTACTGTTCTTGATATTTATGATCATTCCGGTCATCATTTCGCTCCCTATGGGATTTACCAACTTCAATATGGCGCAGTTCCCCCGCTGGGTAGGACTCAGCAACTTCTACTCGCTGTTTCTTGAGGACGAGGTATTCCTGAAGGCTATCGAGAACACGCTTGTGTTTGCGGTGGTAACGGGACCTATAAGCTACATACTCTGCTTCATACTTGCGTGGCTCATAAATGAGCTTCCCGGGCCGATGAAAACGATCTTCACATTCGTTTTCTACGCTCCGACGCTCGCAGGTAACATCTACACCACCTGGCAGCTCATATTCTCCGGTGATACCTATGGTATAATGAATGCGTACCTGATCAACCTCGGTATCGCGAAGGGCGCAATACAGTGGCTCACCGACGCGAACTACATCATGGGCGTTCTGATAGTGGTACAGCTGTGGATGGCGCTTGGCGCGGGCTTCCTCGCGATACGCGCAGGTCTTCAGGGTATCCCGAGGGACCGTTATGAAGCGGGTGCTATCGAAGGCATCAAGAACAGAGGTCAGGAGCTTATCTATGTAACTATCCCGGCTATGGGTCCGCAGCTTATGTTCGCTGCGGTAATGCAGATAACTTCGTCATTCACGGCAGGCGACATCGGGCGTATGCTCACCGCCTTCCCGACTACCGACTATGCGGGTCATACGATAATGACTCACGCATTCGACTACGGCTCGATAAGATACGAAATGGGCTATTCTTCGGCGATATGCTTCGTGCTGTTCGCGGTAATGCTCATTGCCAACTGGGCAATCAAGAAGCTGCTTGGCAAGTATCTCGATTAAGCCGAACGGCTGTCACAAAACAAAAAATTACGATCAACCGAAAGGACGGTAGTCATGAGACCCAGAAAATCCAGAAAGAAATATGGCGGGAGCCGCGGCGGCGACATAGCCATTTTTATACTGCTGATGCTGCTCGGACTGTTCATGCTGTTCCCGATCTATCTCTCGGCGATACAGTCCATAAAGCCTTCGGAGGAACTGTTCCTCTTCCCGCCGAAGCTTTACGCTATGGCACCTACAAATCAGAACTACGTTGACCTTATCAACACAGCTTCGAACATGTGGGTACCGTTCAGCCGATACATATTCAACTCCGTATTCGTTGCGATAGTAGTTACCGTCGCGCAGCTCTTATTCTCCTCCTCCGCGGCGTACGCGCTCGCGAAGGTGCAGTTCCCCGGCAGAAAGATGCTCAACAAGATAATTGAGATCACCCTTCTGTTCACGAGTACGGTACTTTACATAATGCAGTACATCGTAATGGCGACCATCGGTATCATCGATACCTACCTTGCTATAACGCTTCCGTACATTGCGACTTCCATGGGACTGTTCCTTATGAGACAGTTCATAGGTCAGCTTCCCGACGCGCTCATTGAGGCGGCTTACCTCGACGGCGCAGGTCAGATAAGGATATGCTGGCAGATAGTTATGCCGAACGTAAAGCCTGCGTGGCTCACGCTTATGATCTTTGCGTTCAACGGCGCATGGCAGATCAACGGATATTCATTCATCTATAACGAAGCATTAAAACCGATCCCTACGGTATTGCAGCAGATAAGCGCCTCGGGTATCGCACGTGCGGGTGTCGCGGCAGCGGCTACCGTTGTGCTGATGATACCGCCGATGCTGATATTCCTGCTGTGTCAGAGCTCAGTCGTTGAAACAATGGCACAGAGCGGTCTTAAAGATTAACAGATATCAAGAAAGGATGATTTTAATGTCGTTACGCAAAAAGCTTGCGGCTGTGGCTATGGCTGCCGTCGTATCGCTTACCGCTCTTTCGGTCTCGGCCGGTGCCGACGAGCCGTATACGGGCTATAACTACGACTGGTGGGGCGACCCGATACCCTCGCAGAACGGCTTCGTAGTCGACAAGGTCGTTGACGGAAGCGACATGGGACTTGACAAGCTCGATTACAGCGACAAGTCAAGCACCATGCAGGCGCAGCTCAAAAACCTCTCGGAGCCTGCGGATATATTCATAGATCAGAAATTCGGAAAGTTCTATATCGCGGACAGCAAAAACAACCGTATCATTGTTACCGACGAGAACTTCGACCCGAAGAATACAAGAGTCATCGATACTCTGCACTACGGGAGCGAGTTTCCGGAAAGCACCAGTACGATAAAGAAGACGACATTCAAGAACCCGCAGGGCGTGTATGTCAGAACAAACACAGAGGGCTACACCCGCATATACGTGGCGGATTACGATAACAACAGAGTCGTTGCCTTCAATGAAAACAATGAGATCGTAATGGAGTATGTACGTCCGTCAAGCGATGTGTTCGATGAGGATAAGACTTTCAATCCCAAGAAGGTCATTGTTGACAGCGCGTTCAACGTGTATGTCATCGTTCCTTCGATAACACAGGGTGCTCTCCAGTTCTCGGAGTTCGGACTGTTCAATTCCTACTATGGCGCGAACCGAGTAGAGGCTACCGCCGAGGTCATCGCACAGCAGTTCTGGAAGCTCATCTACACCCGTGACCAGATAATCGCGATGCGCCGTTCGGTCGCTATCTCGATATCGAACCTCGATGTTGACGAGGAAGGCTTCATCTACACCGTTACCGAGACCAAGAGCGCCGATACCGACGTTCTGAAGAAGCTCAACCCGGCGGGTACGAACATATTCATCAAGCTCGGTTATTCGGAGAACACCTTCGGTGATTTCGCAACAAGATATTACAAGGGTACCAGCTACTCCTCCGCGATAACGGACGTTGATGTTGACGAGCAAGGCAACATCTACCTGCTCGACTTCGCAACGGGACGCGTGTTCCAGTACACCGACGAGTGCGACCTTCTGTTCATCTTCGGTACGAAGGGCTACAAGAACTCGCAGGGCACCCAGAAGGGCACGTTCCGCTCGGTATCGGCGGTCGAGACATACCATGACAAGGTTTATGTAGTGGATAACATCAAGAACAGCATAACCGTGTTCAAACAGACGGAGTTCGGCGCTATCGTGCAGAAAGCGATAAAGCTCTTCAATGAGGGTCTTTACGATGAGGCTAAAGCTCCGTGGGAGGAAGTATTAAGGCGCGACGCGAACTATTGGCTCGCTTATATCGGACTCGGAAATGCTTACCTGAACCAGAATGATTATCAGACGGCGCTCGATTACTTCTACCGCACTTCACGCGCGGGCTACAACAGAGCGTTCAAGAGCTTCCGAATCGAATTCATAAGGGCGAACTTCAACTGGATGCTCATAATAGTGCTTGTTATAATCGTGGCTCTGATAGTTTTAAGCTATGTGCGTAAATCTATCAGGAAGAAAAAAGCGGCTGCAAAAGGGGGTAAATGAATATGAGATTTGATCTTGATCTTCCTGCCTGGAAATGGCCGTTTTACGTGATGAGGCACCCGTTCGAGGGTTATGAAGACCTTCGATGGAAAAAAGGCTACAACATGAAAGTCGCGTGGGTCATCGTTATCGCGTTCTTCATCATAAGCGTCGCGAGCGCGCAGTTCACGGGCTTCCTGTTCAACAGGACCTATGTAAAGGTGTTCAACATCGTTCCGTATTTCTCATCGTCGGTAATTCTGTTCCTGACATGGGTGATAGGAAACTGGTCGCTGTGTACGCTGTTTGACGGCGAAGGTACCATGAAGAATATCTTCTGTGTATCGGCATATGCGCTACTGCCTTATCTCTTCTCCGAGGTGATAGTTATAATCGCCAGCAACTTCCTGCTTCGCACGGAGGGCGGATTCATAACCTTCTTCAGATACCTCGGCATCGTATGGTCGGTCGTGCTGATGATATCAGCTATGAAGACCGTACATCAGTACTCGATACCGAAAACGCTCGTCGCGATGTTCTTCACGGTCGTTGCGATGGCAATCATCCTCTTCCTTGCGGTACTGCTGCTGACACTGTTCCAGCAGGTATTCGTATTCGGTTATTCCGTATATACGGAGCTTATGTACAGATTCAGTATTTAGCAACGGTAATTCGTAAAGATATGACCATATATTGGAGGTTATAAAATGCAAAGTATAAGGAAAAGGCTGCTTGCCTGCTGCCTCGCCGCGGTGATATCGGTCTCCGCAGCTTCGACAGCAGTGTTGTCGGTGGCGGACGATACCGCAGATATCGCGGATGCTCCCGCAGATGACGGTGCCGCAGCCGAAGAGATATCGGAGGAGGATAACGGCATATATGTGACCGAGGAAGACGCTCTCGCGGATATGAAGGTATTCGCCGAGAACTCCCGTCTCGCCCTGTATGTCAATGAGAAGACCGCCGTGTTTGCTATCGAAGACAAAAAGAACGGACACAAGTGGTGGTCGGCTTACTACAACACCGATTCTTCCAACAAGACAAGACTCAGCAAACGCAGCACGCCTATATCCATAGATGTCGTAAGCACCGAGACCAAGACAGTGGAAACATCGGTACGTGCGTACGATTCAAACGTCAAGAAAAAGGTCGAGAAGATCGACGGCGGTGTGCGCTTTACATTCAGCTACACAAAATATGATATCGACGTACCGCTTGATATCATCATCAACGCCGACGGTACGTTCAGCGCTACGGTACACTCGGACATGATCGCCGAGAACCGTCCCGAGACAAATCATACCACCGGTGATACGGGATATCAGATACTCAACATTCACGTGCTTGAGAACCTTGCTTCGACAGCATACACCGAGGAAGGCATGATAGTCGTTCCCGACGGCTCCGGTGCAGTTATCAACTACAACAACGGCACGAGCTACGGCGACAACAACACTTTCAAGTCAAAGGTGTACGGTGATGACCTCGCGGTCGGCAAGCTTTACGCGGGCGACCTTATCGAGAAGGTAACGATGCCGGTAATGGCGAATATAAATAAGTCCGCCGGCGCGACGCTCGTTATGATAGCTACCGACGGTGACGCGTATGCTACCGAGCACGCTATGGTGACCGGACAGAACGTTACAGACCTCAACTCGTGCTGGTTCGAGTATTCCGTCAGAACGAGAGACAACTACTTCATGGGCAACAGCAACACGGCGCTCACAGTTTATGAGGCCGAGGGTATAAAGGTCGGCGACCTTACCACCACATACTATCCGTTATACGGTGATGATGTTTCTTTCACCGACGTTGCCGATGTTTACAGAGACTACCTTGTTAACACGATGGGTGTTCAGCAGAAGGTGAAGGCCGAAAAGGCTCCGTATTACCTCACGCTGTTCGGCGGAACGGTCAAGACCCAATCCGTGCTTGGCTTCCCGGTGGATATCCAGACTGCCGCGACGACCTACTCACAGGCGCTCGATATGGTGAAGCAGCTTGAAAGCAAGGGTGTAAACGACATCAAGATAATCTACGAGGATTTCAGCGAGACCGGTATAGTCGGCGAGATAGCCGCGAACTTCCAGTATTCATCAAAGCTCGGCGGTAAGAATGATTACGTCGAGTTCAAGAATTACATCGAGTCGCAGGGATATGAACTGTTCCCGAGCTGCGACATTATGGAGTTCTACAAGTCCGGTAACGGCTACTCGTTCACACTCAACTCGTCGAAGCAGATAACCAAGGCATACGCAACGCAGACACCGTTTGACCTCGCGTTCGGACTGCCGCATCTTACCAAGAAGAGCTGGACGATACTATCGCCGTGGTATTTCCCGGATATTTTCAACAAGCTCAGCGACAGCTTCAGTGCCGAGAATACAAAGTGCATCTCGCTCAACCAGGCTTCGAATACGCTGTACAGCGATTTCAGTCGCGAGAACAGCGACGGCAGGGCTTACATAGTAAGAGAGGATACGATTAATATCCTGAAGGACGGCTATTCCAAGCTCAAGAATGACGGCTTCACGGTACTTGCCGAGAATGCTAACCAGTATCTGCTGCCGTATGTGGACTACATCAAGGATGTTCCGCTCTATTCTTCAAACTACGATATCTTCGATTATGATATCCCGTTCGTGGAAATAGTGCTGCACGGTCTGATACCGTACACCACAAGGGCGATAAACAGATGCGCGGATGCTGAAGAGCTGAGAATGCTCGCACTTCTTACGGGTACACCGATACATTACGAAATGATGTACAACAACCCGAACAAGTTCGCGGACAGCGAGTATGATGTACTCTACTACACCAACTACACCGGCTGGATCGACCGCTCGGTCAATGAGTATAAGCTCTTTGACGAGATCGTGAAGTCCGTTTCGGATCAGCAGATCAAGAAGTATGAGAGACTCGCGGCGGGTGAGTATCAGACAACATTCGCAAACGGCAAGACAGTATATGTCAACACCGAAACTAATGAAGTGAAGTTCAACGGAAAATCGGTGAGCTTGAAAGATTACGGATTGGGGGTCGATGAATAATGAGTGAGCTTGAAAACGAGAAGCTCGAAGGCGCCGTTTCATCGACTGCCGACGAGGTCACGGAAACAGTGACAGAGACAGTGACCGAAACTGTCGCGGAGAACATCACCGAGGTCGCCGAGGAGGCACCGAAGAAGAAAGCGGCAGTTCACATGACCGCTTCCGCAGCGGCACTCAACGCCGAGGGCGAGGTGGATATCCGCCGCAGAAAGCCCCGCGAGGTAAAACAGATAAAGGAATCGAAGATATCCTACGAGCGCAAGAAGGGGCTGTATGGCTATGGCTTCGTGGCTCTGTGGATAGTCGGCGTGCTTTATATGTTCATAGTCCCGATGTGCCAGTCGCTGTGGTACGCGATGTGCAAGACCGAGCTCGTTAATGATGCCGCAAGACAGGCGGAGCTCGGAATGAGCGGCCCGGGCATCTACACCGAGTGGAACAATTTCGAGAATATCCGCTGGGCATTCACTATAAACCCGGATTACCCGAAGAACCTCGCTACATCGCTTGGCGAGACAGCGTACACCGTACCGCTCGTACTCGTGTTCTCGCTGTTCGTGGCGCTGCTGCTCAATGACAAGTTCAAGGGCAGGACTCTGGCGCGAGCGATATTCTTCCTGCCGGTACTGATAGCGACAGGTCCCGTGCTCTCGGTCATCAACGGTGATATGCTTTCGCAGGGAATATCCGACGCGGAGCAGTTTTCCGCCTTGTTCAAAACGAACTTCGTTGAGGACTTCCTGATGTTCATGGGTCTCAATAATATCAGCCAGTCGCTTGCGGACGCGGTATCCGAGGTCACGAGCTCGATGCTTAACCTGATCTGGGATTCCGGTATCCAGATACTGATATTCATATCCGCGCTGCAGACGATACCGACCTCCGCGAAAGAGGCGGCATCCATGGAGGGCGCTACGGGCTGGGAGTTCTTCTGGAAGATAACCTTCCCGACCATCTCCCCGATGATCCTTGTAAACCTCGTTTATACGACCATCGACGCGTTCGTAAAGTCCGACAACCCCGTAATGCGTCAGGTAATGACCTACATCAAGCAGTGGGAGTATGACCACGCTTCGGCAATGGCTTGGATCTACTTCGCGATAATCGGCGTGATACTTGCGGCGATAACCGGAATAGTTTCGAGATTCATATTCTATCAGGTAGATTAAGGAGGTGCTTCAATGGACAACGAAAATATTCAGGCTGTACCGGAAGCAGCTTCCGTAAAGACAAAATCCAGAAGACAGCTCAAGAAGGAAGAAAAGAAGCGCTTGAGCAAGTTCCATGTCAGCAGCTGGGAGATAATCACCCACTACTTCAAGTATAACGACGCGGAAAAGAAGCATTACAAGTACATTCTCGGCAGACGCGTGGGCGAGAAGGTATGGCCCGTGTTCCGCTTCCTTATCCTCTTCGGACTCGCTTTTGTCGTAGTTTACCCGATACTTTACATGATCTCCTGCGCGATAAGACCGCAGGTAGATATGACAGACCCGTCCATCATGTGGATCCCGAAGACCTTCACGCTTTCGAACCTGGTCGAGACATGGGTGGCTATCGACTACCCCGAGCTCGTATGGGATACCGTGACCGTCAACGTGGTCTGCTCGATAATCCAGGTACTTACCTGCTCGATAGTCGGATATGGCTTCGCGCGATTCAAGTTCAAGGGTAAGGGTATTATGTTCGGCATAGTTATAATGCAGATCGTAGTTCCTACACAGGTAATCCTTATCCCGCAGTACATGCAGTTCAGATACTTCAACCCGCTCGGCATCGTCGGTCTGTTCAACGGCGGCGAAGCTGTGAACCTTGCGGACTCGCCTCTCGCACTCTACATGATGGCGTTCTTCTGCAACGGTATAAGAGCCGGTCTGTTCATCTTCCTGTTCAGACAGTTCTTCCGCGGACTTCCGAAAGAGCTTGAGGACGCTGCATACCTTGACGGCTGCGGCCCGTTCGAGACCTTCGTAAGGATAATGATACCCAACGCGTCCAACTCCTTCCTCACCGTATTTATCTTCTCGGTAGTATGGTACTGGAACGACTCGTATGTTTCGGGAATGTTCTTCACCAAGTCCAATACTGTTGCGCTTATGGTAAGCAACCTGCATCAGACAATATCCGCGTACTACAGCCCCACCGGCACCCCGACGGGTGTTGCGTCCGACTGGCTGGTATGGATCGAGTCAGGATGCTTGCTCTCGATACTACCGATACTTGTTATGTACATCTTCTTACAGAAGAACTTCGTTGAAGGTATCGAGCGTTCCGGTATCGTCGGTTAAAATCCCGATATAAACAATATCTCCCGCTTGCAGGTGCAGGCGGGAGATTTTTGTTATTTGCCGAGAAGCATGTCGAGCCGTTCGAGGAGCCGCCCTTTGTTCTGCGGTGAGAGCGCGCGGTATTTTTTGAGCAGTATAGTTTCGTCTTTCGGCAGTTCGGACTTTGTGAGACCGCGCTTGTCGTTTGTTAGTCCCGCAATGTAGTCGAGGGAGACATTGTAAAATATTAAACAACATCTCCCACTGCCGCGAGGCAGAGGGAGATTTTTTTACAAAAACTATTGACATATCGGCGGTTATGGTATATAATAACAATTGAACAAACGTTCAAGTGTTATTGCTCTTTTAAGTCAGAGTATCTCCCCCGCCGCAGGTGTGGGAAATACCGAAAACAATATATCAACGGAGGTATCATCATGAAGAAGAAATTCAAACTCGAAGACCTCGACTGCGCGAACTGCGCACAGAAAATGGAAGACGCTATCAAGAAGATCGACGGAGTGACTGACGCGTCGGTAAACTTTATGATGCAGAAAATGACCATTGAGGCTGACGACGACAAGTTCGACGAGATCATGGACCAGGTCCGGGAGACTATCAGCAAGGTCGAGCCGGACTGCCGCATTATAATGTGATATGGGAAGCCTGACAAAAAAGCAGAAAAACACGTTCTTGCGTATCATAGTCACGTTCGTGCTGCTCGCGGGACTTATCGTCTGTGAGCATCTCGGAGTGTTCGGCGAGCTTCCGTGGTGGGCGCTGACGCTGATATTCCTCGTGCCGTACGCGATAATAGGCTATGACATTGTCATCAAGGCGGTTAAGAACATTGCCCGCGGGCAGGTGTTCGATGAGAACTTCCTCATGCTCGTGGCGACAGTCGCGGCGTTCTGCATCGGAGAGTACTCCGAGGCAGCGGCGGTCATGCTGTTCTATCAGGTAGGTGAGCTGTTCCAGAGCTACGCCGTAGGCAAGGCAAGGCGCTCGATTACCGACCTTATGGACATTGTTCCCGAGTATGCCAATATCGAATGGGACGGCGAGATAAAGCAGGTAGACCCGGATGACGTTGAAGTCGGCGATATCATAGTGATAAAGCCGGGTGAGCGCATACCGCTTGATGCGGTAGTTACCGCGGGCGAGAGTATGATAGATACCGCGGCGCTGACGGGTGAGTCCGTGCCGCGCAGAGCCGCACCGGGCACAGAGCTTGTAAGCGGCTGCATCAATGTGAGCGGTACCCTCAAAGCGCAGGTGACAAAGGCATTCGAGGACTCCACAGTTACGCGCATACTTGAGCTTGTCGAGAACGCATCGAGCAAGAAGGCTCACGTTGAGAACTTTATCACGCGTTTCGCGAAGGTATATACTCCCGCGGTGACTGCGGGGGCAGTGCTGCTGGCGGTGATACCGCCGCTGTTCGACGGGAACTGGGGCGAGTGGATAGCGAGAGCCTGCACGTTCCTCGTAATTTCATGCCCGTGCGCGCTGGTGATATCGGTGCCGCTGGGATTTTTCGGAGGCATAGGCGCGGCATCGCGTGCCGGAGTGCTCGTCAAGGGCGGCAACTACCTCGAAGCCGTGTCGAAGCTTGACACGATAGTGTTTGACAAGACAGGAACGCTCACAAAGGGCGAGTTTCGAGTAAACGACATACGCCCGGCAGGCTGCACGAAAGAGGAGCTTCTGGAGACAGCGGCGCTTGCGGAGTGCTTTTCCGACCACCCGATAGCGGTTTCGGTACGCGAAGCATACGGCAAGTCTGTTGACCCGGCGCGGGTGGCAAATTCGGGAGAGACTGCCGGACACGGCGTGACTGCCGAAGTGGAAGGGCGGCAGGTGCTGCTCGGTAACATGAAGCTGATGCGGGCGAACGGGATAACTGCCGAGCCGCTTGACTGTGCAGGCACGGTAATATATGCGGCGGCTGACGGAGCGTATCTCGGAGCGATAGTGATATCCGACGGTATCAAGGACGGTTCCGCGGAGGCAATAAAAGCGCTCAAAGCCGCGGGAGCAAAGCGCACGGTCATGCTTACGGGTGACCGCAAGCCGGAAGCAGAAGCTGTGGGCGCACAGCTTGGCATAGATGAGGTTTACCCCGAGCTTCTTCCGGTGGACAAAGTAAACGCGGTGGAGAAGCTGCTGTCTGAAGGCGGGCGGCTCGCGTTTGCCGGTGACGGCATCAATGACGCGCCGGTCCTTGCACGCGCCGATGTAGGTATCGCCATGGGCAGCATGGGTTCTGACGCGGCTATCGAAGCTGCCGACATTGTTATAATGGACGACGATCTTCGCAAAATACCCACTGTTATGCGTATAGCGTCAAAGACCATGCGTATAGTTCGCGAGAACATCGTATTCGCACTGGCGGTCAAGGCTATCGTGCTGGTGCTCGGTGCGCTTGGCATAGCCAACATGTGGCTTGCAGTATTTGCCGATGTGGGTGTTGCCGTGATCGCGATACTCAATTCGATGAGGACACTTCGTACAAAATAAAAAATCCCCCCGGCGGGGGATTTTTTATTGGTCTATATCTTCGAGTCTCTCACTTGCCTCCGCCCATTCGTCGGTAACGGAGTCCAGCTCTGACTGCAGCTCGCCGAGTTTCTGCGACAGCTCGGCGGCTTTTTCATAATCCGCGGCAATACCGGGAGACTGCATCTGATCGTTGATCTTCGCGATATCGGCTTCGAGCTCCGCAATGCGGGCTTCCGCACGGCTCACCTTCGTGGTGAGCTTGCGTATCTCGCTCTGGAGCTCTTTGCGGCGCATGTAATCCTGCTTGTTGGCACTGTCACCGGCGGCGGGTTCTTTTGTCTTTGCCGCGGAGAGGACTGTGGCACCCTCGGTCGCGGCGATGTAGTCGTCGTAATTGCCGTCAAGGCTCTGCGCGCCGGCGGGAGTCAGCTTGTACAGGCGAGTCGCGAGCTTATTTATAAGGTAGCGGTCATGGGAGATCACGAATATCGTTCCTGCGTACCCCGCAAGCGCATCCTCAAGAGCTTCGCGGGAGTTGATGTCAAGGTGGTTGGTAGGCTCATCCAGCAGCAGAAAGTTGCATCCGCTGAGCATCAGCTTCAGCAGCGCTACACGTGCTTTCTCGCCGCCGCTCAATGCTCCGATCTTCTTGAATACGTCCTCACCGCCGAACAGGAAGCTGCCGAGTGCGGTGCGCACCTGGGTCTGCGAGAGTTTCGGGTATGCGTCCCATATCTCGTCCATGACTGTCTTGCTGTCCGTCAGTCCTGTCATGAGCTGGTCGTAATAGCCCTGCTTCACGCCCGGGCCGTAGATGACATTGCCGGTGGCGGGTGCGAGCTGCTTCATCAGTATCCTGAACAGCGTGGTCTTTCCGCTGCCGTTTGCGCCGAGCAGGAACACTCGCTCGTGCTTGCGCACATCCATGTCTACTCCGCGGAACAGCGTCTCGTCGTCAAAGCTGACGGAAAGGTTTTTCGCGGTCATTATCTCGTCCGTCACCGGGTCGGTGCAGTGAAAGCCGAACCGCAGCTTCTTCGGAAGCGTCTGCGGCTTCACAAGGTCGGCTTCAAGGCGTTCTATCTGCTTTTCCTTGCTTGCTATCGTGATGTAGTTGCGCTCCTGGTTGAAGCGCTTCTGCTGCTCGATTATGCCCTTGATGCGGTTTATCTCCTCAAGCTGGTTCTCGTAATGCCGCCACGCGATCTCAAGGTCTTCCTCTTTCTTACGGCGGTAGGTGCTGTATCCGCCTTTGTATGCGGTAAGGCGCTTATTTTCGAGCTCGAAGGTGCGGGTAGTCACCGTATCGAGAAAGTAACGGTCGTGGGAGATGATGATGTATGCGCCCTTGTATTCGAGCAGGAACTTTTCGAGCCATGTGGATGCCGCGATGTCAAGGTGGTTCGTGGGCTCGTCCAGCAGCAGCAGGTCGGCTCCCGATAGCAGCAGCTTTGCGAGCTGTACCTTTGCCTTCTCGCCGCCGCTGAGCACCGATACGGGTTTTTCCTGTTCGGGCAGGGTGAACCCGAGACCCAGCAGGCTGCTCATGGCGCGGTTGCGGTAGGTGAGCCCGCCGTCGGCCTCAAAGCGCTCACGCAGCGTCATCTGCTTTTCGAGCATCTCCGGGGAGTTATTCCCCGCGCCGATGAGTCCGTTGAGCTCGTCGAGCTCGCTTTCGAGCTTCATTACGTCCGCGAACACGGACAGCACCTCGTCGTATACGCTCACCGAGCTTTCGCGGATCACGTGCTGCTCCATGTAGCCGAGGACGGTGTCTTTTGCCTTGACGAACTCGCCGGAGTCATAGTCGACTTCGCCGCGTATAGCCTTGAAAAGCGTGGTCTTACCGCAGCCGTTGACTCCGACGAGTCCGATGTGGTCGCCTTTTTCGACTTCGAATGTGACTCCGCCGAATAGCTTTTCGGCTCCGAAGTAAAGGGTTATATCTTTTGCGTTGAATATTGCCATATCTTTTCCGTTCTATGTTAAATTCTATATATCTACACTATATTTCTATACTATTCGTACATTATTCCTATATATTTGCCGTATTGTAACCGACAATATGCAGCACGCGGAACTCCGTGCGCCCGAGTGTCATCAGCGAAACGGAAGCATACCGGTCATTTGACAGGAGATAGTCTTTCACAGTACCGTCGGATGCCGCTATGACACCGGTCACCATGAACTCGGCTATCGGCTCGCCGTCCTGCATGAGCTGGACGATATCGCCGATCTCGCCGCCTCCCGTGGTGGTCTGGCAGCCTGCCATGCCGAAGCCCTCGTTATCGCGTATGTAGCGGTAGAATGCAGCTCGTTCGTACCAGCTTGCGGAGCAGCCGACCTTTCTGCGCTCGGTGTTGAGCTCATCGTCGTACCATTTCCACTGGTCGTATTTACCCCCTTGAGAGTCCATGGGTATGCCGCTTTCGAAGAGGCAGCGGGAGATGAAGTTTGCGTCATCCTCGTCGTACTCGCCGAACGCGCCGCTGGTTTTGAAGCCTGTGATAGCGGCATTTGCGGCAGTGCTGCGGTCATAATTGTACTCGGCGGTGGGGTAGACGGAGATGTCTGCGGGTGTAAGCTTAAGGCTGTCGGTCTCCTGCAGGAGCTTCTCGAGCGCGGGAGCGGTGTATTTCGGGAAGAAGGTGTAGTTGAGGTCACTTCGCGTGTAGTGATTTGCAGCGAGAACGCTGTCGAGCCCGTGCATAGTTGAGAGATATACCGGCGCGTCGGAGGAGTGCTCTTCGATGCGGAGCTTTTTGTTCTCAATGTTGAGCACGAAAAAGTGCTGTTCGGAGCGTATAACAGTGGGTCTTCCGATGCCGCGGCGGCCAAGCTCGCCGGACAGTGTGAGGTCGATCTCGATCTTGTCGGACTTCTGTACGGAGTGGCGGCGGCGGACATTTAGCGTGAGGGTGCAGCTTTCAAATGAAAGATCGAGAGGACAGCGAGTGGCAAGACTGGTCTCGTAGTCGAATGCGAGCTCATCGAACAGCTCGGAATTTGCTTGTGTTATATACAGGCGTGAGATGTTCTCGGACTTTCTTGCACCGAGTCCCGCGTACCAGTATGTGAACCAGTCACGCAGGAGCAGTTCCTCCGCATCGGTGAGCTGCTTGCCGTCAAAAGTGATATCTACGCTGGTGGAGGAGTCGGGGGAGTATTCTTTCGCGTAAAGATCTTTCTCCATAAGTCCGTCGAGCGAGTCCCGCACATTGAAAACGTCCCACAAAAGAAAAATGCCGACAACGTAAATTGCCGTCAGAACGACGACCACCATCGCTGTCAGCACAGTTTTGAACCTCGGACCCATATTATGACCAACCGCAGTCATCGTACTCCGCCCATTTATTGAAGGCGGTCTGCTGGGTGAGTTTGAAAACAATATATACTGCAGCTGAAATTATAAGAGCTACCGCGGCAAATACGGGAATAAGCATAGATGCCGATGCGGCGGTCTTTTTTGCGGCGGGAGAAACATTCATAATATCATTCCTTTCGATAAATATGATAATATTATACTATATAAAAAAGGTTTTGTCAATCACCGTGTAATATTATATGAAGAATTTTAATTATAATTTGGAAAATTTTTAAAAAAAGCCTTGACAAGCAGTAAGTGGCATGATATAATATATCTACTATCCACCTCGGAGGGTATCGCAAGTTTCTTGATAAATTGAAAATTTTTCAAGAAATTTGAAAAAAGGTATTGACAAATGACGAAGAGTGTGGTAGAATATTAAA
>CAMVDP010000011.1 GCA_947166275.1 uncultured Clostridia bacterium
AACGCCGGAAACATCGATAACCACTATGATACCACTGATCTGACATACAAGACCGAGGTCAGCAATACTGAAAGTGCCGATGTTAAGAATGTTCGTAACGAGCAGACAAATGTGAACGTTTCGGGCGGCGATACAACGAACATTTCGAATGTGTCGAATGTTGTAGCGAATGCCGGAAACATCGATAACCACTATGTTACCACTGATCTGACATACAAGACCGAGGTAGTTGATACTCCGGGCGAGTCACGGAATGAGACGGATGCCGCTGCAAATAAAACAATTGCAGAGCTTCAGAAAGCCGGTGAGCTCAAAGAGATCGGACTGCTGGTCATGAATACGTTCATATCACGCGGTGCTGAATACATATCCGAGATCAGGAATAAACATATCCACAAGCGCATTTCGCTCGTGCCGGTGATCGCGTCGGCGGATGAGAGCTATGCAAGCCGGCTTCTGAACAGCTCGCAGACAGCATTCGGAGTGATCTCCTACGCTGTTGGGCTACTCACGGCAGAGCGAGTGCCTGACCCGCATGAACGCAGCATTTATGAAAGCGCGGTCACGCAGGTGTATCTTGAGAGACACGACCATACGACTAACGATATAAAAAGCATGTTCGCGGCAATGAGCCCGGGCGAGAGAACGAAAGTCCTGACGCTCATAGTGGACCGGTTGTCCGGTGCTGAACATGAGCTGCGCCCGACAGCAACGCAGACAGCGCGCAGAGGCAGTGAGCCCGGAAAGATCCCCGTTTCGGAGAGCGAGACGCGTCTGCTGAAGCTGCTTTCGGCGGACAAACAGGGCAGGATCGTGAAGCTTATACACGAAAGCGCTGCAGGAGATACGGTGTCGGCTCTGCTGAACAAGGTATACTACGGGGGCTCCGGAGCAGCCGGCGGCGCTGCTGGCAAAGATACGGAAGGAACAGTGTCCGAGCGCGTTCGCAATGCGGTCTATATGCCGGAACAGCTGAAACACGCCGAGTTATCGCGGGAAAACGCTTACAGCAGTTTTCTTATGCGGCTGATAGACCGGAACATAACAGTTCATACCGAAAACGAGTCATACTCGCGGAATATACTTGATATGCGGGAGCTTCGCGATAGCGCGCAGAACGTGGGCGCAATGGGTCCCCGTACTCATGGAGACAGCGTACAGTCCGCAGATGCCCGCCGCGGCAGCTCTCCGGAGCACGGAGCTGTGCGGCATGATACGTTAAGGACGCTGGTCGGGCGGACGGTCGCTTACGAACGGGCGCTGAAGACGCTTACCTCACGGACTGCTGCACCGGGCGCAGATCGCGGTGATGCGGTGTACAACTACAGCTTCAACTCGGCGGTATCGGAATACGAGCTGCCGGTGACGATAATGAGAAGCGGTGCGGTTGAGGAAGGCTTAAGGACACTGCCC
Organism: uncultured Clostridia bacterium; assembly: GCA_947166275.1. GTDB lineage: Bacteria > Bacillota > Clostridia > Oscillospirales > Ruminococcaceae > Ruminiclostridium_E. Next base: position 1,414 of record CAMVDP010000011.1, read on the forward strand.
GGAAGCGTGCTTGAAAGAGTGATATTGCCGGGTGTGCGGTCGGGTATTTCCGTCGGACGCACATCAGCGGCAGACCCTGAAACGACACAGCGCAGGCATCACATGACAGTGCGGCAGGATATACGCAGGCTTACTTTCGCGGAAGGCTCTGCGGCGAGTATGCCCGCAGTCAGGGAGGAGCCCGCGGCGGATACGATCCCGGGAATACCGGTGTTGAATTACCGTGAGCCCGGTCCGGCTGTGCAGCCTGCTTCACAGGTCCCCTCCAAAGCAGTGACGGAAGCTCCGCAGCCAAGCCGCGAGGAGCTTGTAAAGCAGTTCGGCAACCTTATCGAGGGCGCGGACGCGGGAATGATACCGTCGTTCGACGTCGGTACGCGCGGTGTGGGAGATGCTATGGCAGCTATCGAACAGACCGCAGAAAAGGTAGCCGTGAACAGCAGGCTTATTGATGAGATACGCGAGAAACAGCGGATTATAGAGCAGACAACGCTCAAAGCGAGCGATATCGACGCGCTGTCGGAGCAGATGATAAGAAAGCTGCGGGATCGCATGAGACTTGACAGGTCGCGGTTCTCGGGACAGTGATGATACCGGACGGGAAGGAGAACGGATATGGGATTGGGCACAACACTTTTACAGGCTGCCATAAACATAGCGGAGAAGCTTTCGAGCGAGAAAGCGCTGATAGTAAAAGTCAAGAACAAGAAGATCGCTGAAAAGATACCGGTGCAGTTCAATCCGTCTGAGTACAAGATCTCGGAACGCACAATGTACTCGGAGAAAACGCGCAGAGAAAAAGACGAGCCGGTTGTGGATTTCAACGGAAAACCGCTCTCGACTCTGAGCGTTAAGCTGTACTTTGATTGTGACGAGATACCGACTATGAGTTCTGCGACGCAGGGTGCCATAGACACGGTCATGGGCAACGAGTCCGATAAAAATATCACGAAGCTTATGGACAAGATCACCGCGCTCACGATCATTGACGGTGATTCCCACCAGCCGCCGGGAGCGATCTTCGTATGGGGCTCTCTGATGTTTGCGGGATATGTTGACAGTGTTTCCACTACATACACTATGTTTGATAACAAGGGCAAACCGCTGCGCGCGGTCATGGATGTCACCATGAAGGGTTCCAACGGAGGTTCTTCCGAGAAGAAGAGTCCCCGTATGTCGCCGGACCGCACGAAAGCTCGTACCATGACGGAGGACAACAGCATCTGGAACATGGCGCTCAACGAGTACGGTGATGTCCGCGAATGGCGCAGGATAGCGGACGCGAACGGGATAATGAATCCTCTCGACATACCGGTCGGGAAGGTGCTGAAGGTACCCGCGATAGAAAACTGATTAGCTCCGGGAGGTCGGTGAACGGATATGGCAAACCTGATGACGGCTACCGCGAAGTTTACTTCTCTTGAAAACAAATACGGAAATTTCATGGTGCCTGCCTTAAAAATAAAGGCTAACGGCTCGGATCTTATCTCGAAGAACGACCTCACGATCCCGCAGCTTTCGGTCACGCTTTCGCTTGAGAGCGCAGGCATGGCGGTGTTCAAGGTCGCGGACGCGTATGATGTCGAAAAGCACAGCTTTGACAAGAAAGTGAAGGGGCTGTTCAAGCTCGGCACTGTTATAGAGATCGAGCTCGGTTATCTCTCCGATACCACTGCGGTGTTCAAGGGATATGTAGCGGGGCTTGGCGCGGAGTTTGAGACTTCCCCCATGCTGGTGGTGAAGCTTATGGACGCACGGAAGCTGATGATGACCGGCGGTGTGCGTAAGCAGCTCTACGTTGACAAGAATTACTCCGATATTTTCAAGAAGGTCATGGGGCGGTACTCGAAGCTGTGCAGCATCGAGGCGGACGCTACATCGGACAACCTGAAGGATCCCGTGTCGCAGAGCACGAACGATTACAACTTTGTACGCAACGAGCTTATCGGAAGCGGCAAGTCGGAAAGAGAATTTTTCATTCTTTACGATAAAGCGTATTTCAGAAAGCCCTGCAAAAACAAAACCCCGATAATGACGGTGATGTTCGGCAGGGAGCTGATGCGGCTGAATACAATGGCGGATTATCTCGATACAGAGATCGAGGTCATCGGCTATGACCCGGTCAACAGCAAGAGCATTTCCTCGAAGCAGAAGGTGAAGACTTCGGAGAGCCAGGTCTCCGTGCTTACGCCGGCGCAGAAGCAGTACTTCATTGACGCGGACGCAGACAACGAGGAAAAGGCAAAGATACGCGCGGGCGCGATAGCGGACAACATGAAGCTTAAAAGCTGCTTTGCCGAGGGCGAGCTGATAGGACTGCCGGAGATAGTTCCGGGGCGCTTCCTCAAGGTGGAGGATACGGAACAGATGGTCGATAAAAGCTACTATCTGAACGAGGTCACGCACTATTACACCGAATCGAGCTTCCGGACTGTGTTCGAGGCTAAAGGCTGGACGTGACCGCGGCAGTAAGATAATTCGGAGGGATAAATGAGCCTGTTCGGAGAGATGACCGGATACAGCTCCGCGAATGACGCTTCGGGTGTTATAAGCGGTGTTGTGACCGGCACGGTAAAGGAAAACTATAATAAGGACTTCCCGGGGAAAGTAAAAGTCGAGCTGTTTCTCGGGGAAAAGGGCCTCAATGTCACAGGCTGGATACCGGTGATGACTCCGTATGCGGGTAAAAAGTACGGGGAATACGCGCTGCCGGAGGTGGGCGACGAGGTGGTCGTGGCGTTCAAGATGGGCGACCGGAACTGCCCGATCGTTATCGGGAGCTTGTGGAGCGGCAAAAATCCGCAGCCGGATAAGGCTGTGACCGAGAAAAACATGGTGAAGAAGTTTGTCACCAAGGGCAAGAATGAGATCAGTATTGATGATACTGCAGATAAGGCGAAGATACAGATAAAGACCGCAAAAGGCAAGACCTTCCTGCTCGATGAGGAGAAGGACAGCATCACGCTACAGGATAAGGATAAGAAAAACTGTATCACGATCGACTCAAAAAGCGGAGAGATAAAGATCAAAGCCGAAAAGAAAATAACGATCGACGCGGGAGGTGCCAAGGGCGTTTTCGACGGCACCGGCAAGAAGGTGGCTATATCCGGCGGTACCGTCGATCTCAAGGGCGACCAGACCTTCCATGCGAAGGGCACCTCAACGAAGATAGAGGGAACCAATGTTGAGATCAAGGCCAACGCTTCACTTAAGGAACAGTCAAGCGGTGTGACCGAGATCAAGGGCACTATGGTCAAGATCAATTAGCCCGGAAAAGGAGGAGAACACGCATGTACAACAAGAGCTTTCTCGGTACGGGCTTCAAATTCCCCGTATGCGTTGACCCGAACACGGGCAAGGTGCGTACCTCCACGAACGAGGATGACATCATGGAATCTGTGCGTATCATACTCGGCACCGCTCCGGGAGAGCGTCCTATGATGCCGGATTTCGGCTGCTCGATAAACTCGTTCGTGTTCAGCGGGCAGGACTATACGTCGCTGATGCTGATGAAGCATGAGGTAGAGAATGCGCTCGTAATGTGGGAGCCGCGTATCAAGGACATCGAGGCGAACGTTTCACCCGCGCCGGACGATGCGGGCAAGCTTGTGATAACCGTGAGCTTTGTGGTGCGCTCGACCAACAACCCGTTCAACCTTGTATATCCGTTCTACATAAACGAGGGTTATGGTGATACCGAAAGATAACATGACAATAACTGACCGAGGAGGTGAGAACAGTGGTCAAGGTCGATAACAGAAACAAGGAAGACATTGTCGCAGAAATAGCAGAGCTTGCAAAGAGCTATACTCCCGAATGGAGAATGGATCCCAAGGATCCTGATATCGGAACTGTTCTCGCGCTTGCTTATGCGGATATGCTGGCGGGTACGCTCAAAAAAGTGAACGGCACGCCGCTCAAGAACAAGATAGCTTTCTATAACATGGCTGACGCGTCGCTTCTGCCGGCATCGCCTGCGGAGGGATTCGTGAACTTCACGCTGTCGGCGGACGATGTGGGAAGCACTCCGATAGAGAAGGGCGCCGTCATGTCGTCATATACCGCGGACGGTGAGACGATGCACTTCGAGACATGTGATGACATACTCGTGTCTCCCGCACGGATAGAGAAAGTTTTCGTTGCCGATGACAGTGAGGACTTCATCGGTGAATACGAGCACTTCATGGAGGAGAAGACCGCGCTGTTCGGCTTGCCTGCCGCAAACCTGCAGAGCCATGTGATGCGGGCTTCGCACCCGTTCGCGTTCGATATCCGAAGCGAGGGCAGCATCACGATGAGGTTCCTGCGCAAGAGCGGCACTCTCGCCGGAAATGAGAGCATCAAAGCGCTCTCCGACCCGGATGCTGCGGAGATCGAATACTACGCGGGCGAGGAGAATGGTTTCGTGCGCTTTTCGGATGTGCATGAGAGCAGAGGCGATCTTGTGCTCGTAAAGGACGCAAAGCTTCCGCCTGTCGCAGCGGACGAGGAAGGCTTCAACATACGCGTGACCGTGAAGGACATGACCGCGTTCGAGAATTTCTCATTCTCACAGATCGAGGCTCTGCCTTCGGGAAAAGGCATAATACCTGACCTTGTCACCGACGGCAACGTTGAATATGATATCAGTGAGTTCTATCCGTTCGGCGAGCAGTTCCAGCTCTTCAACGAGGTGTACTTTGCAAGCAGCGAGGTGCTCGGAAAGCGCGGCGCGGAGATCACCATGAGCTTCGATATGAGCGTTGTTGAGGTGCCGATAGATGATCAGCCCGATGATGAGGGGATCAATTATAAATGGGTCGCGAACAAGAAAGACTTCAAGGAAGCAAAAACTTATAAGATCGCGATAACCGGCGTTATATGGGAATACTTCAACGGTAACGGCTGGAGCAGGCTGTTCAGTGACGGCTCTTACTCCGACCTGTTCAATATCAAGCAGGGCGTTACAGCGAGCTTCAAGAGCATCACGTTCAAATGCCCCGAGGATATGACAGAGGCATTCGTCGGCGCACATACAGGCTGCTGTATTCGCGCAAGGCTGCTCAAAGCGGAGAACCTTTACAAGACCAGGGGCTGGTATCTCTCGCCCTTGATACGCAACATATCCTTTGAATATCACTATGAGGAATCGGGCTGCCGCATTTCCGACATAGTTTCATACAATAACATCGAAGAGCGCAGATATACTCCCGCCGATGCCGCGGGATATGACGGCTTTGTGCCGTTCCGCTGTGCGGGCGCGGAAGACAGGACCGTGTATTTCGGTTTCTCTGCGCCGCCCGACAACGGGCCGATGCGCATACTATGGGATATCGAGGAGGATCCGCGCTCCGCACGCCCGAAGCTGCTGTGGAAGTACCTCACTGCCGGCGGCTGGAAGCCCATGAACATCGCAGATGAGACAGAGAGCTTCACGAAGTTCGGTCTTACCGTGTTTCTCGATAATCACGGGTTCGTGAAGCAGAGGTTATTCGGCGAGGAGCTTTACTGGGTGGCAGTCACCGATATCGAGAACATGTACCGTATGAAACGGTGCGGGCTCCCGATAGTGAACGGGGTGTTCTTCAACTCCGTACGTGCGGTGAATGTGGACAGCCACATTGAAGAATACTTCGCGATGAATGTGTATACCGAGAACGCGGTGTTTACGCTTTCTTCTCCGAATGTGCTCGATTTTGAGCTATATGTCAACGAGTTCACTTCGATAACCGAGAGTGAGGCAGATGAACTTGAAGCGCGGGGCAGACTTATCCGCGTGACCGGAAGCGGCGGTATGGATACCGAGATCTGGGTGAAGTGGGACGAGGTAAGCACCTTCGCTATGCAGGATAACAGCTCCAGATGCTACATACTCGACCGCAGCAGCGGTAAGGTGACTTTCGGGAACGGCAGAAAAGGCCGTATCCCTCCTGTGTCCGATACGGATAATATCAGAGTAACATACACTACCGGCGGCGGTGACCGCACAAATCTAGAGCCGGGCGGTATTGCAGGGCTTGAGCGTTCCTATGGCTTCGTGTCTGGCGTGGACAATGCCAAGCGATTCTACGGCGGCTGTGATGCGGAAACGGTGTTTGACGCTATGCGCCGCAACGCGATAATGATCCGAACGCAGGGCAAGGCTGTGACGGCGCGTGACCTTGAGAGCCTTACGTTCAACGCGTCGCGCAACATACGGAAGCTGCGGTGCGTGTGCGGGAGAAACATCACCGGCGCAAGGGAGCGCGGAGCTGTCACGCTTGTCGTGCTGAAGAAGGAGTATTCCGAATTCAGCAGGATAAGAAACGATATCATGGAATATCTTTCGGGAAGGCTCCCGGGTAGCATCGTTTCCAATGAGAGCCTGTACATTACCGAGCCGACCTCGGTGAAGATAAACGTGAGGGCGGAGATAAAGACCAAGGAACTGAACGGTATCTTTGAGCTCAAAAAGAGTGTCGAGCAGTGTCTCGCGGATTATTTCGCGTCCTTCTCCGGAGCGGACGGCGACAACGTCTGGAGACTCGGCATGATACCGAATGAGCAGCAGATTCGAAGCGCTCTGCTGAGACTCAAGAATGTCATTTACATAAGAAACCTGTATATTACGATGTACGTTTCCGGCTCTGACGGTCTCAAGGAGATCGACAGCGACACAATAGGACAGTACAGCTATATCCTGCCGGAAAACGGCGAGCACGAGATCACCGTAACTGTCGAATAATACGGTGTTACCGCGGGTGTGAGGAGGTGAAACGGTTGTTACCCGATATAAACCTTGATAACGAATATTTTGACGAGATACTCGATAACGCACGGAACATGATAGCGAGCATCTATCCCGAATGGACGGATTTCAACTATCATGACCCGGGAATGACCATGATCGAGATGTTCGCGCTGCTCAAGGAGAGCCAGCAGTATTACATCAACAAGATAGGTTCGGCGAATATCAGAAAATACCTGAAGCTTCTCGGGCTTGAAAGACATACCAAGAAGCCGTCGGTGGCAGACGTTTCCGTCCTCTATGAGAACGACATCACAGCGGCGAAGGGTACAAAGCTCTACGCGGGTGATATCTGCTTTGAGGCGGACCGGGAGACGTATATCTCCTCATCTTCGATAGATGTCTGCATCTGTGACTGCGGCGATGAGAAGAACGTTATCGGGAGAGAACAGTTCTATTTCGGAGGAAACCTTCATATACTCCCGTTTGAGCAGAAGGACAAGGGTGTTTTCTACATCGGGTTCGACAAGCCCCTCGCGGAAAAGAAAATACATACGATACTGTTTGATGTGATGAGCGAGGACGGTATCGACAGAAATCCGATAACCGATCCGGACAGCTTCCGACCGCTCGTGGATATCGTTATGGAATACTTCGACGGCGTGAATTGGAGACACACAAGGAACACCGACGAGACTTACGGGTTCCTTTTCTCCGGCAAGGTGAGCTTCAGCATGAGCATGCCTCACCGCAAATGTACTGTCGCGGGCCATGAGGCGTATTATATAAGATTTTCGGTGGACGGAGGAGAATATGATGCTCTTCCGGTGATAAAGAATATTTACTTCAACCTGCTTCCCGTTACACAGAGGGATACAAAGGCGGAATACACCGACTTCCGGCCCGCAGATGAGATACGGTTGTCCACCCAGCTCGCGGTCGTTGGCGACACAAGGCTGTTCCTCAAGGGAAGCGACGGGCTTTATACACGGGTGAAGAGCTTTGAGAAGCGCATCGACCCGCAGAACGGCGAGATGATCTGCCGTATCCCCGGCGGCGCGGAAAGCAAGGGCGTACGTGCGGTGAACATGATACCCGGGTTTGCCGACAACGGCGTCATCGCCTACGGTACCGGACTTCCGTTCCAGAGCTATGACCTTGATACCGAGGAGCTCGAATATGAGACCTTCGCGATAATGACCGAGATGCCGGATTCCGACGGGAAGTTTGTGGAATGGCGGAGAGTCAGGGATTTCTCCTCATCGGGAACGGCCGATTTTGTGTATATGCTCGATACCGAGAATGGTATCCTTACGTTCGGTGACTGCATAAACGGCATGGCGCCGGAGGGTGAGATCATCGCTATCGGCTATTCGCTCACCCGCGGTGCGGAAGGCTGTGTCAATGAAGGCAAGATAAACGAGATAACCGGCTTCAACAAGGACGAGATATACGTTGAAAATCAACGGGCGTCCACGGGCGGCACGAATGAGGAGTCTATCGAGGATTGCTTCATTAAGGCGCAGAAGCTGCTGCAGACCACGGTCACCATCGTTACCGATGAAGACTGCGAGAGCTGTGTCAGCGCTGCACAGGGGCTTCGGATAGAAAAGGCAAAGGTCATCAGGAACGACAGCAGCGACGGCATCGTAACCGCTGTGGTGGTAAAGCCGTATTCCGCAGACGGTATGGGTGTTCCGAGCGAGCGGTATATACGAAACATTCTCGCGATCCTTGAGTCGCGCAGGATGCTCGGTACACAGTTCAGGATAGTGCGTCCGGAATATGCCGAGATATCCGTGTACGTCGATGTTACCGTGTCGCGGAACTACTCCGGTCCGAGAGAGATGATCTACAGCGCGGTCGCGGATTTCTTCGCGGCGATAAAGGACGACTTCGGAGCGGAGATCATCTACAGCCGGCTGTACGAGCTTATCGACAGCCTCGACTGCGTACTGTCGGTGAACGTGCTGACGATGCAGGCTGTAGGAAGTGACGCGGAGCGCACGCGTGAGGGCAACCTGATACTCGGGCGCAATGTCGCGGCATATCTTACGGATATAGATATTATGATCAATAAGTAGTTTTCAGCGGGCGGTAAGCCTGTCAGGACGCAAGGAGATCTACGGAAAAATGAGAGAAAAGCTCAAATATTTCATATTGAACAATGCCTATGAATTCGGGCGAGGGATATGTGAGAATATGGAAGTCGACGGCAGTATGCTGAGGTTTTCCTCGGAAAAGATGTCGGGCATCGGTCGCTTCATGTCGAGGGTGTTCGATTCGGGAGACCGGGGAACGATATGGCACAGACTTCTGATCGATATGGAGAATTGTTCTGCGGACGAGCTGCACATTACGGTGTTTGCGTCCGAACAGCGCGAGTTTACATACGAGGGCGCCACATTCACGATTAGTGAGGTGTTCCGGGATAAGGGGCTGTCGATCGAGAAAAAAGCACAGATGTTCAAGCCCTTTGAAAAGCGGCGGATAAACGGTGCGAGAGACGCGCTGCTGCACGATGTGAGCGGGCGGTATCTGTGGATATATATAGAAGTTTTCGGCATAAGTGAAAAGCCCGCGATAATACGCAACATACGGCTTTACCTTCCCGCGGAGTCGTGGATAGACAGGCTCCCGCAGATATACCGCAAGAGCGACAGGGAGGAAAAGTTCCTCGAACGCTATCTCGGTATATTCCAGACGCTTTACGAGGAGGTCGAGGATGAGATAGACCGTATATCGGATATCTTCGACCCGGAATGTACGGAGAGCGGGTTCCTTGAATGGCTCGCTGAATGGCTCGATATCTCGGACTGTTCGGTCTGGGAAGAGCAGAAGCTCCGACGGCTGCTGCTGTCCGCGGTCAGCCTTTACCGCGGCAGAGGAACACGGGAGAGCCTTTCAAAAGCTATCGAACTGTACACAGGCGAGCCGCCGTTCATCATCGAAGGCTTCTCGCTTCGTGAGCATATCGGTACTCCGGTCTATGAACGCACGCTCGTTCCCATGTACGGCAATGACCCCTATAAGGTGTTCATTCTCGTCAGGAGCACGGTCATCAGGACAGAGAACGACAAGGACATAATAAGCCGCATCGCGCGGGAGATGATGCCGGTCACGGTGGATTTCGAACTCAAGGTGCTTGAGCCGTACATCTTCCTTGACCAGTATTCGTACCTCGGTATCAATACATTCCTCGGAAAGCCCGGAAATGCCGCGCTTGACGGAAGATCACGTATAACCTTCTCCGTTATCGGAGACAAACAAAACGATGATAAGGAGCAGATATGAAAAACACACAGCTTTATCCTTTTGAACGCAACAAGTATTTTTACGGTAAGCTGCTCAGCGTAGAGGATTTCAATTTTGAGCAGAAGTACATGAATGACAAGCGCAGGCTCGTAAACCGTCTCGTTCACGGTATCGGCGTGGTTTGCGGACTTAATGTTGTAAGAGTGGATGATCTTACCATCTCGGTGGAGAGCGGTCTCGCATTCGACACCACAGGCCGTGAGATCGTGGTGGATATGCCTATCACCAAGAAGCTCTCGATGCTTGGCGGCTATGATACCGCGATAAGCAGCGGCAGCAACGCTTACGTTTACCTTTGCATCGAGTACAGTGAGGGCGAGAAGGGCAACTCGCACAACATAGTTCCGGACAGCGACGGTGACAATGCCAACAGGATAAAGGAAGGGTACAATCTTTACCTTACTGCCAGCGAACCCGAAGACAACATCGATCGCACGGATATGCTGTTCGAAAACGCTGTGACCGTATTCCGCAGCGGCAGCATACATATCCGTCATGTGATGCCGCGCTTTGTGAACCCCGACTCCACATTCCCGTTCAGGGTCGAGATCGAGACGTTCTCAAAGCAGTTCGCGGCGTTCTCCTACGATATCCAGCTCGTGTGTCTCAACAACGCGTCTGACGGCAGCTCGGTGCTTAAGGTGAACTTTGATGAGACGCTGCTCGATAAGACAGGCAAGTACACACAGACCTTCGAGCTCACATCCGCTAACGTCAGCAATACCGAGGGTACGGCGACTCCCGATCCGCTCACATTCCGTCTGGCATTTGACAAGACTCCGGCAGAGGGAGCTGTCTCCGGCAAGTCGTCGGTGATGATTACAGACAAGGATCTGTTTGACGCGGTGGTGTATGACAGCTATGACCACAGTATGGATACAGAGCTTCGCAACACTGTCGGACAGAGACTTTATCTTGCGAGGATAGGGCTCGTGAACTCCGTGGGCTCCTCGATAATCGATAACATCGAGAACGTTCCTTTCGGTCAGTATGTCGCAAGCAATATGCTTCTCAACGCCATCGGACGCAGCAGGCTCGCTTCCGGCGGAGCGGCTCCGGCTTCACAGTCGGTGCAGCACGTGGAGTCTTATTCCGGCGGCAAGAGCTCCCCGGAGATCGCAAGCGGTATCTGCAGGATAAACCTCAACGCGGGCAGCCTCAAGAACAAGGTCTTCTATTCAGACGAGATATTCCACGGGCTTGGTCTCGGAAGCGTGACCATTACCCTTGGCGCGGTAACGGAGAGCGGTACTATATATGGCAACCCGTCCGTATTCCGCGATGAGGAAGCGCCTTACGAAGTCGCGGCAAAGCTCGATAACTCGAAGGGAAGCTTTATTATCGGTGTGCTTACGAAATCAACGATGATTCAGGACTACATCGATGTAAAGTGGACAGCGTTCCGCGATGTCGATGAGAAAGTCACGGAAAAGAGCAACATGAAGATAACTATAAAGCCGAACTCACTTATCATCAAGCCGAGAGAGACAAAGTACCTTGAAGCGGTCTGCAGCAACATGACAAATAAAACGGTAAGGTGGGCGGTATCTCCCGCGACAGGCGGTGAGATCGATGCTAACGGTATGTATACCGCTCCAAACACTGAAGGTGTTTATGAAGTTATTGCGCAGAGTGCGGTATATCCCGAGGTAAAGGCATCTATCATGGTCGTTGTCCGCGGGTGATACTATCGCGCGGCAGTAGAATTATCAGGCAAAGGAGGCGAAGCTGTTGATCATTTATACATACGGACATGAGTATCCTGTGACGAGCGTTCAGAAGACCAATGAGCGCTACAGCATATATATGTGTACCAATAGCAGAGATGGTTCATTATGCCGTATAATGAGCGTAAAGGACAGGTCGCTTTTCCCCGAGCTTGTGAGCTGGCTGTCCAATGTCGTAGATCCGTCGGTGTTCACGGATTATATCGAGCATTTTATATTCGATGATCAGCTTTGCATAGTTATGAAATACACACAGGGCACGACCCTCGCGGATAAGACAGATACCGAGGGGATGCCGCTGCGGGAGCGCCTTGAGCTGTGTCGTAAGATACTTGAGAGAGCGGTGCTTCTCGATATCCCGGATTATTTTCTCGACAAGTGCATGGATGTGGGGAACATAATTGTAAGTCCGGATCTTACGGTGAACTTCAACTATCCGATCGAGGATATCATCGGGACGAGGGAGTGTGACCCGATGCGGAAGGCGGAAAAGCTGCTGCGGTTCTTCTTTGCGTATGAGCTTGAGCGCAAGGTCCCCGATGAACTGATCAAGTTTTTTGGCGAGATGCCGGAGCTTGTAAAGTCGAACAAGATCGAGCTTTACAGCAGATACTATCTCATGATGAATACGCTTATAGAAAGCGATGCGGGCGGTGAGGAGCCGAAGTCGATATGGTTCAGGATATGGGATAAGATAAAAAAGCTGTGGGGAAAGGTGAAGAAGATCATCATGTTCCTGCTGCTCGCGGCGGCGATAACATATCTTGTATTCACGATCCAGACTTCAGGTCCGTCAACGAAATCCAAACCGAATTTTGACAGTATAGGAACTGTAACGATAGATAAGAACAGGTGAGAATAAACTATGTTTGATTTATTTGGCGCGTTCAGGCTTTTCCTTCGTAAGGTGGAGCGGATATTCATAACGCCTGTAATGCTGTTCGTGCGAATGGTGCTTCGTAAGCTCAATCCGCAGAATATCGTGAGCAAGGTCGCTACCGATATCAAGAAGGAAGCCAAGGGGTTTACCGCTAAGCCTACCGATGTGAGCCAGTATTTCATCATCGGTGAGAAGTTCGTCGCGAAAAAGCTTGTATACGCGATCGTGATAATTCTGATATTGCTCGCGATCCTGTTCGTAAGGTTCGGACTGCCGTGGATAGTGAGCATGTTCTTCACGAAGTCGATGTGGGTCAACAGCATTGACGCGATCGGATATACCGGTAAGGTAAAGCTCTACGATTCCGTGAAGCTCGAAAACGTGCTTTTCGAGGGAAGGCTCGAACAAGGAAGTGTCATGGGCGAAGGCACGCTTCACAACTACAACGGCGAACTCGTTTATGTCGGTAATTTCGAGAACGGTGAATACTCCGGCTACGGTAAGCTGTACTATCCCAACGGTAACGTGGAGTATGCCGGCGGTTTCGTTTCCAACCTGTTTGACGGTGACGGTACACGTTACTATGATAAAGGCAGGACCATGTATACCGGACAGTTCAGCGGCGGCATGTACAACGGCTCCGGAAAGCTCTTCGACGAAGGGAACGGAAACCTTGTATATGACGGAAGCTTTGTGAACGGCGCGTACAACGGCACCGGCAAGGAATATTCCGCGTCGGACGGTAATCTCGTTTATAACGGCAGCTTTGTGAACAATGAGCGTGACGGCACCGGCGAGCTTTATGACGAGACTACCGGCAAGATACTTTACAGCGGAGATTTCAAGGCGAATATGTACTCCGGCAGCGGAAAGCTGTATGAAAACGGAGCTCTTATATATGACGGGGCGTTCAATAACGATGTGTACAACGGCTATGGAACGCTCATGGACGAGACCGGCATAATCTACGCCGGCAATTTCGTAAACGGAAAGTACAACGGTACCGGCAAGCAGTACGAGAACGGTGTTCTCGTGTACAGCGGTGAGTTCACGGATTCGCTGTACAACGGCACAGGTGCGATGTACCGGGGCGGAGTGCTGTACTATACCGGCGGATTTTCGATGGGCAGGCCTATCGGTACCGGAACGTTTTATGACGAGACCGGAGCTGTGCTGTCAGACGGCACGCTGGGCAACGGTGACGTTGTGAGCGGCACTACCACGCTGTTCGATGACAACGGCGGTCTGCTGTATGTCGGCGGTATCGCGGACGGCAAATATGACGGCAAGGGTGTTCTGTATGACAGCTCCACGGGCGATGTGATGTATGAAGGTACCTTCACAGCGGGCGCATACAACGGCTCGGGTAAGCTCTACGATAAGGGCGTGCTCGTGTATGACGGCGCTTTCAAAGGCGGCAGCTACGACGGTGTCGGTAAGCTGTATGAGAACGGTGAGCTCGTTTATGACGGCGACTTTAAGGACGGTAAACAGTCCGGCAACGGCGTTGTTTACAAGAACGGGAGCAAGGTATATGAGGGCGCTCTGACTGACGGTCATTACAACGGCACCGGTAAGGAATACAAGAATGACAAGCTCGTTTATGAGGGTAACTTCCAGAATGATACTTACAACGGCAGCGGCAAGCTTTACAAGAACGAGAAGCTCTACTATGAAGGCAACTTCGTGAACGGCAGACCGCAGGGTCAGGGTACATACTACGATGAGAACGGCGGTGTCGCCATGGAGGGAGATATCTCTGCCGGCGGCGGTATCGCGAACGGTACCACGAATATCTATGACAAGGACGGATATCTTATCTATTCCGGTGATGTCAAGGATGGTATCTACAACGGCTCGGGCAAGCAGTATAACGGCAGACCCGGCGTGATGATATATGAAGGTGATTTCAAGGACGGCAGATATAACGGTACCGGAAAGCTGTATAACAGTGCCGGCAAACTTATCTACTCCGGTGACTTCGCGGACGGTAAGTATTCCGGCTTCGGTCAGCAGTATGACCCGACTACCGGAAAGATGACGTTTGACGGCAGCTTCAAGGAAGGCAAACGCACCGGCAACGGTAAGAGCTATGACGCGAAAACGGGATCGCTGGTATATGACGGCGAGTTCGCGGATGACGTATATAACGGACAGGGCAAGCTGTACAGCGGCGATGTCATGATCTACAACGGCGGCTTCAAGAACGGTAAGTATTTCGGACAGGGTACGTTCTATGACGCGTCCGGCAAGATGACTGGCAACGGCTACGTCGACGCGACCGGAAAGATAACCACAGGTTTTACAACGCTGTACTCAAAAGACGGTAAGAAAGTCATCTACTCCGGAAATGTTGAGAACGGCATATACAACGGCGCGGGCAAGCTGTACAGCTCCACCGACGGCAAGCTTATCTATGATGGCAACTTCACATCGGGTCAGTATGACGGAGCAGGTAAGCTGTATGAGAACGGCGTGCTGATATACGACGGGACCTTCTATCATAACGAATATCACGGCAACGGAAAGCTGTACGAGAATAAGGTGCTGGTATACGACGGCGACTTCTACCGCGGCGAGTACCACGGCAACGGTAAGAAGTTTGACAGCAACGGCGCTCTTATGTACGACGGCGGCTTCTACAAGGGAAAATATGACGGACAGGGCCGTGAGTTCTATCCGGGCGGCACGCTCAAGTATGAGGGTACCTTCAAGCTCGGTGAATATGGTGCGGGCAAGACATACTCCGAGACCGGCGAGCTGATCTCGGATACAACGTCACAATCTTCCGCCGTGACTTCGGACTCTGAAGAGAACAACGAAACGGGATCTGCGCAGGAGTGAAAGGGTCGGTCAAATGGCTAATTACAACATTATTTCAGATATAGGAGAAGCGCTCGTTAAGCTTCTCCGTGAGGGCATGGTGCCTGATCTGATCCCGAATACGGAGGGGATAGGCGTGTGTCATCCCTCCGATAAGGGGGATGTGAGCCTCGGTATCTGCCTGTATGACATGAAGAGAAACAATGACATTGACGCGACGAAAAGGATACCTGTAGGTACCGACAAGCTGCGTGCGCCGTCATTCTATCTTGACCTGTACTACATGATCACCGCGTACTCCGCGAGCGATATCAAGTTTCGTTCGCTTGAGGAAGCAAAGCTGATCGGGCGTGCGATGCAGATAATCGAGGGTAACCCGGTACTGAAGCCGGAGCTCTACGGAAAAGCTTTCTCCGGGATGAAATTCCTGCCGCGCATCGAGATGCTTGAGCTTGATAATGAGGAGAAGCACCGCATCTGGAACATCCCCGACCAGCCGTATAAGCTGTCGGTGTTTTACAAGGTGTATCCCGTAGAGATAGAATCCGAACGTATTACAAAGATAACAAGAGTTTCCGAGACGGATTTCACTTTCGGTCAGATCAGCGATCTGAAAGCGAAAGAAGGAGAGTGAGCTGAATGGATCAATTTGGATCGCCTTCCCGCAGATTGGTGATGAAGCTTTCGATTTCGGTGCAGCTTACCGACGACCTTACCGGGCTTCCGGTAAAAGGGAGCAACGCAAGAGTGTGGATCGACGGACAGAAGCCGCCGATCGTGAAGCCTGACGGCAGATATATATTCGTGGATGTTCCCGAGGGGGAATACACTGTCAATGCCGAGGGCGGGTTGTACTGCCGCATAGGTATACGGTGCACAGTGACTGCGGATAAGGCTGAAAATGTGACGCTTCGGATGCTTCCGAACAAGCAGTACCCTATGCCTTCGGATTCTGTGCTTGTCGAGGGTAAGGCAGCTCCCGGCGCAGCGCTCAGAATATTTCCGGATGACCGGAGCACCGCCTACAAGCTTCTCTCCGGCGCGGAAAAAGGCAGCCGTGTAGTCGGCATCTACCACGGCGAGGGGATCAATATCGAGGGCAAGCTGCTGAAGATAATCGCGCCCGACAATAGCGGAGAGTACATTCGTATCGCTGCCGCGGAGGATGGTGACAGGTCAGAATACAGGCTTGACGGAGAGCTTGTTTCGGATTATCCGAAGATCGGCACAGTGATAGTTCCGGTGTCGGAATGCACAGCGGACGGAAACGGCGGGTTCATGCTGATGCTCAGGACCGGTACGGGCTCCGGCAGCAGTATGACCTGTGAAGTCATAGACGGCGATAAGGTAATAACTAAAAAACTGGATATCGGCGGATCGAATTACATCAAAGCCGATTTTTCGGAATAACGGAGGATAACAAAAATGGCATGCGCGGTTTGTATGGGGGCTTCGCTGATGTGTCCGTTCGGAATGGCCCCGTCGGTGCTTTCTGTACTCCCGGTGAACAGGACGATGACGAAAACACCGCTCGCCAATATCATGGACAACAAGCCCTTTGTGAATATCCTGCCGTTTGGTATGTGTTCGTCGCTCGCAAATCCTACGGTGGCATCGGCGACAGCGGCAGCGCTTGGAGTGCTTACTCCTATGCCGTGCGTCCCGGTAACGACTGCGCCGTGGGCACCGGGAAGTCCCACAGTACTTATCGGCGGTCAGCCCGCGCTCAACAATACGAGCAAGCTGATATGCGCATGGGGCGGGGTCATACAGATCACAAACCCGGGTACGATGAATATCATGGTGCCGTAACTTAAGGAAAGGAAACAGCGCAGATGGAAAAAATGGAACAGGATAAGCATCTCGAACCGGGAATGTCGGAGATGACCGAGGCGGCGATAATCAATATTTCGACCGTTTTTTTCAGAGACAACGTCATGATAAACAAGGACGCGGGTCTTGTCTCCGTCATAAATATGCAGGTCGAGGATGTCGGAGGTGTGCTTGAAAAGCATAACGGCCAGCTGCTCTGCGTTACGCGTGCGGGTATCTCGGCAATGTTCAGGGGAGACTGTGAGGACGCGGTAAAATGTGCGATAACGATATGCCAGGAGGCGGAGCTCGAAGAGCGCAAGAAGCTGTTTGCGGGGCTCAGCATCGGCATAGACTACGGTGTCGTATGTGTGGGAGCAGTGGGCTACAACGGCTTCGATATGCCGCTCGTGATGTCTGAAACTATGGACACCGCGATATTCTTGAGTGATGCTGCACGAAGGTACAACTCTCGCATACTTGTGACGAGCGACATCGCAGATCGTATGCTGGGTTTTCAGAAGCTCTACAACAGCCGCAGGCTCGGGAAGATGTATCACCCTGCCAGTGACACGGCTGAAGATATCTACGATATTTATGACGGTGATCTTGCCGATACAAAATACAGCAAGATGAGAAGCAGACTGTTCTTTGAGACAGGAGTCGAGCTTTTCCTGAAGGGAAACTACCTTGAGGCGCGCTCTTACTTCATAGAGCTTCTCAAATTTGACAGAAATGATGCTGCGGCGAAGCAGTATGTTTTCAGATGTGACAGCTGTCTTGCAGGTACTGCGGATGAGAACGAGAAAAAGTATATTGAGTGCTGCTGACGATAAAGAATAAGCATTTATGGGGTGTTCGATTTGAAAAAAGAGAGAAAGATAAAGAGAAAGGGCAAACTTGAACGCAAGATCATCATAAGTATGATCATCATATTTATGATTGTTATGATCTCGACCTGTGCCACGGTCTTTATTGTATTTGTCGGTGAAACGGTCGTCGAGCAGCAGGAAAAGCTTATGGATATCGCGGCTTTTGCCCCCGATTATGTGGACAGATTTTATTCCGAGGATGAGTTGCAGAATATGTCGGAAGACGAAGTTGAGCGTGCGGGCGAAGCGATCACCGATTATGGGGAATTTATCGACAACTGGCTGGAAAATGGTCCCGATGACCATTATTATGAAGTGAAAAAACGCTTACAGATAGGAATGGCGGAACAGAATCTGAGCGATATATTTATCTACAAGGCCGCACGTGACGAAAAGGGCAATGTCCTGAATGACATGACCGTCGTCATTGATTTACCTGACCGCAACGGAAACTATTATGATCTCGGTGAGAATTTCGGGCAGAGTCAGGCCTTCGAGACCGTGAAAAATGTATATGAGACCGGCAAAAGTCAGAATTATAACCGTCTCGCTACTGTTGACAGAGAAACGTTCCTTGTCGCGTATGTTCCCCTGAAATACGCGGACGGGACAGTGTGTGCCGTCATGGGTCTTGAGGTGGACTTCACCAGAATAATCATAACAATGATCGGCAATTACTATGTCCTTATCATAGACGCGGCTTTGAACTTCATGATATTCGGTATAGTTGCGTACCTGTTCATAAAGATAAGCGTAGTAAAGCCTGTAGGTATCATATCCTCGCACATGAACAGATTTGTTTCCAATGAGGGTACGCTTGTTTTCGAGCCGATAAGCGAGATACACACCAGGGATGAGATCGAGCAGATGGCAGACGACTATAACCTTCTCGCCCAGCGTACCATTGACTATACCAAAAACCTTGAGATAAAGACCACTGAAGAGGAAAGACTCAAGGTCGATCTCGATGTTGCCAGCAAGATAAGAAGTGTTATATCGAGTGATATCGCATATCCTGCATTTCCCGAACGCTCGGATTTTGATCTGTGTGCGAGTCTCAGGTACACTATGTACAACAGGTGCAGCTTCTGTAACTACTTTTTCACGGATACCAACCGCCTGTTGATAGTAGTCGGTGAACCGCTCGGAAGCAACATCGCTTCCATGATATTCTCTGTGCTTTCGATGTCTTACATAAAGAGCTTCGCGAAAATGGGATTTGAGCCGTATAAGATCGCCGCGGAGACAAATAATGAACTGTGCAGCGTCGAGAAAAAGGACGCAGGTCTCACCATCGGTGTTATACTCGCGGATATCGATCTGAAGACCGGCTCGATGAAGTATGTCAACGCGGGCATGCCGCCTATGCTCATCAAAAAACCGGGTGAGAATTTCGTTCTCGACAAGCCCGATAAGCCGTTCAGCCTCGGACAGATGCGCGGTGTTTCTTTTGAGCAGAAGACCATACAGCTGTATCAGGGAAGCACTATCGTATTCACTTCTCTCGGCGTTTCCGAGATGAGCAGTCCAAAAGGAAAAAAATACGGGTTTGACAGGCTTGTGAGCGTTATGAACAAGATCTCGGGAAATGTGTATGACCTCGACAAGACGATAAACGAACTCGACAAAGATCTCGACGAATACAGAGACGATGCCGCCGTTACGCTCGATACCGCGATACTCGGTTTCAGGTATTTCGGTTAACGGAGGAGATATGGAAGTTACAAGTCTTTATGAAGCTTTTTTCGATCTGCGGGATGCTCTGAAACCATATACCAATGACCGGGAGGCTCTCAAGGATCTGTTTTCATACCTTGACCTTTGCTTCACGCTTGTTTCAGTCGCCAAGGGGTTCGGAGGCGACGGTTTCCCGAGCCGCGACGAAACAGGCTTCGCTTTCGGAATGTCTGTGTCGTCCGGAGACCTCGGTGAGATACTTACCGCCGGGCGTGACAGCGGTGCTCGTGACAGGCTTTCCGATGAAGCCAAGGCACAGGAGGAGAGTGCGTATCTGCATATCGAGATGAGAAAGAAGCGCGCTCTCAAGAGAGATTTCATGCCGCGGTTCGATGTCGTATGCCTTAAATTCGGGCTGAATGAGTTTGAACGGTTTGCGCTGCTGCTTGCGCTTTCGGTCGAGTATGACAGAAAGTATGAGGCAGTCTATACCTACCTACACAACAATATGTCGGATTTCTATCCGACAAAATGGCTGGCAATACGACTGTACGGATACATCTTCGGATATGACGGGAGCTATGCGGGAATGATAAACGGGACCTCTCCGCTGTGCAGATTTCTGTGTGAGCGCTCCGGAAAACGCCGTGACAGGGGTGAGAGCGCACAGAGACTGCTGCTGTCTCCGCGTGTGACTTCATACATACTCGGCACCAATGACATCGACAGGACACTCAGTGAGTACTGCCGCATCTATCAGGAGCCGAACGATAAGGATTACGTGCCGATAAGAACTGACAGCCTGCGGTTCATAACACGGACGTTTGTCGGCAAAGCTTTCAAGAAGGATATGAGATTCGCGCTCAACATTTACGGACCGTCGGGTGTCGGCAGAAGGACTGCCGCAGGGATCGCCGTAAAGTCGGTGTCGCTGAATATGCTCGATGTGGATCTGTATAAGCTGATCACTTTCGGGTATGATGATATACTGCAAAGGCTCGACGGCATATACACAGAGACCATGCTGCTCGGTGCGATACCGTGCTTCACGGTAGACGCGGAGCTCACGGAGCCGGACGGTGAAGGCGGAACAAGGCGATCACCCATAGCGGACAAGGTGAAGAGAACGGCGGAATATATCGCTTCGGTATTCGGTTTCTTCTTCTGGATAACGCCGGAAAAGAGCGATGTTTTTGCAAAAATGGATATCGGGTTCGTGAGCGTGGAGCTGCCGATGCTGACCGCAAACGAACGAAGGCAGTTCTGGGAAATGTACATCGGTGTGCACCCCGATAACGGGGTATTCTCCAATCAGTATATACTCACGCCGTCGAATATCCGCAAGGCGGCATACACTGCTATAGATATCGCGGTGTCGGAAGACACGGATATCACGAGAGATATCGTATCACGGAGCGTGCGTATGCAGTCGGTGAACCAGCTCGGTGCCTACGCGGTGAAGATCAACGCTGTGTTCACGTGGGATGATCTCGTAGTGAGCGATGAGCAGAAGCGCAGGATGAAGATGATTTGTGACCAGGTCAAGTACCGCAGCGTCGTTAATGAGGACTGGGGTTTCCGGAGAAAGTCGCCCTATGGACGCGGACTCTGCGCACTGTTCTATGGCTCGCCAGGTACCGGAAAGACAATGGCGGTGCAGGTCATGGCGAATGAGCTCGGACTCGACCTCTATCGCATCGACCTTTCACAGCTCACAAGCAAGTACATCGGAGAAACGCAGAAGAACATCAATTCGCTGTTCAACAAAGCAAAGAATATCAATGCGATGCTGTTTTTCGATGAGGCGGACTCGATGTTCGCAAAACGCTCGGAGGTAAAGGATGCGAATGACCGCTATGCCAATGCCGATACAGCGTTCCTGCTGCAGAAGCTTGAAGATTACGAGGGTATTACGATACTTGCAACGAACTATGTCAATAATATTGATGATGCCTTCAAACGAAGGATAAAATTCATGATAAACTTTGTGTTCCCGACACCGGATGTGCGGCTGATGCTATGGAAGAAGATACTTCCCGAAGACGCGCGGATCGATGAGCAGATAGACTTTGAATTCTTCGCGGAGCGCTTTGAGCTTTCGGGAAGCAATATCAAGGAGATACTGACAAATGCCGCGTATCTTGCGGCAGCAGAGGGAAAGGGAATACGCAACTGTCATATCATCGAGGCGGTGAAGCTCAACTTCTCGAAGTATGGCAAGATACTTACCGACAGCGATTTCGGCTATCTCGGTATCTGAACGGAGGAGTGCTGTAATGGAAACAGACGCAATAAGAGAATACCTGAAAATGCTTCTGAACGTTTTCGAGGAAAACAATAAGAGCGCGGAGCTGCAGGAGACCGATGACGGTCCCGTGCTTTTGTGCTCTGTGGAGTCGCCTTTCGAGGCCGGTAAAGAGATCGGTTATCAGTTCTCGATGATGCCGCTTGAGGAGGAGCTCCTTGCCTATGAAGTGATGATGTTCGTATTCAGCGATATCGAGGCGGATAAGCTTTCCGGGCTTGCTCCGCTGATATCGGCGATCAACGACCGGGTAGCGCTCGGAAGCTTCAGAGTCTTCGAGGACGGAGGCTCGGTAATGTTTGTACAGGGCGCTGTGATCGATGAGACGCTCGATGTGAGTACTGTGACGGCAATGCTCGCAAAGACGGTCGGTATTATGGAAAACACTGTGGCGAATGCAGGTGAGTATATCCACCGCGCACTGAAAGGTGAGAGCGTCGATCTGCTGATCGGCGGGCTCGACAGGGAGGAATGAGTTATGAGTGAAGCATGGGATAAGGAACTTCTTGACGAGCTCGAAGAGGTCTTCTCCGAAGCCGGGATGAATGCGTTTATTGATGAGATAAGCGGAACGAATGCTGTCGTTGTCGAGTATGACGGTTTCAATGCCGTGGAGGACTGCAATGTTTCGGTGGTGCATCCGACCGATGATGCTACTGCGGTGTCAGTGCTTATAACTGTGAGGTCCGAGCTCGGTGAGAAAGCGTCGGAGGATATTGCGGCGCTGCTGCCGTATCTTAACAAGTACCTGACTGTCGGCAGCTTCGGCATAACCCGGGAGAACGGCTACTTCTGGTTCGGCAGTACATTCGTGATAGATGAGGATATCGATCGGACGAGACTGCTTCGAATCATTGCGGCCAATATCGATATCTGTGTCGGGACCGCTGAAGAGGCGATAGCGCTTACAGCGCTGATGTTAAACGGCGAACAGTCTGTAACTGAACTGATGAATGAGGATACCGCGATAATCCAGTTCTGACCCGGAGGGCACACAATATGGCAAAAAATAAACTGAATGAGCCTGAAATGATAGAACTGCAGGATATGTCACACAGCACTGAAGCAGTTCCGGAAGAGCAGGAGAATAATTCGCCCGTTTCAGAAGCTGCGGCAGAAAGTGATGCGGCAGCCGGGGAAGTGACCGTGGTCGAAAAGAATGACGGCGGTGCCAGCAGGTCGGAGCTCCTGAAGCGTCTTCTCGTTGATAAATACAGATCCGACAAAGGTGAAAACGATAAGGGCGGCGAAAAGACAGAAAAGAAAAAGAAAAGCAAGCTTGAGACTGCGATAAGCATCGGTGAGCAGGCGGAAGCTGCCGCGGGAATGTATGACAACGATAAGGGTGTCGTCGCAAATCTGGGAACTATCGGAGAAAAACTTGCAGATAAATGGGTGAGCAGCAAGACCGGAGAGTCCGCTGACGAAAAGAAAGATAACAAAGAGGCAAAGAAAAACCCGGACAGTGCTGTCTTGCAGGGCGTGAAAGAGCTTGCCACCGAGGTCTTGTCGGATAAGAAGTCCGAGGGCGAAAAGAAGACCAACAGTGACAAGAAGGACGAGAAACCTCTTCCGATCAAGGAGCTCGCACAGGGTGTTACCGGCGCATACACCAGTACTATGAAATCCATATCGAGTCTGTTCGCCGCGAAAAAATCAAAGAGCCGCCGCAACAAAGTGCGCGGAAGGATACAGGGCGTACAGCATATGATGAATGCCTTCGGCGGCTTGTCCGGAGGAGCGGGTGCACTGCTGAAATCCGGACAGGTGGGCAGCGGTTCCGATCTGAAGATCGCGGGTGATGTGCTTTCCGGTGCTGTCGGCGGATTCAAAGCGTTGAGCGCTGTTATGGGGCTTATCGGTGATAAGCATGCGAGAACGCAGTCGAAAAAGATCGCCGAAGACGCTGCCGCGTTCACCAAGGACTCCAACAAATTTGCGAAGCTTGCCGAAAGCACCGAGGAAGTAAAGCGACTCAAAGAGACCAAGGGAACGGCAGACCCCGAAGAGTATGAGCGTGATCTTGCGAAAGCCAAAAAGAGCCGCAGCACCGCAAAGGCGAACAAGCTCGCCATGGCTATCGCAAGCAAGTTCAACAAGCAGAAAAGCGAGACTTCCAGCAAGGGCATCGGCGATATCGTGACCGGTACCGCACAGATGCTGTCCGGTGCTTTTTCCGCGACGGGTGTGGCAAGTAACAGCGCTTTCAAGAACTATATCGGACCGGTGATCAGCAAGGGCTCGGCGATAGCGAAGAAAATGCTTGACGCGCGGGATAAGACCAAGGCGGCGGAAGAGAAGAAGAAGGCTATCGCGCTTAAAGCGGAGACTATAAAGGAGTACCTCGAAAGCAAGCGCACTAAAATAAAGGAGCAGGCAAAACTGGCGGCAAAGTCTTCCGAACTGTCCGATAATGAGCGTGATGTGATGGCAGAGGAACTTACGGATGAGGAATCAGACAAGATAGCTCTTGCAAGACTCGGTGTGTCGATCACGGATATGTCGTCGGACAAACCCGCGACGGAGGCCGAGCTGATGAGCGGTTTCGATTATGTGATAATGCGACGGGCACAGAACATAATGAGCTCGGAAAACAAGGACGAGCTTCTGGATGCGCTCATGCTGTCGCATGATGCCACCGCCGAGGACGTAGCGGAGGCACTGAAGGGCGAATAAAATATGCTTTCCAATGAACACAGGACCGATAACATGAACGGCGTTCCCGGCGGCTTTGTCCGCAGGGAACGTCCGGATATATGCGCTCCTCTCGGAGTTATAGCCTGCTGTGCCGGGTACGGAAAGAGCACGTATCTTGCGCAGCTCGCGGAAGATACCCCGGGGAGCGTGCTGATATCTCTCGCAGAGTATGATGACTGCCCGGAGCGTATCGCCGCGCTGTTTTGCGGCGCGGAGCAGGGAGCTTCCGATTATGGGAATGTCTGCCTGTTCATAGAAAAAATGTCCGCTCACTGCGGACTTGTTCTTGTTGACAATGCCGATGTTGTGACGGAGAAAACAGCGTCGGCGTTTTTGACGTTGCTGTGTGAAGCTGCCGCAGGCGGAAAGATACGGCTGCTTCTGGCGGGGCGGGAGATCCCCGGATATGTGCTGAAATACCTGATGAACGGCGAAGCGGCACTTTACGGGATAGATGAGATGCGCTTCACACGCGCCGAAACAGAAGTATATCTGGATCTTCTCGGAAGACCGTACACCGACACTTACGCGAATATGCTTTACACTTACACCTGTGGCTGGTGCGCGGGAGTAGCGGCTGTGGCAAAGGCTGCCGCTGACGAAGATGACATCGCGGGATGCGTCGGACGCACTCTGCTCGAACGGTATATAAAATGCGAGATACTGTCGGGACTGGACGAGGGGCTTTCCGAATACCTCGTGCTCTCGTCGTTCATCAGCCCGCATGACGCAGAATTTTCGTCAGCGGTGTTCCGCGTTAGCGACGGTCCGGAGCGTGCGGACAGGCTCGTCACGCGTGGAGTGCTCTCGCGCGGAGAGGATGGAGCCATACTCCTTCCGGGCGTTATGAGAGATGTGCTTGCAGCGACTCTGTCTCCGGAGCGTAAACGCAGTCTTACCGATCGTGCGTCAGCGTATTTCATCAAGGAAAAGCGCTTTGCGGAGGCTATCAGGTTGTTCGATGTGAGCGGCAACGCCGCTGCTGCAGAGCGAATACTGAAGAACTACGGTGAGCGGTTCCTTGAGAATTATGAATTTGAGCTGGTCGGCTACTGCGGCGATATCATCGCAAAAAACGGCGGCAGCAAGGACCCGGAGGTGCTCGGGATCCTTGCGCAGTATTACTACTACTGCGGTGACACCGTGCGCATGGAAGCGGCGTTCAACATGGCGGACAGTATGTTCGGTCGCGAGAACCGTTACAGCGTTTGCAGAAAACTGTACAACGGACTGATGCGATATGAGGGCAACCGTGAGCTGTATACCGCGAATGTGAAGAGCGCCTGCGAGTACCTCGAAGCAAACTCGCTGCCGCTGCCGTTCCTGCATCAGAAGGAGCTCGAAACACTCGCGGAAATAAACCGTGAGAGTGATGACAGCGGAAAGCTGCACGTATACCGTTTCGGCATGCTGCGTTTCACTGTGGGTGACACCGAGATACAGTGCAAGAGCCGTAAGAGCCTTGAGCTGATCGCGTACATGCTTGAGCGAGGCGGAAAGCCTGTCCCGAGAGAGGATCTGCTGAATATGCTCTGGAGCGGCGATATCCCGGTGAACGCGGTCGCGATGCTGCACAATGTTATTTACGGGCTGCGACGGGAGCTTACACCGTACGGACTTGAAAATGTGCTTATCTACAAAAACAAGTGCTATATGCTGGATATGTCGATGATAGCGGAGGATGACAGGGATATCCTTGAGGTGTGCGATGCCGCGGACAACTGTGACAAGAAGAAGCTCGCGGCGCATGAGAACGTGCTCGAAACATACTGGGGACGATATCTCGGAGTCAGTGACAGCCGTGGTTCACAGGAGCGCAAGGAGTATTACGACCGCTGCTTCGTGAATGCTTCGCTGATGGCGGCGG
Source organism: uncultured Clostridia bacterium (assembly GCA_947166275.1). GTDB lineage: Bacteria > Bacillota > Clostridia > Oscillospirales > Ruminococcaceae > Ruminiclostridium_E. The sequence goes on from CAMVDP010000011.1 coordinate 28,095, forward strand.
AGCTGTGCAGGGAGCGCGGGGACCGTGAGCGGGAGCTGATGTTCCTCAACAACGCGTCGGAGACCGATCCGTTCTCGGAGCAGATAGTGTGCAGCTACATGATGTGCTGCTTCGCTCTCGGCAAGCCGGATAAAGCGAAGAAAAAATACGACAGCTACGCTAAGCTTATCGACGAGGAGCTTGGCATTACGCCGAGCAAGTGGCTCAAAAACGAGTTCCTGTCCGGCTTTGCGAATGATACTTGAAGGCGGTGAAGCAGAACTTGTACGAAAAATACGCACCGGTGTTCTCGGCAATTGGTGACTATCTCGAAGCTTTCAGGGAGCATGGATATGACAAGTCCGCTGTCGACAGGATAGCCGGACTGCTGCAGAAGACCGGCGGAACGCCGCTTGGCGAAATACTGAACGGACAGAGCGATGCGGTGAAATATACCGTTGCGCTCGGCACGCTCGTGAACTTCAGCAGGCGGGAAGCCGAAACACTAACGTCCGTGTTCGGCGTGCGCGCGGGAAGTATAACTCCCGAAGTCGTATGCGAGCTGTTCTTCGGAGTGGCCGATATCTTTCCGGTGAGCGGGAGTCTGTCGGAGTACTCGCTGCCGGAAAGGCTGTTCGACGGCGTGAGACCCGCATACAACGCAGTCATGACGCTGAAGCCGTTCGCAGCGCATTTCATCGCTGACGGAGATATCGATGATGACGCATTCGCTCCGGAGCCGGACTGTGAGATGAGGTACATCCCGCTTTCGGAGAACATGCGCGCCGAGAGAGAGATCGCTGCTGCGGTCAGGTCGCGCGATACCGACACACGACGCGTCATAGCTGTGTGCGGCGAAGAAGGCGCAGGCAGGAGAACTGCCGCTGTGAGGGCTCTCGAAGCTGTGGGTGCGGCGTGTGTTGAGATACGCGGAGAGATAAGATATGACAGCGGACGCATGAAGGAGCTCGCGACGAAGCTTATGCTGCTGGACGCTGTGCCGGCAGTGGTACAGGGCACTGACACGGAAGGCTTTGCAAAGCTTGTGAGCGGGCTTTCGGAGCAGCTTGGCACTGTCATCGCGGTGTGCGGTGAGATCGTACCAGATCTCGGAGCCGGCACGGAGATCGTCACCGTGCGTATCGGTGATCCGACCATGGAAGAACAGTACCGTATCTGGGAGAGTGAGCTGTCAGCGTACAATGTTGACAACAGCGTTGACATTTCCGAGCTTGCGGGCGAGTTCAGCTTCACCGCAGGCGGTATCAGGAAGGCGCTTCGGTTCGCGGAGATGCTTTCGGAAGGTGATACGCTGATCATGGCGGATATCAAAGCCGGCTGCTGCAGATCGGTCAACTCCGATATGGGAAGCAAGGCTGTGAAGATAAACTGTGTGTTCGGCTGGGACGACATAGTGCTGCCGGAGCACAGCAAGCGGCTTATGCGTACCGCCTGCGACCAGGTGCGTTATCGACACAAAGTGTACGATACATGGGGCTTCGCGGGCAAGATAGCCTATGGCAGGAGCGTGTCGATGATATTCACCGGCCCTCCCGGCACCGGCAAGACCATGGCTGCGCAGATAATCGCGGCGGAGCTCGGGCTTGACATATACCGCATCAGTCTTGCAAACGTTGTAAGCAAGTACATCGGTGAGACCGAGAAAAACCTCGATGATATCTTTGAAAAGGCGAAGAAAAGCAAGGTCGTGCTGTTCTTCGATGAAGCGGATGTGCTGTTTTCAAAGCGTACAGAGGTCAAGGATTCAAACGACAAATACAGCAACATGGAGTCGGCATTCCTGCTGCAGAAAATAGAGGAGTACAACGGCATCGTTATACTTGCCACCAACCTCGTACAGAACTTTGATGAGGCGTTCAAGCGCCGTATGAAGCTTATGATAGACTTCCCGTTCCCGGACGCGGACAGGCGGCGCGAGATGTGGAAGCGAGCGCTCCCGGAAAAGCTGCCGCTTGAGAACATCGACTTCGATTACCTGGTGAGCAGCTTCGAGCTGTCTGGCAGCAACATCAAGAATATCGCTCTGCACAGTGCGTTCCTCGCTGCGGCGGACGGCAGCAGGGCTGTAAGCATGAAGCATGTGATCGCGGCTCTGAAAAATGAGTATGCCAAGAGCGGTAAGGCTTTCACGAAAGCCGAGGCGGGTGAGTATTTCTACTACATCGACGGGTGAGGTGCAATATGGCTGCATTCGATGATTATGATAATTACGACAGAAAACTTGCTCTGTCAGAGGGTGTCGAGCATGTCCGGGAAAACGAGCTCAAGGACAAGAAAAAAGTCGAGGGATATGAACCGAACCCGCAGGATGAGAAATACTACGAGGTCATGGGGATAAAGAATTCCTTCGACAACGTGTCTGTCGGCTCGGACAAGTACGGGCAGATGCTTATCTCGGTGAATACGCTCAAGGAGCCGGGCAGCCCGACACTCGACAGTGACAGGAAGATCATGAAGAGCCAGCGGCGTAAGAAAAAGTTCGGTGCGTTCGGCGACTTCTACACCAACCTGTTCTCGGACAGGCACGGTGCGTTCGCGTTCCGGGCAGACCGCAACATTTCGGATATCCGCGTCGTGAAGGAATTTGAACGAATGGCGAAGCAGCGCGTCGACCGCGAGCAGCTCGATGCCATGCCGATGCTGCGGCTGGAGGATGACAGGGCGGAGCTCGAAAAGCTGCGCGGCATGAGCGGTTCGCAGAATGAGAATTTTGAGGAGCGCCGTACGCTTGAACACAGAGTCATGAAGGAGACCGAGTATCGTGATCGGTTCATGGCGAGACTGCGTAAGGCGCGGAGGAAGACTTACGACAAGCGTGAAGATGAAGAACTTGAGAACGATATCTTCCGCACAATGCTGTCCGCGGAGGGCGATACGGATGAAGACGGAGATGACGATACAGACGACATCCTCGGTGATACAGATGACACCACAGATGACATTCTTGACGGTATTGATGACGAAATAGTTGACAATACAGGTGAAAGTGACGAAAAATTATAATTCCGGTTATAGTTTCGGTTATAATCTTGAGTTATAATATAGAAGTAATCCAACCGTATGCGCCTGTATGCGCGCATCGATTTTTGAAAGGGGGAACGGTTTTTATCCGCAGGACGGGTAAAAGCGAACTTTATGGCAGAATATTTATCTCCCGGTGTTTATGTCGAGGAGTTTGAGTCGGGCGGAAAGCCCATGGAAGGCGTCGGAACAAGTACCGCCGGCTTCGTGGGACTTGCTGAAAAGGGCCCGGTAGGCGGAGTTCCGCAGCTTGTTACGAACTTTGCGGATTTCAGAAGAAAATACGGCGGATTCCTTTCCGAGAACGAGTTCGGTGAGTACCGCTTCCTCGCTTATGCGGTAGAGCACTTCTTCATCAATGGCGGTACACGCGCTTTCATCTCGAGAGTTGCTCCGTCCAGCGCAAAGTGCGCGACTGCAAAAGTCGGCGACCTTGAATTTACAGCAAAGAACCCCGGTCTCTGGGGCGACAGCATCGGCATCAAGATCACTCCCTCGTCCAAGGCAAAGACCCAGGCGTTCGAGTCTCTCGGTGACAAGAAGTACAGAGTAAAGAGCGGTGCAGGCTTCGCACCCGGCGATATCGTTGCGTTCAGCGACGGCGACACCGTTGAATACAATAAGGTCGAGAAGAACCAGGATAACGTCATCACTTTCGTGAACAGCTTCTCCGGCGATATCACAGATAACAATCTCCTTCCCACAAAGGTCCTCACCACATGTGAGATCACAATGGAAGTAAGATATGACGATACTACCGAGACCTATGAGAACCTCTCGTTCAACATCGAGTCTCCCAACTACATCGTCAAGAAGACAGCAAAGTCCGAGCTCGTAAGCATCGAGTACAAGGGCTCAAATGAGATAGGCTACCCCTTCGGCACCCTCTGCACAGAGGACGAGGCTGTGGTTACAGCTGAATTCAAGGGCGGCAGCAACGGTTCCGCATCCGACCTCTCCGCCGGCGATTTCATCGGTGAGAACAAGGGCGCAGGCAACAGGACCGGTATCCAGTCCTTCCTCGATAACGATGTGGTTTCCATCATGGCTGTTCCGGGTATCACAGACCCGAACGTACAGCTCACACTCGTTGCTCATTGTGAGAACCTCGCAAGCAGATTTGCTGTGCTCGATATCCCGAGAACAGCAAAGAAGGTAGACGAGATAGCTGCTCACAGAGATATCTTCTCTTCGAGCTACGCAGCTCTCTATCATCCGTGGCTCACAGTGTTCGATCCGCTTGATAAGAAGAACATAGCTATCCCGCCGTCAGGCTCTATCATGGGTATCTACGCGAGAAGCGACAATACAAGAGGCGTTCATAAGGCTCCTGCAAACGAAGTAGTAAGAGCTTGCGTAGGTCTCGATACACAGTTCAACAAGGGCGAGCAGGATATCCTCAACCCGAAGGGCGTTAACCTTATCCGTGCATTCCCGGGTCAGGGTATCAGAGTATGGGGCGCAAGAACCGTTTCGGGCGATCCGAGCTGGAAGTATGTCAACGTTCGTCGTCTGTTCATCTTCCTCGAGGAGACTATAAAGGCAAATACCAACTGGGCTGTATTCGAGCCTAACGATGAAGCGCTCTGGACAAGAGTTCACAGAACTATCAGCGTATTCCTCAATGGAATGTGGAGAAACGGCTCCCTTGCCGGAACATCGGCTGATGAAGCATTCTTCGTTAATATCGGCAGAAGCACCATGAGCCAGGACGATATCGATAACGGTCGTCTCGTATGCGTGATAGGTGTAGCACCCGTTAAGCCTGCCGAATTTGTGATCTTCAGGATCACTCAGAAAACCGGCGATGCTGAATAATTGATTGGGGGTTAGAATAATATGATTTATCCACATACACGGTTTAGGTACAAGGTCGAGATCGACGGTATCGAGGCTGGAGGTTTCTCCGAAGCTACCGGATTCGACGCTTCCATAGATGTTGTCGAGTACAGAGAGGGCGATATGGAAACTACGCCTTCGAAGATCCCGGGCATCAAGAGATACGGTAATATCACATTGAGACAGGGTCTCGTTGACTCCACCGCTATATACGACTGGATGATCACAGGCGTGAACGGCGCGGTAGACAGAAAGACGATCACCATTACTCTTCTCGATGAAGAGGAAGCTCCCGCAGCTTCGTGGCAGGTCATCAACGCTTGGCCTATGAGATACACTGCTCCCGATTTCAATGCGACGGCATCTGAAGTTGCTATCGAATCCATCGAGATCGCACATGAGGGTATGACAAGAGTTTCGTAAACTATATGCTGAGCAATAAGACCGTTCGATCGAGCGGTCTTATTGTGTAAAACACCCCTTGATTATTATGGAAAAGGAGTAACAGATATGTCGAAGAAAACAAAGAGATCCGAAGCGCCCGGTGAAGAGATCGTAATAGAAGACGCTGCGGCAGAGACTCCCGAGGAAAAAGCTGAAGAGGCTACCGTTGAAGCTGTTGTTGAAGAGACACCCGCTGAAGCTGCTGCCGAGGAGAATATCGCCGTATCCGAGGAACCTGCGAATATAAACGGCGGAGAAGAAGTAAGTGCTCAGGCACCTGCTGCAGCTCCCGCTGATCCCGATGCGAAGGAGGGCACAGTGAGCAGACCTGTGAACTTCAGGACCGGTCCTTCGTTCAACAACGCGGTCATCGCAGCTCTCAAGCCCGGAAGCAAGCTGGCGCTTGACGGTACTGTCGAGGGCGACAAGGGCACGTGGTACAAGTGTGTGTTTGACGGACGTACAGGTTATGTAAAGGCATCAGGTGTGATCGTCTGAAACAGCGAGTTTTGAATAACAGATGAAAATGTCCGCAGGGTATCTATCCTGCGGACATTCTTGTTTATTATTCAGAAATAAGCACATACAATGTTCTTGTCACCGCTGTATTCGTAGGAATATGACGATGACCGTTTTTTTATCAGCGTGACACCGAGATGAACGTCATTATCCTCATGCTCAAACGGGTCATACATCTCGCCGACAGATGTCACGGTAAGCTGTATCTGTTTGTCGGATTCGGCGTATTCGAGCTGGAGCTCGATATCCGGCCGGACATCATTCAGAGCTCCCAGAAACTCATAAATTATCTCTTCGCAGATCAGCTGGATATTGTAGGTCTGCTTGAGCGTGAGTCCGTATCTTTCACAGAAATGCTTGACATTGCCGCTGAATCGCATCAGGTCAAAGTCTGAACTTGTAATATGCTCATTGATCGTTTTAAGCTTGCGTATAAATGCGATAGTTTTTTCTTTCTGAGGGTGCTCAAATATATCCTCTACCGTTCCCTGCTCATAAACACCTTGATCTGCAAAAAACAATATTCTGTCTGCTATCTCTTTCGCGAAATCCATTTCGTGAGTTACGATGATCATTGTAAGACCCTTCATCGACAGCATGCGTATAGTTGCGAGCACCTCGCCGACCATGGTAGGATCGAGCGCGCTTGTCGGTTCGTCGAAAAGAAGTATCTCGGGATCCATCATAAGGCAGCGTGCTATGGCGATTCGCTGCTTCTGACCGCCGGAAAGCGTATCGGGCATCGCTTTTTCTTTGCCTGAAAGTCCGACTGCGCGCAGCAGCTCGTTTGCTTTTTCCGCGGCTTCCTTTTTCGGCATTTTCAGCAGTCTGCGCGGTGCGGCACAGAGGTTTTCCATAACGTTCATGTGGGAAAACAGGTTGAAATTCTGATAGACCATTCCCATTTTCCGTCTGATAATGTCGATCTTTGCGCTCTTCGCCGTTATCTCCTCACCCATGATCGAGATGGTTCCCGAATCAGGCTTTTCAAGCATTTCAAGCGTTCGCAGGAACACGCTTTTGCCGCAGCCGGATCCGCCGAGTATAACGATCTTTTCTCCCTTTTTCACCGTGAGATCGACATTTTTCAATACATTCAGCTTACCGAACGACTTTGACAGATTGTTTACTTCAATAACGTTCATATACTATTCTTCTTTATGATCTTCTCTTTACTTCGGAGAGTATTTCTGTATGGTATATCTCGGTTATGGTCATTCCGTCGGGATACATAGCTTCAGTTACATTGTCAAGCACCGGAGTCCAGAATACGACCTGTGCTCTTCCTGTCAGCAGCGCGATAGTTCTCGAACCCGATTCTATATTCACGGATTTTATATTAATGTGCAGACGCTTGCCTATCTCGGAAATAAGCGCGGTATTGAAGCCTGAGGGTATCCCGTCGGCGGATATGAGATCCATTGGAGGAAGATCTCCGGTAAACGCAAAGGACACAGTCTCGGCTCCGTCGTAATGCTCGTATTCCACCGGCTCCGGCTCTTTCCCTTCAATAAATCCGTCTATATACTTTTCTTCCAGAGTTTTCATTGTTCCGTCAGATTTGATGTCCGAGATGGCCTTTGACAGTCTTTCGCAAAGCTCGGCATCGGAATTGTTCAGCATCATCGCGAACCCTACATTGAACGGGGTCGCGGTGTCGAGCGTTGCCGCCGCGAACTCATAATTGCGGGCCGCCATATATCTTGCGGTGCAGTCCGCTATTTTGACGGAATCAACATCGCCTCTCATCAGCGACAGCTGAAGCTCGGTCAGAGAGGAGAATGTTTCGGCGCTTCTGTCGGCACCGGTCGTATCTTCACCGGCATCCGCTATGGTTTCATCCACGATCGGTACAGGCGATTCAAGGACACCGACATGGACAGTTTCAGCTGCTCTGACTCCGCCTGTGTTGTATGTCGTTGATAACGGATCGACGTTTTCCGGGGTTTCGGCACCGGAGCACGATGTTAACAGAAGTATTGCTGCAAGACCTGATGCCAACATTGTTTTCTTCATATAGCTCTTCATTTTATGCTCCTTTGAGTTTTTTCGTTTTCTTTTTTCCTGTAAAGCAGAATACCGCTTTTACAAGATATGCGACACCTAAATAAAGCAGCATACCAACGCATATCATTATTACCGGCTGCATTGTTCTTGATGACGCTGTATTTATCACTCTCGCGAGATCGGTTATCGTAACATAGCCGACTACGCTTGTCCACTGTATAAGATTAATGACCGTCGATTCATACACCGGCTTCGCTATATCGACTGCCTGGGGAAGCGTCACGAGGAAGAACGCCTGTGTACGCGAAAATCCGAGAGTCCTCGCCGCTTCGACCTGCCCTTTGTCCGAAGCCATAAGCGCACTTCGCATAAGCTCTGCGAAATATGCCGATGAATTCAGCGAAAAGGTGATCACCGCGATAATATCCGCGTCGATCTCAGTCCTTGCAAATACAACATAGTACATCATCATAAGGAGCATAAGGACCGGCATACCGCGCAGTACGGCTATATAGAAACCGGACACGCGTTCAAGTATCTTAAAGCGGCTCATGCGCAGTCTGCATATCCCGGCTCCGATGATCGTTCCGAAAAGAACAGACAAGCCGGATATTTTCAGCGTGACCAGCAGACCTGAAAGGACAGATCTCCACATCCCGCTTTCTATAAGGATCTCATATATTTTATTCATTCTACCAACTCTCGTTTCCGGAAATCAAACTATACCGTGTTTATACTTTTTCTTTTCAAACTCTGGGCAAATCTTCTTTGTTTCTTTCCATGCCGGAGGCGGGGAAAGAAACAGGAATGTCTATACATTGATGTGATATTAGTATTTTATTATTATAACCTATTTTTCGGGGTTTGTCAATAATACGGTCATCAAAGTGACGATCCCCCGTCCCGCAATTAAGCGGGTCCGGGGGACATTCATTCTATAGTATCACAAACGGGAGTGACAGGTCGTAGATCACTTTGTCGGACCGGATCAAATCATTCCCATTCGATCGTTGCGCTTGGCTTGGGTGTGAGGTCGTAAAGCACACGGTTTACGTTCTCGACCTCGGAGGTGATACGTGCCGTGATATGCTGGAGAAGTGCGAAAGGAACATCCTCGACCGTCGCTGTCATCGCGTCCTTGGTATTGACGGCGCGTATGATAACAGGATACGCGAAGGTGCGCTTGCCGTCCTTTACGCCGACAGACTTGAAATCCGGAACCGCGGTGAAGTACTGCCATACCTTTCCTTCAAGTCCGTTCTTTGCGAATTCCTCACGCAGTATCGCGTCGCTTTCGCGTACAGCTTCGAGACGGTCACGGGTTATAGCGCCGAGGCAGCGGACTCCGAGTCCGGGACCGGGGAAGGGCTGACGGAAAACCATGCTGTCGGGCAGCCCGAGAGCCTTACCGACTACACGCACCTCGTCCTTGAACAGCAGCTTGACAGGCTCGACGAGCTCGAAATCCATATCTTCGGGAAGTCCGCCGACATTATGATGAGCCTTGACACCGTCGCTTTCGAGGATATCCGGATATATGGTGCCCTGTGCAAGGAACTCGATGCCGTCCAGCTTGCGGGCTTCTTCCTCGAATACGCGTATGAACTCCGCGCCGATGATTTTACGCTTGCGCTCGGGTTCTTCAACTCCGGCAAGCTTGTCAAGAAATCTGTCAACGGCATCTACATATACGAGGTTGGCTTTCATCTGGTCGCGGAATACCGATACGACCTGCTCGGGTTCACCTTTGCGGAGAAGTCCGTGGTTAACATGAACGCAGACGAGCTGCTTGCCCACTGCCTTTATAAGCAGAGCTGCCACTACCGAGCTGTCGACGCCGCCGGATAGTGCGAGCAGGACTTTCTTGTCGCCGATCTGTGCGCGAAGAGCTTTTACCTGTTCGTCGATGAACGCGTTTGCGAGAGCTTCGGTGGTTATTCTTTCCATGCTTTCGGGTCTTACATTGGTGTTGTCCATGATGATCCTCCTTTATGCCGCCGTTGGGCGGAGTTTCAAATTTTATAAAAATATTATACCATAAATAGGGATATCTGTCAATGGTCAGACTGCCTGTGCGGTGTAAAGCCTGTAGTAATCGCCTTTCTTCGCTATAAGCTCGTCATGGGTGCCGCTTTCGGTGATGCCTTTGTCGGATACGTACATGATGCGGTCACAGTTGCGCACGGTGGAAAGGCGGTGAGCGATGATGAACGACGTCCTGCCCTTCAGAAGGTGGTTAAGTCCGTTTTGCAGATAACGCTCGGTCTTTGCGTCTATCGACGATGTTGCCTCGTCGAGCACAAGTATCTTCGGGTCGGAGAGTATCGTGCGCGCAAGCGCTATCAGCTGCTTCTGACCCTGTGAGAGTCCTGCACCGCGCTCGCTCACCCGGGTGTCATAGTTGTCCGGAAGAGAGAGTATGTAATCATGTATACCGACTATGCGGCAGGCTTCATGGACCTGCTTGTCGGTGGCGGATGGGTTTCCGTACTTCAGGTTCTCCATTATGGTGCCGCTGAATATAAAGCTGTCCTGGAGCATGATGCCCATCTGGCTGCGCAGAGAGTGGAGAGTAACCTCGGAAATGTCGCTGTCGTCTATCAGCACCTTGCCGCCTTTAAGGTCATAGAAACGCGAGATAAGGCTTACTATCGTGGTCTTGCCTGCGCCTGTGGGACCTACGAGCGCTATGCTCTGGCCTGCTTTTATGTCGAATGACAGGTGCTCCAGCACATTCTCACCTTCGTCGTAAGCGAAGGTGACATCCTTGAAATGAACGTCTCCTTTTATCTCGGGCATCTCCTTCGCGCCAGGTTTATCTTTTATAGTTGCAGGCTCGTCGAGCATCTCGAAAATACGCTCAAGGTAGGCTACCGTATTTATGAACGAGTTCATGAGGTTCGACAACTGCATGAGCGGCTGCCAGAAACGCCCGGAGTAGCTTCCCATGGCGAGTATGGTACCGATGGAGATGCCGGGCATGAACAGAAGTCCGATCAGGTACAGCGCGGAGAGCGTGCTGATCGACACAATATCAGTCGCGGGCCATACAAGGTTCGAGTAGCCTACCGCCTTCATCCATTTGCTGCGATAGCTCTTCGCGAGCTTGTCGTTGATCTGCGCGTTTACATCCTCGCGCGTGAACACCTGCGATATCTGCACGCCGACTATGCTTTCGTGCAGGTAAGCGTTGAGGTTGGAGCTTTTGTTTGATACAGCCTGCCACGCCTTGCGCTGACGGTTCTTGATGAACATGATGATCGCTGCGTAGACGGGAAGTCCGCAGAGAACTACCAGCGCGAGCTGCCAGCAGACGAAGAACATGAATACCGTGATGAACAGAATGTTCAGCATTTCAAGCACGAAGTTTATGATACCGTTGGTCATGATATCCGACACGCTGTTCACATAGTTGATGACGCGCACGAGTATCTTGCCGTGGGGGCGGCTGTCGTAGTACTCGAACGGAAGCTCCTGCATGTGGCGGAAGAGGTCGGTGCGTATATCATAGATGATATCCTGACCTACGCGAGTCATCATTTTTGAGCGCGCCTGCGCCAGCAGAACACTGGTCACGATGCACACCAGAAGTGCCGCCGCGCAGAGCGTGAGCATAGGTATGCCCTCGGGTGTGAAGCAGTTGTCCGCCGCGTATGCTACGATAAGCGGGGACACGAGTCCCGTGACCGATGCAATGACGCTTACCAGCAGGGAGAGGAATATGCGCTTTTTGTACTTGCCGGCATAGACGAGCGCACGCTTGAAGTGCTTTATGTCAAATGGGGTATCAAGCTCCTCGTCGATATCGAATTTATTACGTGCCATGTTGAGCCCCCCCTTACTTCTGGAGCTCGTAGACCTCGCGGTAGTAACCGTCGCGGTGTATGAGCTCGTCGTGTGTTCCCATTTCGGCTATCGTGCCGTCCTTGAGCACGATTATCTTGTCCGCGTTTCGCGCGGTGGTAACTCGTTGTGCTATCATTATCTTTGTGCAGGGATAGTCGAGCTCTTTAAGCGCGTTCTGTATGTTGCGCTCGGTCTCAAGATCCACTGCCGAGGTCGTATCGTCGAGTATCAGTATCGAAGGCTTGACGGCAAGCGCACGGGCAAGCGATATCCTCTGCTTCTGACCGCCGGATAGCCCGACTCCGCGCTCACCTATGATGGTGTCATACCCGTCGGGAGTGTGAGTGATGAAGCTGTCGGCATCGGCGGCTTTAGCATATCTTTCCACATCCTCCTCGGGCATATCCGGATCACCGAAGGAGATGTTGCCTTCGATCGTGTCGGAGTACAGCAGCACATCCTGTGTAGCTATGCCTATCCCGCTGCGGAGCTGTTTCAGCTTCATATTGCGCACGTTATGCCCGTCTACGAGCACCTCACCCGAGCTGACATCGTAGATGCGCGGGATAAGGTTAACAAGCGATGTCTTGCCGCTTCCTGTCGCGCCCATTATTGCCACTGTCTCACCGGGCTCCACGGTAAAGCTTATATCATGCAGCACATCGGCGCTGCCGTAACCGAACGACACGTTCCTGAATTCTATCCTGCCTTCGAGACGGCCGGGTACGTCCTCGGCATCCTCGCGGTCAACGATGAACGGTCTGCCGTAGTACAGCTCGATAAGCTTGTTTGCCGAGGCGGTAAATCTCTGGTAGTCGTTCACGATATTACCGAGGGTGCGCATGGGGTTCGAAAGCGTCCAGATGAGCCCCGAGAATGCCGCGTATTCTCCGAATGTCAGTCTGCCCCAGGCTACGAACAGACCACCGAACAGCAGGCATACCACGCTCAGACTCTGTGCCGTTATCTCCAGCGCGGGGAAGAACTTCAGCCATGTGAATGCGGCTTTCTTGTTGGCTTCGTTATATGCTTTATTGCAGACATCGAACTTTACGATCTCTGTCTCTTCGTTCGCAAATGCCTTGACCACGCGGTTCCCGGATATGTTTTCCTCTGCGCGGGTGTTCATAGCCGAGAGTTTCTCGCGCAGCTCGACATAGAACGGTCCGACCACGTTGCGGAAGCTTTTGGTGACAATGAGTATGAAAGGCGTGAGCGCCATCATGCACAGTGCCATGAGCCAGTCCATGGTGAAGAAGTATATCATCGTTACCGTGTACAGCAGGATACATTCAAGCGTAGTCTTGATTATCCATGCTATCGAATGGCGCACCATCTCAAGGTCGCCGGTCACGACGGTCATCACATCGCCGGTGCGGTGGCGGTCATAGAATGCCGCGTCCTGTTTTTCGATGTTATCGAACAGCACCTTCCTCACACGGTAGATGATACCCTGTGACGCGTGCTCGTAGCCCATATTGGCGCTGTACTGGATGACACAGCGAAGCAGGGTGAAGCCTATCATCGCCACGATAAGCATTATCAGCCCGTCGGCACCGGTACGCAGGTTCTCGGCGGCTTCCTCGCCGACTATGTACGTATCGGTGATAGTGCGAATGATACTCGGTTCGATGAGTCTCATGACCTGGCATATCACGGTCATCAGCAGCGCGACGCAGTATATTGCACGGTCGCCTTTCATATTTTTCCAGAGCCATTTGAAAAGAAACATAATAAACACCCGTAAAACACTTATGTAAACGTTTAACTTGAGACTGAATTATAACACATTTTATTTTGAAAATCAAGGGGTTTGAGCAAAAAAATCTCATAATTTTCACAATGCCGGAGGGCGGGGCCGGACAAACAAAAAAGAGACCCTCGTATTGACCGAAGGTCTCTGTATGCTGCTGTCAGTGTATGCTTTTCCACAGAGCCATCTGCGGGCTTCGCGAGCCGAGGAAGAATGCGATCGACTGCGCCTGTTTCTCATGGGGCAGGGGTGTGCAGATCCTGCGGAACATGGCATTGAGCTTGCGGTAATCTGTGGCGAATGCGTCAGCGCTGGCGTGTACCATTTCCTCCGGAGTCACATCGGAGAAATCGACATGCACGCCGCTCACAGAGCCGAGGTATTCGATGAACAGTCTCTGTGTTCTTCCGTTGCCCTCCCGGAACGGATGAAGCACATTTATTTCGCTCAAATAATAAGCAAGCCGGTCCGGTACTGTATCCGGGTCGGCGGTGACAAGCATATTCTCTTCTGCGAGTTTTCCGAAAAGCTCCGCTGCATAGGTCTCAATGAACATGGCGCGGCAGAATACGTTTCCCTTTGAGATATCGACGCTCCGGCAGCTTCCCGCCCACGGATAGATGTCCGAGAACATTCTCCTGTGTATGCGTTTCAGATGTGCGAGGTCGAACTTTCCCTTTATAGGTTCTTCCTTCAGTCGGAGCAGCCACATGGCGGTGATCTCACGCTCCGCAGTCTTGAGGGCGGCTTCGTCCTTTATGCCGAGCTTGTTTTTCAGTACGCCGTTTTCCGGGTAGCAGTATTTCGGGTCGCTTTCGTAATCGTAATTATAGCTTTCGAGCATTATTTCTCACTTAATGCGGAATGTTTGTTGATAAGCTCTGACATTATCCTGTTGAACTCCTCATGTTTGTTGAGGTATTTCAGCATTCTGCTCTTATCTGCTTCTGTAAGCTTCATACCCTCGATCGCCATGGAACCGTTGACCTCGGCGATGAGGTGCTCATTTATGCTCATTGTTATCACCCTTTGACATGATATATTATTACAGATATATTATATCACAACATATTGTATTTGTCAACAGTATTTGGAATAAAGCTATGTACAGGTTTTACTTGACAATCATGGAGATTATTGGTATAATTTATTATATATAGTTATAATTGTCGAAGTTTTTGAGCGCATATTCTTCTTGGCTTGATCCTATTCATTTCATCAGAAAGGCAGGAGTTATATAATGGAACAGGGAAAAAGGCAGTCTATACGCAAACGGATCCTTTTCATGGTGGTCATGATCTCTGCTATGTCTCTTGTTGTGACAAGTCTTTTCGGCATTATCAGTATGATCCAGATACAGCATGAGGCAAAATCAGCGCTCTCTCAGCAGGCGAAGGACAACCTTGCGGCATTGCTTTCAAGTAAAGCCAGACAGGCTGATCTGAGAATGAATAAATTCGTTGAGATAGTGTCGGAAACGGCTTACGGGATAAATGACATAATCTCGCATCCCGATGAATATTCACCGCGTCCCGTGGAGCCCGTGAACCCTCTCAATGCCGGAAAGCTTGTGATGCAGCCAGCCGTTCGCTCTGAAGATATGAAATGGGAGGACGTAAAGCCGCAGTTCGAGCTTCTCGCTAATATGGAAACGAAGCTGTACCCCGTGATAACTAACAACCGCAGGGTCATAACCACAGTATACTACGCGTTAGAGAACGGCCTTATGATGTGCTACGATGACCAGTCCGACAATAAGGGCGGTCCGGGTCTCGGCGTGTATGACTTCACGCAGTCGTTGTGGTATAAACTCGGCAAGGAGAAGCAGGAGATAACATTCACCAATGTGTACAATGATAACTTCGGACGCGGTATAACGATAACCTGCGTGGCGCCTCTGTATGAGAAGGATGGTTCATTCTGCGGAGTCCTCGGAATAGATCTGCTGATAAACGATCTGTACTCCGAGATCCTGGATATTGACCTCGGTACAGGCGCGTCGATGTTCATTCTCGGCGCGAACGGAAACGTGATAAGCCTTGATCCTAAAATGATCAGTGAAGGTACAGATGCTGCCGGCTACAACCTTTCGGATACAGATAAGGAGCGGATGAGCTCGTTCTCGGACGGTATAACCGTGCGCAACGACATGTACTACGCGTTCAATACGATCGAAAGCGTCGGCTGGAAAATGTGTGCGAGAGTGCCGCAGTCCAACGTGCTCGAATTCGCAAATACCATAGGTCAGAATATAGTATCCTCTATCATCATGTTCATCGTATTCTTCCTGATAATCCTGCTGAGCGTAGTAATTCTCGCGTATGAGTTCTCGGGTAAGCTTACAAAGCCGATCACCGACCTCACGGAAGATGTCAGAAAGATAAGCGGTGACCTTGATTACCGCTCCTCCGTCAACAGCAATGATGAGATAGGCGACCTTGCACGCCAGTTCAATGAAATGGCGGAATCGCTGAAGGAGCGTATCGAAGAGCTTACTTCCATAACAGCCGAGAAGGAGCGTCTCAGAGCCGAACTCGATATTGCCGCAAAGATACAGGAAAGCACTCTGCCGAAGGACTTCCCGGACAGCTCGGATTTCGGTATTTATGCTACCATGACTCCTGCCAAGGAGGTCGGCGGCGACTTCTACGACTTCTTCACTATCGACAGCGACCACTTCGCGCTCGTTATGGCAGATGTTTCAGGCAAGGGTATACCCGCTGCGCTTTTCATGACCATCGCCAAGTCAACTATCCATAACAGCGTTATGAACGGCGGAAACACGGGAAGCATTATGACACGCGTGAACGAGATCCTTAATGTGAACAACAACTCGGGATTCTTCGTTACCGTGTGGCTCGGTATCATTACGATATCCACTGGCGAGCTCCAGTTCTCGAGTGCGGGTCACGAATATCCCGCGATACGCCACGCGAACGGAAAGTACGAGCTTTATGTCACCGATAACCTGCCTGCTCTTGCGGTACAGGAGGATATACAGTATGACTACCAGTCTATAATGCTTGAACCCGGTTCGAGCATATTCCTGTACACCGACGGCGTTCCCGACGCAAAGGGCGAAAACGGTGAACGTTTCGGCACAGCGCGTATGCTTGAGGTGCTCAATTCCGTGGCGAGCGGCAATATGAAGCGCGAGATCTCGATGTTAAGATCGAAGATATCCGAGTTTACGGGCGATTCCGAGCCCTTCGACGATATCACGATGCTGGGCTTCTCACGCGGCTGATACAATGCAGATAAAAACGCCCCGTGGCAGTCACACACTGCCGTGGGGCGTTTTTCTGTGCTTCGGGGAGCCTGTCCTTGGCTTTTTGCGCAGGGGCTTGAGCATCTCCGTGCGTCGTATTCTTGTGAGCTTGCTTTCGTCTATCTCAAGTATGTACTTCTCATAGCCGTTCACTATCGATGTCCCGCTGGGGTGAGCTATTATGCGCTTGAACCGGCTGCCGTAGTTCGCGTGCACGTGACCGTGCAGCATATACGTCGGCCGGCACCGGTACAGAAGCTTGTTGAAGCATTCAAATCCCGTATGCGGCAGATCGCTCATATCGCCGTATCCCTTTACCGGGGCGTGCGTCACGAATATGTCGATGCCGGATGCGGCAAAGATGCGCCCGAGTCCGCGCATGACGCGCATACGCATCTGGCGCTCGGTGTACATGTACGGGCCTTCCTTGTATTTCATTGAGCCGCCGAGTCCGAATATGCGAAGACCGCGGTATCTGAACAGCTTCCCGTCTATACACTCGCAGCCGCCCGGCGGGTCGGTAACATACTTATAATCATGGTTTCCGGGGATGTACAGTATCGGCACCTTGACCATTGTCGCGAGGAACTCAAGATAATCGGATGAGAGATCACCGCAGGATATTATCAGGTCAATGCCCTCAAGCTTTTCGGGAGAGTAGTGATCCCACAGCGACTTCGATTCCACATCAGCGATAACGAGTATCTTCATGCGTTATTCCTCGCCGTTAAGCGGCATTATGCCGTCTATGTTATCGTTGAGCCAGTCCATTGACACTATCTGCTCCACCGTCATCTTTTCCAGCGAGCCGGAAATGTGGCTGTTTTTCGTGGGAGCGATCTCCTGTATGGTGACGTTCTGTGAATGAAGCTCTCCGGAGAACGGGTCCAGGCCGCCGTTTATTATCGCGTTCTTCATAAATGACAGCATTTTCTTCGTCTGGTACGGCAGCTCCTGCGTACGGATATCCACAACGCCCGTTGACAGACCGAACCAGTAGTTTGCTGCCGAGTGAAGCTTTATCACCTCATTCAGATCCCATGCGCCCGATATCACGGACTGGACTATCTGGGCGTAGTATTTGCCCCAGTTGAAGTACGGTGTCCCTATGAATACATCTTTGCCGTCCTGTATGCGGAATACGCCGGGTGTGCGGGTTATACCCGGGACCGTGGAGTACTCGAAGTCCGCGAACATCTTCACGCCTTCACGCTTCCAATCCTCACTCAGGTCGGTATCCTCGTCACCGATGTATTTCAGCTTTATCCGGCATGCGGGGTCTATCAGCGATACGCCGATAGCGAACGCGTTGAGGTCTGCTACGCTCATGCTGCCGGAGCTTCGCGCTATGTAGCCTATCGCGTGCTCGCCGCAGCCTGCGTCACCGTCGGTGAGCATAATATCCGCTGCGAGGATACCCATAAGGAATGCTGCTTCATACAGCTTGCCATGGTAGCAGCGCACGCTCGGGTGCGACTGGCCCACCGAACAGTTGAGAAAGCGTATGTCGGTATTATGTACCGCAGCTTTAAGGGTATCGGGCATCATTGACGGGGACACTGTGAAGATGATCTCGTTTTTATCCGCGACTGCGCGTTCAAGTGCATCGTTTATGCTGCCGTCCTCACTTTCGCTGGTGTAGCTGTTGGTGACGACTTCTTCGCCTGTGATCTTATCTACGTAGAAGCGTCCGAGCTCGTGGCTTCCTATCCAGCGGGACTTCTCCGAGTCCGCGTCATATATGAAGCCTACCCGCAGCGGTGAAGCAGGGCTGTAGTTCTTTGCGCCTGTGAACAGGTGCATGATCCCCTGGCTTTTTTCGCTTTCCGGGGCGTTGTTGATGAACGTTATGCTGTCAAAGTTTCCCGCGGTGATAAGCTCGTTGCGGGCAAGCTTGATGTTCTTGATGATCTGCTCATCGGTGTCCTCGGACAGTGTTTTCATCGGGAATATCGAAATGTACACGAGGAACGAGTCACTCAAGGTGAGTATGTTCTTGCCCTTGAATACGGTGTTATACAGCTTTACGAACGTGAAGAATGCTGCCTTCAGATCGACGCAGACCTCCTCCGGCCATTCGTTTTTCAGATCCTGACCGAGTATTTTCGCGAGACTTGCGTACTCACCGGGTTCTGTGAAGATGATGAAATTGTTTCTTGTCACTGCGAAGAAATCAAGGTATTCATAGTATACCTTGACCTCCTTGGTGTCGTTCTTTTTCGGGAGTATGCGGATAACGTCGGCATATATGAACGGACTGCCGCCGTACTTTGATACAGAAACGCGCTTGTTCCCCTCCTGTACGTAGTACCAGTTCATGTACTCGTAGCACTTTATCGACTCGCGTATACCGTCATTGATGTACGAATCATACAGCGCCGCCCATTTTGCGGCGAATTCGGAGTTTTCTTCGATTATCGGCATGAAGTTATTTGCGAACGCGTTGTTCCTGCCAAGCTCTTTGTTGCCGCGTATGCGTATCAGCGGCAGCTCCATGAGCCCGACGCGTACTTCTCCTGCGGAGTGTTTTATTTCCTCAAGATTGTCGAGCACCGGCAGGTACGGTGACACGCCGTTGCGTATCGCGGTCCGGACGGCTTCATCGCCCAGTTTTTTTGCTTCCTTGTAATCAGATCTCATTGGATATCCTCTTTTTTGTCATCTTCCGAAATGTCACGCATAAGGCATTCAAGCTCGTCTTTGATAGCGATCCTTTGTGTGAACAGGTATGTGTATGCCCTTCCGACCACGCCGTAGAACAGGTGCAGAGAGGGACGGGCGTCATTTTTGCCTATTCTGATTATGTGAGACATCGCGATATCGGTATACGGGTCGATATAGTAGATGTCTCTGATGCCGAGCTGGTACGCTTTTTTCGAGCAGAGCACGCAGGAGCTTGCCGAGGTGAAGAGCTTTCCGCCCTTTATACCCTCGCCGCCGTACTTCGATATCTGCAGGAACGCGTTCTCTTCAGCGTGGAGCGAGCGTGTATGCACCTGATTCTTCTCGCCCGTGACCTTGGAATAGATGTCCTTGAAGCAGTAGCTGCACATGCGTCCGTTGAGGCATTCTCTGCTTGTTTTCAGCTTGCTGTATCTGTTGTTGAGCTCCGCCATGAAGTTCTCGTCCTCCCATTCATATTCGCTGAACGAGTCGGTATCGCTGTGGCTGAAATAATCCGTAACAAAGCGGAGATTGCAGGGCGGCTGACCGTCGGCGGTACTGTTCCAGCCGATAGCCTTGATGCTGTAATTCTCGTCGGTGATGACTGCGCCCACCTGTCTTGACAGACACCCGGAGCTGAGCTTTGCGTTGTACGCAGCCTGCATGCAGCGCTCAACGCTTGTGGGTGTGAACAGACCGGGGTGCATTATCAGGCTCACATACTTTACCGCGAGCTTCTTCAAGGTGACCTTTGTCGCGTCGTTTTTCACGTTATCGCCGGGGTTGTACAGATAGATGTCAGCTATCTGGCAGCACGCACCGATATTCTGGTTGGTGAATATTGCGGTGCCTTTGGCTTTTTTCGGATACTCTATCTCATCCATATCATTTATCTGCTCGTTGTTGTTGAACTCCATAAGGCGCTTTCTGCGGTCATGGTCGTCCGTATGTACGGCAACGAGGAAGAACGCGGAATACCTGTCCTGGAAATATGTGGCTTCGTAAGGATTGCGTATCGCGTCGAGGCAGATAAGAGTGGGTGCGCCCTGTTTGTTGTTCACGTGACGGACAGCCTTGATGAACTCGTTTGCGCGCCTTGCAAGAGCGAACATGTGGCGGCCTGTGAACTCATCGCTGTACTCTATGCTGCCATGGTGGCGCAGACGGTTGCCGAAGCGCTGGAGAGAGTAAGTGAACGAGTTGGCGAAGTGTGTTTCTGTGTTTTCTCCTTTGCCCGTAGTGTAATCGTATGTGATGCTCTTCATGGTATTACGGAACATTGACTGTATTTCGCCGATACTGTCGAGTATCTCGTTTTCAAGGCTCGCGTAGCTGTCGATATCATCAGCGCTGCCGGAATAGCGTATAAGTGATCCGGTGTTGTCGTCGATACAACTGAGGATCTTTTGGTGCAGATCTGTGTACAGAGCTCTGATATTGCTGTTGCTGCGTTCGAGCTTATCTTTTATGTCTTTTGCTGTCTTTTCGTCAAGCATCTCCTCGAACAGAGCGAACAGCTTGTCGTAATCCGCTTCAAGAAGGAACGAGAATATAATATCGGTCATGCTTATGCGCTTGAAAGGCTTCCAGTGCTTCTTCGCGTATTCGTAGCTTATGCGGTATTTACGGTCACCGGAGCCGATATCACCGGTGTAATGCGGTTCGGGAATGCCGAGATCGGTGAAGTTCCCATGCGCCAGGATCTTTGACAGCTCAGTGCATCCCGAGCCTGTCCTTCCGGTCAGACCTATGATGATGAATTTCTCTCTTTCATCGTATATAGTGTTTATAGCTTTTGCGGAACGTATTTCGCTCATTGTGTTCACTCCCATACAGAATAATATTCTATATTATATCATATTGCCGCCGTTTTTTCAAGTGCCGCACGGAAAAAAGCCACTGTGGGACACTGGTTTACGAACGTCCGGATCATTCCCGCTTCAAGAGCAAGCCTGCGGTCTTCGTCGAAAGCGTTCGCCGTTACCGCGACTATCGGGATATTTGCTTTCTTTTCATCATCAAGCGCTCTTTTCTGCCGCGTTGCCTCGTATCCCGAAGTCTCATTCTCTGTTTCGGCTCGGTCATAAGTTGTGATGATAAATGTCGGTCTGTCACCGTTCACTGACCCGGAAATACGCTTGACTGCTTCAAAGCCTGTCATATTCGGTAAAGCGCTGTCTATGAAGCATGTATCGAAGCCGTCACCGCTGTCCTGCGCGTCTTTAACGCGAGACACCGCTTCACTTCCGTTATTTGCCCATTCGGGACGTATACCGAGCTTTTTCAGCATTTCGCAGACTGAATGACAGGTATCATCATTCCCGTCAACGACAAGTATGTGCTGTTCGGGCAGCGGTTCTGTTGCAGTCGCTGAAGGATTTACTCTGCAAGGTATGGTCATCACGAATTCGGTGCCTGTCCGGGTTCGCTGTTGACCGTGATCGTACCGTTCATCAGATCAACGATGTTTTTTGTTATCGCCATTCCGAGACCTGTTCCCTGAATACCGCTCACTGTGCTGCTTCTCTCACGCGTGAACGCTTCAAAGATCGTCTCGCGGAACTCCTTGCTCATGCCGATACCATTGTCCTTTATCCTGAACTCAAAAGATGTCATTCCATCTTCGGTCAGAGGTGTCTCCGTTATCCTAAAATCAACACTTCCGCCGTCGGGAGTATATTTCACAGAGTACGAGAGAACGTTCATCAGTACACGGTCAAGGCGAAGTCCGTCGGTTATTATATCTTCGCTGACTACATCGTGCAGCTCTGCCGTCATTTTCAGTTTCTTTGCTTCGGCGCTGTCCTGCATTACCGTCCACACGCCATGGATAAGCTCCGGCAGATGCACTTCCGTTTCATTGAGTGTCATCTTGCCGCTCTCGATACGGCTCATTTCAAGAACGTCATTGATGATCGAGAGAAGCTGTTTGCTTGATACGGTTATCTTGTCAAGGTAATCCTGAACCTGCTCCTTGTTGTCGATATGCCGTACAGCAAGGTCGGTAAATCCGATGATAGCGTTCATCGGTGTGCGTATATCATGCGACATGTTGTTAAGGGACCTTGTTTTTGCCTTGTGTGCGTGTTCTGCATCGGAAAGAGCCGCGTCAAGCTTGCTTTGCATCTTTACACGTTCGTTAAGCTCGCGCTTTATGCGTGCTGATCTGCGGATCAACAGCAATACGATCATAAGAGCAATAAACAGGATGACCGCTATAATAAGCACCAGATTATCCCGGAGAAAATCTATCAGAGCGAACCGGCCTTCCGTCCGTGAATAATTCAGCAGCGCGGAATCGACCGATGTAGCGGGAACAAGCCCGGAGGTTTTGTTCAGAATGTGATAAAGCTCGCTGTCGGAGCGCCTTACAGCAAATGAAAAGTCAATCGCGTTTCCGGTAGGCACAATAGCAAGCTTATATCGTTTGCGGACAGTCTCGGTAGAAGCGACCTGATAGCTGCTCAGAAGCAGACAATCAGCATTTCCGACAGATACCGACTTGAAACCATTCTCGGGATCATCGTTGAAAACGACCTTCCAATCGGGGAAATTGTCTTTCAGGAATATCTCGTAATTGATATTTCCGGTGTCAACGACGGCAGTAAGCTCATGCTTCGAAAGTATTCCGTTAACCTTGATCTATTGCTCATCGTAAGGACTTAAAGATACCGGGAAAATGCAGTCGACATCGCCGTTTTGCAAAGCATCCAAAGCTGCTTTTACGGTAGGGTACGGCACAGCGGAATATTCAAATCCGGCGTTGAAAGCAGCGGTAGAAGCAAGCTCCAGAAAGTCCTTCAAAGCTCCGGTAAGTTCTCCGGTCCCGGAGTCTGTTCCGCAGAAGGGCATATAGTTGTCGCGGTAGCCTATGCGTATCGTGCCATGCTTTGCGAGCCAGTCAGCCTCTTCTCTGTCAATGTAAGTATTTACACCGACCTGACTTATGTATTTGTCATACATTGACTGGTTATACGCCCTGTCCGCGCCCTGTATCTTATACAGAGCGCTGTTCAGGTCTTCGAGCAGATCGGGGCATTTGTTGCTGACCGCGAAATAAAAGTCGGACTGACCGATCTTGAATGCCGGGACATATTCTCCCGGTTTGCCGAAGGAGTCGAGTGTCACAAGCGCGTCAAGCTCTCCACGCAGAAGCATTTCGACTGATTCGTTTTCATCGCAGGTAAGGTCTATGATATCCGAGCTTATCCCGTTTTTCTCCTGCCATTCAAGATAAAGACCCTTCTGAAAGCTGTTGCTGTTTATTCCGACTTTTTTCCGTCAAAATATGATGTGTTACCTGCGTGAAAGTCCGGGTTGTCCGCGCTGACGAAAACATAATATGATTCCGCGCCCATGGGAAGATCGGGAAACAGCATCTGCGACGAACGCTCCTCGGTATAGAAAATGTCGCTCATCAGGTCGATCTCGCCCGACTTTAGCATTTCAAACAGTTCAAACCAGCTGCCTTCAACATATTCGTATTCCAAGTCAACGTATGTGGCGATTTTCTGCTGATACTCATACGCATATCCCGAGCGCCGACCGTTATTGTCAATACGGCAGAACGACGAATCATACCAGCCGACACGGACGGTCTTGCGCGAGGTGTTCTCTGCCGCCGCACTTACAGGTATGATACTGGTCATTATCAGCGTAAGACATATCATCGCGGTCAGTGCTTTCATAGTTTTCTTTAATGTCATTATATCCACTCTCCGAAAATGAAGATTTCTTTTAAACCTTAAGCTGTCATATGTTGTCATTATACCATGTTCTGACATAAATTGCAATGATGATCGGGTGAAGTGTGCAGGAAACGGTGTGCCATTATATACTGCGAAACTCTTAAAACACTTGATATTTTCTCCGAAGTGTAGTAAAATAATATAAAGACCGTGTAAGAACTATGTGGCATTCAGAGCTATGAATACTTATGAATACAGCGAGGTAAGGAGGCAGACATGAATAATCTGATAGCGATCGTGGCAGCGATACTTGGGCTGATACTTAACACTGCGCTCCCGGTAAACGATACGTCCGGCGATATCATATTCAACGGTAGGAAATACTCACTCGCGTATTCCGATGACTTCGACTTTTTCGACAGCGATAAATGGGCGTACTGCCCGGAACAGGAGCGTCAGGATGCCGGCGGTGCATGGCGGGATTGCTGCACAACAGTCAGCGGCGGGAATCTGGTAATCTCCTGTGGCATTGACGGTAACGGGACTCCCATAAGCGGAGGCATACGCTCCACCGGGGACTATGAGAGGACATTCGGGCTTTATCACATTCGTTTCAAGGCGGAAAATGCCGACGGACTCTGGTACGCGTTCTGGCTCCTTACCGACAAAATGAGCGACTCCACTGTCGGAAACGGGGCGTCCGACGGCGCGGAGCTCGACATCATCGAGCTTGTCCCCCACACACAGGAGTTGTGCATGAGCGTACACTGGGACGGTTACGGCGCGGGACTGAAAAGCGTATGCGAGCTTACTCATGTGGACGACAGCTTCTACGACGAATATCACGACCTCTGGTATCTATGGGACCCAAACGGCTATCATCTTTATATCGACGGGAAATGCTATTTCGATTTCCCGGGGGAAAAATACGGCGACGGTACCTGTGCTGTACCGTGTGACCTTATAATATCCGCAGAATTCGGTACATGGGGCGGTGACATAGACAGAAATCAGCTGCCCTCACATCTTTACGTAGACTTTGTGAGGGTGTATGAGGAATACGTGAACCCATGAGCAGTTCCTTTCACCGGTCGATGTTATTCAACAAAAAACAGCAGACTCGTTTCGTCGGGTCTGCTGTTTTTTATGCGCGCAGAAACTGTCTTGCTCAACACGGCAGCTATTGTAGTTCTTTGGAAAGGGTTCTCCCATTCTCGAGCGCGGAGCGACCTTATTTCACTTTTGTATCTTTGTCTGGAGTATGTCGAGAAGCTCGCCGAATTCAGCAATTTAAACATATCGGCTTGGACCCTTATGCAGAGCGGGGGAGAGGTGATTTGCAAAAACCGGGGATCTTGTGCTGAAAATTATCCAAGGCTTGTCTCAACGCTGTCGGAAGTATCTGTTGTACCATATTTATCAGTAACAACACATCTCCAAGTTCTTACAGCGGATTCTGACATCTTCACTGTAAGGGTAGCTTTTGTAGCACTCTTTATATTAACCCACTTGCCAGAAGTAGTATTAAGATACTGCCACTGATACTTGAGATCGCTACCAGTTGCTTCAACAGAAAGCTTTACTTTTTTTCCGGAAGCAGCCTTAACTGATGTGGGCTGTTTTGTGATACTTGTAAACTTGCAATTTGTATAAAGGGTTCCTTTAAAATATTTTGTAATATTTTTCCATTCTTTCTCTGTTCCAGAGAAATAAATATTTTTAATTTTATTCCAATCAAAGGAATCATTTATTTGAATATCTTTATTTTTGATTATTAATGTTTCAATACCAGTATCACAGAATGCTCCAATCCCTACATATTTAACATTCCTACCTAATGTAACATTTTTAAGCTTAGTGCAACGAACAAAAGCATGATCACCTATAGTTGTTACACTATCAGGAATAACTATACTTTCAAGATTGGTACATTCAAGAAAAGCACATTCTCTAATAGTTTTAACTCTATCACCTAATGTAACTTTCTTGAGATTCGTGCAATCAAGGAAAGCACTGCCACCTATTGTTTTTGCATTAATAATAGCACTTTCTAAAGAAGTACATCCAATAAATGCATAATTACCTATCTTTGTTACTTTATCAGGTATTACTATGCTTTTAAGAGCAGTACATTTATTAAATGCACTAGGCCCAATACTTTTGAGGTTTTTACCTAATGTAACATTTTTAAGCTTAGTGCAATTTTCAAAACAATCACTACCAATTGTTGTTATACTGTCAGGTATAACAATGTTTTCAAGATTGGTATTAGCGAAAGCCATATCACCTATAGTCTCAACCCCTTCACTGAAGCTAACCTTTTTAAGATTTGTGCAATTATGAAAAGCCTCTTGATCTATAGTTTTTAATGTTTTAGGGAAAGATATTTCTGTTATATCTTTCCTTCCAAGGAAAGTATCACTAATAGCTGTAGTACCCTCTGCTATATTTTTGGGTGCTTTTTTATTATTTGGATAATACTCAAGTTTCTTTTCTTCACCATTAATAGAATAAAGAACACCCGAAATACTTTGAAAATATTTATTATCTTTATTAACATAAATAGACTGCAAATTATTACAGTCCATAAAAATTTGACGATTAGTTATAAGCATTTTATCATCTTCATTTAATCCTACATATTTACCAATCTTATCAATAGTTTTCGGAATAGTGATACTAATAATATTACTATTGCGGAAAGATCCTGACCATATCATAGTAACATTACGATTATCAATTTTTTCAGGAATAATAACATTTGATTCATTACCTGTATAATTTACAATAACAATTTCAGAACCATATAATACGTATTCATAATTTTTATAATTATGAATATCATATTCATTAAAGCAAATATGCCAAATTTTATTAGATTTATCTTCAGCAGCAGAAGATACTACTGCCATTGAGAATATAGAT
Source organism: uncultured Clostridia bacterium (assembly GCA_947166275.1). Taxonomy (GTDB): domain Bacteria; phylum Bacillota; class Clostridia; order Oscillospirales; family Ruminococcaceae; genus Ruminiclostridium_E. The sequence goes on from CAMVDP010000011.1 coordinate 55,069, forward strand.
GCTATTACCAGCATCATACAAAGTATTGCTTTTATAAAATTCTTTTTCATTTTGATTCCTCCTTTGGAATTGTTTGTTGTTTCATTAATGTTATTAATCAAGGTAAATTATAACACAAACCAACAAAACAATCAAGCTTTTTCTTTGAATTTATGTATATTTTTACAATTCGTACACATCATGGACTGCGTTCCGGACAAGGTTTCGGAAAACAGAACGGTGTCAATTAACATATGAGCGGGATCGTTATTTCGAAAATGTCAACAGCCTGTGCTGTGACAGAAAGTTGTGCTTTGCCGCTGCACAGGCTGATTTTTCTTTACCTTTGTATCTTGCTCTGGAGTATGTCGAGGAGCTCACCGAAATTAGCAAATTAAACGTACCGGCTCAAACCCTTATGCAGAGCGGGGCAGAGGCGATCTGCAAAGCCCGGGGATCTTGTGCTGAAAAGCGTGTTTTGGGGGAGAAACAGACCGCTACATAGAAACGAAAAACCGCCCACAATGTGAGCGGTTTTCTGCATTCGCAAAAGGCAATACTACGCAGTCAATGCGGTTCATCGTTTTTGATACCGGGTGTTCCGACAACTTTCTGCATCTGCTCGATAAATACCTCATACGTTTTGTAATTATTTAACTCACATGAGGGACACGGGTTTACGAACGTCTGGATCATTCCCAGCTTATACGGGCATTTTTCACACGGTTTGATGAGTT
>CAMVDP010000012.1 GCA_947166275.1 uncultured Clostridia bacterium
AGCACCTTATGGAGGTGTACGGCGACCAGGGAGGACTTGTCTGCTCGATATCCGATCATCGATTATCTGCGGGAAATCCCCGAATGTTGCCGAAGCCCAGTTCATGAAGTTGTCGGCATAGCTGTTGAAGTTGGTCGCGAGTCCCGAGAGGCTCTGGATGAACTGCGGCACAATGAGGAGCACGAGTCCGGTGAGAAGCCCGAGGGAAAGTATCACGACGATGAATATTGAAAGGTTCTTTATGATCTTGTAGGTCTTGGGGGAGTTTTTCTTTTTCTCCGCCCATTTGCCGAACACCTTATGGCGGAAGAACTCCACTGCGGGGTTCATAAGATAGGCTATGACGATGCCCCAGAGTATAGGTGCTGCGGCCTCTCCGAGCATATCGAACATCTCGCGCAGATTCGGTATCGCCTGCGCGCTCATCAGCAGGAACCCGCTGACCACTATCACGATGACAGCGAGAATTGCTATCTGTTTATATTTTCGGTTTATCTTTATTTTCATATAACGTTCTCGCTTGATGTGCTTATAAACTGTAAACGGTACGGCATATAGCTTTCTTTTTTCAGAAAAGCACCATACGGTATTGCGCCCCCGCGCTGCGCCATGCAGTCTGTAAATGGTACGGCAGGAACTGCCGGCTGCGAGGCAGATAGCTTTCTTTTTCAGAAAAGTATCATACGGATTCGGCGGCGCCGTGCGCCTGGCACCCCCTACCGGAATCGAACCGATAACTAACCCTTAGGAGGGGTTTGTTATATCCATTTAACTAAGGAGGCATAAATATAGCTTTGACTATTATACTACATTCCTTCCGAAAATACAAGAGTAAAAGGCAAAGTTTTTTCAAAAAAAGCGGATTTTGTGAAAAATGATCATTGATCGCGCGGCAGAGCGGACCTGATATAAAAGCATATCAGTGAAATTTTGTGAGTAAGTATTGACAAACGGGATAAAATAGTGTATAATATTGACAGTTTGAGACCGGATTGACAAGTCCGGTCTTAAATTTTTAAAAACGGGGGTGAGCGGTACGGCGGAAAAAGGCTCAAAGATCGAGGAACTTGCGAGAGCGGCGGTAATGCCCGTGATAGAGCAGTACGGACTGAAGCTCTGGGATGTGTGCTTCGAAAAAGAGGGCGCGATGTGGTATCTGCGCATACTCGTGGATAAGGATGGCGGACTCGACAGCGATGAATGTGAAGAAGTGTCGCGGCCGATCAACGAGATAATCGATAAACAGGATTTCATCAAAAGCGTCGATATCCTTGAGGTAGGCTCGCCCGGGCTCACCAAAAAGCTGCGCAGGCCGGAACACTTCACGGCGTGTGTCGGTGAGAAGATACGGGTCACGCGCAGAAACGAAAAAGGCAAGGAGTTCAGTGTTTACGGCGTGCTTGAACAGTATGACGAGACAAACGGCACGTTCGTCATCGACTGCGGCGACAGCAAGGAAACATTTACAGCCGCAGAGTGTGTAAAGGTAAATTCGGACTTATAATATAATTGTCACAGGAGGAAATGAGTAAAATGGCAAGATCCAATACGGCGGAGTTTATGGAGGCTCTCACCCTGCTCGCGAAGGAGAAGGGAATAGACCCCGAGGTCCTTATAGAGAAGATCGAGACAGCGCTTACCACAGCGATAAAGAAGGACTTCCCCAAAAATGAGGACATCCATTACGATATAGATGTTGCGAGAAACAAGTTCGACGTGTCTATCATGAAGACCGTGGTAGAGGAAGTGACCGACCCCGCTAATGAGATAACGCTCGATGAAGCGCGCCAGGTGAGCAAAAGGCTCAATGTCGGCGACAAATGCCCGATAAAGGTCGATACCAAGCATCTCGGAAGAATAGCGGTACAGTCCGCGAAGCAGATGATAAAGCAGAGCATCAAGGAGATCGAGCGTGAACAGCTCGTGGCACAGTGGGGCGGACTTCAGGATTCCGCAGTCTCCGCTGAAGTAAAAAAAGTGGAGACAGACTCGCTCAACGCTCTGGTAAGTGTCAACGGGACCGAGGTCATGCTCTTCAGGAGCGACCAGATACCTGCCGATGACCTCCATGAGGGCGATGTGATCAAGATATATGTATCGGGAGTGTCATCTTCGGACAGAAGACCGACCCTGCGCGTTTCGAGAACGCGTCCCGAGCTGATAAAGAGGCTCTTTGAGCTTGAAGTTCCCGAGATAGCGGACGGCACCGTCGAAATAAAGTCGGTGAGCCGTGAGGCGGGTTCGAGAAGCAAGATAGCCGTTATAAGCAACAATGAGAACGTTGACGCGCTCGGCGCTTGTATCGGACCGCACAAGAGCCGTATATCCAAGATATGCGAGGAGCTCTGCGGCGAGAAAATAGATGTGGTGCTGTACAGCGATGACCCGAAGGAGTTCATCAAGCAGGCTCTCAAGCCCGCGGATGTCATCAGTGTGGATATACCCGATGAGGAAGTAAGAGCTTGCTCGGTAATAGTGCCGGCAGGACAGCTCTCACTCGCGATAGGCAACAAGGGTCAGAACGCGAAGCTCGCTGCAAAGCTCACGAGATACAAGATAGATATAGAGCCCGAGGGCGGACGCTTCTTTGAAGACAAGAACTGATACGGAGACTGAAATACGATGGGAAAGAACATACCGCTCCGCAAATGCCTCGGGTGCGATGAGATGCTCGGGAAGAAGGGCATGCTCCGGGTCGTGAGGACGAAGGACGGCGAGATAAGCATTGACCTTACGGGCAAGATGTCCGGGCGCGGCGCGTATGTATGCCGCGATGCGGAGTGCCTTGAAAAGGCAAGGCGGAAGAAAAGCCTCGAGCGTGCGCTGAAATGTACGATACCGCCCGAGACATACGACAGCCTCAAGGAGCAGATACAGGATGAATAACAGACTTGCGACGCTCGGGCTGTGCAGACGGGCAGGAAAGCTCGTGCTCGGGTTCGACGCGGTGATCGCGGAGATAAAGGCTCCGAAGAAAAAAGTGAGCGGAGTGCTGCTTGCGGCTGACCTGTCGGAGAAAACAAAAAAAGAAGTTCGATACGAATGTGAAAAAGCGGGAACGGCGGTCGAGGAGATACCGGAAACGCTTGACGATATCAAACAGATAACAGGCAAGAGAGCGGGAGTTATAGCCGTTCTCGATGACGGACTTTACGGTTCGGCAATAAAAACAATCACTCATTGACCGGGGGAAAACGAATGGCAACAAAAGAGCAGAAATGCAAAATAAAGGACGCGGCTAAGGATTTGAACCTTACGGCGAACGATATCATTGAGATCGTGAAGGAACGGACGGGCGCTGAAAAGAAGCCTGCCGGGTCGCTTCTGGCTTCGGAAATGAATATCGTGCTTGAATACGTCTCGCAGAAGCATCAGGTGAAGAATTTTGACGCTTATTTTGCGACTGCCGCCAACAAGGAAAAGACGGAAAAGAAGGCGGCTCCGGCAAAGGCGAAGCCTGCACCAAAGGCCGCGAAGGCGGATAAGCCTGAAAAGCCGGAAAAGCCTGCCGTAAAGGATAAGACCGAGAAATCTGCGGATAATAAGAAAGAGCCGGTAAAGGAGACTCCGAAGGAGCCGTCCGGGGAGCCGGTGAAGGAGACTGCTGTAAAGGCGCCTGCAAAGCCTCAGCAGCCCGTGCAGCAGACCAGAAGCTCTGAAAAGCCCCAGGAGCCGCGCCGCAAGGAGAACAAGCCTGTACCGCGCCCTGTCGCAGCAAAGGTGGATCTAAGCACGGTCAAGACCAACGACCCGCCCAAGGCTAAAGTCAAGGGTGAAGCCGTACAGAGAGGCGAGGTGGTCACAAAGCGCGTTGACACAAGAGGAAGCTATGTCGACCTCGACAAGTACAACGAGCGCTATGAGACCATGGCGTCGCAGAAGAACGGCAGCGGCGGACGCAGAGATGACAGCTTCTCGAAGAAGCAGAAGATAAACCAGAAATCACAGCAGAAGGGCCGTGACAAGTTCGGCGGCAAGAACCGTGAGACCGAGGCGCAGAAGCTAAAGCGTCTTGAGCTTGAGCGCGCGAGAAAGCAGCAGCTCAAGGTGCAGATCCCCGATGAGATCGTGGTTTCCGAGCTTGCGCAGCGCCTGAAGGTGACAGCTACCGAGGTCATCAAGAAGTTAATGATGCTCGGAGAGATGTGCACCATAAATCAGGTCATAGACTTTGACACCGCGGCACTCGTTGCGGAGGAGCTCGGCGCGAAGGTCGAGAAGGAAGTCGTTGTGACCATTGAGGAGAGACTGTTCGAGGTAGACGAGGATAAGGAAGAAGACCTCAAGCCCCGTCCGCCGGTCGTTGTTGTCATGGGTCACGTAGACCATGGTAAGACATCGCTTCTCGACAGGATCCGCCACGCTTCGGTCGCAAGCGGTGAGGCGGGAGGAATTACCCAGCACATCGGTGCTTACCGTGTCAATGCCGGCGGCAAGGACATCACGTTCCTCGACACCCCCGGACATGAGGCGTTCACAGCTATGCGTGCGCGCGGCGCGAATATGACGGATATCGCTATCCTCGTTGTTGCGGCGGACGACGGTATCATGCCGCAGACCGTTGAGGCTATCAATCACGCGAAGGCTGCGGGAGTAAGCATAATCGTAGCTATCAACAAGATGGATAAAGAAGGTGCGAACCCCGAGAAGATAAAGCAGGCGCTCACCGAGCACGACCTCGTTATCGAGGAGTGGGGCGGCGACATAATCTGCGTACCTGTGTCGGCAAAGACCGGCGAGGGTATCGACAACCTGCTCGAAATGGTGAACCTTACGGCAGAAGTGCTCGATCTTAAAGCCAACCCCGACAGACTCGCGAAGGGCGCAGTCGTCGAGGCAAGACTTGACAAGGGCAAAGGTCCGGTAGCGACACTGCTCGTACAGAACGGTACTCTGCATACCGGCGACATCATCATCGCGGGTACGTCGGTAGGACATGTGCGCGTTATGCGCGATGACCGCGGCAAGGTGGTCAAGGACGCAGGTCCGTCCACTCCTGTGGAGGTAATGGGACTCTCCGAGGTGCCGAGCGCAGGCGACAGCTTCGCGGTCGTAGAGGACGAGAAGCTTGCACGTGAGCTCGTTGAGAAGCGTAAGTTCGACGCGAAAGAGGAGCAGTTCAAGCTCTACAAGAAGGTTACGCTCGATAACCTGTTCTCGCAGATAGAAGAGGGCGAGATGAAGACCCTGCCGATCATCGTGAAGGCGGACGTTCAGGGCTCCGTCGAGGCGGTAAGACAGTCGCTTGAAAAGCTATCGAACAACGAAGTGCGCGTTCAGGTCATCCATGGTGCGGTCGGCGCTATCAGCGAGAGCGATGTAATGCTCGCGAACGCGTCCAACGCTATAATCGTAGGCTTCAATGTGCGTCCTCACCCGGACGCTGCCGAGAGCGCAAAGCGTGACGGTGTTGATATCCGTCTGTATCGCATCATCTACGATGCTATCGAGGAGGTCGAGGCTTCCATCAAGGGCATGCTTGCTCCGAAGTTCAGAGACGTTGACTGTGCGCGCATCGAAGTCCGTCAGGTATACAAGATCACCGGTGTCGGTGTTGTCGCAGGCTGCTACGTGCTTTCCGGCAAGGTGGAGCGCAAGTGCAGCATCCGTGTGGTACGTGACGGTATAGTTGTCGCAGAGGACAAGATCGGCGGACTGCGCCGCTTCAAGGACGACGTAAAGGAAGTCGCGGAGGGCTACGAGTGCGGCATCAGCCTTGAAAAGTTCAGCGATATCAAGGAAGGCGATATCTTTGAAGCCTATATCACCGAGGAATACCGCGACTGATAGAAAAAAGGGGGTCGGCTTATGGCTAACCACAATTTAGGCAGACTGACCGAGGACGTAAAGCGCGAGATATCAGCCGCCCTTCCCGAAATAAAGGATCCGCGTGTGAGCGGGGAGATAGTTTCGGTGTCAAGGGTGGAGATAACGAGCGATCTTTCGTATTGTAAGATATATGTGTCCGTGCTCGGTGACGAGGAAAAGACGGACGGTGCGGTGAAGGCGCTGGAAAAATCGGCGGGATTCATCGTGAGACGCATAAACGCGCGTATCAAGATGCGCAAAATGCCAAGGCTCATATTCCTGCCCGATAATTCGCAGGAGTATTACGAGCGGATAACCGGTATCATAGACAAGCTGCACATCCGCGGAGACGAGGATGAAGGCGGAGACGGCGATAACGACGAAGAATGACAGCAAAGGGAGGCGCGGTAATGAGTTCGGAACGAATAGGCTTCGGAGAGGCGGCAGCCTTTATCCGTGAGCATGACAACTTTATCATAATATCCCATGCCAATCCCGACGGCGATACCATCGGGTGCGCCTTCGGACTCTGCAGGGCGCTCCGCAGGCTCGGAAAGCGGGCTGAAAACATCTGCGCCGATGAGATATCGTCGCGCTTCGATTTCATGCGTGAGGGAATGGAGAAACAGGAGTTCGCCCCCGAGACCTACATTACCGTTGATGTGGCGGACAGGAAGCTGCTCGGCGACTTTGAAAAGCTGTACGGCGATAAGATCGCGCTTGCCATCGACCATCACGTTTCGCACTTGGATTTCGCGGAGCGCCTGCTTCTTGAGCCGGACGCAGCTGCGGCAGCGCAGACGGTGTATAAGCTGATAAAGGAGCTCGATTCCGGGATCATTGACGCGAAGATAGCAGAGTGCCTGTACACGGGCATTTCCACTGACTCGGGAAGCTTCAAGTATTCCTGCGCCAACGCTGAAACACACCGTATCGCGGCGGAGCTTCTGGATCACGATTTCGACCACGCGAGAATAGATTATGTGTTCTTCGACATGAAGACTAAAGCGAGGATATCCCTCGAGGAAAAGATATACCGCGATATCGAGTACTATTTTGGCGGGAAGTGCGCAGTTGTGGCTCTCACAAAGGAGCAGCTCGCGAGTGTCGACTCCGAGGACAGCAACGGACTTTCGGCGATACCGCGCATGATAGAGGGCGTGGAGGTCGGAGTCGTGTTCAAGCAGCGCGGCAACGGCAGTTGGAAAGCGTCGCTGCGCTCAAACTCGAACGTCAATGTACAGAAAATATGCTCGGTATTCGGCGGAGGCGGACATATCAAGGCCGCAGGCTGTTCGTTCAGCGGTCTCAGCCTCGATGAAGCGAAGAAACAGCTTACCGATGAGATAGGAAAGGCTCTTGAATGGACGGAATAATCTGCATATATAAGGAAAAGGGCTACACATCGTTCGATGTCGTAGCTATAATGCGCAGGTTTTGCGGAACAAAGAAGATAGGTCACGGTGGAACCCTCGATCCCATGGCGGAGGGGGTTCTTCCCATTTTTGTGGGAAATGCGACGAAGGCGGTCGACTACTGTCCGGACAGTACCAAGGAGTACCGTGCGGGAATACGCTTCGGTGTGACCACGGATACGCAGGACTTTACAGGCAAGGTGCTTGCCACCAGTGACGCACAGGTCTCCCAGAACGCACAGTACGTGCTCAAATCGAAGTTCACCGGCGAGCTTATGCAGACCCCGCCGATGTACAGCGCAGTACAGGTGGACGGAAAGCGGCTGTACGAGCTTGCGCGCAAAGGCATAGAGGTCGAGCGTGAGCCGAGAGCGATACAGGTATACTCGCTTGAGTTCGACGATTTTAAGGATAATACGGCGACGATGACGGTTTCCTGCTCAAAGGGGACATACATCAGGACGTTGATACACGATATGGGCGTGGAGCTCGGTACAGGCGCGATAATGACGAGCCTTGTGCGCACACGCTCGGGAAACTTCACACTGCGTGACTGCTATAAGCTGTCAGAGGTCCGTGAGGCGAGCGAACGAGGCGGCAAGGACGCGGTGGAAGAGCTGCTGATGCCGCTCGATATCATATTCAACGCGCTGCCCGCGGCGAGGCTGAACGAAATACAGACCCGGATGTTCCTCAACGGGGTCGTGCTCGATATCGGCCGTGTGAGCCTTGACCGTCAGCAGGGTCCGTTCAGGGTGCTCTCGGCGGCGGGTAAGGTCATAGCGATAGCGGAGAAAGGCGAAAACTCCGACCTCGCGGTGATACAGCGTTTTTTCGGAGGTCCGGATAAAAAGCCCGAGGATGAGAACGGTACCGGCGACGAGTCCAGTGAAGACGGTCCCTCAAGCAGGCTCAAGGACGTTTCCGGACTGAAAGGCGTGAAACTGTAATGGCGCTGACTGACAAAAAAACGATAGCGGTGCTCGGGATGTTTGACGGCATGCACCTCGGGCACCGTGCCGTGTTCGAGCGGGCGCAGCGGATAAAGATGATGACGGGACTTCCGATAGCGGTGTTTACGTTCCGTGTCGATGTATTGCTGCCGAAGTTCGGCGGACGGCGGGATATACTGCTTATGAGCGCTCCCGACCGTCGTAAAGAGATCGAAGCTCTCGATGCCGGGCTGATAACGGAGGCCACGAAAGACTTCCTCGATCTGAACCCGGAGGAGTTCTTCGACAGCAGGATAAAAAAGGCGTTCAATGCGGGATTTGTTGTGTGCGGCGAGGATTTTCGCTTTGGCAAGGGTCGTGCGGGCGATGTGGAAACGCTGAAAGCGCTGTGCGAAGGCTGCGGTATGGAGCTTTGCACTGTACCGATAGCGCGCGGAGGCAAGCCGTTCATGCCGATAAGCTCCACGAGGATACGCGAGATGCTGCGTGAGGGCGATATCACGGGGGCGAACGAGCTTCTCGGGCATGAGATGTACTATACTCTGCCCGTGGAAAGCGGCAGGCAGCTCGGGAGGACGATTGGCTTCCCGACGATAAATCAGCGGATACCGGAGATCATGGTACGCCCGAAATATGGGGTCTATGCGAGCCGGGTGGTAATTGACGGTACGGAATACCCCGCCATGACCGATATCGGCGTGAAACCCACGGTGGAGTCTGACGGCTCCGAGATAATGGAGACGCACATCATAGGCTTTGACGGCGACCTGTACGGCAGCACCGTGAGGGTGTATCTGCGCGGATATATCCGCGGGGAAAAGAAATTCAGAGATATCGGAGAGCTTAAAGAGCAGCTCGCGTCCGATAAGGAAAATGCGGTCACGCATAAATAACGGCTTTTTCGCGGTTTTTTCATTTATATTTCACTTATATATAGTATCATATACCAAGCAAATAACATGATCGGAGGTAGATCTGACATGATAGAGGTCAGGCATCTGACGAAGAGCTACGGCTCCAAGAAGGCGGTAAACGACATCTCGTTCACTGCGGACGAGGGGCAGGTACTCGGTTTTCTCGGGCCGAACGGTGCGGGAAAATCCACGACAATGAACATACTTACGGGGTATATCTCGTCAACGGAGGGCCAGGCGTTCATAAACGGCATAGATATCCTTGAAGACCCGATAAAAGCGAAGAGCTTCATCGGCTATCTGCCAGAACAGCCGCCGCTTTATTATGATATGACGGTGGACGAGTACCTGAATTTCGTATACAGCCTGAAAAAGTGCAAGCTTCCGAAGAAGTCGCATCTGAACGAGATCTGCGATATCGTGAAGCTGACGGATGTACGCGGGCGGCTGATAAAGAACCTCTCGAAGGGCTATAAGCAGCGTGTGGGATTTGCGCAGGCGCTGGTAGGCAATCCGAAGGTACTGATACTTGACGAGCCCACCGTAGGACTTGACCCGAAGCAGATAATTGAGATACGCACGCTTATCAAGCGGCTCGGGCGAAATCATACAGTGATACTCTCGTCGCACATACTGCCCGAAGTTCAGGCGGTGTGCGACCGCATAGTCGTTATCAATAAGGGCAGAATAGTCGCGAACGATAACGCTGACACCCTTGCGCGCAATCTGTCCGCCGATCACAAGCTCGTGCTTCAGATAGAGGGCGGAAGCGAGGATGTCAAGAAGGTGCTCGCCTCCGTTACCGATGTTGAGCGCGTATTTGTCGGAAGACAGGTGGACGAGCGGGTCTTCGAGTACCATGTCGAGGCTAAAGAAGGCTCCGATGTGCGCCGTGACATATTCCGCAAGCTTGCGTCGCGTAATTATCCGATATTGCTGATGCGTTCGAACGAGCTGTCGCTTGAAGAGGTGTTCTTAAAGCTCACTACCGGCGACGAATACGGCGGCGCAGAAAAGCTCGAATCGAAATATGACAAGCTGGAGAAAGGAGAGAACGCATAATGACAGCAATACTGGGGCGCGAACTTTCCGCGTATTTCAAGTCGCCGATAGGCTATGTTTTCATAGCTGTGTCGTTCCTGTTTTCAGGGTTCTTCTTCTGGGCATTCTCTCTGAGCGTGGGCAGCACCGATGTTTCTTACGTGTTCCTCGGTATGTTCTACGTTTATATGATATTCGTGCCTGTTCTCACCATGCGCCTTATGGCGGATGAGAACAAGCAGCGTACCGACCAGCTCCTGCTTACGGCACCGCTCGGACTGATGCGGCTCGTGGCGGGGAAATTTCTCTCCGCGTACTGCGTGTTCATGCTCGGTGATGTTATCATGCTGATATACGGCGTGGTCATGAGCGCATTTGCGACCGTCAACTGGGCAATAATCCTCGGCAACTTCGTGGCGCTCGCGCTGATCGGCGCTGTGTTTGTGTCGGCGGGGCTTTTCGTATCCACTCTGACAGAAAGCCAGATGGTGGCAGCGATCGGCTCGATAGCGCTCAATGTGGCGCTCGCGCTGATAAACGTCATAGCGAGCATCATTCCCGTACAGTTCATTTCCGATGCTATTTCAAAGATATCGGTCTTTGACAGATACAGCGAGTTCACAAAAGGAATATTCAGCTTTAGCAGCGTTATTTTCTTCGTCAGCGTTGTCGTCATTTTCCTGTTCCTTACCGTAAGGATACTTGAGCGTCGCCGCTGGGCATGATGTATCGGTCACATCAGAGATTAGTCAGTTTACAGCACATTAAGGAGATCATCGTTTTATGGCTGAAAATGAAGAGATAAAGAACGAAGTCGCCGAAGATACGGCAGAGGCGGCTGAAAATACAGAGAACGCGGCTCCGGAAAAGGCAGAAAAGCCCGAAAAGCCGAAGAAAAAGCGTTCAAATCCGTTTAAAAGCAAGAAATTCAAGCACGGCTCGCTGTCCGTGGTGTTCACCGTCATGTTCATAGTGGGCGTGGTGCTTGTGAACGTGGTACTCGGACTGGTGCTTGAGCGCTTCAACGTCGAGGCGGATCTCACCGCGGGCTCGGTATTCACGCTGGGTGCGGAGACGGAGGATTATATCAAAGGCGTCAATGATGATGTGACTTTCTATATCACCACCGAAAAGGATACGCTCAAAAACGCCGGAAGTGTCTATGAACAGGTCATTGAGTTCCTGGACAAGATGGCATCGCTCAACCGCCGCTTCAGGGTGGAGTATGTCAACCTGCTCACCGACCCTGACTTCTCCAATAAGTTCGTCGAGGATCTGCGCAGCAACCAGATAATCGTACAGAGCGCCAAGACGAGCCGCTACCGAATACTCACTATCAACGATTTCATGAAGTACACGTTAAGCGACGGCAAGACCTATTCCTACACCGAAGCGAGCATGTACGTGAATTACTACGGCTACACTGTCGCAAGCTATTCCAGCGCGGCAGAAGAGGAGCTCGTCTCCGCTATCCAGTCAGTGTCTCTGGAAAACCCGACAGTCGTGACGTTCCTCTCGGGCTACGGCGAGTCTGACAGTTCCTCGCTCCAGAGCATACTCACCGCCAACGCTTACGTAACACAGACCACCGAGATCGAGCGCGTTGAGAAGATACCCGATAATACGGATATCCTCGTTATCCACGGTGCGGTCAAGGATTACAGCAAGGAATCCATAACCAAGATAGACGAATGGCTGTCCAATGACGGCAAATACGGCAAGAATCTCGTGTATATCGCGAGCGCGGACGCAGTTGAGACACCGAACCTCGACGAATACCTCAAGGAATGGGGCCTTGAGATAGGCAAGGGATATGTGCTCCAGAGCGACTCCGACCACGCGTACTATACTATGGGCTCATCGCTGCCGCTGATGCAGGACATCGAGATGAAGACCGGCACTGACTACTATACCAACATGAAGCAGTCCACCGGCTCAAAGTTCGTAGGCTATCCGATACGCCCGGTTATTTCGCTCTGGGAGGAAGAGGGCAACTTCGCCAACAAGGTGATCGCCGGCGCGTTCGGTGACAAGTGCCTGCTGTACCCGTTCAGCGCGGACGAAAGCTGGAGCCCCACCCATGACGATCTGACAAGCTATGATGTCATCGTGGAAGCCTCGAAGGTCCAGTTCGACAGCAGCAACAACCCCGTATTCAGCAAGATCATCGCTGTCGGAAGCGACCAGCTCTTTACGAGCTACTTCACCACCGCTTCGAATTACAGCAACGGCGAAGCGGCACTCTCGCTGTTCGATACGAACTCCGAGCAGACCGGCGATAAGATAAAGATCGTTGCGAAGTCGTTCACAGCCGAGACATACCAGATAGACCGCACGACCCAGCTTGTGATCGGCATAATCTTCGCTGTGGCCATCCCGATAATCATAATAATCGTCGGCATTGTCGTATGGGCAAGGAGAAGAAGGCTGTAATGGGAAAGAATGCAAGAATAATCGTATTTTCGCTGATCGGGCTCGCTGTTCTCGGCGCGGTGGCGGCAGTGCTTATGCTTACCGCCCCCGAAAAGGTCGAAGAGCCGCAGGAGAATATCCTGCCGCAGACCCAGAACGTACAGAGCGTCAAGCTCTCGGAGCGCGACGCGAAAGATGTGACCAGCCTTGAGATAACCAACGATAAAGGCAGCTATTCAATAACTCCGAGCGGCAATACCGATGCCGACGGCAATATCATCTGGACTATCGCGGAGCTTGCATTTGCGCCTCTCGATACATCATCTCTGAAGCTCGCGGTGGAATATGCCGCGACCTTCGAGACCCGCGAGTTCGCAGAGACTGTCTCCGATGCGTCAGAGCTTGCCAAATACGGGCTGGATAAGCCTACCGCCACGGTGAAGGCTGTGTTCGGCGATGGGAGCGAGTTCTCGTTCAGGCTCGGCAGCGATGTGCCGAATACCGCCACCACGGCCTATATGACCGCCGACGGCAAGAATGTCTATACCGCCTACAAGAGCCGCACAGACAGCTACCGCGGCGGCAAGCTTGACTTTGTGAGCTGTTCCGCAATGCCCGCGTATGACCAGAACGGGTCCGAGGAAGTAAAGCTGCTCACAGTGGAAAGATATAACCAGGAGCCTATAGTGCTTGAAAATATACTGACGGACGACCCGGACGCGATACAGGTGTATTCCTACCGCATGGTGAGCCCGTATACAGCCTATGTTGACCTTACCGACGGCCCGACCTTTGCGTACAGTATCTTCGGTCTCAACGCGCTCAAGGTAGTGGAAGCAGGCAAAATAAGCGATGAAAAGCGTGTGGCATACGGGCTTGAAACGCCGTTCTGTACCATAAAGGCAGAAACGAACGTCAAAACCTACACTGTTACGCTCGGTACCGGCGCGTATCATACCGAGACCGACGATGACGGCAAGGAGTACGAAGCCCTTGACGGCATATTCGGCACATCAAGTGAACACCCGGATATCGTGTACCTGTTCGATATGTCCGCGATATCGGCGATGTCCATAGATCCCGAAAAGCTGATATCCAAGCTGTTCCTTATGCCGTACATTTACGACCTCGACTCGATACACTACTCCGACAGCACCGGAAGAAGCATAGACTTCGGAGTAAAACTGCTCGAATCCGCCGAAGCGAACAAGGATATCGTGGGTGAGTATACAGTCAACGGCGAGAAGTGGGACGAACAGCAGTTCAAGAACCTCTACCAGTTCTTCATTTCCGCTGCGGGTGAGGAGCTGTATCTGGACAGCGACAAGGGCGAGCTTATCGCAGAGATCACCTACAATTACCTCGATAAAGCAGACGGTATCGACGGTAAGGATGTCGTGCGCTTCTATGAGTCTACCAACGATCGGAAGACCGTTATCGAGCTGAACGGCAAAAACATCTTCAAGACCCGCCGGCTCTACACCACGCAGCTTTTCAAGAACGTTGAGAGCTTCATGAACGGTGGAGAGATAGTCCTGACTTATTGATAAAATGAATGACCCCCGCAGCAAGACACGGATGTCATAAGGAAGTTTTCCAAAGCGCCTCACGGATGAGGCGCATACGAAAGAAAACTTCCGAAAGACACGGATGTCATAAGGAAGTTTTCCAAAGCGCCTCACGGATGAGGCGCATACGAAAGAAAACTTCCGAAAGCGGGGGTCATTTTTATATTGCGTTTTTCATCTCTTTGATGTAGTCTCCGACAACGGGAGCGGCGTCTTTTCCATGCTGGGCTATGAGCTTGACTATCGCCGAGCCGACGATGCAGCCGTCGGAGAGCGCAGCCATTTTAGCGGCCTGTTCGGGGCGGGATATGCCGAATCCCACAGCGCAGGGAACTTTACAGTACTTACGCACGGTCTCGGTCATGGAAGCTATATCGGTCTTTATCTCGCTGCGCACGCCGGTAACGCCGAGGCTTGACACTATGTAGAGGAAGCCCTCTGCGTTCTTCGCTATCATCTCGATGCGGTTCTCCGAGGTAGGCGCTATCAGCGAGATGAAGTCGATACCGTTTGCGCGGCACGCGGGAGCGAACTCCTCCTTCTCTTCGAAGGGTACGTCCGGGAGGATGATGCCGTCGATGCCGACCTCGGCGCAGGTCTTCGCGAAACGCTCGATGCCGTATGAATATACCACGTTAGCGTAGGTCATGAACACGAGCGGCACTTTGACGTCCTTGCGGAGCTCACGGACGAAATCGAAGATCTTGTCTGTGGTCACGCCGCCTGAAAGCGCACGGATATTTGCCGCCTGGATAACAGGCCCCTCGGCGGTGGGGTCAGAAAACGGAATTCCGAGCTCTATGAGGTCTGCGCCGTTCTTTTCCATTTCCCTTACGATCTTTCCCGTGGTTTCGAGATCCGGATCGCCGCAGGTCACGAACGGTATGAATGCCTTGCCGTTTCTGAAGGCTTCTGATGTCTTACTCATGGATATCCTCCCCTCTGTAACGCGCTATCGCGGCGCAGTCCTTGTCTCCGCGGCCGGATATCGTGATGACGATTATCTTATCCTTGCCCATTTCGGGAGCTATCTTCATTGCGTGAGCCACCGCGTGGGCGGATTCTATCGCCGGGATTATGCCTTCGGTCTTTGCGAGGAACTCGAACGCGTTGACTGCCTCATCGTCCGTTATGGGAACGTACTCCGCGCGGCCGGTATCGTGCAGATAAGCGTGCTCGGGGCCAATGCCGGGGTAGTCGAGACCTGCGGATATCGAATAAACAGGTGCTATCTGACCGTACTTATCCTGGCAGAAGTAGGATTTCATGCCGTGGAAGATGCCGAGCTTGCCGGTAGCTATGGTCGCGGCGGTCTCAAAGGTGTCGACTCCGCGTCCGGCAGCTTCGCAGCCTATCAGCCGCACGCCCTTGTCCTCGATGAAGTGGTAGAAGCTTCCGATCGCATTGGAGCCGCCGCCTACGCACGCCATTACCGCGTCGGGAAGGCGACCCTCCTTTTCGAGGATCTGCTGCTTGATCTCCTTTGATATCACAGCCTGAAAGTCGCGAACTATTGTGGGGAACGGGTGCGGGCCCATTACCGAGCCGAGGCAGTAGTGCGTATCGGCGATACGGCTCGTCCACTCACGCATTGCCTCGGATACTGCGTCCTTGAGCGTCGCTGTACCGGTGGTGACCGGTATTACCTCCGAGCCGAGAAGCTTCATGCGGTAAACGTTGAGCGCCTGACGCTTGGTGTCCTCCTCGCCCATGAATACCACGCACTCCATGCCCATGAGAGCTGCCGCGGTGGCTGTTGCGACTCCGTGCTGACCCGCGCCGGTCTCTGCGATGAGGCGGGTCTTGCCCATTTTCTTCGCGAGAAGTGCCTGTCCGAGCACGTTGTTTATCTTGTGAGCGCCGGTGTGGTTGAGGTCCTCGCGCTTTAAGTATATCTTTGCGCCGCCGAGCTTCTCGGTGAGCTTCGCAGCGTAGTAAAGTCTTGACGGTCTGCCGGCGTATTCGTTGAAGAGCGTTGTGAGCTCGCTGTTGAATCCCGGGTCGTCCTTGTATCTGTTGTATGCTTCTTCAAGCTCGATGACAGCGTTCATCAGCGTTTCGGGGATATACTGACCGCCGTGTATGCCAAATCTTCCGTTATTCATAGTTTTCTCCTTTCTCAAAATGTACCTGAAGTGCGGACTGCCTCAATGAAGCGGCGGATCTTGTTGTTGTCCTTTGCTCCGTCAGTTTCAACTCCGCTGCTCACATCCACGCCGTAGGGCGAGTATTTCCGTGCGGCACCGGCTACATTCTCGGGTGTGAGTCCGCCCGCAAGGAAGTACAGCCTGTCAACGTCCTCAAGGTAATCCCAGTCGAAGCTTTCGCCCGTGCCGCAGCCGTTGTCCAGCAGCAGCATGTCTGCCGCGGATTCGGTGGCGGATATGATGTCGACCCCGCTCCGTACCGTGAACGCCTTTATTACCGTGAGTCCGGTGAGCTCCTTGACACGCTGTACGTAATCGTTCTTCTCGCTGCCGTGGAGCTGTATAGCGTTGATCGCTCCTGTGCGGGCGATGTCGCAGACGGTGTCGATATCTTCATTCAGGAACACACCGACGGTCTGTATGCGCTTATCAAGCTTCTCGCGCAGTTTCATCGCGGTCTCACGGGTGATGCAGCGGCGGCTTTTCGGTGCGAAGATGAACCCCGCATAGTTCGGAAGCAGCTCATTCAGTACGCCGCAGGTCTCCTCCCGCATTATCCCGCATATCTTTATCTTACACATATCATAGTCCTTTCAGTTCAGCGAGCTTTGCCCGCTTGTCCGCCGCCCTCATGAGTGTCTCTCCTATCAGCACCGCGTTCACGCCTGCCTTGCGCAGTGTTTCGATGTCTGCGGCGGTCTTTATGCCGCTTTCCGCGACAAATATCGTGTCCTCCGGTACCTTTTCGCGGAGCTTCACTGCGTTGTCGGTACTTACGGAGAAATCACCGAGGTTACGGTTGTTAACGCCGATGATACGGGCTCCCGCGTTCACCGCTATGGCGATCTCGCGCTCATCGTGTGCTTCGACGAGCGCCGACAGCCCGAGCGTATCACATACAGCGATGTACTCCCGGAGCCTGTCCTCGCCCAGCAGCGTACATATCAGGAGCACCGCCGCCGCGCCGAGGGTTCTTGCTTCGTATATCATGTACTCATCTACCGTGAAGTCCTTGCGTATGCAGGGGATATCCACCGCGGCGGCTATCTCCCGCAGATACTCCGTGCTGCCGAGGAACCACTGCGGCTCCGTCAGCACGCTTATGCAGTCCGCGCCTGCCGCTTCGTACTCCTGCGCTATATCGAGATAAGGGAATTTTTTGGCGATAATTCCCTTGGAAGGGGATGCCTTCTTGCATTCACAGATAAACGCGATGTCGGGCTTTTTTAGCGCTTTTTCAAATGTGAAGCCGAGCTTCGGCAGCGCGAGTGCCGCCGCTTTCATCTGTTCCGCAGATACAGTGTTCTTCGCCTGTTCCACGCGCTTACGGGTGCTTTCGGCTATCGTTTCGAGTATGTTTGCCATGTTACTTGTTGGACTCCTCGGCGAACCTGTTGAGCACCCCGATAGCCGCACCGCTGTCGATGAGCTCCGCGGCTTTCTTCACGCCGTTTGCGAAGGAATCAGCCTTGCCGCCTACATATATTGCCGCGCCTGCGTTCAGCAGAACTGCGTTTCTCTTGGCGGTCTTGTCCTTGCCTTCGAGTATCGCACGGGTGATAGCTGCGTTCTCTGCCGGTGAGCCGCCGACCAGTTCAGCCTTCTCACAGCGTGTGAAGCCGAAGTCTTCGGGCTTTATCGTATATGTCTTGTACCAGCCGTCGTTGAACTCGCAGACTGTTGTTGGTGCGCTCATGGATATCTCATCGAGCTTGTCCTGTCCGTAAACCACCATACCGCGCTTCATGCCGAGAGTTGTAAGCACCTGTGCTATCGGCTGGACGAGGTATTCGTCATAAACGCCGAGCACAGCGAACTGCGGATTTGCGGGGTTGGTGAGCGGCCCCAGTATATTGAACACGGTGCGGACGCCGAGCTCCTTGCGTATCGCGCCGACGTACTTCATCGAGGTGTGGTATTTCTGTGCGAAGAAGAAGCAGATGCCCACCTTATCCAACAGCTCGCGGCACTTATCCGGCGCCAGGTCGATATTCACGCCGAGGGCTTCGAGGCAGTCCGCAGCTCCGCATTTTGAAGAAGCCGCGCGGTTGCCGTGTTTTGCAACCTTAACGCCCGAAGCGGCTATGACCATAGCCGAGGTGGTCGAGATGTTGAAGCTTCCCGCGTTGTCACCGCCTGTTCCGACGATCTCGAGCACATCGAAGCCATGCTCGACTTTTGTTGCGTGGTCACGCATTGCTGCCGCACAGCCGGATATCTCGTCGATAGTCTCTGCTTTTGCGCTCTTGGTCGAGAGTGCAGCGAGAAAAGCCGCATTCTGGGTCGGGGTGGTCTCGCCGCTCATTATCTCGTTCATCACCGCGTATGCCTCATCGTATGTGAGATCCTGTTTCTGTACGATCTTTACAATTGCTTCCTTGATCATGGTCTTTTCCTCCGTTTTTGTTGATAGGGCTCCCGGGGAGAAAACAAAAAGCTCGTCCCCGACTTGAATAAAAGTCAAGGACGAGCGTTAAACTCGCGGTGCCACCTTGATTCGCAGTATATACTGCGCCCTTCACGGGATACTGTCATACCCCTGACAACTCACGTATGTCATCACGTCGCAGTTTGATCGGAGGCTTCCGCCTTTTACCCGACTGCGCCCTCTGCGGGCCATTTGATGAACCGTATCACGCCCGGCTCTCACCTACCCGGGCTCTCTGTTGAGTCGTGTTTCACCTTTATCTCCGCATCAACGGTTTTCATTGTGATTATATTATCACACCAAAGCCATTTTGTCAATAGTTTTTTAAAATTTTCCGGGAAATTTTTTCTCGAAGCGCCGGACATCTTACTTTACAACAATATTGACCAGCTTTTTCGGCACGGCTATCTTCTTAACGATGGTCTTGCCCTCAACGAGCGGCTTTACGGTATCGTTGGCAAGCGCAGCTTCGATCATCTCGTCCTGCGATGCTTCCGAGGGAACGTTGAGCTTTGCGCGCACTTTGCCGTTGATCTGAACGACGATCTCGACCTCATCCTCAACACACAGAGCCTCGTCATACGTTACCCAGCTCTGCTCGGAGAGTATGCCGCCGAATACATTATGGTACATTTCCTCGGTTATGTGCGGCGCAAACGGATTGAGCATCGTCAGCAGGGCTTTGAGCTCGCCCTTTGTGATGCTGCCCTTGTCGCTTATCTGGTTCAGCAGGGTCATCATAGCTGCTATCGCGGTATTGAACTTGAGCTGTTCGATATCCGCGGAAACCTTCTTGACAGTCCTGTGGAATGCCGCCGAAAGCTCCTTGCTGTAGCCGTCATCATCGGTGAGCGTGTCCTGAAGCGCCCAGATGCGCTCAAGGAAGCGCTTACAGCCCTTGAGACTGCTCTCGCTCCACGGCGCAGCCTGCTCATAGTCGCCCATGAACAGTACGTATACTCTCAGAACGTCCGCGCCGTACTCATCGACCACATCATTCGGGTCAACGACATTTCCGCGGGATTTGCTCATCTTCACGCCGTCGGGGCCGAGGATAAGACCTTGTGCCGTTCTCTTTGCGTAAGGCTCGGGAACTGGAACGGCTCCGATGTCGTACAGGAAGCGGTGCCAGAAGCGTGAGTATATCAGATGCCTTGTAACGTGCTCCATGCCGCCGTTGTACCAGTCCACCGGCAGCCAGTATTTCAGTGCCTCGGGAGATGCCAGCGCGCTGTCATTGTTCGGGTCGCAGTAGCGCAGGAAGTACCACGATGAACCAGCCCACTGGGGCATGGTGTCGGTCTCGCGCTTTGCGTCGCCGCCGCACTTCGGGCACTTACAGTTCACGAAACTTTCGATCTTCGCCAGCGGGCTCTCACCGTCCTGACCGGGCTGGAAGTTCTCCACCGGCGGAAGTCTGAGCGGAAGCTCGTCATACGGTACAGCGACCATGCCGCACTTCGGGCAGTGTACTATCGGGATCGGCTCACCCCAGTAGCGCTGACGGTTGAATGCCCAGTCCTTCATCTTGTACTGTACGCCTGCCTCTCCCACACCCTTGGCTTCGAGGACCTTCAGCACCTTCGCGATCGCATCCTTCTTGTTGGTTATACCGTTGAGCTCACCGGAGTTGACCATCTCGCCGTCGCCGGTGTAGGCTTCCTTGGAGATATCGCCGCCCTTGATGACCTCGATTATCGGTATTCCGAACTTGTTCGCGAACTCGTAGTCGCGGGTATCGTGCGCCGGAACAGCCATAATAGCGCCGGTGCCGTAGCCCATCATTACGTAGTCTGATATATAAATAGGTATCTCGGTGTCGTTTATCGGGTTTATCGCGGTAAGGCCGTCGATACGTACGCCGGTCTTGTCCTTGACGAGCTGGGTACGCTCAAATTCGCTTTTCTTCGCGCACTCATCCTTGTAGGCGTCGAGCTCGGCGATGTTCTTTATGCTGTCGCGGTACTTCTCGATCATCGGATGCTCGGGAGCCATTACCATGAATGTAACGCCGTACAGCGTATCGGGACGGGTGGTGTAGATCTTCAGCTCCTCGCCGTTCTCCTTGATCCTGAACTTAACGAACGCGCCGGTGGACTTACCTATCCAGTTTTCCTGCTGGAGCTTTATATTCGGCAGGAAATCAACGCTGTCAAGACCCTGCAGGAGCTTGTCCGCATACTCGGTTATGCGCAGGTACCAGACTTCCTTCTCCTTCTGGATTATGTCGGAGTGGCAGACATCACACTTGCCGCCCTGTGAGTCCTCGTTCGAGAGCACGACCTTGCAGCTCGGGCAGTAGTTGACGAGCGTTCTGTCACGGAACACGAGTCCGTTTTCGAACATTTTGAGAAATATCCACTGCGTCCACTTGTAGTACTTTTCATCGGTGGTGTCCACAACGCGGGACCAGTCGAACGAGAAACCTACCTTGCGGAGCTGGCTCGTGAACTTTTTGATGTTGTTGTCGGTGACGGTGCGCGGATGAACGCCGGTCTTGATCGCGGTGTTCTCCGTGGGCAGTCCGTAAGCATCGAAGCCTATCGGGAACAGCACGTTATAGCCTTCGAGCCTTCTCTTGCGGCTTACTACCTCAAGTCCGGAGTATGCCTTGATGTGACCTACGTGCATTCCCGCTCCGGATGGGTAGGGAAACTCCACGAGGGAGTAGAACTTGGGCTTTGAGCTTCCGGTCTCCGCCTTGAAGCTCTCGTGTTCGTCCCAGTATTTCTGCCATTTGGGTTCTATTTCTTTAAAATCGTACTTCATTTGTCGGGTTTCCTTTCTTTTGCCGGCGGCTCACTTGCGAACGCCGAATTTATAAATAGTTGTGAAGTTGTACTCCTCATCCTTCTTCAGAATGCAGCTCGGGAAGTTCGGCTGGTTCGGGGAGTCGGGCGCGTACTGGCTCTCAAGGCACAGCGCGGTCTGTATCTTCATCATAATGCCGTCCTTGCCTATCTCGCCCTGCAGGCCGATAGCGGTGTAGAACTGGATAGCGGGCTTGTCGGTGGAGACGGTCATTTCTCTGCCGGTCCCGGGGTCGTATACTACTGCGGCGGTGCGCATTACATGCGGCTCACCGAGCATGAAGTTGTGGTCGTAGCCTATAAGGTCGCTCTGGTCGAGGTCGCGGCAGATAGCCTTGGGCTGTCTGAAATCGAACACGGTGCCCTCAACGGGAGCGATCTCGCCTGTGGGGATAAGCTTCGAGTCCACGGGAGTGTAGCTTTCGGCGTTTATCTGCACTATCTGGCTGAGCACGGAGCCGGAGTGTATGCCGCCGAGGTTGAAGTAGGAATGGTTGGTCATATTGAGCACTGTGTCCGCGTCGGACTTACCTTTGTATTCAAGCTTGAGCTCGTTATCCTCGGTGAGCGTGTATTTGCAGGTCACTTTGAGGTTTCCCGGGAAATTCTCCTCACCGTCCGGGCTGAAATAGCCGAATGTCACGCTGTCGTCAGTTGTGTCGTCCACCGTCCACACTCTCTTGTTATAGCCGATGATACCGCCGTGCAAGCAGTTGGTGCCCTCGTTTGCGCGGAGCTGTATCTCCTCGCCGTTCAGGGTGAACTTCGCGTCCGCGATACGGTTTGCGTATCTGCCGACAAGCGCTCCCTGCGAGCTCGTGCCTTTCACATAGCCCTCAAGGTCGTCATAGCCGAGAACGACATCGTCGGTATTGCCGTTTTTGTCGGGGACGAGGATGCTTACGATAGCTCCGCTGTAGTTGGTGAGCTTTACGGTCATGCCCTTGCTGTTTTTCAGTGTGAAAAGAGACACCTTGTAGCCGTTCGTCATTCCGAATACTTCTTTTTCGATCATATCAGTTTTACCATTCCTTTCAGATAATGCTTAATATTTGAACCTGCACACTGCACATGCAGGTAAGTTCCGAAGGTGTCAGAACTGCCAGTAGAGGAAGGGGTTGTTGGTGCTGTTTACAAGCAGTAAAGTTCCTCCCGCGAGTATAAGCGCGTTACAAACCACGGTAGAAACACCGATCGCGTTTCTTCCCGCCTCCGAATCCTGGAGCTTCGCACGGAGCCATGGGATAAGCGGTGTGCTGAACACCACAGCAGCGGTAATAAGGAAGATGTTGTTCATAAACGAGGTCTGGGTACCTATATCCATGAACGGGTTGCCGCAGGCTCCCACAAGGTCGCCGAGGAACGTTCCGAGTGCCGCGAGACCGCCGCTTTCGTCGTTGAAGTAGAAGATGCCGAAGCCGACAACAATTATCAGCTTCGCGTAGATGTGCATGATGACAGGCGGTACTTTTCGGAGCCGCTTGCTGCCTATAAGCCGCTCGATCAGGATAAACACGCCGAAATACAGTCCCCAGATTATATAGTTCCAGCTCGCGCCGTGCCAGAAGCCGGTGCAGAACCATACGAGGAACAGGCTCGCGTACTGTCTGCGCTTGCCGAATAGTGGCACATACAGCAGATAGTCGCGGAAGAAGGTGCCGAGGGAGATGTGCCAACGCTGCCAGAACTCGGTGATGTTCTTCGAGACGAAGGGATAGCGGAAGTTTTCATCGAAGTGGAAACCAAAGATGCGCCCGAGGCCGATAGCCATGTCGGAATAGCCCGAAAAGTCGTAGTAAACGTACAGAGCGTAGAGTATCACAGCGTACCAAGTGCCTGCTACGGAAAGCGTAGACAGGTCGCCGCCGAAGTACTTTTCAACGATATCGTAAAGGCTGTTTGCAAGTATTGCCTTTTTGCCGAAGCCGAAAATGAACCGGGTTATGCCGGAGCTTATATCCTCGGAGGAGCTGCGGCGGTTGGCGATCTCATTCTCGATAAGGCTGTAACGAACTATGGGTCCTGCGACAAGCTGCGGGAAAAGGGAGATATACAGAAGGAGCCTTCCGTAGTTCGTCTGCACCTGTACCTTGCCCCAGTATACGTCCATGATGTAGGAGATGATCTGGAAGGTGTAGAAGCTAATACCGATCGGGAGAACGATATGAGGCAGAGGGATATCGACCCCGAACCAGCCGTTGATGTTTGAGATGAAGAAGTCGGTGTACTTGACGACTATCAGCATCCCGAGACTGTAAACGAGAGAGCATGCCAGCCATATCTTTGCTCCGGGTGAGCCTTTGTTTTTGTCGATAAGACGGGCGAACACATAGTTGAGAGTTATGCTGAGCAGAAGGAGCAGCAGCCAGAACGGGTTGCTCCACGCATAGAAGATCAGGGAAAAGGCGACGAGCACAACATTCCTGTATGCTGTTTTCCTGCCGACGAAGTAGATCGGAATCAGTGCCGTCATAAAAATATAGACGAATATCAGGTCGGTATATTTCATTACTTATCTCCATGTTTTGTATTGTAACGATTATATTATACATTAATAAGGTATTATTTGCAACCTTTTTAAGAAATTTTTTCAAAAAAACTGTCTGATCGGGAGCTTTTAGCTCAGAAAACCGGCAAAACATATGTTTCAGTGAAATCCGAGTATATTTTGCCTGAAATCAACGATATTTCGGGTCAAATCAACGATATTTCAATTGAATTTGGCGATATTTTGACCATTTTCAGTGATATTTCTTCCAAAGAAACGGATATTTATAATCAAAATCCGGATGCTTTTCAATAAATCACATGATTTGATTTATCACAATGTGATGAAAGTGTGAAAAATAGGATGAAGTAAATTATGCTCTGAAATCCGTTTGTAGAGCGGGTTTGAAATTTGACTATGCTTCTTCGGCACAAAAAAATGGGTAACAGCGGCAATTTCTATCACATTCGGACTGCATTGACCAAATACACAATAAAATATGCTTTCCGGGAGTACAGAACAGGATCGGATCTGAAGTATTCGCAAAAAAATGATCTGAAAAATGAAGGAAAATGAATGAAAAGAGTCAAAAATCAGAAAGATATTCGACATTCATAAAAGACATAGTCAAGTGATCCATGCAAGGATTTGACCAAGTTTTTTCTGAAATATAAAGATTTACATAAAAATTTTTTATGAATGATATCGACATCTTAAGTCAGGCTGAATATTTTAACATGGGATAGAAACTAAAATTTTGAATCGGGAATAAAAACTGTCTTCTGAATGACCTGCAAAAATCTATAGGTCAGTGGAAACTGATCGGTCAGTTCAGAGAAAACTGGCAAGGAAAAGGACGTTTGTGTAAAGAGGCGAGAGATAACAGACAAAAACAGATCAGTATGTCTGTTTTGGCGAATTGTTCAAATTTCAAGCCTGTTAACGTACAAGAAAAGAACAGGACATGGCGCGGCTTAGAGAGTGTAGAGTCAAGTTATTGTGATCATGGATCGGTACTGGAAGGCAATGGGTAGTAAGAAATCACAGAATGATGTAAATCGAAACAGAAACGGCAAGAACATACGACAAACATATAGAAACAGCGACCAATACATGGAAATACAGAAAAGATAGCAGATAGTGCATTGATTTGTGCAGTATGCACACAGATCCGACGTTATTACAGCATAGCACCGACAGCTTCGAAGCTGTCCCGGAATACATGTATGTGAAAATCAGATCGTTTGAATTTTCACATTACGTCATTTTTAATGCGAGAAATACGCATAGTTAACGAAGAGAAATGTGAAAAATCAATCTAATTGAATTTTCACAAAAAATATCATATTCATAGCGGATATGTAGCAAACAATGGCAAACTGCTGATCGAACAGGATCGATCGAAGCGAAACTCATTGGTGAGAGCACACTGAATACTTGATATAATAAGGTGACCGGATTAATCGAGCAGATGTTTCGCGGGTATTTGTTCACATTTCACAATGTTAGTGAATAAAACAATTCATTTTATAGCTGTGCGTGAACGATATATATGTGAACGAGCGAAAAAGCAACGACACTATTTTTTATTAAATCAAATGACCGCTTTTTTTAAAAGCTGCCATTCACCGGGATAATGGCGTGGATTTTCTGTCGATGACGCGGAATTAATGTCGAAAAATGAGAGAATAAATCGCATGGTTAAGTGAAATATCGGACTTTGCGCAAATAGGACGAATAGCATCTCAAATCTGATTGCCCGATTTTTCAACCGGTTAAAAATCAAATGATATGAATATTGTATAAAACGACATAAATAGGACAAATAGTAGTACAATTCAACACAATTCAACAGTAATTACCCGCTTTTCAACCAGAAAATGGTTGAAAATCCGGGATTTTCAGTAGAAAGTTTAGCGAAATAAATCGAATGAAGAGAATTAATCATAAACCGAATTGTTGAAAACTCAACGTGAATTTGCACAATAAACTATAATGAGAACAACGGAGAATACAGAAACACATGTCAGAGGATCAGATAAAGAACAAAAAGCCTATCCCGACAGTAGGATATACTTACGAATAATCTCTGTTAAGAAAAGAGAAAACATCATCCCGTGGAGACTGATAAGTATATTAAGAAAATGACCGGGGAACACACAGTTTTCGGAGAGAGACGAGGTAATAGCAGTCATTTTTGAGATGTTCATATTTTAAGAAAAATATATAAATTTAGTATCTTCGTTTCAGTTCGCCAGAAATTTCCTGAATGATACGATATATCTCTCAAAAAAACAGGAGGGTCTGAAACGAAGAATTATTTACGTTAAAAAAGGTATGAAAAAGTACGAGTATACCTGAAAACAAGAACATAAGATCTACTTATGCTTAAAATATGAACACACAGAAATAACATTAATATAGTCGAAACTTAAAAGCAGGAAAAAACTTTTTTTCAAAAAATGCGGTTTGGATATAAAAATTACTTGACAATTTAATATAAATAAGGTATTATAAAATATATATGTGATAGAACCGGGGGACTTAATTTGTATTTCGGAAGTGTCAAATTCTTCAAACATGTGATCGTAGCGGTCACAATACTTTTAATAGTAATCCCGTGCGTGTTCTGTTTCCTGCTCGGCTTAAAGAACGCAAAGCTTGAAACGGAAAACGAAAAACTAAAAACGGAGATCGGCGAGTATCAGCTTTCCGGACATCAGTCAAGATACGAATCGGACGAACTGTTCTCGCTGTATAAGGAAAACCTTGAAAATAAGGAAGGCTTTCTGAAGCTTGCCTACGAATATGACGAAGGGCTGTACAAGGCTGCGGCCGGGCTAAATGGCGATGCCGCTCCCACAGCTTCCACCGAAGCGATCACAGCAGCGCCTGATACTACTGCGGAGTTCACCCACTCGGGCACGATAATCCTCGATGATGACCCCGATAAGATCGACAGCGGCAGAGCATCGTACGAGATGCTGTATCCCGATCTGTATGCGGAGCTTCCCGATAACATCGTGTACAATGATGACATGGATTACGTTTATCTTACTTTTGATGACGGTCCGTCAAAGTACACCCAGAACATTCTTGACTATCTCGATGCCTATAAAATAAAAGCCACATTCTTTGTAGTTCCGGACGGCAGCGAGGAAAGCAATGCAAGACTCAAGAAGATCGCTGAAAAGGGTCACACTATCGGCATCCATACCGCTTCACATGAGTATAACAAGATATATGAGAGCGTAGATGCCTACCTCGAAGACTTCAAGACCGCGTACGACCGTGTATATGAAGCTACGGGCATCAAATGCACGTTGTTCAGATTCCCGGGCGGAAGCATCAACGACTATAACAAGGAGATACGTGAGGAGCTTATCGCCGAAATGACAAGGCGCGGGTTCGTATACTTCGACTGGAATGTTGATACAAGCGACGCGCTCGGCGCAACATGGACCGAGATGTACAATAATGTGCGTACACAGACGATCGACAAGAACCGCGCTGTGATTCTAATGCACGATTACAACGGCGGGTGGAACACGATACTCGTACTTGAGGACATCATCAAGTGGATCATCGGCAACGGAAAGAGAACATTTCACATAGACAAGCTTACAGAATATGTTAAGCCTGTTCAGTTCTGATAACACACATATTGAAAGGAGTACGGGAGCAATTGTTTGCACCCGGTCAGCAAAATGGGAATTAAGGACAACTTTCAGCAGGCGTTGAGAGAGCTTACTGGTACTGAAAAAGAGGAAAATACCGCCAAACAGAACAAGGCATCGCTCGACGCTATGAAAAACGCAGTTGCAGCCGGTGATACCGGCGAATTTGACGCAATAAAGGAGATAGACAGGCGTGCAGCAGCTGCGGCAAGCGAATATGACAGACAGCAGCGTGCATTTGCCGATGGCGTCGGCGATCCGTACCTCAACAATGTTCAACAGCCGCAGGAGGATCCCCAGATACAGACTGATATGTTCCTCGGCGTTGAGGAGAATAAACCGGATCTCTCTATGGGACAGTCAAATCCCGGTGTCAATAACGGTGTGGATGCAGGGCTTTCGTTCACCGATCCCGGACAGCCCCATAAAGCTCCCGGCGCATATCAGCAGCCCGGCGCATATCAGCAGCAGCCCGGTGCATATCAGCAGCAGCCCGGCGCATATCAGCAGCAGCCCGGTGCATACCAGCAGCAGCCCGGAGCATATCAGCAGCAGCCCGGCGCAGGAAGCGCAAATTCCGTATATTCCGGTGCTCCCGCAGCGTCGGATCCTTCGGCGGATCAGGCAAAGATCTTCGGTCCTGCTCGCTTCAAGCAGGCGCAGAGCGAAGATGACGAGATCACCGTGATATCCAAGAATACCGTTATCGACGGAAATATCCGTTCTTTTGCCAATATGGCGGTGGACGGCAATGTCAAGGGCAACATCGAGACGACCAAGGATATAGACTTAAACGGCAAGATCGTCGGCAATATAGCGTGCAACAACGCACAGATGCGCACATCGCAGATACAGGGCAACATCCAGATGAAGGGCAACGCGTACATGGAGCGCGATACGCTGCTCATCGGCGACCTCACCTCGACATACGCCAATGTAAACGGCAAGATCAAGGGCAACCTCGATATCACAGGCAAGGCGGAGCTCAAGAGTGATGCGGTCGTATTCGGCGACATAAGCGCATCAACTATAACCGTCAACGACGGAGCCATAATCCAGGGCTACGTCAGCACAACGTTCCTCAACAAGGAGGAAAGCAAGAATATCTTCCCCGATACCATTACTATCGGTGAATAAAAAGCTGTCCCCCCGCTCACGGATCACCGAGGCAGGGGGACTTTTTACGCATGGAGCGCTGAACAATGGAATATCACTATAAAACGGGCTGTCTCGACCTTGCGCAGACGCTTGAGAGCGGTCAGTGTTTCCGCTGGCGTCGCTGTGAGGACGGTTCATACGTCGGGATATCCGGCAGATACACACTGAATGTGCGGCAGGCTCCCGACGGGGTCATCATGGAAGCTGACAGCGATGAAGCTATACGATACTGGCTCAGCTACTTTGACAGCGAGACGGATTACGAAGCCGTTATACGGCAGTTCGAGGCGGACGAGACGCTGCGGCTCGCGTCAAGTGAGAACCGCGGCATACGCATATTGCGGCAGGAACCGTTTGAGACGCTTATAAGCTTCATAATCTCACAGAACAACAATATCCCCCGCATAACAGGCATCATAGGACGGCTCTGCGAGAGCTTCGGAGAGAAGATAAGCGGTGAATACGGCGGAATGTGGAGCTTCCCGGACGCTGAAACGCTCGCATCACTCACCGCGGACGACCTTGCTCCGCTGCGAGCGGGTTTTCGCGTGAGATACATACTTGACGCGGCAAACAAGGTCGCATCCGGGCAGGTAAGGCTCCCCGAGATATATGGCATGAGCTATGACGAAGGCAAGGCATACCTCAAGACCATAGTCGGCGTGGGCGACAAGGTCGCTGACTGCGTATTGCTGTTCGCATATCATAAGACGGAGGCTTTCCCGTCGGATGTGTGGATAAAGCGCGTTGTCGCGGAGTATTACAGCGACGGGCTTCCCGAGTGCATGGGTGACTATAAGGGCATCGCCCAGCAGTACCTCTTCGAGTATTTCAGGAAGCGTACCCCGGTGGAATAAGTCAGAGAAAGGAAATACTGATATGATTTGTACAAAATGCGGCTGCAGGATAGACGAGGGCTCATTATTCTGCCCGGTATGCGGAACAAAGCTTACCCAGCCTGCCGAACCGCCGGCAGCAGATGAAGTTGAGCCGACCGCGGCAGAGGTGATACCTTCCGTGGCAGAAACAGTATCGGCGCCGGTCACGGTACAGCCGGAAGCACCCCGTGTACAGAGCTCCGAGCGTAAGGAGAAGGCTGTTAAGCCCGAACAGGATAAGGATTTCTTCGGCAGGGGCGCGTTCATCTTCTGCCTGCTGCTTATCATGCTGCTTGCGGCATCGACGGGTATGTTCGCTTATCTGTACTTTTCTGCGATAGGAGCTGTATGAGTGACAGTGTAAAGAAGGTCGTCCGCCTCTCGCTGATAATAATCGTATCCGCGTTTATCGGGATACTGTTCGGACAGCTTGTGAGCAGCTACGAGCTGCGGTTCATGCTCTCGCGCGAGTATCTCGGCGAATACCGCGGCATTGAAATATATACCGCCGGCAGTGTGAACGAGGAAAACATGAAGCTTCACCTTCAGGTACTCAAGGAAGCTCCGGAGCAGCTTACGAAGTGCGTTGAACGTATATACTTCACAGGTACCGACCTTGAGCTTCCCGTGCAGGACTCGGGCATGGGTAAGGCGCTTGGGCTCACCCAGGGACAGACGGTTTATTTATCCACCGAGAGTTTCGGGTCATACGTGGCATTACATGAGATGTTCCACGCCTACGACTACGTTCACGGTGATCTGTCGGAAAACTCCGTCAGGTTTCAGAGGGTGTACGAGCGCGGAAAAAACGTCATACCGATCTTTGCGCCGAATGTGGGCGCTTATCCCGCCGAGTTTTTCGCGCAGGCGGGCGCAATGTGCATAACAATGCCGTTCGAGATGAGCATAGCTGCGCCGGAGGTGTATGAATACTTCACGGAGCTGCTTGCCGCGGAAGAAACGTCATGACCAATAGAAAATCCGCCCGTGATATTTCCCGGGCGGATGTATTTTTGTCATCTGTTTTTAGTGTCAGTCGCTGGACCAACCAGGGTTTTCCGCGACTACCACTTTTTCACTGTCGCTTGATACTACACTGTAATTGCTTTCCGCTTTTGCGAGGAAGTTTACGGACGCATTAGTCTCTGCGAGCGATCCGTCAACGGATACGGTGTAGTTCTTGCCGCCGAAGCCGATATATATCGTGCCCTTTTCGGAGCTTATCGATGCGTCGGAGGAGATGGTGACCGGTATCAGCGATGCGGTAGAAGCGTCGAATACGAACGTTGCGGTATCCGTGCTGTCTGTGCCGCTTACTGTGAGCAGGAAGCTGTCAAAGTGTCTGCTTCTGCGGATCTTGCATTCCGTTCCGAAGCCGCACAGCTTTTCCTGCGCGCCGGTCTTGATATCGAAGGAGTACAGGCTGTACTTCATATTCTCGTCGGTTGCTGCGAACCAGAGCTTTCCGTTCTTGCTGCCTGCGGGAGAAACTGTACCCGCGAATTCGAACAGCGGTCTGAACTGGATATCTGTCTCGCCGCCGAGTATGAGCTCGTACATATAAGTTGTGGAGCCCGCTACTGCTTTGAGGAAGTACTTATTCTCGGGGAAGCTGTGGTGGATGGTGCCGATCTCGGCTTCACCGAAGCTTTCGCCCGCTTCCTTGTAGGAGACCTTGCCGTGCTTTGTGTTAAGCACAAGGACTGTATTCCTGCGCTTGGAGCTTCCGCAGCCGGTGAGTATCACCGTGTTGTTGCCGGAGTAAGCAAGCTTCGGACTGTCTATTTTGTATACGCTCGCACTTTCGTTTATCAGTCCGCCGAGAGTATAGATATAAGCCTCGCTTCGTGTGAGAACTATCGCGTAGTTGTCTGCGAGCACTGTTTCGAGTGCGTTCTCGACATTGAGCTGGTATATCTGCGTCATAAGACCGATAGTGGGAGCGGATGTAAGCTCTGTGGTTTCTACCGTGATCTCCGCTGTAGTTTCGGAAACTTCGGGAGCGTCATCGGTCTCTGCTGTTGTTGTATCGGAGGGTTCAGCATCCGAGCTTTCGGGGACCGCATCATTTGTGTCGCTGTCGGTCTCTGTGATCTCGGGGTCATCGCCCTGGTCATCGTAGTCGCTTTCATCGGGCTCGGAGTCTTCTTCGGGCTCGGTGGTGGTATCTATGCTGATATCGGTGGAGGCAGCGGAAGTGCTTCCGGGTACTGTTATCTCTGCTTCGAATACGAACGGAGTCGTTGTGGACTCTGCGGAAGCTGTGGTAACAACGATATCGTAATCATTGGTAAGCGGATCCTTGTCGTCAAAGTCTATGGGGGCAAAAGTATCATCGTTTATCTCATCGGAGCCGAGCTCTGCGAGATATACCTTTGAGAGATCCTGGATATCACGGTAACACTTTACGGGAGCGAAAAGCTTTGCGCCTGCTATACAGGCATCCGAGACATCGGACTCGGCGTATGTGTCAACAGCATCCTTCCCTCGGATAACTGTCGAATCGTTCAGATATAAACACTCTATCTCTATCTCATCACAATCTGTAAGAGCGGAGAGGGATACCGACAGATCTCTGAAGCTCAAGTATTCGAGGAAGGAGACATAGATGTTAGTCATGTCATCGGTCTCGGTACTGCTGTAATAGTTCTGCTCTGCTGCTTTGAGTCTCTGTGACGCTGAAAGCAGTGTATCGGGAGATTCAATATCAATTGAGCTGCCTGAATTGCCGACGGTATAGGCAACAGCTCCGACTGTGACCGCTACTGCCGCTGCGGCACCGACTGCTGTTTTCCAGTGTGTGCTTACAGCTCTCTGCCATGCGGGAGTTTTAGCGGCTTTCAAAGCGTTGCGTTTGATCTTCTTTTCATCGAGAGCATATTTCTCGAACAACTCTTTGTAAAAGTCGTTGGTATTCATATACTGAACCTCCTTTCGTAAGATATTTCAAATATTCAAGGCTTAATATACCGATCACCCGGCGGGTCGTCCATCGGGTAGTATATGCCGACGCTTTCGTTCCAGTAATCTATCGGGTCGCTGAAGCCATGATCCTTTGCTTCCTGCAGGCTGAAAACCAGACCGCATTCCGAGCAGTAGATCCTGACTATCGGACCGGAATTCTGATACCGGATCTTTGTTTTATCCGCGAAGCACCGCGGACACGAGGCTCTTATCCTCTCGTTTTCCATTTGCAGTCCCTCGTTTTACAAGTCAAACTTTTTCTTCTGGCGTTCGATGGTGCGGTAGAGCTTGTTCTTGACGGAGGAGAGCGTAAGGTCGAGCTCTCTTGCGATGTCATCGAGCTTCATATCGCACACGAAGTGCAGGTAGAAGATACGACCGATAACGGGGTCGTCTTTTGCGATATCTTCGAAGATCTGCCGTGCGAGAAGCTCGTTTCCGATGACATCCTCAAGGTTTTTCTGCTCTTTGGACATCTCTTTTTCTATCTCGACCATCTGTTCTTCGGTATACTCGGAGAAGCTTGTGCTCACACTGTGCTTCTTGAGCGCGCCGAAGTAGTTGCGGCATTCGAATTTGGCAATATTGATAAGGAAAGCCTCGGCGCTTTCGATATCTTCATACCCTTTCTTTGCTATTCGCTGATAAAAACGGGTATAAATATTCTGTACGATGTCTTCCGAGTCCTGGATGCTTCCGCATTTTGAGACTACGAAGCGTGACACGGCACGGAACGTTTCGCCGTAGACTTTATTAAAATAGGCATCAAGCGCATCGCTTCCCAACAAGCTCACCTCGCTTTTTACCCCCTACATATAAGTAGTAGGAGATTTCGGTAAAAAAGTTTCACTTTTACAAAATTTTTTCCGAGAAATATTACTACTCCTTCCGGCACATATATTATATATTGTGCAGTTTCGGGAGAATAATACAATATGTGGAAAAACGCTGTTATTCAACAGATTTGAGTGCTTCTATCATGTTCACGTTCTGTAACCGCCTGTGCATCGCGAGTGTCACCATGACCGAGAAGACCATGGTTATCACGGCGGCGAGCACGAAGCTCATGGGGTATATATTCCGTCCGAACATCACGATATCGACTTCGGCGGTAGTTATTACGAACTGCGCAAGAAATACTCCGAGTATAAGTCCGGCACCAGTACCGAGCATCGCCAGCAGTATGTTCTCACGGAACACGTAGCTGTCGACCTCGATATCATAGAAGCCAAGCACCTTGAGCGTAGCTATCTCGCGTATACGCTCGGTAATATTGATTATCGTCAGGTCGTACATGACCACGAACGCAAGCATTCCCGCAGACGCGATGATAACAATGATGACCATGCTGAGCGTTTCCAGCATTTTTGTGAAGGTCACCATGGTATCCGCGTTGAAGGTCACGCTGAGCGCGCCGTCAACAGCGAGCAGCTCTTTTCCGAGCTGATCCTGCGCCTCCTTCTCTCCGTCCTTGTCATGCTCGTACCGGAAGTAAAGTACGTTGTACTCCGGCGCCTTTCCGAAGATACTGCCGTATCCCTCCTCGGTCATGTAGATATAGTGGTTCGGATAGTTCTCGAACGGCGCAGTCAGCGTGACAGTGACCGATTCCGTGTCGCTTATCTCGATATCCATGGTATCGCCTGCTCCGATGTTGTTCAGCAGCAGCGAGGATTTCTCATCTATATATATAGTATCCCCCGTGAGGGTGTATTTTTCACCGGTAGTGCGGCTTCGCAGGTCGAAGAACTCTGTAAAGCGCGCCGCGTCCGACGGTACTGCAATGTAAGCGTTGACTGATTTGCCGTTTGCCTTCACCGTCACGAGCTTCTGGAAAACGCGGATGCTGTCGCCGTTGTGGTCGCTTATTATGCGCGCGGTCTCGTCAGCGGCTTCAGGATGCTTCTCACGGTCAAACGCGAGTATGCCGTCGTAGCTCTGGATGTCCTCGAACTGCTTCGCGATAATATCGTTTATCGAGTCAAACAGCGCGAGTCCCGTCAGCAGCAGCGCCGTACACCCGGATATTCCTATCACGGTCATCAGCATCTTACGCTTGTATCGGAACAGGTTTCTTGCCGTTACTTTGCCGCTGAAGCCGAATCGCCTCCATACCGGCGTTACGCGCTCAAGCAGTATGCGCTTGCCGTTTTTCGGAGCTTTCGGGCGCATAAGCTGTGCCGCCTGCTCCGCGAGCGCAGAGCGTACCGTGAGATACACCGTGAGAGCTATCGCCGCCGTGAATACCGCACTTGCGATGATCGCGGTGATGAAGTCGATGCTGATGCACATTACCGGCAGGTCATACATCATACCGTAAGCCTTGATGATAACGAACGGGAACAGGTACATACCCACTGCGCAGCCGATGACACAGCCAAGCACCGTCGCGGAAAGCGCATACAGCATATACTTGAAGATGATGCTGCCATTTCCGTAGCCGAGGGCTTTGAGTGTGCCGATAGCGACACGCTGCTCCTCCACCATACGTGACATTGTGGTAAGGCACACGAGCATCGCCACGATTATGAAGAACACGGGAAATACTCCCGCGATATTGTTGATCCTGTCGGCGTTTTCGCCGTATTCCGCGAAGCCGGGGAAGTCTCTGCGCGTGAAAACGTACCACTTCGGCTTCGAGAGATCGTTGAGCTTTTCGCGTGCGTCGGCGAGCTCCGATCTTGCGTCGGCTATCTTCTCTGCGCCTTCGGCTTTTTTCTCTTCGAGCTCTCTGCGTCCGTTCTCAAGCTCTGTTTTCGCTTCTTCAAGCTGCTTCCTGCCGTCCTCGAGTTCCGCTTTGCCGTCGTTCAGCTGCTTCCAGCCGTCATCCAGCTCCGCTCTCGCGTCCGCGAGCTTCTGCTCTGCATCGTCGAGCTCCTTTTTGCCCGCATCAAGCTTTGCCTTGTTTTCCGAGAGCATCTTCTCGCCCTCGGCGATCTGCCGTTCGCCGTCCTCAAGTGCGGCAATGCCGTCTTTGAGCATCTTCATATCGGGGCTTATGGCAGCGTACATATCTATTATCGCGGGTGTGAGCTCGGAAACGCCGAGTATCTCCATAGCACGGCGCTTGCCGTCATCGACGAGTTTCTTGCCTTCTTCGTACTGCGCCTTGCCCTCTTCGAGCTGTCTGACCCCGTCGTTGTATTCCGCAAGCCCGTCATTGTATTTTGTGAGCCCGTCGTTATACTTGTCAAGCCCGTCGGAGTATTCTTTTTCTCCGTCATTGAGCTTCTGTTCGTTCTCCTTTATTTCTGCTTCGCCGTCAAGCAGCTTCCGCTCATTCTCGGCGATCTCGCGTTCACCGTCGGCAAGCTTACGCTCGCCGTCCGCTATCTTTTCGTTGTATTCCTTTTCCGCGTCTGAAAGCTTTTTCTCCGCGTCGGAGATCTTCTCGTCCGCTTTGCGCATTATGCTGTCGAAGCGCTCATCCGCACGGCGTTCCCCGACTTGTTCCGCAGTCTTCTTGAGGTCGTCCGTTGAGTCCTTGTATTCATCGGAGTAGCAGTTCAGCTCCGCCAGCTTCGGTATTCGCAGATATACCTCTGTGTAGTATTCTTGGCAGAAATTACTGTCAGGTATATAGTAAATAGACTCGATGGAGCCGCTGCCGATATTTGTGCTGCCGCGGGTGGTCTTGTCGATGTACATGGCTGAACGCGCCGTGCCGACAATGGTGTATTCGCTTACGGTAAGCATATCGTCGGGCGAGTCTCCGTTATTCTCGGTGAAGTATACGGTATCGCCCACCTTCGGTCCGCCCATCATCTTGGTAGAGCTCACGAGGCACTCCCGCTCGTTTTCGGGCATTCTGCCCTCGGTGAGGGTTATG
The DNA here is from genome assembly GCA_947166275.1 of uncultured Clostridia bacterium. Taxonomy (GTDB): domain Bacteria; phylum Bacillota; class Clostridia; order Oscillospirales; family Ruminococcaceae; genus Ruminiclostridium_E. The sequence goes on from CAMVDP010000012.1 coordinate 36,491, forward strand.
GAGTTCGCGCTCTCGTTCCGCATGAAATCGCTGAACGACATCAGCCTTGTTGCTGCGGGCGGACGGTCAGCGTAGTGTGCTATCAGGTCTGAAAAGTATGTCGGGTACACCTCTGCGCCGCTGATACCGCATATCGCGGCGACATCGTCGTCATCGAAGCCATAGGTGGAGACGATGCGGATATCCGCGAGATCTGAAGAATCGAGGTAGTTGTCAACAGTATTGCGCATGTCAGGCGCTGCGGCCTTTACTCCCGAGAAAAAACCGACACCGAGAGCCACGATGCCGAAAATGGACAGGAAGCGGCTGAACGTCGAACGTATTTCGCGGAAAGCGCTTTTGGTGAGTGCTTTTTTCAAATCAATCCTCCGTGCCGGTACCGGTGCTTACGGTTTCCTCGCCGCTGGGATCATTGTCATCGTCTTCGTTTTCCGTGAAGTGCGGAGCGAGGGTATCATATATCTCTCTGTATTTCTGCTTGACAGCGGGAGAGAACCCGCCTATCATATTGAAGATAGTGCGTTTGTCGGGGTTGAAAATGATGGCTACATCGCCGTAGTCCTTGGTGCCGCAGATAAAGCAGTACATATCAACGCCGGTCTCGTCATGCGCCATGACGGTGATATCTGCGTTTATCTCCGAGCCGGAGACGTACTCGGTGAGTTCTTTGGCTTCGCGAAGGCTCACGGTCATGAGTCTTTTACGCTTGCGGCGGCCGGTTATCTTGTCGATGTCGAGGTCATCGTTGGTGACGATATACTCGTACTCGGTTATCGTGCCCTGGAGTATCCAGACGAGACCCCATATCACCGCTGCCGAGAGCACAACGCCCACCATCAGAGCACCGATGCCGGTGAGGAAGAACATGATCGCGCCGATGAGCAGCATGCCTGCCGCTATGAGAAGTCCGCGCAGGAACATATCCTTTCCTGTCGGCATTTTAGAAATCAGCTGTTCGGAAAATCTGTCCATTATTATCTCCTTTATCGGGGCTGTGCCCCGTGCTTTCTTTGTTTGGAAATTGTCATACAAATACACTATATATTATATCATAAATAGCCAAAAATTACAAGCTTTTTTTGTGCAGATATTTCCGGATAGTTACATTCTCGGCTGAATACGCGGAAAGTTAAAAAGAAAACGCCCAAGTGTATAAAAAAGCTTGACATTTTTCCGATAATTGTATATAATTAATGTGTGTATTTGTATGTTTTTACGAGTGCACTTTTCAACTATCAATAAAACATGGAGCCTCGGGAGGTAACAAAATGGCGAGTATAACCCTCGTGACAGGCGGAGCTTCGAGCGGCAAGAGCCGCTGGGCGATCTCTTACTTCAAGACCTGCGATAATGTACTTTATATGAACGCAAATCCGGAGATGCCCGAAGATACGCTTCACAGACTTGAATTCTCAAACCGCGAACACGATGTGCAGTGGGAGATCGTGAATAATGTATCTGATCCCGTTGCCGAGATGCACGACCACAAATTCTTCATATTCGACGATCTCGGGTCCTATGTTTTGAACACCATGAGAACTATGGTTGCGGATGTTCAGAATGTAACAAAGGAAGAGCTCGAAAAGGTGCGCACAGTCGTTGTGAACAGCGTTATAGGATGTATGAACCGAGCTGAAGAGCTCAACGGTGCGCTCGTCATCATCACTATCGAGCCCGGCTTTTCGGTAATGCCTCTCAATCCGGAGCAGAACGCGTTCCGCGACATAATGGGCATGGTAAATCAGCGCATAGCAAATACCGCGCAGGAAGTATATCTTTCCGTCAGCGGTATACAGTTCAAGATAAAGTAAACATATTTTAATAAAGGAAGGTTCAAGGATATGAATATTGACCAGCTTGTTAATTTTGCCAGAAGCAAGAACGCGTCCGATGTGCATCTTACTGTCGGAGCGCCTACCGCTATCCGTATCAACGGCGAGCTCAAAAAGTTTGATGGTATCAACGATGAGGATATGACAAAGCTTATCCTTTCCATGCTTACAGCAGAACAGGAAAAGCTTCTCGGTCAGAACATCGACCTCGACTTCTCGTTCACCTGTTCAAGCGGCGGCCGCCAGAGAGTCAACGTTTACCACCAGAACGGCGGCAAACTCGCAGCGGCTATCCGTCTGCTCAATGATCACGTCCCGTCCTTCAAGGACATCATGCTCCCGAACGCGGCTATCGATATGACCAAGGAGATGAAGGGTCTTATCCTCGTTACCGGACCTACCGGCTCGGGCAAGTCCACTACCCTCGCTACCATGGTAGACCAGATCAACAATACCCGCGCCTGCCATATCCTCACTATCGAGGACCCGGTCGAGTATATGTACGAACCCAAGCTCGCGACCATACATCAGCGTGAGATCGGCACCGATGTTTCGGACTTCAACAGTGCGCTGCGCAGCGGTCTGCGTGAGAACCCCGACGTTATCCTTGTCGGTGAGATGCGCGACTATGAGACTATCCGTCTTGCTATCACCGCTGCCGAGACAGGACACCTTGTGCTCGGTACTCTGCATACGACAGGAGCGGCACAGACTATCAACCGTATCATAGACGTATTCCCGTCCGAGGAGCAGAACCAGATACGCTCACAGCTTTCGGGCAACCTGCGCGGAGTCATCTCACAGGTCCTCATGCCGTGTGTCAGCGAGGAACGCGGCCGTGTAGCTGCATTCGAGATACTTATAAACACAGATGCCTGCGCAAACAATATCCGTACCGAGAAGATCCACATGATAGAGCAGGTAATGCAGGGCAGCGCGTCTATCGGTATGCGTATCATGAACGAGAGCCTTAAGCGTCTTGCTCGTGACAATATCATCACAAGAGATGTCGCATTCCAGTACAGCCCCGACAAGGAAGAGCTCAAGAAAATGCTCTGATAATATCCCGGAGGCATCTTTAGATTTGAGAAACGTTAAATCCCGCCTTTCGTATGAGAGGCGGGTAAAGTTTACTTTATTATGTATTATCATAGCTGTCGCGGCGCTTCTTACGTACAATACCTCGGCCTTCGCGGAGGAGGACATGTATGAACCGCGTGTTCGCGTCAACCTGATCCGTACATCTCAGACCGCGGATAATTACTCGGTCATCGAAGCGGACGGCGATAAGATCACTGCCCGCGGCAAATACGACCCCGACCGCGTGCGGAAGCTCTTCATCGATAACAGATCCGATGATTACCAGGGCGCGTACAGTATAAGCGTTCACGGTGACGGCAGCTATGAAGCGGAGCTTACAATGAAGCCTGCCGACAAGGGGCAGCACACGTTGTACATCCAGCTGAATTCCGGCGCGTATATGTGGTACTTTATGTTTTACGATGACGAGCGCGGCTGGTATTTCCCGGGCGCCGGTTACGACAAGACCAACAGAGACGTATTCGAACACATCTATGAAGCGCCCGCCGAGGCAGCGGCTCTGTATCTGAGCGCGTCGAACGACCCCGATGAGATATCGGTGGCGCTTGAACAGATAGACCTTATCACCGGACAGATCACCAACGGGCTCGAAACCGACATGGACAAGGCGCTCGCCATATCGGGGTATATCTCCAGGCACCTGTACTATGACAACGACGCGAAGGAGACGAATGCCGATCTTTCCACGATCGCGCTGTATAATGTGCTTCACACGGGAAGAACCGTATGCGGCGGCTTTGCGAATATATTCTGCGCCATGGCAGAGGCTGTCGGCATTGACTCGGTGAATATCAAGGGCTGCATCGCCAATGGCACGATGAAATTCTCTGAACTTGAGGAGGGAAGTCATCCACATGAGTGGGCCGCGTTCTATGACAGGCAGTCGGAGCGCTGGATATGGGCGGATCCGTGTTGGGACGGTGCGGGGACCTATGAGAAGGGCGAGTTCAAGGACGGCAGGCCTCGCATTATGTTCTTCAACATCAGCGATGAAGCACTCGGCATGACGCACCGTACCCAGAAGGCCGAGCGCAGGCATTACTTCTCCGCGAAGCCCGAGACATCACTGCTTGACGCAGGTGAAGGCGCTGAAGATACCGGACACAGCTTTGTGGTCACTTCACAGCAGACCGAGGCTCCCGAGTCCGATAACGTATCACCGGAACAGCTTCTTCCGGATGCCGGGAAGAACGAACAAAACACGAGTATCCCCGTATCCGAAGAGTCGGACACGGTGTATATCATCATTATCGCGGCACTTTCCGTTGTTATAATAACGGTTGGCGTGATACTGATCAGAATTATGGTTAAAGGAAGGAAACAGGAAATGGTAGTAATTGAATTGGAAAACGGAAAGCAGATAAAGCTTGAGCTTTATCCCGACATCGCGCCCGAGACAGTGGCAAATTTCGAGGAGCTTGTAAACAAAGAGTTTTATAACGGCCTCACATTCCACAGAGTAATATCCGGATTTATGATCCAGGGCGGCTGTCCTCACGGCAACGGTACAGGTAATTCCGGCAAGCACATCAAGGGCGAGTTCGCAGCCAACGGCTTCAAGAACGACCTCAAGCACACAAGAGGAGTTATCTCCATGGCGAGAGCTGCCGATCCGAACTCGGCAAGCTGCCAGTTCTTCATCATGCACAAGGATGCGCCGCACCTCGACGGAAGCTATGCCGCATTCGGCAGAGTCATCGAGGGAATGGATGTCGTGGACGAGATCGCGGACTGTGAGACCGACTACTCCGACAAGCCCGTTGAACCCGTTATCATGAAGAGCGTTCGCATCGAGGGCTGAACACGGCATGGTGAACATCGGCAATGACTGGGACGAGCTGCTCAAGGGAGAGTTCGACAAGCCGTATTATCTTCAGCTGCGCGAATTCCTGAAGGCGGAGTACAGCGGGTTCACGATTTACCCGGATATGTACGACATCTTCAACGCGCTGAAATTCACGCCGTACAGCAAGGTAAAGGCGGTCATACTCGGGCAGGATCCTTATCACGAGCCCGGGCAGGCTCACGGGCTGGCGTTTTCTGTCCGCCCGGGAGTCGACCTGCCGCCCTCGCTGAAAAATATATACAAAGAGTTGAATTCAGACCTTGGAATACCGATCGCAAATACCGGCGACCTCACGAAATGGGCGGCGCAGGGCGTGTTACTGCTGAACACATCGCTCACCGTGCGAAAGGGTGTCGCCAACAGTCACAAGGGAAAGGGCTGGGAGGTATTCACCGACAGGGTCATATCTCTGTTAAACGAGAGGGAAAAACCTGTGGTGTTTATACTCTGGGGCAACAACGCGAAGCAAAAGCAAGCCCTAATAACGAACCCTCAGCACTGCATACTGACATCGCCTCACCCGTCGCCGCTCTCCGCGAGCTACGGCTTCTTCGGGTGCAGGCATTTTTCTCGGTGTAACGAATTCCTGAAAAGCCGCGGCATAGAGCCGATAGACTGGAGCATAAGCTGAACCCTGCATGAGGTGATGAAATGAGAGAAAGCATACTTACCATACCGATAAACGAGGCATTCGAGCCGAAGGACGGCTGTCCGTTCTGCCGTATGCGCGACACCGTGGAGCAGCATATCTGCGAGTATATCATGGGTGCCGCGATGATGGAGCCCGATGTGCGCATGGAGACCAATGAACAGGGCTTCTGCTTTACGCACTTTGAAATGCTGCTGCAGCAGAACAACCGACTCTCGCTGGCGCTGATGCTCAATACCTACCTTGAGAACGCGCGCAGCAACATATTCGAGAAAAAGAGCATATTCTTCTCTAAAAACGCCAAGGCAAAGAAGTCCGCGGAAATGGAGGAGACCTGTTTCGTGTGCAGCAAGGTGCAGTGGGGCATCGACCACATGCTTGAGACGTTCTTCGTGATGTACGTCAAGGATCCGAAGTTCAGGAACCTGTTCAAGGCGCAGCCGTATATCTGCGTACCGCACTATAACATGATGAATGTGAGAGCGCAGGAGAAGCTGCAGAAGGGCGATCTGTCGCAGTTCCGCAAGGATCTTGATGAACTGGTCGAGGCATACGTGAAGCAGCTCAACTCCGATGTCAATGACTTCTGCAACAGCTTCGACTATCGCAACGCCGGAAGTCTTCACAAGCCTGAAATGGAGCACGTTCGCAGCTCGATAGAGCGTTCCGTCGAGTTCCTTACGGGCAGAAAGCCGAGGGTCAAGTAATATGCTTGAGATACGCGATCTTTACAAGAGCTATAAGAGCTTCAAAGTACTGAACGGTCTGTACATGACCATAAACAAGGGTGACATCTATGGTTTCCTTGGCAAGAACGGCTGCGGAAAGACCACCACAATGAGCATAATCTGCAACATAATCCCCAAGGACAGCGGCGAGATAGTGCTCGGCGAGGACGGCACCAACAAGATAAAGATAGGTTATCTGCCCGAGACGCCGTCGATGTACGAATACATGAACGGTTACGAGTATCTCGGCTACATCGCGTACTGCATGAGATACGAAGGCGACGTACAGAAGCGCATAGCTGGCGTTCTCGCGCTTACCGGAATGACCGAGGGTGCCAAGCGCCGCATCAAGGGCTATTCCCGCGGTATGACCCAGCGTCTTGGCATAGCGGCGGCGATATTCGGCAAGCCCGACCTGCTTATCCTCGACGAGCCCACATCGGCACTCGACCCTGAGGGCAGAGCCGAAGTTATGAACATAATACGAAATCTCTCTGATACCGGCTGTACGATACTGCTCTGCACGCACATACTGAACGATGTTGAGCGTGTTGCCAACCGCGTCGGGATCATGCGCGACGGCAAGCTCGCGGTTGAGGGCAGTATAGAGCAGATAGTTGCAAGCTACGGCCTCGACAATGTGGAGATACAGCTTCCCGAGCCGGATGAACGTTCGTTTGAGCTGCTTCGCACGCTTCCGTTCTCGGAAAGGGTGCAGGTGAACGAAAAGGTCGGGCTCGTGATAGCGGATGTCAAGGACGGTAACGCGGGAATGGCGGAGGCGCTGCGGTTCCTCGCGGACAATTCCGTTGCCGTGACGAGCGTGAAGCTTGCCCGGCCTACGCTGGAGCAGGTATATCTGAGTATAGTAGGGGGGCATTGGAGCTGATGATAAACGGATTCAAAAAGGAATTCATGTTTTTTCTGCGCGGCGGAAGGCTTATCGCTGCCGTGCTCGTGATGATAGGCCTTGCTATAATGTCTCCGTTAAGCTTCGGGGCTATGGGGCAGATGATGCAGGCGATGAAGGACGCTATTCCCGACGAGCAGTATTCCCAGATCGCGGAGGAGTTTATAAACTTTTCCGCGTCGGATATGCTTATTTACAATGTTGAATACGTGGGCGGAATAGGCTCGATAGTGATACTGTTCCTGTTCAAGGGAGCCGCGGGCGGTGAGCAGAAGCGCCGTTCGGTCATCATCCCGAGCTGTTCGGGACTGACGGCAGTGCGGTACACGCTTCCGAAGTTCATAATCTACCCGGTGGTGACAGCCCTGATAGCGGTGTTAGCTCTGGTTCTCGGCGCTTTTCTGTCTTCCGCCATGTTCTCCGGCGGGCTTGACTGGGGCTATGTGATGATCGCAGTCGTGTGTACGGGAGTGTATCTCGCGTTTTCGACGGCTGTGCAGTTCTGCATCGGACTTTGCACCGGCAGAGCCAATCTCGCGGTAGTGAGCGTCATCATCATGCACATGATACTGCCTACACTGCTTTCGTTCTTCCGCGTTGACAGGTTCAACCCTCTCGCGTTGTATACCATAGGTCTGTCCGCGTCAAGCGCGTCGGGAGAGTCCGGAAGCGTACTGTTTTCATCTATTGAGACTGCATCGCTGTCGAACGACTTGTCCGTGCTCAATATAGCGGTAAGCCTTGCTACGGCAGTCATCATCTCGGTCCTTCTGTACTTTCTCACCGTGTTTGTGCAGAATACCAAGGAAGTTCACAATGAGGGCGACGAGCCCGTGCTTTAACTAAAAAAGAAAGGTAATTGTTTTATGCCGATAATCTATGACGAAAGATCAAGAGTTTTCAAGCTTGATACGCCTTGTTCCAGCTACGCTTTCCACGTTACGGACAGTAAAAACCTGCTCCATTTATACTATGGCGCAAGTGTTCCGGAGACTGACCTTACCTACAACCTTCGCATACCTGACGGAGCTCCGTTCGTTCCGGCGACGCATGACGCAATGGGACCGCACTCCTTCGACTGCGCGCCTATAGAGTTCTCCACGAGCGGTGTGGCGGATTTTCGCGAGCCGTGCTTACAGGTGCGCGACAAGCTCGGTATGACCGCCTGCGAGGTGTACTACAAGAGCCATGAGATATACAAGGGAAAGCGTAAGCTTGAAGGACTGCCCGCGACGTTCGCCAACAGCGACGACGAGGTGACATCCCTCGACCTTATCTGTGAGGACCCGCATACGGGTCTGGAGATAATTCTGCAGTATAGTGTGTTTGAAAAGCTCGATGTGATAACGCGCTCGGTGAAGGTCACCAACAAGGGCTCCGACCCGCTGGAGCTGTTGCGGCTGCTGTCCTGCTGTGTTGACCTTGACCGCATGGACTATGACATGATAACGCTGCGCGGTACGTGGGCGAGAGAGCGCCATGTACAGCGTTTCCCGCTGCACTTCGGCAAGCAGTCGATAGACTCCAACCGTGGTGCCACGAGCCACGCGAACAACAACTTCATGGCGTTCTGCGATCATACGGCAACCGAGGATCACGGCGAGTGCTACGGTTTCTCGTTCGTCTGGTCGGGCTCCTTCCTCGCGGAGGCAGAGGTGTACCAGTACGAAAAGACCCGCGTGGTGGTGGGCGAGAACCCGTTCGACTTTCAGTGGCATCTTGAGCCCGGAGAGAGCTTCCAGGCACCCGAGGTCATCATGACCTATTCCGCCGAGGGTCTCGGAAAGATGTCCCGGAACCTGCACGATGTGATGCGCCGCAACCTTATCCGTGGCAAGTGGAAGGATATCCGCCGCCCGATACTGATAAACAACTGGGAGGCTACATATTTCGACTTCAACACCGACAAGCTGCTTGATATCGCGCGTGAGGCGAAGAAAGCGGGCATTGAGATGCTCGTCATGGACGACGGCTGGTTCGGGCACAGGAACGATGACCATTCCTCGCTCGGCGACTGGTATGTCAATGAGGATAAGATCAAAGGCGGACTGAAGCACCTTGTGGACGAGGTCAACAGGATAGGGCTGAAATTCGGTATCTGGTTCGAGCCGGAGATGATAAGCCCGGACAGCGACCTGTACCGCGCACACCCGGACTGGTGCCTGCACATCGAGGGCAGACCGAGGACGCAGGCGCGCTCGCAGCTTGTGCTGGACTTCTCGCGCAAGGAGATACGCGACTATATCTACGGACGTATGCACGAGATACTCTCGTCCGCGAACATAGAGTATGTCAAGTGGGATATGAACCGCCAGCTCTGCGAGGTCGGCAACGAGATACTGCCCCCCGAGCGTCAGCGCGAGATATGGCATCGCTATGTGCTCGGCGTGTACGAGCTTCAGGAGCGCCTTCTGACAGATTTCCCGGATCTGCTGCTTGAGAACTGCGCGGGCGGCGGCTCACGCTTTGACGCGGGAATGCTGTATTATTCGCCGCAGATATGGACGAGCGACGATACCGACGCGATCGAGCGCCTTAAAATACAGTACGGCACATCGATGTGCTATCCGTGCTCCTGCTTCGGGGCGCATGTTTCCGACAGCCCGAACCACTGCGTCGGCAGAATGACTCCGTTTAAGACCCGCGGTCATGTGGCTATGGTCGGTACCTTCGGCTATGAGCTGGATGTGACGCGCATCAGCGACGACGACAAGGCTGCGATAAAGGATCAGATCGCGGAGTTTGAGAAGTACAATCCTCTTGTGCGCACGGGCGATCACTACCGCCTCGGCGACCCGTTCGCGAATGACCGCTTCGACGCGTGGCAGTTCGTGGCGAAGGACAAGAGTGAGACCCTGCTTGAATACGTGACCGTGCTGAAAGAGCCGAGCGTTTTCGAGCACCGGATAAGGCTCCGCGGGCTTGACGCGGCAAAGAGCTACCGTCACGAGGAGACCGGCAGGGTATTCTCGGGTGCGTTTTTAATGAACAACGGCTTCCACATACCCAATATGTGGGGCGATTTCCAGAGCTATATCGCGTACTTCAAGGAGGTATGAGCATGAGATTCATTAAAAGGGCAGCGGCACTTCTGACCGCGTGTGTTATGGCGATCACCGGGGTTTCCGTATGCGGCGCTGCCGCGGATTATTTCGAGATATATTCGGGTTCAGAGAGCACATACACCATGCCGGACAACGGCAAGCTGCGACTGCTTTACACGGCTGAGAAAAGCGGCGAGCTGACCGTGAAAATAAGCTACGCTTCGAGGTATCTGGCAGGAGTCATGTCGTGGGGCGATGAATCCGGTGATGTAAGTAATATCAAGCCCACATCGGTAAAAGCATCGAAGGGCAACGGAACGCTGCTTGAGATCGACAGCGATATAAGCGGATTTATGCTCACAAATGATGATGGCGGCGGCTGCGAGTGTACGCTGAAATATAAGGTGAAAAAGGGCTACAACCTTATCACGCTGTCCAACGAGAGCGAGTCCAAACCCGAAAACCGCAAGGGCGGCAAACTGACGGTCTCGGTGACATTCGGTAAGAGCAAGGCAACGATAGACCGCTTCTCCGTCACAGTGAGCAAGGGCAGTACTCTGCAGCTCGGCGCTCTGCTGTCCGACGGCACATCGGGCTCTGTCACATGGTCGAGCTCGAAGAAGTCCGTTGCGACAGTCAATTCCAAGGGCAAGGTCACAGCGAAAGCTAAAGGCACCGCGGTCATCACCGCCAAGTACGGCGACAGTACGCTTAAGATCACAGTCGTGGTGAAATAACGAAAAGCCCGTGAGCTTTAAGGCTCACGGGCTGTGTTTTATATTGCATAGAGAACAGTTTCGATTGGAGACGGTTCGTAGCTTCGGAGATAAAGCTTATATTCGGGGTTGATGCTTTTTATGTATTGAGGAATGGTCACTAAATCATCGATTTTATGATAAACACATACAGCAAGTTTAGGTTTATATTTGGTTATTGTTTGCTTTGCGCCTTTTAACGCGCTTAATTCAGAGCCCTCAATATCCATTTTTATATATGTCGCTTTTTCTCCGTTAAGTACATTGTCAATGGAATCAACGGCAACAGAGAATTCCCCGCTGTCAGAAAACCGTGAAGAGGAGTTTATTTCTCCTTCAAAATGTAAAACGTCTTTTTCCTCGTATGCTCCCATATTATAAAGCTCAATATTCTTATAAAATGCAAGGTTACGCTTCAGCTCCCCGAAATTTTCGCCATCGGGTTCAAATGCGACACATTTTTTGTACGACATAATATTATGCTGTTTCAGCCAATTGAAGAATCCCGTAATGGTATCACCGTTATACGCCCCACAGTCAACGAAAATTTCGTCTTCCGAAGGCTTTAAAATATCATCATCAAAGTATTGGGAATTACGAGAGAACTCTTTAGAATAACACCCTGTATATTTCTGTGCGACAAACAACATCAAAGTACGTCTTGATTCAAAATCTTGCAGCATTTTTGCTGTCTCTATCAGCTTGGCGTGATTTTCATACATGAAATCGTCGTCAAACAGATTGTGCATGCTGATAGGGTCGTATAAATCCAGCCAATATATTTTTTTTATATGGCCTGTGAGTTTTACGTTTGGTATGGCTTTTAAAGAATTGATCGCAACTATGACCGACACATCGGATCTAATGGCTTTTTCAACAAGCACAGGCTTACCGCCGATGTATCTGTCTGCCTCATTTTCAGGCAGATATTCAGGATCAACGATATACCCGCAAATATCGATATTATGTTCTTCCAGAAACGTTCTTATAAAGTCTGCAACAACTCCCGCGCCAAAAAGATAGATATCGTTTTTGTCTTTTGTAATTTTTTCCAAAAAATCTTTGATAAAGTCCATAATAAAAGCCTTTCCTCGATGCACCATATTTTCACGCAAAACAAAAATGCGCAGCAACAAGGCTGCGCACCGTAAAAATACAAGCCTTGATTGCTGCGACACAAACCGAAACGCAAAACAAATACTGTCTTTAACGCCACGAAAAAGCCCGCATTTCTACCTTAAATAGAAATAGGCACTAAAGACAATAATATTCGGTTTATGTCGCATATATATAATACCATATTTTCTACTAAAAATCAAGACCATGTTAAACATTCTTTTTAAAATTTCTGCATATTATCCCCGCCGCGGGTAAGGGAAAATCATCTACGATCACAGTCGTGGTGAAATAACGAAAAGCCCGTGAGCTTTAAGGCTCACGGGCTTTTTTCATCACTTGCATTCGTTCCAGGCACTGTAGTATTTCTTGCCGTCTATCGTCTTGTATGTGCGTATACGGAATATATAGGACTTATTTTTGGAGAGCTTGAGCGTTTTTGAGGTTTTATCCGAAGCGACTGTACAAGCTTTCTTAAAAGTCTTGCCGCCGTCGGTGGAATAGCGTATCTCGTACTTTTCGGCATCAGCTACCGCATTCCATGACAGCTTGTACTTATTGCCGGATCTCTTTACCGTGAGAGTCGGGGGCATGGGGCCAAATTTGAATGTCTTCTCGACATATCCGAGATAATTGCCTTTACCGACGATCTTGACCTTGCATTCGCCAATATTAAAACTGCTGTCGAATGAAAAATCATAATCAACGTTAGGTGTTAACTCTTTGTCGCCGTCTGTTATCGATAATTTCGGATGAAGTATTGTTTTGGTATATTTATCATTTAAGCCGTTTTCGACTCCGCCGTTTTCGACCTGTTTGATCTTGAGATCTTTGAGATACTTTGCGGTGGCAAGAGAAACAAACTGCATGGTAGTGCCGGACAGACTGCCATAGAAATTCCTGTCTCTGCCTGTAAGATAATATGTCATATTTGCAGTACGGATACCGGTCTTGGTCAGCAGCTCTTTACCGATGTCAGATGTCTTTTTGAACCATGCTATACTTGTATATTCGTAATAGGTCGTATAATACTCGCGTTTGTCTACTTTGACAGATTTGGGCTTCTCTTCGTCGGTGACAACTCCGAAATACATTTCCTTACCGTCGTTTTCCAGGTATATAATGTAATCAAATACATTTACGTGGCACTTAAAGTCGGGTTCATATCCCGCACTTTGCAGTTCCGTTACAAGATCGACAGCGCGGTGATCCACAACCAGCTTGAAGCCAATATAATCACCGTTCTCAACAAACGATATGTCGGGCGCTGTGTAATCTGTATCTTTACCCTCGTTGGGATTTTTTGTGCTGTCGGCTTTGCTGATAGGGAGAAGCACAGCATTGCTCCAGTGATCGGATCTGTAATCCGAACCATAGTAGTCTATGCTGTTATAGCCTATGCTTTTGATCGTTTTAAGATCGGTGACGGCTTTTTTGTCCGTAACTGTAACAGCAAATCCGCCTTTAAGCTTTTTTCCGTCTTTTTCATAATGCTTTACGGTTGCCGGTATTTCCGTTTCGCTGCCGTATTCTGTCACTTTGGCTTCGAGATTTTTTCCCGAATATGACGAATCGACATCGCTGACATGAACGGTATATGCGCTTTTCTGTTCGTCCTTGTTAAGATTGATATACGCGCTGCGGGAGATATAGTAAAAGCCGGAGGGCTTGGTCTGGTCTTTCTCCAGAGGAGCTATAGCCTCATCGAAACCGTCAATATACAGGATATAGCTTCCGTCTTTTTCCTCCCAGTAGAAGCGCAGCGGGCTCTGGTCGATGCTGAGCGCGCCGGCAGTTACCGAGCCGAAGAACATCGTAGTTACCGCAAGTACCCCCGCCATAAAAACAGAGAGTATTCTCATTGCTTTTTTCATTGTTCCATTTCCTTCCCGGTGTGCGTTTGTGTAATTTCCCGGGTGTCCTGTCCGCACACCGTTTTTCCGGCAGGACACAGCATTAACGCTATTTTGCACAAAACGAGTCGGTGTACATTCCGTACAATAAGTATATTTTACCATATTTTCGCAGAAATTTCAAGGGATTTTGAAAAAACAATTACCTTGACGCGGTAAAGCTTGTTGCTGTACCCGATGCGATGTCGTGTTTTAAATAAATATGCAATTTACATCTTTACAAATTGCAGAAAAAGTGGTATAATATATAAGAATACAGTCCTCGTACTATATTTTGATACGAAGATAAAAGATACGCTTGTTTTTCCCGCCAGCGCGGGAAAACAAAAATCGGTATTATCTGTGTTCGGAATATCAGTCCGACAGGACAAAAAAACGAAAAAGGAAGGCAAAAAATATGGAGATCAAAGTTACAAAGACCACAAACCCGAAGCAGAAACCCGATCAGACAAAGCTCGGCTTCGGCAACTACTACACCGACCACATGTTCGTTATGAACTATGATGAGGGTGAGGGCTGGCATGATGCACGCATCGTTCCTTACGGCCCGTTTGAGCTTGACCCGGCTTCCATGGTGCTCCACTATGCGCAGGAGTGCTTCGAGGGCATGAAGGCATACCGCACCGCAGAAGGCAAGATACAGCTCTTCCGCCCCGAGAAGAACATGGCAAGAATGAACACATCCTGTGAGCGTCTTTGCATACCGAAGTTCGACGGCGACTTCGTTATTGAGGCTATCAAGCAGCTCGTTAAGATCGATCAGGACTGGATCCCCACAGAGAAGGACACTTCGCTGTATATCCGCCCGTTCGTATTCGCAGTTGATAAGCATGTAGGCGTTCACCCCGCAAAGCACCTTATCTTCGCGGTGATCCTCTCGCCTGTAGGCGCATACTACGAGAAGGGCATCGAACCCGTAAAGATCTTCGTTGAGCAGAAATATGTCCGCGCTGTCATCGGCGGTACAGGCTTCACGAAGGCAGGCGCAAACTACGCTATCTCCCTTAAGGGTCAGGAGGAAGCTGCAGAGCAGGGCTATGAGCAGACACTCTGGCTCGACGGCGTTGAGAGAAAGTACGTTGAGGAAGTCGGTTCGATGAACGTTATGTTTGTTCTCGGCGATGAGGTAGTAACTCCGGAGCTTCGCGGTTCTATCCTCGGCGGTATCACAAGAATGTCCATGGTAGAGCTTCTCAAGGCAAAGGGATATAAGGTATCCGAAAGACTTCTCTCGATCGACGAGATCGTTGACAACTACAAGAAGGGTACGCTTAAAGAAGCTTTCGGCACCGGTACTGCAGCAGTTATCTCGCCTATCGGCGAGCTCAAGTACGGCGACCTCGTTATGAAGATAAACGACGGTAAGATAGGTCCGATATCTCAGATGCTCTACGATACCCTCACCGGTATCCAGTGGGGTCGCATCAAGGATGAGTTCGGCTGGACCCAGGTCGTTGAATAATTGCATTATTCCTGCGATGACAGCTTTTTCGCTGTCATCGCAATTTTTATTGCAGATGTTGACAAATATCGTGATTGCTGTTATAATATATATAGTTATTATTAACACCAATTCCACTGAAAAGGAGATTTTTTACTATGGCATTTTGTACTAAATGCGGAGCACAGGTCCCCGACGGTTCCGGCTTCTGCACATCATGCGGCGCTCCTATCGCAGCAGCAGCAGCTTCCGCTCCCCAGCCGACTCCCCAGCCCGCTCAGGCTCCCGCTCCTGCACCCGCTCCCAACGGTCAGCAGCAGTATCAGCAGCAACAGCAGCAGGGACAGTTCCAGCAGCAGTATCAGCAGTTCCAGCAGGCACAGGCTGCTCCCGCTGAAAACTATGACCACACTGCCGAATTTGACGCGAAGGACATCTCCGAGAACAAGGTTTACGCAATGGCTACATACATGTTCGGCGTTTTCGGCATAATCATAGCGCTTCTCGCGAGCCGTGAGTCAAAGTATGCGGCTTTCCACGTAAGACAGGCTATGAAGCTTCAGATGACATCCATACTTCTTGTTTTCTGCATGATCGTTCCGATCCTCGGATGGCTCGTTGCAGCTGTAGGTTTCCTCATCATCGAGGTGCTTACTATCATCGCGTTCTTCCAGGTCTGCAGTGGCAAGGCAAAGGAACCCGCTATTATCCGTTCCTTCCCGTTCATGAAGTAATTGCATAAATGATCAAAAGCTCCTTCACATGTGTGAGGGAGCTTTTTTGTATAAAAACAGGATTTCCGCAGATACTATGTACGCATTGAAAAATGCCGAATATGACGATCTGAAAGGAAATGATATATCATGAAGCTTAAAAAGACAACAGCGCTGTGCGCTTTGCTCGTGCTCACGCTCGGTATCACGGGCTGCGGCAGCAACAATGGTAAAACAGGCACCGGTACCACGACGACTCCCATGACATCGGTGACATCGACCACCACAACCACCACTATGACATCTCCCGTGATGACGGATGACACCATGGACGGCGAGTATGACGCGGGCAAGGACGGTATCGTGACCGATGACGGCGAGACCGCGGACAGCATGAACACGGAAAGCTCCGTGAAAAAGGACGAGGCGGCATTTGCCTCGTCATACATCGGCATGACTGCCAATAACAAGGAAGAGAAGATATGCTGGGGGCTCGGTAAGGAGCGTGACGACAAGAACCGTCCGATCGACGCGGTAAAAGCCGAGGAGAAGTATGCGTCACTCGGCGGCAGGTTCCTGACCGCTGACGGCAGGATATGCCTGACGTTTGATGAGGGCTACGAGAACGGCTATACCGCGGCTATCCTCGATACGCTGAAGGAAAAGGGAGTAAAGGCGGTATTCTTCGTGACCTATGATTACTGCCGCACCGCTCCGGAGCTGGTGCAGCGCATGATAGACGAGGGCCATACCGTCGGCAATCATACGTGGTCACACCCTTCTTTGCCCGACTGTACGCAGAAGGAGGTCTGGTCGGAGGTCACGAAGCTGCACGAGTACGTGAAGGATGAGTTTGGCTATGAGATGACCCTGTTCCGTTTCCCGAAGGGTGAGTTCTCCGAGCGCTCGCTTGAGGATGTGCACGGGCTTGGCTACACGAGCCTGTTCTGGTCGTTCGCGTACGCGGACTGGGATACGAGCGTGCATACCGACCCAGCCGAGGCTCTCGCGAAGCTGAAGGACTCCACACACAGCGGCATTTACCTGCTGCACGCGGTCTCCGAGACCAATGCGCAGATACTCGCTCCTCTCATTGACTGCTGGCGCAGTGAGGGGTATGAAGTCGGCTCGGAAATATAACAAAAACCCCCGTATCTGCGGGGGTTTTGCGTATTATCAGAAGAATATCCTTTCCTCAATGTACTTCCTGACATCGTCGATCGGGATCCTTACCTGCTGCATGGAATCGCGTTCACGCACGGTCACGCACTTGTCGGTCTCGCTGTCGAAGTCGTAGGTGATGCAGAACGGGGTACCGATCTCATCCTCGCGGCGGTAGCGCTTTCCGATCGCTCCGGCATCATCGTAATCAACGGGGAAGTACTTGCACAGCTCGTCCGCGATAGCCTGAGCGGGTTCGGCGAGCTTCTTCGAAAGCGGGAGCACTGCAGCCTTGAACGGCGCGAGGAACGGGTGGAAGTGCATTACTGTTCTTGTCGTACCGTCCTCAAGAGTCTCCTCGTCGTAAGCTTCGGTCACGAGCGAGAGGAAGAGTCTCTCTACGCCGAGAGACGGCTCGATGACGTAAGGCACGTATTTTTCGTTGGTCTCCGGGTCGAAGTATTCGAGCTTCTGACCGCTTGTCTTGATGTGCTGCGTGAGGTCGTAGTCTGTACGGTCTGCGACTCCCCAGAGCTCGCCCCAGCCGAACGGGAACAGGTACTCGAAGTCAGTGGTAGCCTTTGAGTAGAAGCAGAGCTCCTCGGAGCTGTGGTCGCGCAGCCGGAGGTTTTCCTCCTTGATGCCGAGGGACAGCAGCCAATCTTTGCAGAAGTTCTTCCAGTAGAGGAACCAGTCGAGGTCGGTACCGGGCTTGCAGAAGAATTCAAGCTCCATCTGCTCGAACTCGCGCACGCGGAAGATGAAGTTACCGGGGGTGATCTCGTTTCTGAACGATTTGCCTACCTGACCCACGCCGAAGGGTATCTTCTTGCGGGTGGTGCGCTGTACGTTCGCGAAGTTGACGAAGATGCCCTGCGCGGTCTCGGGACGCAGATAAAGCTCGGACTTGCTGTCCTCGGTAACGCCCTGGAAGGTCTTGAACATGAGGTTGAACTGGCGGATATCGGTGAAGTTCGCTTTGCCGCAGTTGGGGCACTTGATGCCCTTGTCGCGGATATAGTTCATCATCTGCTCGTTCGACCAGCCGGCAACGTTGGTGCCGTCGAAGTCCTCGATCAGGTTGTCCGCGCGGTGGCGGGTCTTGCACTCCTTACAGTCCATGAGCGGGTCGGAGAAGCCACCGATATGACCTGAAGCCACCCATGTCTGCGGGTTCATGAGTATCGCGCTGTCGAGGCCGACGTTGTACTTGTTTTCCTGTACGAACTTCTTTGTCCATGCGCGCTTGATGTTGTTCTTGAGCTCAACGCCGAGAGGACCGTAGTCCCATGTGTTTGCGAGACCGCCGTAGATCTCGCTTCCGGGGTAGATAAAGCCGCGGCCCTTACAGAGCGCGACGAGCTTGTCCATTGTTTTTTCAGTGTTCTGCATTTTTTATGTTCCTTTCGTTTATTTGTCAATACTATCGATATCGGCTTTTACGGTTTTGATCAGCTCCAGAATTTCATCCGCCAGACCCGATTCAGTAAGCTTCATTTCGTTGGTGATACCTTCTAACTCGATCTGATCTTCCTCGGTGAGAGAGTCGCGTTTCTCGCAGAACTCCGTAAAACTCCTGCACAGACGCACATAATCATGCTCTATCGTTGCGCAGGTGCGAAGTCTTGCCTGATTCGGGACGTATTTCTCCGGAGCCGTTATATTCTGGAACTCATCGAGCGCTTTATCCATGTCATTCAGACTGGAACGCGCGTCATCATATTTCTCCGCCTCCAAAGAGTCGGAATAAACTCCGCTTGCGTCAGCGTATCTGTGGAATGCGTCAGAGAGCGCATTGAGGTATTCCT
>CAMVDP010000013.1 GCA_947166275.1 uncultured Clostridia bacterium
AACGTCTGGATCATTCCCAGCTTATACGGGCATTTTTCACACGGTTTGATGAGTTTCACGAACATACCTCCTGCCTTTTTATTTTGCGTAGAATTCTTTCATATCGTCAAGTCTGAGGAAGCCGAGCTGACCTCTGTCGCCCATAGCACAGCCGCAGTCAACTCCGATACGGTCATGGTGATGCCATATTTTATTGCTCGGTGTTTCAGGATGTCCGAATCTGAGCGGGTCTCTGACTAAGCGGATGTTTTCGTCCTCCATTTGCAGCATAGGAGTGGGGGTATGACCGAAGATGTACATGACATCATATCTCGGTGGCTGTTCAACTGCTGCCGAGCTTAAATGCGGCATCATCGGAGCTCTCTCCCACACGCTGAACTTTGCTTCGTTCAGATAATCGTCGTAACTGCCTTTTTCAAACTCTTCTGTTGGGGCTGCATGAACGAGTTTGTACTTCTGTCCGTTTACCTCGACATCATAATTCAGCGGCAGAGCAAGCAGGAACTTTCTGATCTTGTCCCGGTCTTCCTCTGTGAGTTCATCCCAGCCGTTATGTGTGACCTCGCTGCCGTTTCTGTACCAAAGCATCAAAAGACTGCTCTGCGATTCGTAAGCAGTGTCAGTCCCGCCATACGGAAAACCAAGTGCTTTCATCATCATATACTCATGATTTCCGAGCAGCATCTTAACGTTCGGCATCTCCGTGATCTTCTGCAGTATTCTGATAGCGCGGGCTTTCTGCTCTGCCGCCACTGTGAGCTTGCGATAATGTCATGATTATTAGCATAGAATATCAAAACGATCGTCTGTTATTTTATGGAAAGTTTAATACGATTCATCAAATCGCCTGCCATAATCGAACAGACAAAACCGTAAAAAAGGGCAATGACTTCCATGTACGGAGGACATTGCCCTTTTATTAAACCGCCATAAATACCGAACAATCTATCCCGCATTCAGAAAAAAAGCGGAATTATGATCGATGCCATAAGAATAATGAATGCTCCTCCGAGACGCGAAGAGATCTGTGCAAACGGCATCAGCTCCATTCTGTTCGCCGCCATAAGGACAGCAACATCACCGGTGCCGCCCATATTTGCCATACAGAGCCCTGCTGTTATTGCCGCTTCTATCGGATAAAATCCGACAAGCCGTCCTATGAGAGCCGAGCCTGTAACAGCTCCGATAATTACGACCAGAACAAGTACAAGGTACATTGGAGAGAAAGCTTCGATTATCTGTCCCATGTCTGTGTAAGCTATGCCTATTCCGAGCATAAGCGCAGCAGTCCAGTTCTTTGACACGAAGTTGTACCAGAGTGCAGCGTCATCCTCATAGCGTTCCGGAATAAGCCCGAGACATTTTACAACAGCTACGGAAATAATCATCCATGCGTAAGGGTGAATATCTGCACCGAGCATTTTTACGAGTGACGAGATAAGCGAACCGAATGAAAAGAAAGCTGTGGAGATGATAACACCGACAGCGTAATTCTCTATTCCGCTTACATTAAGTTCCTTCTTATCTTCCTTCAGTGAAGCGTCTTTTGATATAACAAGCTGTCCGTTGCCGCTGAGTTTCGGGAAAGCCTTTCCGAGCCTGTTCAGAAGGCCGCCGAAAACTATCGCAAAAGCGTTGCCAAGTGCAACTGCCGGAACAAGCCGGCTAAGAATTGTTTCGGAGGGAATCCCGAGAGCGCCCTCAAACACATTTGCAATAGGTACTGCTCCTGCACCCATACCGCCACCCATTATCGGTATTCCGATATATGCAACGGACTCTCCGATATTCATGCCAAAGAAGTTTCCAAACAGAGCAACAAGTCCAAGTGCTGCCGCAACAGCTCCGATAATACACGGAAGGTATCTTATGGCAGCCTTTATCAGAAGTTTGCGGTTCATTCCAAGAATAGAACCTGTGATGAGTGCCGATATGTAAAAATCGAGGAACCCTGCGCTTTTCATGAACGAAGTGCAGTTTTCCGTGACTTCAGCCGGTATAATATTCCAGTATGTAAGAGCAGCACCGCCGAAAATACATACTATCGCGCCGCCGCCGAGAAAAGTCTTGACAAAAGGCGTGATATTGCCAATTACGTTCAGGAGTGCGCCGAATATCATCAGAAACAGAAATGCTCCTACCATTCCAGTGGGAAGAACGTTGAGTGCACAACAAGCAACAACAATCAGCACAATAATTAAAAACCACTTCAGATCTAATCCGATAATTTTTATGTTTTTCATAGCAATTCAACAGCTCCCTGATAAAATGGATAAACAATTTATATGTATTATAGCACATATACCAGGTTTTTGCAATAAGCAGAGAATATTTGTATATGTCCGGAGGGTCAAAGGAAAACAATACTTATATAGTGCGCTAGGTATGAGCTGAATTATTTATGAAAGTTGATCGTGTTTTTATTGCATTTTTCAATCAATTGTGGTATAATAAATATCAGCGACATTGCACAAATATGCTCATGCTCTTTGTGCGGTATTGCCAAACGATTAATAAACCGTGACTTATTATCATATCCACAGGAGATGAATACAATGAAAAACGGTTTGATATTCACTAACGAAAAATGTATAGGATGCAACAGATGTGTTCGTATCTGCTGTTCTTTCGGCGCTACAATATCCCATAACCGCCCTGATCACAGTTCTATACGAATTAATCCGGAACGCTGCATCAACTGCGGAGCGTGCATCGATGTATGCGGTCATTCTGCAAGAGAATATCATGATGATACCGAAACTTTTTTCGCAGACCTGAAAAAAGGAGAGCACATTTCTCTTCTCATAGCTCCGTCATTTGAAGCGAAATATCCGGACGAATACCGAAAAGTCCTCGGTGCACTCAAAGCACTCGGCGTGAAGCGTATGCTTCCCGTGTCTCTCGGTGCTGATATATGCACCTGGGGATACCTGAAACTGATAAACGAAAAGGGATATAAAGGAATGCTCTCAACGACGTGTCCCGTTGTTGTCTCATTTGTTGAGCACTGGAAGCCGTATCTTATCCCGCTTCTGATGCCAATAAAGAGCCCGATGATGTGCGCGGCCCGTTATTTCCGCGACAAACTCGGCATCACCGATAAATTTGCGTTCATAGGTCCGTGTATAGCTAAACGCATGGAAACAGATAAATATCCGGAGCTTGTTCAGTATAACATTACATTTCCGAAGCTCATCGAATATATAAACAAGAATGATCTCGGAGATGAGGAGAGTTTTGAGGGTCTTGATGCTGGTCTCGGCACATTCTATCCTGCCCCCGGCGGTCTTAGCGACAATATAAAATGGTTTCTCGGTGATGATACGCCGGTTCGTGTTGTTTCGGGGAAAACATACCTGTATGAACGTTTCCTCACGAGCTGGAAAAAACTGCTCGAGGATAATAAGCCTTTTGTACTGTATGACGCGCTGAACTGCCGTGAAGGCTGTCTTGAAGGCACCGCCAAGGTATATACCGAAGACCGGGAATTCAAGGGAATTTCCAATATAAACGATATCAGGACAAAAAGCAAGAAATTTTCTCACGATTCACCGTGGTCTCCGGAGCTTTCTCCCGCACAGCGCCTCGAAAATCTGAACAGGCAGTTCGGAGATCTTGATCTGAACGACTATATGACAGAGTTTGAAGACAAAAGCCAGACCTGCAGGATTTCCTATCCGACAGATGAAGAAGCCGAAGCAATATACCGCTCTATGCATAAGGACGATGAAAGCTCAAGAAATATCAACTGTTCTGCCTGCGGTTATGAGACCTGCCATGAAATGATGATCGCGATACATAACGGCTTCAACACCCGCCACAACTGTGTTTACAGCGAAAAAGAGGAAAGCATCTATCTCGCAAAGATGTCATTCAGCGACCAGCTCACCGGCGTTATGAACAGAAACGCCTATGAGAGAAAGCTTAACACTATGTTCGGGCGCGGCGGTTCGGTCGGTCTTATAGTTGCCGATGTCAACGGATTAAAATACGCTAACGATAATGAGGGTCACGGAGCCGGAGACCGTCTTATCATAGAAACTGCACATGCACTTGCGAACGAGTTCGGTGTGGAGCGGGTATTCCGTACCGGCGGCGACGAGTTTCTTGTCGTTTTGCAGGATTTCACTGAGCAGGAACTTGAAAATGATATAGTTCTTGTAAAGGAATATCTTTCAAGTGTTAAAGTAAGCACCTCGTTCGGTCTTGCCTTCTCGGAACATTTCAACGGCGATATGAGTGCGCTCCAGGAGATCGCCGACAAGAAAATGTATGAGGATAAAGAGTGTTACTATAAAATGACCGGAAAGGTCCGCAGAATCTGATGATCGTATAATAAGCCCGGTTTCTTTATTTCCCGCGATTATCATAGATATTTTCTTCAGGTTCATAGTATTAGTTTCAATTATAAAGATATACTGCTATTTTCAAAACAGGTTCGGAACAATCGCTCCGGACCTTTTTGTTGTGTATTCTGACCGCCATTATAAAGAAATACAGACGACAGGATCCGACACGACAGACCTGTATTTCTGTTATTTCTTAACGCTGTCATAAACAGAACAGCCGAATATTTGAAAAAACGCGGCATATCTTTTAGAAAGGCGGTGAAAATTTGGTCATAAACAAATACAAGACCGAAAATGAAAAGGAAAGAAGCGAGAAGCTCAACGATCTCCTGGCGGAGTTCATCAACAACAGAGAAAACAACAAAACGGTCTGACCCTGATTGCCTATAATCAATTAGCAGCAACCGGCCGTTTTGTTTGCGGGAGGAAACAGAATGACAGATCTACCGAAAGCTGCGATCTATTGCAGGCTGTCCGAGGAGGACAGGAACAAAGTGCGCGGCACGGATGACAGCGAGAGCATCAAAAACCAGAAGGCTATGCTCACACAGTATGCGGCCGATCACGACTGGCTCATATACGACATATATTCGGACAGAGAGATTCATACCGTATAGGCGGCGACGAATATGTCGCGTTCTTGACAGACCGGCCACTCACAGATGTTGAGAACAAGTTATCCGAAATGAAGAAATGTATGGCCAAAAAGGGGTATCATGCGGCAATAGGATATGAATTCTGCGACACGAAGGATGTCATTATGAACAATCTTATTGTCGTCGTTGAATCGAAGATGTACAAGGACAAGTCGGAATACTACAAGACCCATGAAAGACGCACACGGCAATAAAACAAAACCGTTATTCTGAAATGGTATTGCTCATATTCCTTCATAGATCTGCTCAATTAAAACGCATATACATTTCCCCTGAAATTACCGATAGTTTCCGGATCAAAATCCGTTTTATTATAGATCCCATGAATAGTGGCATCTATATATTCGCGTTCTGTCTGAGCTTCCATAGGAAGAGGTATTTCATCTCCATAGGTCATTCGTATATTCTCAAACTGAAAATACACTTCATTGTATTTTCTGAAAAATTCCGCATTTGTCTCTTTATTACAAAAATTGTCATATCCAAAATCATTATGAAATCCTATAAAGAAAGCAATGATCGAATTATCGTCGGTCATATTGCCGGCGAATTTAAGATCACCGTGCACGCCCGGCCTGCCTTCATAATAATTGACAAATATAACCTGTTTATCCA
Source organism: uncultured Clostridia bacterium (assembly GCA_947166275.1). GTDB lineage: Bacteria > Bacillota > Clostridia > Oscillospirales > Ruminococcaceae > Ruminiclostridium_E. The sequence goes on from CAMVDP010000013.1 coordinate 5,621, forward strand.
CAGCACATGATCTGTTGTATTCATCGAGATAATTCTCGATTTTAATTTGCAGTTCTGATTTTGGTGTAAAAATATAAAACATGGACAATTGAATAATCGGATATAAAAACCATATAGCGGTCGCACCGGCTATTATTATGATGAGTATGATTATATTTTTTCGGATTGCTTTTTTATCTTTCATATTTCTCACCGCCTTAATACCATTTTACGACATACTGACATTAAAAGCAATTACAAACCGTTTACAATGTGGTTACAAAGCGATTACAAAAACAAGCGCATCATTATCGCCGATGCGCTTGTTTAATTTCTCATAAAGTCACTTTATCTTGCTCTGGAGTATGTCGAGGAGCTCGCCGAAGCGCTGGAAATGCACTACCTCGCGCTCGCGCAGATAGCGTATCACGTTTGTGACATCGGGGTCATCGCACATACGGAGTATGTTATCGTATGTGGCTCTTGCTTTCTGTTCGGCTGCCATATCCTCCATGATATCGGCGATCGGGTCAGCCTTGCTCTGCATGTACGCTGCGCTGAAAGGCACTCCCGACGCGCTTGCAGGGTAGACTGCGTTGGCATGGTCGATGTAGTAATCGCCGACGCCGTAGCGGTCAAAGCTTTTGGCGCCTTCGCCCTTTGTGAGCTGGGTGACTATGCTTCCTATCATTTCAAGATGTCCGAGCTCTTCGGTTCCTATGTCAGTGAGCAGTGCTATACCGCTTTTTTCGGTCTGTGCGAAACGCTGGGACAGGTATCGCAGGGATGCTCCAAGCTCACCGTCGGGACCGCCGTACTGGCTTAAAATGTAGCTCGCGAGCCTTGGGTTCTTGTTGTTTATCTTTACAGGAATCTGGGTCATCTTGGTGAAAACAAACATTGCGGTGCCTCCTTACTGCATTTTCTGCGACGGCCATGTGCCGACCAGCCATTCCCAGCTGTCGCTGCAGTCGGCGCTTGTGGCGTACAGCGGATAATAACGGCTCTCAAACGCTTCGACGCAGGCTTTGGCGTTTGCGGAGGCTTCCGCGAACATCCGCAGCGCTTTCGTATCGTCCGGGTGTGTGTCAAGATACAGGTTGAGGTCGGTCACATAGAACAGAGCTTCGCTCACCCTGCGCATAAGCTGCTGAACCGACATGTTCATGTTACTTGCCATCGTAAAGCCCCCTCTCGTATTCTCCTATGCCGATGTCAAGCTCGGGAAATACTGTGCCCTGCTGCATCGCACGCTCGGGAGTGTATACCCGTCCGAGACGCTGGAAAGGCACGAAGGCATATCCCACCTTGCCGCAGGTCATATCGGGCATTTGCTCCATGCTGCATTCGTTGTTGTTCATGGTATCAGTTCCTTTCATTCGCATTGCCGTATGGCTTCTTTATTCTATGCGCGTATGTTCACGAGTGCCACACGGACTTATGATGCCACAACACAAATGACCGGCTGCGAAATACAGCCGGTCATAGTCTTATTTTTCGCTTCCGCCCCATTCAACAAGCGTGAAGCCGGTTCTCTCATAATGCGGCAGGGTCTGCTCCGGGATATCCACAGGAGTATCGCTCGCGTAGTAAGTCATGAATACGCGAATCTGCGTATCGGGTATGGGTGATACATCAAGCGGAACGCTCGCCGCATAATCTGCGGTGTGCAGGGTGATGACATTATACGGGTTGTCCTGCATCTTCGGCAGCCAGTAGATAATAAACTCGTTGGCTTCGCGGGCTGTCAGACCTATGTACATCAGCTTTTCGCGCAGGAATGCAGCGGTGTCAGCTCCCGCAACGCAGAAGCCCGCCGCATCCGACATAATATCACGGCTCACGCCCTCCCAATAGAGGCAGTAATACTCGTCTCCGTTTGCGTCGTACAGCGTGCCGTCAGGCATTGCGGTCACGTTCCAGCCGTCGCCGTAATCCGGGTATGTGCAGGTAAGCTCGCCGCCGTAGGGGAACTGCACTTGTACCGAAACATCGGTCTGCTGTTCGGGATAGAGGTAGATGACCGGCTTTTCCTTTGCGCCCTCGAACGAGATACCGTAGTATGCCTCATAGACTGCGCTTTCCTTGTCCGTGTAGTACACGTTCAGCAAGTCGTTCGGGAAGCTCTCCGACGGCGTGAAGTAGTACGCGAATTTACCCTCTTCATACGATTTATCGTCACAGAGATCGTTCTTCACGCGAAGGTTGTACCTTTTGAGTTTATGAAACTCGTCACCGAGGTTCTCGTACAGCATATCGTAAACCTTATAAGGATTATCCGACATTACAGAGTAGCCGAGAGAATTTTTGCTTACCCACTTGTAGTATGTCCTTGACTGTCCCGTAAGAGGATTGTAGGCATCATACGGCTCTATGACGATCTTTTCGCCGAGATAATAATAATCCGACTTATCAAATCCGTTTTCATCTATTTCGCCGTTCTTGCGGGATTCAGTAACACGGAGTATGTCGAGCTTTCCGTTCTTTATCGTGAGCAGGCAGTGATCCTTATAGTCCGTGAAATGCCAGCCGTGCTCGCCGGTGGGGAGATATATCGCTTCGTCAAAGGGTTCGTATTCTACCCTTGTGAACTCGCCGAGATTCTTCATCACTCCGTTGTCGAGCCGGAACACGCGGCAGTGCAGAAATCCGTAGGGACAGCCTACCTCATCGGGGTTATCGCTGTACTGTGTTATTACCTCGGGAACGCCGTCGAAGTCGAGGTCGATGAGATCGAGTGCGAGCGTGTTATCGGTAATGATCTCGTCCTTCGCCGCAAGCATAGCTTCTGCAAGACCCGGTTCGGAGTCCTCAACCACGGGAATAACTCCCCCGTTTATGATGCTGTCGGTGTCCTCGGTTATCGGCTCTATGTACACAATATCGCCGCCTACAAGCGCGCCGCCGATGTTGTCATAAGTGAACTCGGGATGCATCAGCACGATCTTCGCGTAGATGAATTCGTCGTTCTGGTACTTTGATACGCTCTCACCGCCGTCGAGATAGCTGACATTAGTCACATACCCGTGCATCGTGTCGGCGTAGAAATCCGTGCCGTTCACGGTGAACTTCATCTTCTCCGGATCATATTCCGTCACGGGAAGTGCAAGGCGCTGCATAAACAACGGGTCAATGATGATCTCGTAAGCGTCCGGCTCGGGCATAATGTTGTCGATATGATGCTCCTTCGCACGGCGTACAAACGCATTGACAACGAACATTTTATCATAGCACTGCGTTTCGTAGCCGTACTTTACCTTTTTCAGAAAGATCGCGCCTTTTTCGTCGACCTTGTCTATGTCCATTCGCGTGTCCAAAGCCTTGAACGTTTCGTCATAGTATCCGCCGAAATCGCCGCCCGTATGTTCCGTGCTCTTTACGGCAGTCCTGAACGCGTTGTCGCACTCCTTTGACATCGCACCGCTCGAATATCTCGCCTGCGGTGTGAAACGACCGCTGTCGTACGTAAACTTTAAGTACGGATTTTTTCCGTCGTAATCGAGCTTCGGAGCTTCGCCCGCTTCAAGCTTCCATTCTCCGGTACGGAACATGTGCAGGGATTTCCGATTTTCACAGTTAATGCTTTTTCCGTTCAACTGATTGAGCGTGTACCGCATTATGTCAGTCTCGGTCTTGACCTCGGTAACAGCCGTTGTCGTACTCGCAGCAGTCGTAGTCTCTGCTGTAGTGTCCACAGGTGTACTTGTTGCCTCTGCTGCGCTTGTTGTTACATCCTTCTCCCGCTCCGTCCCGGAAGGCGAGTTGACTCCGCCGCAGCCCGAGAGCAGCAGAGTCGCTGCAACTGCGACCGAGATAAGCTTTGTTCTTGTTTTCATTGTTATGACCTCCGATGTGTGTTATTATTCCTCTGATAATAAAGACGATGTATCGGGGTGAAATGTTACGCTGGTTTTTATGATTTGTTAAGTATGACGGAAATATTTGGCAGAAATCACAAAACACGTGCATAGTCAGGATGTCCGGCATTTCACGATAGTCTCCGTCACTGCGGTGAGTACACGGTCACCGTTCTGGTTTCGCACATCGAATGACACTTCCGCGAGCCCGTTCCTTTCATTGCGCTTCTCAAGCTTCGTGACAGTCACTGTACCGGTGAGCACATCGTCCGCAAATACAGGCTTGAGCCATTCGATGCTTGTGGATTTACCTGCGAGAAGCTGCTCGCCGAAGAAATCAACGTCGATGTACTTCGACCATACAGCCATGAATGACATGACTCCCGGAGCGAGAAGCCTGCCGAACGGTGTGGTCTTTGCGTATTCCTCGTCCGCGTGCAGCGGGATATTGTTGTACTCACGTGCAAACGCGAGCATCTTTTCCTTTTCGATGACTGCGGGGGCAGTCTCAACGGTCATTCCGACCTTCAGATCGTCAAAATACATAATTGGTCTCCTTTTATGCTTATCGGGGATGATTACATTATAGAGCGGCGTGCGGGATTTGTCAAGGAGAGGGATATACTGAAATGACGAAAAAAAATATTGACAAAACGGGCAAATAAAGATATTATATGTATAAATGCAAAATATGACATCAGGGGAACTTTATGCACGATATATGGAATCCGTGGCACGGCTGCATCAAAAAGAGCGAGGGCTGCGACAACTGCTATATGTACTTTCTTGACAAGATGCGGGATATGGACGGGTCGAAGGTGTTTCGCACTAAGGCGGGCTTCGACTATCCTCTGCATACCGACAGGCGCGGCGGCTACAAGATAAAGAGCGGTGAGACGGTACGCGTCTGCATGACCTCGGATTTTTTTCTGGAGCAGGCGGACGAGTGGAGAAACGATGCCTGGGATATTATGCGTGAGCGCAGTGATGTTGTGTTCTTCCTGCTGACGAAGCGCCCGGAGCGTGTGGCGACGCATCTTCCCGCAGACTGGGGAGATGGCTGGGAGAACATCTTCTTCAATGTTACCGCTGAAAACCAGCGCCGCGCCGATGAGCGCATACCGATACTGCTGGAGCTGCCGTTTAAGCACAAGGGCGTGATGTGCGCACCGTTCATCGGTCAGGTGAGCATGAGAAAATACCTTGAGACCGGACAGATAGAACAGGTGCTGTGCGACGGCGAGAACTACGACGGCGCGCGTCCGTGCGATTTTGAATGGGTGAAGCTGCTGCGCCGGGAGTGCGAGGATAACAATGTGACCTTCACATTCTGCGGTACGGGCAGACGCTTCATCAAGGACGGAAAGCTGTACCGTATCGAGGGTAACAGTATACAGAGCAATCAGGCATATAAGTCCGGTATGAGCTTCAAGGGGAAGCCGATAGAGTTCAGGCTCGTCGATAAGTGGGGACTGCCGATTAGTGACGAGGACCGCTATGTGCCGTTTTTCCGCGAGAGATGCGAGACCTGCGGCATGCGACAGTCATGCAACGGGTGCAGCAGCTGCGGCAGGTGCGAGACAGGCGGCAGAGGCGTTGACGCAGAGTGAGGGAATATGTATCTGTATCATTATTTTGATAAACGTTCGGGGCCATTCAGGAGCCTCACCGCGCTGCCGGATGATGAGTCGCGCCTGCTGCTCGGCAGGATAAAGTCGGAACGACCCGGGTCCTTCTGTGCACAGAGAGATGAGGACTATATCGGGAAAAGAAGAAACTGTGAGGCGATCATACGCCGTGAGTTCATCGCAAAGGGCGGCATCGCGGAGCTTGAAACACCGTACTATATGACCGTTGAGCACAGCCCGTGGCTGAACACATGGTATGAGCAGGGCGGCTTCATAAAGATCCGCATCGGGGAGTTTGATGTCCGTACGATATCGTTCACATACGGAGATTCCATGCCGACCTTCAGTCCCCGCGCAAACGACGGGAAAGAGTACAGAATGACGGTGTACACATACGATGAGATACTCGGTATCATAGATAAATACGGCTTGCCGCAGGACTGGAACGACGACGGGCGGTACGGACCGGAAAGGTACATCGAAGCTCATGTGTGGAGCAGTAAGACGATCATGAAGTATATTGGCGGATGAAGCCTTGCGCAGTGCCGGCGGATCGTTCCGCGGAAGGTGATAGATATGAATCAGTACGCAAAAACTATGAATGAGGGCAGTGAGATAAAGCATATCCTGCTTTTTACTCTGCCGCTTTTGTTCGGAAACCTGTTTCAGCAGTTCTACAATGTCGTCGATTCGGTCATAGTGGGACGCTATCTCGGCAGTAACGCGCTTGCTGCCGTCGGAGCTACCGGCTCCATAACATATCTGTTCTATACCCTGTGTATCGGGCTTTCGGTGGGTACGGGAATACTTATCGCACAGCACTTCGGCGCGGGTAACGAAAACAATGTCAGGAAGCTTATCGTGAACTCGTCGTATGTCGTGGTGGTGTTCGGGATCGTTATGACAATTATCTCAATTGCGCTCGCGCCTGATCTGCTGAGGCTCCTGGAAACGGAGGAGGAGATATTCGACGACGCGGTATGTTATATGCGGATAGCCTGTTCCGGTACGCTGGCTGTGGCGGCGTATAACTGGATAAACTCGGTCATGCGCTCACTCGGGAACTCGACGATACCGCTTGTGTTCCTTATCGTAGCGAGCGTTGTCAATGTCGGACTTGACCTGCTGTTCGTGCTCGTTTTCGGCATGGGGGTCGGCGGAGCGGCACTTGCTACGGTCATTGCGCAGGGAACCGCCGCTGCGGGAAGCATAATCTTCGCGTTCGCGAAATTCCCGCAGTTCAGGCTGACCCGTGAGCATATCCGGCCGGATATCAAGACGGCTGCGAACTGTATATCCAAGGGTGTGCCGCTCGCTCTGCAATACGCGTTCATTTCCGTGTCGATGATTTATCTTCAGAGGACTGCAAATACCTTCGGCGTTACGGTCACTGCGACATACACCGCGACGATGCGTGTTGAGCAGCTTATCCAGCAGCCTTTCATATCATTGAGCACTGCGGTATCCACCTTTACCGGGCAGAATCTCGGTGCCGGGCTGCTTGACCGATGCGTGCGGGGCTACCGGAAGTCTATGGTAGCTATGATATGCTTTGCGGTGTTAATGCTTGGCGTGTTCATGCTTTTCAGCGGGAATATCGTGGGCTTTTTCGTTACCGAACCGGAGGTCATCGCGATAGGCGATGTCGCACTGAAGCTGTCGGCATGCTTCTATGTGTTCCTTGGTACGATACACGTAACGCGAGGTCTGCTCAACGGTGCCGGAGATGTAAGTTACGCGATGCTGAACGGTTTCGTAGAGGTAATAGGCAGGATAGGCTTCGCGACGGTACTCTCACTGATCCCGGAGATAGGCTGCTGGGCGGTGTGGGCAACATCGGGACTCACGTGGTTCATCACCGGACTTATGAGCTATATAAGATATAAGCGCGGGCATTGGAAAGGACACGGTATTTCCGTGAAAGATCCCGTTTGACAATGATATTGCCGAACCGGATAACGATTGAGGTGGATTAGTGAAGATAAGATTCATTGAACCGGGAAATCTCCCGTACCGCAGGTCGATCAAAAACCTGTATGTTTATGACAAATACATACGGACTCCGTCAAACGGAATCATCACGCTCGCCACGGTGCTGAAAAGCAGATACCCTGATGTGTTCTGCTACAGCGAGTCGATATCAAAGATAAAGTACGATGACATCTACAACGCGGATATAGTTTTCATCAGCATTTTCACGTTCAATGCGAACCGCGGCTATGAGACAGCCGAACGCATACGCCGGAACAGCTCCGCGCTTATCGTTTTCGGCGGACTTCACGCTACCCTTGACTGGCGGGAGACGATAAAGCACTGCGACTATGTGATCCGCGGCGAGGGCGATGAAGTACTGATACCGTTCGTGGAAGCGATAGAAAGCGGCAGTGTGCCGGAGCTTCCCGGAGTGGTCATGCGCAGGAACGGGGAAGTGACATCGTTCGGTGAGCCGGTACCGCCGACAAAGCTCGATATCGTACCTGACCGCGATCTTATGTACAATTTCCGTAAAATGGCGAAGCGGTGCACGCTGTGGCCGCAGGTGCACGCGTCGAGGGGCTGTCCGCACAACTGCGATTACTGCTCGCTTGTCGCGGCATTCGGCAGGAAGGTGAGAACTCGCTCGCCGCAGAATGTGGTCGAGGATATCAGAGCTGCCATAGATTTCTTCGGAAAGCGGATGCTCAATATCCTGTGGATAACAGATGATAATTTCTTTGCTGACCGGAAGTGGGCAGTCGAGACTCTGAACGCGATAATCGACAGCGGTATCAGGTATTCGTTCACGATACAGGCGCGCTTTGAGGTGGGTTTTGACGATGAGATGCTCGATCTGCTCAAACGGGCGGGCGTAGATGAAATAGCAATGGGTATCGAGTTTCTCGATGACAGGTCTTTTGCCGAATACCATAAGAAAAGCACTTATGACGAGATCCTGCGCTCCGTGAAAAACATACAAAGTCACGGCATAAGAACGCGCGGACTGTTCATCTTCGGCGCCGATGATCACACGCCGGGCATAGGAAAGCAGCTCGCGGATTTCGTTATAGCGAACAACATCTGCGGGGTGCTTATACAGTCTATGTATTTCGTGCCGGGAACGCCTGTCTATGAATCGCACAAGGAGCTTCTCATAGACGCCGGCGACTGGTCGAGATGTGTCGGTAAGACAGTGCATTACCCGAAAAATATGACTCCCGCCGAGCTCCAGCGTGAAGTGATAACGGCGAGTCGTCTGATATATTCCCGAAGACGGCTGTTGGACGCGGTGCTGCATAAGCGGGGCACGGAGAGGATACTGTTTATCGGTGAATACTTCTGGCAAAGGGAGGTCCGAAAAGATATGAAGCGTGAGCTGAAATACCTTGAGAGTCTGACACAGTGATAAAATGAAAGAACAGGAGAATACACAGAATCATCCCCCGGAATGACCGAATGCCATGCCGGGGGATAGTTGGTTATTCGTGAAGCGCGTATGTCTTGTCGGAATCGATGATCTCAAGCATACACTTCGCCGCGACAGGGTCGAACTGTGTACCGATGTTGTTTTCGATCTCCGAGCGCGCGTCCTTCTGCGGGATGTACTGCCTGTAGCTGCGGTTGGAGGTCATTGCGTCATAGCTGTCCGCTACGGCGATGATACGGACAAGGAACGGTATCTCCTCGCCCTTCTTCCCGTCGGGATAGCCGGTGCCGTCATAGTATTCGTGATGCCACCTTGCGCCGAGCGCGAGGTCAGGCTCGCTCTTTATCTTCTCAAGTATCTCGTATCCGAGTATCGGGTGGGACTGTACCAGCTCGAATTCCTCGTTTGTGAGTGATGTTTTTTTACAGATTATGCTTGACGGGATACCGATCTTGCCGATGTCGTGGAGCAGACCCATATAGAATATCTTTTCCTGCTCTTCCTCGGACAGCCCGAGCTTTTTAGCGATCATCCTCGCGTAGATCGCGACGCGTTCAGAGTGACCGTTGGTGTACTCGTCCTTCGCGTCTATCGCTTTCGCGAGGGCTTCCATGACATCTGCGGTGAGCTGTTTCATCGCAGTACGGGATCTCTGTATGCTGCTGATGTAGTCATCCATTTCCACAGTAAGCTCTGACAGATCGTTTGCCAGCAGACCGAGCTCATTGTTGGCGGTGATGTGCTCCATATCCGAGATAACGTCAGTGCTCTTTTTGGAAGCCATGTACTGCCTGATGCTGCTTTGCATGCCTGTGATCGGGTTTATGACCCTGGTGCGGAGAAATCCGAGCAGTACCGAGCCGAGTATCGCGACTACCATGATTCCGAGAAGTGCCATGACCACGAGGTTCTGTGATATCGTATCGCGGAAGCGGCTCCAGTCATACTCGACGCAGATGACGCATTTTACCTGACCGTCCAGTGATAAAGGCGCATAGCCGATATACAGGCTGTCGCCATTCTCATGGTTGTATACTTCATATTCGGTGTCGTTGTACAAGCCCGATCGGATGTTTGCGAGGACGGGCTGTCTGTTGGTGTCTATATCTCTGTGTCCGCCGAGAGAGTCAAGGAAAGTGTAATCCTCATCGTTGCCGATGCAGTAAATGAAACCGTCAGCGCTGCTTCGGATATCCATGAGATATATGCTTACGTAATCGAGGCGTTGAGTTTCACTGTTGATCTCGGCGCAGAGTGAGCGATACCTGTCCTTGGCTATACAGCTCTTCGCTGCGTCGGAGAAACGTGCGAAGTCGCTGTCGGTGATCTCTCCGTTGAGCTCGCCGAGTGCAATGTTGCCGGCTTTTTCTTCCTCATCGGTATAATCGGATAACACGCTTTCAGGGTTTTGCTCCCAATAGTCGAGTATGCTTGATATCGCGGGCAGCTGCATCACATATTCCTTCATACGCAGAAGATCGCGGTCGATCATCTCGTTCTTGGAATTGAGGAACATCGATGTGCTCCCGACGTAGATAACGAAGCCGAGAACTATCAGTACGGCGATAAGGAACGCCGTTATAAGCAAGCCCACCTGGAACAGCAGCTTTTTTGTCATTGGGTATCCTCCCTGTGATCAAGCCATGATCCGGGCTCGGCTGTTGAAGTCTTCAGAAAGTACATTCGGGGAAACATGCTGCCGGGTGCGCTTTGTTACGGATCAGGGTTTCATTTTTATCAGGTACTATTTTAGCAGAAATTATCATGCTTGTCAATAACATAATGAGTATACATATGAATATTAAGTATTGCAATAGTGGACATGATATGGTATAATGGAAAAAACGAAGGACGGAGAGGGCAGAAATGAGCGGTAATAAAACAGCTGACAGATATTCCGGGATAAAGGAGAAGATCATAGGTTACGCGGAGCGTGACGACGATATCCGGGCGGTCATTATGATCGGTTCATCTGTAAGAGATGAGCTGCCCGCGGACGAGTATTCCGACCTTGACCTGATAATTGTGACTCGTGAGCCGGAAAAATGGTTTTCCGGGGAATACCCGGAGCTGTTCGGCGATTTGAGCATATCATTTATCGAACCCACGCTGGGTGGTGGAAAGGAGCGCCGCAGCATCTACGATGACGACAAGGACGTAGATATGATAATACTGACCCCGGTGCAGTTTGAGAGCGCTCTTACAGAGGGCGTTGCGGAGTGGGTCATGAATCGCGGGTACAGGCTGCTGTACGATGCCGGAGGGTACTCCGAAGCGGCAGCAAAATATGTGAAGCTTGAGGTGCCTTGTACGGTGATGACGGAGGAGGAATATGCAAATACAATCAACGATTTCTGCTTTCATATCATCTGGTCAGGCAAGAAGCTGCTGCGCGGTGAGGTGTGGGCGGCTAAAATGTGCATAGACGCGTATCTTAAGGAGCGTTTGCTGAAAATGCTGGAGCAGTCCCGCATTGCCGAAGGTCATACCGATATCTGGCATGACGGTCGGTTCATCGACCGCAGAGCCGATGTGAGCGTGTTGAATGAACTGAAGGAGTGCTTTGCACATTATGATACGGAGGACTGCAGGAGGGCTCTCGCGGCGACATTCGCTCTGTTTGTGAAGCTTGCGGAGACTGTGGCAAAAAAGCGCGGCTACAGCCGACCTGAAAAGGCGCTTAAGTGCGCGGAGCGTTTCCTGGACTGCCTGGCGCAACGATAATCATCCGGTTTCCGGGTCACATCTGAATGACCGGCGCGGCATGAAAGACTGCTGCGCCTTTTGTTGTGCAAAGTTACAAACTTTATTGGACAAAACGTGGAAATAAAGGTCATGTACTTGTAATAATAACTGAATAGTGATATAATACAAAATTAACGGATAATGAAAAATTTTGTTTTCGGAATGTCTCGATGTTTTTTAGCTTTGAGACACAGCAGAATTCATATTTCGGAGGTCAATGACATGCAGAAAAAGCGAAAAACACTTAAATTAAGACTCACACTTCTTTCCTCTATACCGGTATTGTCAGCGTGCATATTGCTCGTTCTTATTTATATCACCATAAGCTACGGCAGATACATGGCGATGTACAAGGACGAAGGCATAGCTCTCGCAGATGCGTACAGCTCCGCTGTCGAGCACAACATTTCGATCCTGTCGCAGCAGTTTGATGTTATCACCAAGAATACGAGCATAGTTGATGAAAGCTTCACACTCGACGTAAGAAAGAAAATACTGAAGGACGCCGCGGAGACAAGCTTGTTCAAAGATTTCGCCATTGCGTACAGCACGGGTAAGACTTACAATGACACCGATATATCCGAGCGTGAGTACTTCAAACAGGCTATGGCGACAAAGGGCGCGTATGTATCGAGCCCGGTAGTGCGCAAAACAGATAACTCCATAACTATAATGGTCGGTAAATATTTCTCCGTAAACGGGAACAATTATGTAGTTTATGGCGGACTTGGCGCAGACACGTTTTCAGATATCATCAAGAATGTCCACTATGAGGAGAACGGTATCGCGTTCATCATGGATAAGGATGGCATCATAGTCGGCACAAGCACAAATCTCGTTCCTCTGCTTACCGAGCTCAAGGGCGACCAAAGTCTCGGCAAATCCATGACAGATGCTGCGACGACGATGCTTTCGGCTGACGATGGCACCGTTGAGTTCGAGCTGAACGGCGTTAAGTACATAGGCGCTTATTCCAAGGTGAACACCGCGGAGGGATGGCGCGTGATCGCGGCTACCCCCGAAAAGCCTGTAATTGACAGTATTTTCACTGCTGCTCTCATGATCGTTGTAGTTGCGCTTCTTGCTACGGCACTGTCAATAATCATCACCAGCATTCGTATCAAGAAGATCGCAGGCCCGATCGCAGCTACAGCAGCGCGTATGCAGGCTATGGCTAACGGCGATGTTATGAGCCCCGCGGAGATCTTCAATACAAACGACGAGATACAGACCATGTCGGAGGCCGCGCATGCGCTTGTCACCAACATGAGCGCGATAATAACCGATCTCGGAGGAGTGCTTTCGTGCGTTGCCCAGGGTGACCTCACGGTAAAGACAAACGTGGAATATCCCGGCGATTTCGTACAGATCGAGGATTCGCTAAACAATATCCTCAAGGCTCTCAATGAGATAATGTCCGGCGTTGATATGAGCAGCGCGGAGGTCCTCACAGGCTCCAATCAGATGGCGGAAGGTTCGCAGGCTCTTGCTGACGGTACGACGAGACAGGCATCCGCTATCCAGCAGATCTCCGCTACAATTGCCGAGGTTTCTTCGCAGATATCCGCTACCGCACAGAACGCTTCCGATGCGGGTCGTCTTTCTCAGCAGACACAGGATAAGGTCAACGAGCAGGATGCTGAGATCCAGAGCATGGTTTCCGCTATGAACGATATAAGCAACACATCGCAGGAGATCGAGAAAATCATCAAGACAATCGAGGATATCGCTTTCCAGACCAACATACTCGCCCTCAACGCCGCAGTGGAAGCTGCACGTGCGGGTGACGCGGGTAAGGGCTTCGCAGTCGTTGCGGATGAAGTCCGCAACCTCGCGAGCAAGTCTGCTGAAGCGGCAAGCTCCACAACATCGCTCATCACAGCTTCCATTGACGCTGTCGGCAAGGGCAGCAAGATAGCTCTTGCCACCGCGGAGTCCATGAAGTCCGTCAAGGATATGTCTTCGCAGACCGCGGAGCTCATTACGCAGATCGCTTCCGCAAGCGCAGAGCAGACCGAATCTATCCGCCAGATAACCAGCGGTATAGAACAGATCTCGCAGGTCATCCAGACCAACTCCGCTACCGCGGAGGAGACTGCCGCTTCGTGCGAGGAACTTTCCGGACAGTCGAAGCTGCTCAAGGATCAGGTTTCGAGATTCAAGATCAACCACTGATAACACTATACGGAATAAAACGGCATCGGGTATTGCGCCCGATGTCGTTTTTGTTTGCGCGGGAAGTGTTTTTTTCATTTCCGAGTTGATTTTGCGCACGATTTGTGTTATAATCATAGTGGCGGGGATCGGCGTGCCGGTTGACCCTGAAAAAGCGATAACGGAGGTATTGTCATGAGAATACTTGTAACAGGCGGAGCGGGCTACATCGGCTCACACACGGTGGTGTCACTTCTGGAGAACGGTTACGAAGCCGTTGTGGTGGATAACCTTGTCAACGCTTCAAAGAAAAGCATCGAGAGAGTGGAGCAGATCACAGGCAAAAAGGTCACCTTCTACGAGGCGGATACGCTGGACCGTGAGGCTATGAAGCGTATACTCGACACAGAGAATATCAACGCGTGCATACATTTTGCCGGACTCAAGGCTGTAGGTGAGTCGGTCAAGAAGCCATGGGAGTACTATGAGAACAATCTCCAGGGTACGCTCGTGCTGGTGGATGAGTTGAGACGACATAACGTGAAGAACATCATCTTCTCGTCATCCGCGACCGTGTACGGTGATCCAAAATTCATACCGATAACCGAAGAGTGTCCGAAGGGGACCTGCACCAATCCGTACGGATGGACGAAATCCATGCTTGAGCAGATACTTACCGATATACAGAAGGCCGATCCGGAGTGGAACGTGATACTGCTGCGCTATTTTAACCCGATCGGTGCGCACAAGTCCGGTCTTATCGGCGATAATCCGAACGGCATACCGAACAACCTGATGCCGTACATCACACAGGTCGCTGTGGGAAAGCTCAAAGAGCTCGGCGTGTTCGGCGATGACTATGATACCCCTGACGGCACCGGCGTGCGAGATTATATCCACGTAGTCGACCTTGCGGACGGTCATGTAAAGGCGCTTGATAAGATACGCGAGAAATGCGGTCTCAAGATATACAATCTCGGCACCGGCAACGGCGTGAGCGTTCTCCAGCTCGTGAAGGCATTTGAGGAGTCGACGGGAAAGAAGATACCCTACTCCATCAAACCGCGCCGTGCGGGAGATATCTCGACCTGCTACGCGTCCGCGGAGCTCGCGGAAAAGGAGCTTGGCTGGACTGCAAAGTACGGCATCAGGGAGATGTGTGAGGATTCCTGGCGCTGGCAGTCGATGAACCCCAATGGATTCGAGGACTGAACCGGATAAAACAATACCGCACAGCGGAGCTTTCGCTTCGCTGTGCGGTTTCGTTGTATTCGTATGTATCAGTTCAGAAGATGACTCGTGATGCCGTTCGCTTTGAGCGCTTTCTTGTTTTCATACATCAGCTTGTCAGCCTGCTTGTAAAGCTCTTCGTAGTCGTAGTCGCCGCTGCCGAATATCATACCGCATGCCATTGAGCAGAACATCGATGTATCATCTGCGTTGAGCTTGTCGAGAGCGGCCTTCCAGTCGGCGTGTATCTTTTCTGCCTCTGCTTCGGTCAGGTTTACCGCGACCATGACGTACTCGTCGCCGCCCATACGGAAGCCGTACACATTACCTGCGGTAACTGCGGCGATGCTTTTGGCAGCCATGACGATAAGCGCGTCACCGTACTCGTGACCGTAGGTGTCATTGATGTGCTTGAGATTGTTGACGTCGAAATTGTATATAGCTATCGTGTCCGGCTTACCGAACGAAATGCTTTTGAGCGCCATGTACTTGCCTTTGTTATACAGCCCGGTGAGCTTGTCGTGCTCACTTTCGTACACGATGCGGTCGCGGAGTATGCAGTTCTCTATGAACAGGCTTATCACGTTGAACACCGACAGGTCCATCGGATCGGATTCGCCGGAGCCGTCCGGAGTTTTCACGAGTACCACGCACGCGTGCTGCTGTACGGTGGAGCTCAATATGCAGGTGAAGCCGTCTATGGTATCGCCGCGCTTCATGGAGAAATAGCTCTCATATTGTGTGCGCTCACCCGCGTTTACGCGCACGAGCTGGTCTGTGTAGGAGCTTCGGGTGACTATGCCGCTGTTTTCGATGAACATCATGACTTCATCTGAACCGCAGTAGTCTGCGAGACCCGGCAGGAATGTGTCGTATGACATTGAGAGCTTCTTCATCACGCTTGTCTGGAACTTCGCCATGCTCGATATCGAGCGCGTGTACGAGGAAACCTCCTGTATCAGCAGGGTATATTCCCGTATGTCGGTGACAGAGTAGCAGTTGTATTTCAGACCGTCAGAAACGATGACAGTCTTTTTTACGCTGAAATATGCGTCGTGCTCCTTGTCCATGAACTCCTGCTCATCGATGCCTTCGGGTATCCTGTTTATTTTCTCCAGCACAAGCTCCGGCGGGAGATCCATGTTTACGCTCCTGTACAGGAGTTTGCCATGTTCGTCGGTTATCAATATATTCTTTTCTTCGAGTTCTCTGAACCTGTTGAGCACGTTGCTGATATCCATGTCAAGTCACCTTCCGTCACGGTATAATCGTTGTTTGCTGTCAATGTCGAGTTCTGCGAATAGTTACGCACCGTACATATTATACTATAAAATTAAACTTTTTGCAAGTGAAAATCATAAAAAGAATATATTGTTTTTTGTTCATAATCTTTACAAACTGTAAAAAAAGTGATATAATGATATAAAAGTAGTTTGCGGGAGGTGAGGATAACGGAACATACTCTGCAAAGCGCTGCGATCATAAACACAGTGCCGATACTGATAATTATATTCCTGCTGTTTTTCCTCCGCGCAAACTGGCGGTATGAAGTCAGGATGACCTCACAGTTCATGCCGCCCACACTTCTGCTTATGATCCTGCTGGTGCTTGATAACCTCGACTTCTATGGATTTATCAACAACCGTTTCGGAGACATGAACCAGATACTCCACCGTTTTGTGGGAATGCTCCAGTACGATGTGCGTATACTGCTGATGGCGTTTCTTATATCAGCAGTCTCGGTAAGACTGAGCCCGCGAAAGCATACAAAGTTCTGGACGATACTGCCTGCGGCTGTCAACGTGCCGGTGCTGCTGCCGTGTATGTTCACCGACCTTTATTTCTGGTATGATGAATCATCGCACATAGTGCGCGGTCCTCTGCATTATGAGCCGCATATACTGTCCGCGCTGTATATCGTGTTCCTGTTCGTTCTTGCGGTTCTTGCAAGCAAACGCGGCCGCAACACTGAAACCGGGATACTTGTGATAACGGGGACATCGGTAGTGACTGCCGTAGTCGTGGAGATGATATTTGAGGTACGCGGAATACTTCTGTCGGTAATAGCGCTCTCTATTCTCGGGTATTATCTGTATGTACATATCGAGCATTTCCGGTTTGACAACCTTACCGGCGTATTGAACCGCGAAGCGTTGAAAGTTGATGTCGAGAGATACGGAAACCGCACGATATCACATGTTCTCAGCATAGATATGAATGGTCTCAAGGTGATCAATGACACTAAAGGACATGAGGAAGGCGACAAGGCGATAAAGGCTGTGGCGCACGCACTTGAAAGCTCACTGCTTCCAAAATGCCGCATATACCGCATAGGCGGAGATGAGTTTTCTGTTCTGTGCATACTGAAATCCACCGATGATGTGAACATGATGATCGAGAAAATGTACAGTACCGTTGAAGCGACGGGGTACACCTGTGCTGTCGGTTACTCCGAATGGTACAGCGGAAAATCGTTCAATGAGGTCTATAATTCCGCCGATAACGCGATGTATGAGAATAAACGCAGAATCAAAGCATGTCTTGCCGAAGACACAAAAAGCGGTGAAAACGTGACCGGCGGCACTGTATGATCAGCGCCGCCGTTTTTATATATTATTTCGTGTCATAAGGTATGCGCGGCAGGGTGCTCCGTCGCTTCCGCCGAGATTCAGCGGAGCGGCACTCAAAAAATACGCGCCTTCCTGCACTTCGGCGAGGTTAAGCCCTTCGAGCAGCACTATCCCGGCACCGAGCAGTATCAGATGGACCTCCATCGGTGCGTCCTCGGGACCTACGGTCTGGCTCTCGTTTCCTATCAGGACGATGCCGGACTGTGCGAAGGCGCGGGCAGCCTCCGCTGTCACGACCGCCTTACCCGCGATCAGTATGCGTTTGGCTGCATCTGCCTCACGTGCGGCTTCCATGATATCCACCACATCGTCCGCCGTCAGGTCGCCGTCACGGCGTGCAACATAACAGTCTCCCACAAATAACGACAGGTCGAGCCGGTCGATAGTTTTTCCGTCTTTGATGAAGTGATAGGGAGCATCGGTGTGAGTGCCGTTGTGAGCGCACATGGAAATGTTCGTGAGGTTGTACATGGCGCCGTTATCCATACTGCTCACGAGCTCGCGCTGCGGTTGGCTGTCGCCGGGGAAAACGCGGCATGAAAAGACTTCCTGGGATATGTCGATTATCATGGATTATGCCTTCTTCCTGAATGAAGATCATGTTTTGTTTATTATATATCAAATCTGTAAAAAAGTCAATATTATTGTATTTGACAAAACCTCTTGTTTCTGATA
Organism: uncultured Clostridia bacterium; assembly: GCA_947166275.1. Lineage (GTDB taxonomy): Bacteria > Bacillota > Clostridia > Oscillospirales > Ruminococcaceae > Ruminiclostridium_E. Next base: position 23,922 of record CAMVDP010000013.1, read on the forward strand.
GAATAAAAACGAAGAAAAAGGAGCGTAGCTATGACTGTAATTGTAACCGGAGGAGCCGGATTCATCGGCTCGAATTTCATCTTCCACATGCTGAAAAGCCATCCGGACTATCGGATAATATGTCTTGATAAGCTGACTTACGCGGGAAATCTCTCCACGCTGAAAAGCGTTATGGACGACCCGGGATTCAGGTTCGTGAAGCTCGATATCTGTGACCGTGAAGGAGTATATGCGCTGTTCGCGGAGGAAAAGCCGGATATCGTGGTGAATTTCGCGGCGGAGTCACACGTTGACCGCAGTATCGAGGATCCCGAGATCTTTCTGCGCACAAACATAATCGGCACCGAGGTGCTTATGGATGCCTGCCGCAAATACGGTGTGTCCCGCTATCACCAGGTCTCCACCGACGAGGTGTACGGAGACCTGCCCCTTGACCGTCCCGATCTGTTCTTCACCGAGGAAACGCCGATACACACGAGCAGCCCGTACAGCAGCTCGAAAGCAGGCGCCGATCTGCTCGTCATGGCGTATCATCGTACATACGGGCTGCCGGTGACGATAAGCCGCTGCTCGAACAACTACGGCCCCTATCACTTCCCGGAGAAGCTGATACCGCTGATGATCGCGAATTGTCTGAACGATAGGCCGCTGCCGGTGTACGGTGAGGGAAAGAATGTGCGGGACTGGCTGTACGTTGAAGACCACTGCCGCGCGATCGACCTGATAATACACAAGGGGCGTGTCGGTGAAGTGTACAACGTCGGCGGACATAACGAGATGGCGAATATCGACATCGTGAAGCTCATCTGCAGAGAGCTCGGCAAGCCGGAGAGCCTCATCACCTTCGTGACGGACCGCAAGGGGCATGATATGCGTTATGCGATAGACCCGGCCAAGATACATCGTGAGCTGGGCTGGCTTCCCGAAACGAAGTTTGCCGACGGACTTAAAATGACGATAAAGTGGTATCTCGACAACAGACCGTGGTGGGAGGAGATCATAAGCGGCGAGTATATGAGCTACTATGAGAGAATGTATGCTGACCGATGAGAGTCGGAAGACGGAAAACATCCTTTCAGAAGGATATCAGCAGTTTTACGCTGAAAGGAACAGCTTTGTGTGCTGTTCCTTTTTCTTTTTTTTGAAAAAGGTTGATTTAATTAACAGAACGTGATATAATAATTATGTATATAATTATCGCTTTTATATAAAAAGCTCTGTAATATCATTTGACTGATTTTTTAGTGCACAGTGTACAGGTTACAGTTAACAGTAACTGTACACTGTTAACTGAAATCAGCCGTTTGTTGAGACACAGCAATATGAAATCAATATAAAGGAATACAGAATAATGATCCACAACAGGAAGATACAGCAGATAGCCGACGAGGTAGAAAAAGTCATAATCGGAAAGCGCGATGTTGTCACGATGCTGATGATAGCGCTGTTATCGGGAGGACACGTTCTCGTGGAGGATGTACCGGGTACCGGCAAAACAACTCTTGCCACTGCAATGGGTAAGGCGGCGGGACTTGTCAGCCGCAGGGCGCAGTTCACCCCCGATGTCACTGCATCGGATATCACGGGCTTCACCATGCTCAACAAGGAAACGGGAAGCTTTGAGTACCGTCCCGGCATGGTAATGACGAACATACTGCTGGCGGACGAGATAAACCGTGCTACGCCGAAGACACAGTCTGCGCTGCTCGAAGCAATGGAGGAGCAGACTGTCACCGTTGATGCCGTGACACATAAGCTTCCTTCGCCGTTCATGGTAATTGCCACGCAGAACGAGCTTGGTTATGTCGGTACATTCCCGCTGCCCGAGGCGCAGCTCGACCGATTTATGATGAAGGTGTCAATGGGCTATCCGACTATCGAGCAGGAGGTGGGCATCATCGCCGACCGCCGCAAGAATGACCCGTTCGAGCTTATAATACCGACCTGCACCCGTGAGGACATTCTCGCGGCAAAGGAGGATGTCAAGGATACCAACATCGAGCCTTCCGTGTATCGCTATATCGTTGAGATCGTTGCGGGGACCCGCGCACATCCGGCCGTGGAGCTCGGAGCGAGCCCGAGAGCTTCTCTCGCACTTATGCGTGCCGCACAGAGCTATGCTTTCCTGAACAGCCGCGCTTATGTGGTGCCGGAGGATGTGCTGCGCATGACACCGTTCGTGCTGCCGCATCGTATAAGGCTCACGCAGGAGGCGAAGATAAAGCACGTTGACACCATGGCTGTGCTGCGCGATGTTATCAAAGCTGTCAAGCCGCCGTTCACGAGAGGTAAGTGAGCCTTGGCAAAATACAGGGCGCTGTACGCGCTGGTATGGATAGGTTCGGCGGTTTTCGCGCTGTCATACGAGAGCAAGCTCACGTTCGTGCTTTTCGCGGGCGCTACGGTGCTGCCCGTGCTCACGCTGGTGCTCATGGTGCTGTCGGGAGCGCTCCTCAAGCTCGAAGTAGCGCCTGACGCGGGCTATGTGGGCAAGCTGCAGGATTTCGGCATCAAGGTGAAGGTTGTGAACCGCTTTGCGATACCGGTCTCTCCGATGATGATAATAGGTACGTTCCATGACAGGAGCGGAAGTGTCATCGAGGGCAGGCGGTTGGTCATGAGCATTGCTCCGCTGCGTAAATGCGAGTATGTGTTCGACGGCTGCATACGGTGCAGGGGAGAGTATATCCTCGGCATCGAGCACGCGGAGATCTTCGACCTTCTTCGCATTTTCAGGTTCAGGCTCCGCAAAACACCGATGTGCAGGGTAGTGGTCATGCCGCGCCGCATAATGCTCGATGAGGCAGCTGCGCTCTGTACCGACGACTACGACAGCAGCATTACAAAGATATCATTCATGGAGAGCGGCTCGTTTGCCTCGGTGCGCCAGTACAAGGACGGCGACCTGATGAAGCACGTGCACTGGAAGCTCTCCGCGAAGCATGACGAGCTCATGGTGCGACAGTCCGAGCAGAACCTCGGAAGCAGCGCTGTCATAATCACCGACCTTCACTCGGTCTCGGAGATCGAGGAGGAGGATCTGCGGGCGGCCGATGCAGCAGTTGAGACTGCACTGGCGCTCACCCGCAAGATAATAGCCGACGGGCGTACCGCGGTGAACATTTACCGCACCGGAGATGCGCGTCCGGATGTCATGTCCGCAGCAAAGCCCGATGACTACGAGCATCTGCTCGCGGCATACTCGGTGATACCCGTTACCGAAGCGGGCGCGGGAGCCGAAGCCCTTGCACAGAACGCCGGAGAGTACCTGACGGGAAGCGAGCCGGTGTTCGTTATCACTACCGAACTCGACGGAGATAACCTCGCGTCGATACAGCGCACTGTCGGCAAGGCTTGTGGAGAGATACGCGTATATCTTACGGGATCGCGCCCTGACGCTTCGCTGCTCGCACGTGCGGAAGCGTCGAAGAACACCTCGGTGTGGAGGATAGACCCCGAGGATATATCGCTGTCATTGAGAGAATCAATGCAGCCGTCATTCTGAAAGAACGGAACTTCGTATAAAAATGAGATTCGGAAAGTATCGCAGCGACGAGAAGATACTGCATGACGAATATTTCGGCGAACAGCCCTCCACGGCATTTCTGCTTGCGGCGCGGCTGATATTGCTGTGTCTTATGTCGTCGTCACTGGTAATGATATTCTGCGATCTGTACGGCTTTACGGGGAACATATGGATCCCCGCCGGCGTTGCTGCGACTGCGTCGGGATCGATATACATCCTTGTGTCGCTGTTCCCGCCTGCGGTGGTGTACGGTTCGGTGCTTGCCGCGTCCGCGGGAGTTGTATGGCTGCTGCGTGACCGTGCGGTGAAGCTTGCGGAGTACTTCTGGGACTATATGGTCACCCGTCTCGACAGCAGGCTCCTGCATACATCGGGAATGCTTATCCGTCCCGTGCCTGCTACCCGTGCCGCGGAGCTGATGCGTAATGAGCTTATGGAGTCGGCGCTGTTCTGGGCTGCCATTGTTCTGGCTGTGCTCGTTTCAGTCCTGTTCACCTATGCGGTACGCACCCGGTTCAGACTCTCGATCCCCTGCATCGTGGTCACTGTCGTGACCGCGCCGGCCGTGGCTGCGGAGAACGCTGGTTTCATGCCGTCGTTCCTGTTGTTTGCGGTGAGCATGTTCGGATTTGAAGCAATTGCTTCGAGCTATGAGCTTGACTGCGGCTTTATCTACGGCAGCCTCACCTCCGCACGTATGTCAGTGCTTCGCTCTGACCGCGAGTATGCGCGTAGGGCTGCGAAGCTTCCTTTCGGCAAGCGCGCGGAGCAGGATACGATACGCTATCACCGTTATACCGGCAACATGATAGCGGTATCGGTGCTGAGCGCGATAGCATTCTTTGGTGCCGCGGCGCTGATACCCGAGGGAAAGGGCCTGAACTATAAGGAAGTCTTCGAGCTTCTTACATCGGTGTACAATACAGCGACCGATGCTGTCGGTGAGATCATCGGTGTCCCGATAGGCAAGCCCGATGACCGCGGATATTTCAGCTCCGGCTCTTATGGTGACATGGCAGGCAGTATAAGCATACAGCCGCCCGGTGACAGTGACCGCACTGTGCTTGAGGTGACGCTTACCCGAGGTGATATACCTGTATATCTGCGCGGAGATATCGGTGTGGAGTACACGAATGGTTCGTGGAGCAGCGTCACCACCGTTTCGGCACGGTACGATGACACTGTTGGAGACAGCTTCTACCCGGAGACCGAATACCAGCTCTTCCGCCGCTACATTTCATCGGAGTACGATCCCCTTGAGTATGAGATCTCACCTGATGATGTGATGCCGCTGCAGATGGTGAATGTGAAGTACCTGCGAAGCACCCGCGTGGTGTTCAGTCCGGTGGCGACGTATGAGCTTGACTACCGCGACAGCGGATACTATGATTGTTTCGGAGATCATATACTGCGGACCCGTGACGGCTATGTGAAGCATTTTGAGTCGCTTGCGCTGACACCGGCTCTCGACGGTCGCGTTTTTGGGACCGGTGGTCTGAAAAAGACGAGCGAACAGCTCGCTGATGAAGCTGGCGTCAGTGTCGACGAGGCTCTTCGCAGCGGTCTGATAACTGTCCCGGAGAGCACAGACGGTGATTATCTCACGGATATCGCCCGGTACCGCGATTACGTGCGCGGAGTATACTCCGGCAGCAACCCTGTCATCAAGCGCTTTGTGCATGATTCCGGACTCTACGACAGCACCGTATCCGGTCTCACCGCATACAGCAGAGCACAGTATATCTGCGACTACTTCAGCGCTAATTACCGCTATTCGCTGTCCCAGAACGGCGGCAGCGATATGCTCGGCGATTTTCTGTACAGCTCTCATGAGGGGCACTGTGCGCTTTACGCCACGGCGATGACGCTTGCTATGCGTGAAATGGGCTATCCGGCGCGGTATGTGACCGGGTATGTGATATATCCGGGCGGTGAGCCTGACAAGGACGGGCTGTACCACCATACGCTCACGGAGCACATGCTCCACGCGTGGACGGAGGTGTACTTTGAGGGCATAGGCTGGCTTCCTTTCGATCCGACATCGGTGGTACCCGGATACCTGGGTCCCGGTCCCGACACGAGCGTCGGGGAGGTCACAGCTGTTTCATCAGCGCCGGCAGTCACGACAACTCCTACGGAAACGGATGTCACCGACGAGACCACGGCTCCTGACGTACCCGACAGTACCGATGATACAACAAAAGCGCCTGCCGAGACCACGGCTTCGCAGCAGACTGACATCCCCGGTGAAGATACCGGAGATCTGTGGATAAAGCTGCTGCCTGCGATAGTGATAATGGCTGTGCTGGCAGCTCTGGCGGCAGTACTGCTGATGTTCGCGAGAAGTGTCAGAGCTGCCGAGGACCGCACTGTGTCGAGCTTCGTAAAGCTGCCGCCGAACGAGGCTGTGCGCGTGATGTACCGCTTCATCATTGCAATACTGTCAAGGAAGGGTCTCATACCCGGCAGCGAGCAGCTGTACGACTTCGCCGAGCGCGTGGACGGCAGCATAGAGCTCAAGGGACTCAACTCGTTCCTTATGGACGTTATTCATATCATTGAAAAAGCGGAGTTCGGACGGGACGAGGACGCGCCGGTGTCTGAAGACGAGCGTGAGGCTGTATATCGCTACGCTGCGGCGGTTTACGCAAAACTGATGTCCGATGTATCGCCTTTCAAAAGATTTTTTATTAAAATTTCACTTTTTTTATAAAAAACTGTTGCAAAAACAGAAATTATTTGTTATAATTATTTGGAACAGTATATCAACCGACCGGATTCTTGTGTTCCGTCGCTACAGTGTACGGAATGCGTAAAAAATCATATCTACACAGGGGGAAACTACTATGAATCTTATCACGCGCTCTGATTTTGACGGACTTGCGTGCGGCGCACTGCTCTATGAGGCCGGCATAATCGACTCTTTTACCTTCAAGCATCCGAAGGACATCCAGGACGGTCTCGTACCCGTGACCGAGAACGATGTTCTCGCAAATGTACCGTTCGTTGAGGGGTGTGGACTCTGGTTCGATCATCACTCCAGCGAATTCGAGCGCCAGGAGCTTGCCGGTAAGTACAAGGGTGAGAGCCGTATCACTCCGAGCTGCGCGAGGATAATATATGAATACTACGGCGGCAGAGAGCGCTTCCCGCAGTTCGACGACCTCATGGAGGCTGTTGATAAGGTGGACAGCGGTAACCTTACCGTTGACGAGGTGCTCAACCCCAAAGGATGGATTCTCGTTGGCTTCCTCATGGACCCGAGAACAGGTCTCGGACGCTTCCGCAACTTCACCATAAGCAACTACCAGCTCATGGAGAAGCTTCTTGTAAGCTGCCGCAGCATGACCACACAGGAAATACTCGATATGCCCGATATCAAGGAGAGAATAGCTGTTTACAACGAACAGGCGGAGCTCTTCAAGAAAATGGTACATGAGCATACCGAGACAAAGGGCAACGTGATAATCACCGATCTGCGCGGTGTTGACCCGATATATACAGGCAACCGCTTTATGATCTACAGCCTGTACCCCGAGCAGAACATCTCCGCTTGGATCGTTTCCGGTAAGGGCGGCCAGGGCTGCTCTGCGGCGGTAGGTTACTCTGTCATCAACAAGACAAGCAATGTCGACGTCGGAAGCCTTATGCTCAAGTACGGCGGCGGCGGACATAAGAAGGTCGGCACCTGCCAGTTCAAGGACGAGGATATACCCGATAAGCTCAACCAGATGCTGTCGGAGCTCGTCAGCATGGCAAACGCTTAAACAGTACATAACACCCCCGCGGGCGCACTGCGTCGGCGGGGGGTTTTTTAAAACGGAGGTATCGTATGACAGCCAAGGAGTTCGGTGACGTATTCACCGCCAATATATCAAAAGTCATCATGGGCAAGGAGCGGGAGATACGCATTGTCTGCGCTGCTTTGCTTGCGGGTGGTCATGTGCTCATCGAGGATGTCCCCGGCACCGGCAAGACCATGCTGGCACGCGCTGCTGCACGCTCGCTCGGCGTAACGTTCCGTCGTATACAGTTCACTCCCGATCTGCTTCCGTCCGATATCACCGGCATCAACTATTATAACATGAAGACGCAGGAGTTCGTGTTCCGCAGGGGCGCAGTGTTCACGAACATACTGCTGGCGGACGAGATAAACCGTGCCACGCCCCGTACCCAGTCAGCGCTCCTTGAGTGTATGGAGGAAAAGCAGACCACTGTGGACGGCGAGACATACAAGCTCGGTTCTCCGTTCTTTGTCATCGCGACCCAGAACCCCATAGAGAGCGCAGGAACCTATCCGCTGCCGGAAGCTCAGCTCGACCGCTTCCTCGTACGGCTGAAGCTCGGATACGGCGAGAGGAGAAGTGAGCTTGACATGCTCGCCGCGATAGGCGAGACGCACCCCATAGACGCGCTCGGTGAGGTGCTTTCAGCCGACGATCTCGCGGGAGCGTCGCACGAAGCCCTGAATGTGCGGCTGGGCGAAGCTGCGGCAGGCTACATCTGCGACATCGGGGACGCGACCCGCAGGAACGAGAAGGTGCGGCTCGGATTGAGCCCACGCGGACTGCTGGCGCTGAAAAAGCTGGCACAGGCGTATGCGGCGCTGGAGGGAGCACAGTTCGTGACTCCGGACCATGTTAAGGCTGCCGCGCCGTATGTGATACCGCACCGCCTGATCTGCCGCGAGTACGCGATAACAAAGACCGGAAGCACTGCGGAAGATGTGGTGCGTCAGATACTCGAAGACACTCCGGTGCCTACCGAGCAGTTTGAGTGAAAGAGCATGGAAATAATTGCGATACTCGTCGTTGTGGCGATACTGCTGTTCATCGAGCATCAGGTGTTCCTGCGCCTTGTGCTGAAAAACGTGACTTATACCGTACGGTTCAGCACCAATGAAGCCATGGAGGGCGAGACCTTCGAGATAGTAGAGGAGATAGTCAACGACAAAGGGCTTCCGGTGCCGTGGGTAAAGACGGAGCTGAGCACGAGCCGCTGGCTGGAATTCTCGGGGACGCAGGCTGCACGAGCGTCGGATACGCGCTTCGTGCCGAGCGTATTTTCGCTGCGCCCGCATCAGAAATGTACACGCACGCGTAAAGCGGTGGCAATGAAGCGTGGAAACTTCAGACTTGAGAGTGTTTCGCTCATAGGCAGCGATCTGCTGGGACTGGTGTCGGTATCCCGTGCGCTCAGCATAAACGAGAGCATACGCATACTGCCCGCGCCGTATGATCTGCGGGAAAGCATGCTGTCGGATCTGGAGCTGTCCGGTGAGCGTACAGCGCGGCGTTTCATCTGCGACGATCCGTTTCTTATATCCGGCTCTCGCGAGTACACCGGGCGTGAGCCGATGAACCGCATACACTGGAACAGTACCGCGAAAAACGCGCGGCTGATGGTGTTTAATAACGACTTTACCACGCGAAACCGCGCCGCGGTGCTGATAAATATGCAGAAGACTCCAATCGGTGAGCCGCGTCCGATCATGTCGGGTGACGCGGAGACTTACATCAAAGCGGCGGCTTTTCTGCTTGACCGGCTTGCGGAGATCGGAGCTGAATGTGACCTGTATACCAACGGCTCCGGCGGCGTTCACGAGAAGGGCGGCGCTGACGGCGAGGACTACATGCGGCTGCTGCGCGTGCTTGCTGACATTGAAAACACTTGCACGCTCGATTTCCGCGATTTTCTCGCGCAGGCGGAGGAATCGGGGATATACTTTAACGACAGGACAGACATACTGATAATAACAGCTTACATCGATGATGCCATGGCAGATTTCGCGTCTGTACAGCGTCGCAGGGGGAAGCACGTAGCATTCTACTGCAACGATGACAGCGTGCATGACCGTGAGATACTGCGCGTCGGCAGGGTCGGGCGTTACTATAACTGAAAGGGGGATCGCCTGTGAGGGGCTTTGTGCTGAAAACATTAGCGGTCATAGCTTTCGCGGCGGTAGTGTTTCCGTTCCTTTTCAGCTTCGATATCAACACATACGGCAATATCGGCGTACCTCGGATGTTTTTCTACTACGGCGTGGGTGCAGTGGTATTTTTGATCGGATATGTCAGCTCGATGGCGGAGAAGTCGCATAAAAAGCTGCGGCTGCCGCTGCGTATTGCGGGATTCCTGACATTTGCGGCGGGTTTTCTGTCACTGGTCATCGGAGGCGACGGAGTAACGGTATTCGCTCTCGGCGCGAGCTGTGTATTCGCGTACTTTATCGGCGAGCGTGCAGGGTACAAGAATTTCGCCGATATGTTCCCGTTGAGTGCATTCGCGGTGTATATCGTGCTTACGATAGCATGCTACATCTTCATAAGGCTGGCGGCGAACGAGGATATAAACGCTGTGGCATCGGATACTGTGGTGGCGGCGTTTGCCGCGGAGTTTCTTGCGGCGGCGCTGCTTGTGAACCAGAGCGGGATCTTTGACCGGGCGAATATGCGTGCGGAAACGAAGTCCTCACTTCCGAAGGGGCTTGCGGCGTACAATGCGGCGCTGGTGCTCGGGATAACGGTTACAGGGCTGACGCTCTGCGTTTTCCGAAAGCAGATAGCGTGGCTGCTGAAAGAATGTATATTTGCGGTCATGCGGCTGATACACTGGCTGTTTTCGCTGTTCGAGGCAGAGGAGATGCCGCTTGAGGCTGTCGAGGATGGTCAGATCGGCACGGGCTGGGGCTTCTACGAATACTCATGGTATCTTGCGGAGGTATTCGCGATCGTCGCGTTCATCGCGCTGATCGTTATATTCCGGCATAAGATATTCTCGGCGATCAAGGCGTTCTTCGCACGGCTCGGAGCGTTTCTGAGCAGCAGACCCGAAGAGTCGGCTCACCCTGAATTCACTGATGTTTTCGAGGACCTGTCATACGGCAGGAAGCGGCGCGAATACAGCGACAACATATATGCCGTAAGGCGGGAATACCTGGCGGAGAAGGACCCGGCAAAGAAATACCGGGCAGGCTACAGGGTGCTTTTGTACCGGATACGCTCGGTCAACAGGAGTCTGACACCGGCGGATACCGTGCCTGTGCAGGCGGAACTCGGTGCCGAGTATCTCGGGCGTGATGAGCTTGCCGGGGTCGCAAGGGTGTATGAGACCGTGAGGTATGATAACGCAGTGCCGGACAGTGAACAGCTTGAAAAGCTCAACGACCTGGTAGAAAAGTAAACAAAGAAAAGAGGGAGAACAGGTCTCCCTCTTTTTGATATCCGAATGTTTATCGTTTACTTGTGTACCGAGAAATCCGTTCCCACAGGATCATCTATGACTTCAGTAAACTTCTGGGTCTTGCGGATGCCCTGCACGAGCCAGTTGATAGCGAGCACATGGTGGAATGACATTGTCTGACCCTTCTCTACCATTATCTTGCCGTCGGTATTCTTGATCTCGCCCATGAATATCTCTGCTTTGCCTTCCTTGATGTAGTCGTAGAGGGTCTTGCAGATGTCCTCGGTACCGGTCTCGCAGCTTTCGCCGAAGTTCACGAGTCTGATCATACCTGCACCTACATCACCGCTGTATGCGCGGGGATTGAAGTTTTCGTTGACTATCGAGCGCACCTCATCAACGAGGAAGGTGCTGAAGTTGAAGAAGAAGCCGGTGAGGTAGTTTTCGGGAGCTATCTCGGGCATATTATAGCAGTTGCCGATCACCTTGATGCCCTTTGACGACGCGTATTTCACAGCGTAGTCGGACTCCATGTACGACATGATAACGTCGCAGCCCTGTGAGATAAGGTCATCCACAGCCTGCTCGATCTCCTTATGGCTGTTTGACCATGCCCAGTTAAGACGAACATCGGTGTGCGTTGACCAGATCTCCGAAGCACCGAGCACGAATGCGTCAATGACGCCGTAAGCATTGTATTCACCGGGGTCACTGATGACACCTATGGTGTTGGTCTTTGTGTTGTGAGCTGCTGCAAGTCCGCACACTGCCGCAGTCTGGTACAGTGAGCCGCCGAAGCCGGAGATCATGCGTCCCTCTTCGGCGTTGAAAGCTATGTAGTAGGTGTCTACGGAACCCTTGTTCTCCTTGGTCGCGGAGTTAGCGAACTTCGGGCTGCACGCGACGATGATGTTGCAGCCTTCGTCCTTGAGAGTGTTTATGGCTTCCGGGAAGTCCGCGACGAGGCAGTTTTCGATGTAGCAGGTCTCAATGCCGAGTGACTTTTCTATCTGGCTTCTTGCGACCTCGAAGCAGCCGTTTGTGGCACCGTCGCTCACGAAGCCGTTGTAAACAAAGCCGACTTTGTAGACTGTTTTTTCTTCCTCGGGCAGAGTTTCATATTCGAACTGTGTGTTGCCGCTCTCATCGGTGACGGGATTGCCTTCCTCGTCCGTTACCACGATGGTTTCGAGCGGAACGTCGGTGAGCACGGGCTCGCCGTCTTCATCTGTCACCACATCGCCGAACTCGTCAACGAACGTGACCTGCTTGGTGGGCACTGTTTCCTCGGGCTCGCCTTCGCAGGCTGTAAATGTGAGCAGGCATGCCGACGCCAGCAGTATAGCTGCTATATTTTTCAGTTTTTTCTTTATACCGGACATTTCTATTCCCCTTTTTTGCGTTGAAGATATGAATAAACGCATAGTATTTCATATTACTACCCTATTATAACATACTTTTTCAAAAAAATCATCACTTTTTGAAAATTTTTTCGAAAAATTTTTCGATTTTTGCGCAAGACCCGTACAAGAGGCATAATAATACACGGGAAATACAACATATCCTTGATTTTTTGGCGGTTTTGTGCTATACTAACTATTATGGGTGTTTTGTGCTCAAATCAGAAACAAGGACGTGCAGAATGAATAGAATAAACAGGACCGCACTGACGGCGCTTATCACGGCAGCGGCATTAGCTCTGTCATCATGCGGAGGCCAGACTGCCGATGCTCCCGCAGGCGGAACGGCGGAACAGCCGGTGCGCGTGCAGGTAAGCGATGCGGCGCGTGAGATAGCAAATGATTACTTTCCCGGTGACATCAACAGCTACGCAGCGTGGAAGGATGTGGACCGCTCGAAGATAATATGCTCGGTGAGCGACCCCGACCCGATACCCGAATTCAATGTTACTTTTGACGAGTTTATCAGCGAGTATATGTATTACCTTGCGATATACGGCATAGAGGACGATATGTCGGATGACTTCTACGATGACTGCAAGAGCTATCGTGTGAACATTGTGAACTACCTGATGTTCGAGAAGATGTACCTCTATACAGCCCGTACCGAATACAACATCACTCCCGAAACTCTCACAAAGGAACAGCTTGATGAAGTACGTGAGACAGCTGACGGGGTACGTGCGGACTGGGCATCGAATTTCTACAGCACTGCGAATGAAAAGCTTGGCGAAAACGCTTCCGATGCTGATATAAGGGCGCTCTGTGATGAAGTCCTCCAGGTGATACTTGAGAAATGCGGTGTCACATACGATATGTTCTACCAATGGGAGCTCAATTCGAAGATACAGACGCTCACGCTTGAGGAGATGGTCAGGAATGTGACCGTATCGGACAGCGATATCGACTCGGAGCTCGATACACTGCGCGCTCATGCGAAAGATGCCGCTGTATCCGATGTCGGGACATACGAGTCAATGCCGACATACCAGACTTTGTATATACCCGAGGGTACGAGAAAAGCACGCTTCGCGGTGATACCGTACTCGCCGGAGTCGGTGGAAGCGATATCCGCCGCGGCTGAAACCGGCAATACCGATGAAGTGTCGAAGCTTATAGATAAAGCATATACCTCCGAGCTTCGCAGTAAAGCGCAGGATATCGCGTCAGTGCTCGCTTCGGGTGTTGAGCTTGACGCGGCACAGGCAGATTACAGGATAGTGACCGACGCGCTCGTTCTCAAAAACTCCGTACAGTATGACAGCAGCTTCGTTTCCGCGCTGTACGGGATATCGGAGATCGGCGGAACTGCCGAGCCTTACGCGGCGCGTGACGGTGTGTATGTTATACAGTACACGGGCGACGCGGCAATATCCGACAGCGAGCTTGAAGCGCTCAGAAGTGACCTTCGCGATTACCTCAAAGAGCAGGCAGAGACGCAGATACAAATGGACGCGTATAACAACTGGACCTCGAACTATTCCTACAAGGTCGACTGCGAGACGCTGCAGATAGACGAGAGCGATGTGATACAGAACGATACGGGCGATGATATCGTACTTGACGATTTCGATATCGATATCATCGAATGACGGAAAGGAGCACGCATTTTGAAGAAACTACCGAAAAGAAGTGAAGTACCTGCAGAGTTCAGGTGGCACATTGAGGACCTGTACCCGAGTGACGAGGCGTTTGAAGCCGAACTGACCGATGCGGGAAAATACCCCGGCATACTTGCGGACTACGCCGGGAAGCTTTGCGCATCGGGCGCGGAGCTGCTGGCGTATATGAAGCTCGACGATGAGCTGACAGTGAAGATAGAGGATCTGATAAACTACGCGAACCGCAAGAGCGATGAGGATACAGCGGTAAGCCTGTATTCGGGATACTGCGACCGGGTGAACGCGCTGCTTGTCGCGATAAGCAGCTCCGCGGCGTTTGCGGTGCCGGAGATACTCTCGATATCCGATGAGGACATGGAGCGGTACTACAAGGAGCAGCCCGCTCTGGAGCACTACCGCCTTGCGCTTGATCGTATCCGCGCAAAACGTCCGCATATCCTCTCTCCCGAGGAGGAGCGCATAGCCGCTATGGCGGGAGAGCTGTGCGCATCGCCGACAGTGGTCTTCTCCATGCTCGACAATGCGGATATGAAGTTCCCTGATGCCGTTGACAAGGACGGTAACAAACACCAGCTCACTCACGGCAGCTATATCCCGATGATGCAGAGCGAGGACAGGGAGCTGCGCAGGTCGGCATTCACAAACCTTTATCATACCTATGAGGGTTTTGAGAACACGTATACAGCGAACTTTGCGGCGCACCTGAAAACACTTGCGTTCGGCGCGAACGTACACAAGTATGAGAATACGCTCGAAGCGGCACTTGACAGTACCGAGGTGCCGCCGGAGGTATATTACAATCTGATAGAGAGCGTCCATGCCAACATGGACAAAATGTACCGCTATGTGGCGCTGCGGAAGAAGCTTCTCGGGGTGCAGGAGCTGCATTACTACGATCTGTACGCGCCAATGGTGAGCGATGTAAAGGACGAGATCTCTTACGAGGACGCGAAAAAGACTGTGCTCGAAGCTGTGAAGCCGCTCGGAGAGGAGTACTGCGACATAATGCGCGGTGGCTTTGAGAACGGTTGGGTCGATGTTTACGAGAACGAGAACAAATGCAGCGGTGCGTACTCGGCGGGAACATCGGTACACCCGTTCGTGCTGCTGAACCACACGGACGACCTGCAATCGGAGTTTACGATAGCGCACGAAATGGGGCATGCGCTGCACTCGTACTATTCAAGCAAGACTCAATCCGTAACGTATGCGGATTACAAGATATTCGTGGCTGAAGTAGCGTCAACGTTCAACGAGAGCCTGCTGATGCAGCACCTGCTGAATACCACGACGGATAAGCGTAAGCGCGCGTTCCTGATCAACTACTTCCTGGAGCAGTTCCGCACGACGCTGTACCGCCAGACGATGTTCGCAGAGTTCGAGCTGAAGGTGAACGAGATGCAGGCGCGGGGCGAGGCAGTTACATCTGATGCGCTGTGTGAGCTTTACGGGAAGCTGAACGACCTGTACTTCGGAGACGGCATCGTTCACGACCCGGAGATAGATCACGAGTGGCAGCGGATACCGCATTTCTACTATGATTACTATGTTTACCAGTACGCTACAGGCTTCTCGGCGGCGATAGCGCTTTCGGAGCGCGTACTGAACGGCGGCGAAAAGGAGCGTGAGGATTACCTCGGATTCCTGAAGGGCGGCTGCTCAAAGACCCCGATAGAGCTTCTCAAAGGTGCCGGCGTTGACATGACCGGACCCGAGGCTGTAAACAACGCGTTGAAGCTTTTCGGCAGGCTGCTCGATGAAATGGAACAGCTCTGCGGTGAGATATGATATAAGGAGGATATTATGAAAATAGTAAACGTAACAGAGCTTGAAATAAACCCGTTTACACTGATCGGCAAGGACTGGCTGGTGCTTGCGGCGGGCGATGAGAGCGGCAGCAACGCCATGACGGTGTCATGGGGACATCTCGGGTGTCTGTGGAGCCCGAATCGCCCCACAGTGATAGCATACGCCCGTGAGAGCCGCTACACAAAGGAGTTCCTTGATAAGAACGAGCTGTTCACGCTGTCGCTGATAACCGACCGCAAAGCTCTCGGATATCTCGGCTCGCACTCGGGCAGGGAAGGCGACAAATATGCCGCGGCGGGTGTGAAGCCGCTGTACATCGACGGCACCACGGCTATCGAGGGCGCGAAGCTGATATTTGTCTGCCGGAAGCTCTACTCGGCACCTCTGGACATGAACGCGTTCACAGTAAGGAGCATTCCTGCTATGGATTATGCGAAAGGCGATGTCCACACTATGTACGTCGGAGAGATAATCAAGGCATACAAAGAATAATACGGAGAGAAAACATGAAAAAGACAGTTATAACGGTTTCGAGAGAATACGGTTCAGGCGGGCGGCTCATAGCAAGAAAGCTTGCCGACGAGCTCGGGATAGGTTACTATGACGGTGAGCTGTTGTCGCTGGTGGCGAAGGAGAGCGGCTACACCGAGGAATTTGTGCGGCGCAACGATCAGAAGAAGACGCAGAGCCTGCTGTATCACCTTTACATCGGCAGCCAGATACTTCCCGCGTCAGACATGATCTTCATAGCGCAGTCACGGGTGATCAAGGATCTCTACAACAAAGAGAGCTGTGTCATCGTCGGACGCTGTGCGGACTATGTACTGCGTGGTTTTCCGGATGTGGTGAATGTGTTCGTTACCGCGCCGCTGGAGAGCCGCATCGCGAGAGTACGCGACGAGTACGGAGAGACTGCCGAGAAGGGCGATTTCCGGAATTACATAATCAAGAAGGACAAGAATCGTATCGCGTACTATAACTATTTTGCGGATGACGCATGGGGTAAGGTTCAGACATACGATATCTCGGTGAACTCGGACATAGGTGTCGATAAGTCTGCCGACCTGATAGCACAGTATATAAAGGAAAAGTGCGGAGAATGAGCATAGACCTGAAAAAACCGGATTTCAGCGCCGCAGTGTTCGATATGGACGGAACGATACTCGATTCGATGTGGTTCTGGACGAAGATAGACGAGATGTTCCTGAAAAAGCACGGCGTTGACGAGGTGCCGGAGGACTATCTGCTGGCTATCGCACACCTGGGCGCAGTTGAGACTGCAGAGTACACGAGAAAGCGTTTCGGACTCACTGCTACTCCCGAGGAGATGATGTCGGAGTGGCACAGCGAAGCTGTGCGGTTCTACCGTGAAGAGGCGCAGCTGAAGCCCGGAGCTTATGAATACCTTGTGAAGCTGAAAAACGTGGGTGTGAAGCTCGCAGTAGCCACCGCGAGCAGCGAGGAGCTGTATCTGCCTGCACTCACACGGTGCGGGGTGGCGGAGCTGTTCGATGCTTACGCGACAGTGGATGAATGTGCGCGCAAGAAGGGCTTCCCTGATGTGTATGAACTCGCCTGCCGGCGCATGGGAGCAGAAGTGAGTGACACTGTGGTGTTCGAGGATATTTATGTCGCGATACGCGGCGCGGCTGACGGAGGATTTCGCACCGCTGCGGTGTATGACAGAACATCAGAGCGCGATGTGGAGCTGATAAAGGCTGTGGCGGACGAGTTCATAACTGATTTTACCATGCTTCTTTGAACCGATGTGCCGAAGAACAGAAAATGATTGTCTGTTTGTATAAAACGATGACATGTTAACATGATCGCGCTTGAAATTTGTTGTATTTTCACATATTATTTTATACTGTTATGGAGAAATTTTACAAAAAAGACAACAGCATTGAAAAAGTGTTGAAATTTTTGTTAACATGTGGTATAATATACATGTATGTGAAGATAAACGCTTCCGTATGCTTATAACATACGGTACGCAACTATGTTCAGGAAGGATATGATGAAATTGACTTCACCGTTAACCCCCGATTTTGTCAGCAAGAAGCTGAAGGAAACGCTCGAATACGAGTTCCGTACCGGTCCGAAGGACGCAACGAGCACCCAGATATATAAGGCACTTTCCAAGCTTGTGGTCGAGTACCTCAAAGAAAAGCGCCATATGTTCATGACAAAGTGCAACTCCGTCGGCAGGAAGCAGGTGTATTACATCTCCATGGAGTTCCTTATGGGACGTTCCCTCAAGACATCGCTCTATAACATCGGAGCAAATGAGGTCGTTGAGAAAGTACTTAAGGACGAATACAAGATAAAACCGGATGTTATCTATGACGAGGAACCGGACGCAGGTCTCGGCAACGGCGGTCTCGGAAGACTTGCCGCGTGCTATCTTGACGGCCTTGCTACCTGTGCGTATCCTGCAACGGGCTATTCGCTGCTCTATGAGTATGGTATCTTCAAGCAGAAGATAATCGATGGCTGGCAGACCGAGCTCCCGGATGACTGGCTCCCCGGCGGCGGTTCATGGCTGTCGAAGGTGGAGGATCAGGCAGTCGAGGTGCATTTCGACGGTGAGATCCGCGAATACTGGGACAACGACTATCACCACGTTGATCATGTCAATTACAATACGGTGTATGCCGTGCCTTATGATATGTATGTTTCCGGCTATGACAGCGAGGGCGTTTCAAAGCTTCGTCTCTGGCAGGCAAAGAGCATGTCCTTCGACATGAGCGCTTTCAACTCCGGTGACTACATGAGCGCGCTGGGCGCAAGCAACATCGCTCACTCGCTCACAAAGGTGCTTTATCCGAACGATAACCACCTTGAGGGCAAGGCTCTGCGTCTGAGACAGCAGTACTTTATGTGCGCAGCTTCCATAGGCGATATCGTAATGCGCCACATGAACATCTACGGCACACTTGAGAACCTTCCCGACAAGGTCGCTATACATGTTAATGATACTCACCCGACTCTCGCTATCCCCGAGCTTATGAGAATACTGCTCGATGACTGCGGTTACGACTGGAACAAGTCGTGGGATATCGTTTGCCGCACATTTGCGTATACGAACCATACCGTAATGGCAGAGGCACTTGAGAAGTGGGATAAGAGCCTTATCGAGCGAATCCTCCCGAGAATTTACGGCATAGTCTGCGAGATCAACAGAAGATACTGTGAGAAGCTCTCCGAAACACTTCCGTATGAGAAGGTCGAGGAGATGTCTATCTTCCGCAATAACCAGATCAGAATGGCAACGCTCTGCGTGGCTGCGTCCCACTCTGTGAACGGCGTTTCGAAGCTGCACAGTGAGATAATCAAGGACAGCGTGTTCCACGATGAGTACGAGCTCACACCGGAAAAGTTCACGAACGTTACAAACGGTATCGCGTACCGCCGCTGGCTGCTCCAGTCCAATCCGAGACTCACAAAGCTTCTTTCCGAAGTGATCGGTGACGGCTTCAAGAAGGATGGCGGTGAGCTTAAAAAGCTCCGTCAGTTCGAGAACGATGCGGATGTGCTCAAAAAGCTCTCCGAGATAAAGCGCGCAAACAAGGAAGACTTCGCAAAGTATGTTTACAGCACTACCGGCACGAAGCTCAATCCCGACAGCATCTTCGATGTACAGGTCAAGCGCTTGCATGAGTACAAGCGCCAGCAGCTCAACGCGCTCAATATCATCTCGGATTTCAATTACCTTGTAAACAATCCCGATGCGGATTATCAGCCCAAGACATACATCTTCGCGTCCAAGGCTGCTCCCGGATATTACATGGCAAAGCAGATAATCAAGCTTATCTGGTGTATAGGCGAGGAGCTCAAGAAGAACCCGAAGCTCAACGAGAAGCTCAGCGTCATCTTCCTTGAGGATTACCGCGTAACACTCTCCGAAATGCTGATGCCCGCAGCCGAGATATCCGAGCAGATATCCCTCGCGGGGACAGAAGCGAGCGGTACAGGTAACATGAAGTTGATGCTCAACGGTGCGATCACCATGGGTACCTATGATGGCGCAAACGTTGAGATACACGAGCAGGTGGGCGATGACAACATATTTATCTTCGGCATGTCCACTCCCGAGGTCGGAGTTATGCGTCAGAACGGCTATTCGCCGGACGGCTACTATGACCGCAACGACGTTATAAGAGGCGCGATCGATGCTATGTACCGCGGCTTCAACGGCGCGACCTTCGATGAGGTGGCTAATGCTATCCGCTATGTCGACCAGTACATGTGCCTTGCAGACTTTGACAGCTATCGCGGCGCACAGGCAAAGGCAAGCGAGATATACAGAGATGTATTGAGATGGAACAAGATGTCTCTCGCGAATATCGCGGGTTCCGGCGTATTCTCCGCTGACCGTGCGGTATCCGACTATGCAAGGGGTATCTGGAAAATCTATTGATGCAAAATGACGCTGACCCCGGTACCGGTATACGGAGCCCCGGCGGTTTACAGACAATTCGGGTCTTACAGGGGGCTTCTGTAAGACCTGTTTTTGTACTCTTATGCCGAGAAAGAGCGATAACTGCAGAACTGAACAGGCAAGCCGAAAAATATTTGAAAAAACTGTTGACATCTCCGAAAAAAGTGATATAATATATTTAGCACTCAAAGAGTGCGAGTGCTAACATATAAATAAGGAGACGGTAAAAATGGCAAAGAAACAGTTCAAGGCGGAATCCAAGCGCTTGCTTGAGATGATGATAAACTCGATATACACGCACAAGGAGATATTCCTGCGAGAGCTCATCTCGAACGCGAGCGACGCAATGGATAAGCTTTATTTCAAGTCGATGCAGGAAAATCTCGGCATCACCCGCGACGATCTGCAGATAAATCTCTCGTTCGATAAGGACGCACGCACGATAACCATAGAGGATAACGGTATCGGCATGAATAAGGATGAGCTTGAAAACAATCTCGGCGTGATAGCGCAGTCAGGCTCGTTCAAGTTCAAGCAGGACAATGCCGAGGCGGACACCGAGGAAGTGGACGTTATCGGACAGTTCGGTGTGGGCTTCTACTCCGCGTTCATGGTGGCGAAGAAGGTCGAAGTGCTCACGAAGAAGCACGGTGAGGATCAGGCATACCTCTGGAGCAGCGAGGGCGTTGACGGCTACACGATAACCGACGCGGAAAAGGACAGCAACGGCTCGGTGATCACACTGTACCTCAAGGATAATACCGAAGAGGAAGACTATAACGAATACCTTGCGGAGTATAAACTCAAGAGCCTTGTAAAGCGCTACAGTGATTATATCAGATACCCGATAAAGATGCCGGTAACTCACCGCAAGCCGAAAGAGGGCAAGGAAGGCGAGTACGACGAGACAACCGAGATCGAGACTCTTAACAGCATGGTGCCGATCTGGAAGAAGTCCAAGCAGGAACTTACCGATGAGCAGTACAACCAGTATTACAAGGAAAAGTTCCTCGACTACATGGATCCGATAGCGCATATCCATTCCAAGACCGAAGGAACGGCTACCTACAACGCCCTGCTGTTCATACCGAAAAAGGCACCCTTCGATTTCTACACCAAGGAGTACGAAAAGGGTCTTCAGCTCTATTCCAGCGGTGTGCTGATAATGGATAAGTGCGGCGATCTGCTGCCCGACTATTTCAGCTTCGTAAAGGGCCTTGTGGACAGTGAGGATCTGTCGCTGAATATTTCCCGTGAAATGCTGCAGCATGACAAGCAGCTGAAGCTCATCGAAAAGAGCCTCGAAAGAACGATCAAGAACGAGCTGAAAAAGATGCTTGGCAACGACCGTGAGAAGTATGAGGAGTTCTGGAAGAACTTCGGTCTTCAGATAAAGTATGGTCTGTACTCAAGCTATGGAATGCAGAAGGAATTCCTGCAGGATCTCCTGCTGTTCACATCAAGCGCGGAGAAGAAGCTCACAACGCTCGAAGAGTACGTCACCCGCATGAAGGAGGGGCAGGATGCCATCTACTTCGCTTGCGGTGAGAGCGTTGCAAAGCTCGATACTCTGCCGCAGACGGAGATGCTCAAGGAGAAGGGCTACGAGATACTGTACCTCACCGACAACATCGACGAGTTCATAATCAAGATGCTCGTTGACTTCGACGGCAAGGAGTTCAAGTCGATACAGTCGTCCGACGCGGACTTCGAGAGCGAGGACGAGAAGAAGGAAAAGAAGGAAAAGACCGAGCAGAACAAGGATCTGCTGGGTGAAATAAAGAAGACGCTCGAAGGCAAGGTGGCGGATGTTCGCATTTCAGCGAAGCTGCGCTCGCACCCGGTATGCCTTACAAGCGACGGCGAGGTATCGCTGGAAATGGAGAAGGTACTCGGCGCTATGCCCGGAAACGAGATGAAGCCGAAGGCTGACCGTGTGCTTGAGATAAACGCCGATCACCCGATATTCGCAAAGCTGCAGTTCCTGTACGACAACGACAAGGAAAAGCTCGCGGCGTATGCTGATATATTGTACGACCAGGCGCTCCTTATCGAGGGACTTGACATCGACGATCCGGTAGAGTACTGCAACAAGGTCTGCGCGCTCATGGTATGAGTGCGCAGTGCGCTGTGGCGCGGAGAGGATATGAATCATGACAAACGAAGAGATTTTCAGACGTATTGACCACACCCTGCTTTCGCCTACAGCGACGCTTATGCAGATAAGGACGCTGTGCATAGAGGCGCTGGAATACAAGACCGCAAGTGTCTGCATCCCCCCGTGCTACGTGAAAAAAGCGCATGAAGAGTTCCCGAAGCTGAACATCTGTACGGTGGTGGGATTTCCGCTGGGCTATCAGATGCTGCAGTCGAAGCTTATCGAAACTCAGCAGGCTATCCTTGACGGCGCGAACGAGATAGACATGGTCATCAACCAGACCGCGGTGAAGAACGAGGACTATGACACGGTCATCCATGAGATACAGACAGTGAAGAAGTTCTGCGGCGAGCACATCCTGAAGGTCATCGTTGAGACCTGCAACCTGAAAACGGATGAGAAGATAATGCTGTGTCACGCTGTGACCACGGCAGGCGCGGACTATATCAAGACCTCGACCGGCTTCGGCTCTGCGGGCGCGACTCGCGAGGATATAAAGCTGTTCGATGAGAATATCGGTAAGAACGTGAAGATAAAGGCAGCCGGCGGCATTAAAACACGAGAGGATATGGAGGATTTCATAAAGCTTGGATGCTCTCGTCTCGGTACAAGCTCCGGCGTAAGGATACTCACGGGAAAAAAGAAGTGAATACGGGAGCCATGCGGTCTGCATGGCTCCTTTTTGTTGACAAAAGCCGGCGGAAGGTGTATAATTATACCATGAACAGTAATCTGTCGCGAGGTGGTCATTATGAATAAACGTGTGTTTCTGATAGTACTTGACAGTGTGGGTATAGGTGAAGCTCCCGATGCCGCGGACTACGGCGATGAAGGCAGCAATACCGTGAAGGTGTGCTTCGATACGGGAAAGCTCAATGTTCCGAATATGCGGAAGCTTGGGCTGTTCAATATCGACGGCAACGATTACGGAGGAGAGTACGACAAGCCGATAGGCAGGTATGCGCGGCTTCGTGAGCTTTCAAAAGGCAAGGATACGACCACCGGTCACTGGGAGATGATGGGGATAGTTGCCGATAAGCCGTTCCCGACATATCCGGACGGATTTCCGCCCGAGGTGATAGGCGAGTTTGAGCGTCGTACCGGGCGAAAAGTCATCTGCAACAAGCCCTACTCCGGCACCGCGGTCATTGCCGACTACGGCGAGGAGCATATCAGGACCGGTGCGCTGATAGTGTACACCTCGGCGGACAGCGTGTTCCAGATTGCCGCCCACGAGGATGTCGTGCCGGTGGAGGAGCTGTACAGGTACTGCGAGATCGCGCGTGAGATGCTCACCGGAGAGCATGCGGTAGGGCGTGTGATAGCCCGTCCGTTCACAGGAACTCACCCGTTTACCCGTACTCCCCGTCGTCATGATTTCTCCCTTAAACCGACAAAACCTACGGCGCTGGATAAGATAAGCGGGGCAGGGTTGAGCTGCTACGGAGTCGGCAAGATCAACGACATCTTTGCGGGCGCGGGCCTCAACGGATTCGTCCGCACAAGCGGGAATGCAGACGGTATGGCAAAGACCGCGGAGTTTGCGAAGAAGGACTGGCACGGCTTCTGCTTCGTCAACCTTGTGGACTTTGATATGCTGTATGGTCACAGGAATGATGTGGCGGGCTATACCAACGCTCTTAACGAGTTTGACGCATGGCTCGGAGGCTTTCTGCCGGATCTGCGTGAGGATGACGTTCTGATGATCACTGCCGATCATGGCTGTGACCCTGTGACACCCTCTACAGACCATTCCCGTGAGTACGTACCGCTTATGATGTACGGCAGCGGAATAGAGCCGGGCAGCATGGGTACTCTCGACGGTTTCGACAATATCGGGCGTATGGTGCTTGATATGCTCGGAGTGAAATAAAATGACGATCCGCTTTGCGGTGCTATGCCGCGAAGCGGTTTTTATCTGACTGCGCTTGACTTTTTTCACGATAAGTGATATGATAATTATATATATTCTTTTGGGAGGGTCGTTAATGATTATAGACCGGAAAAAATACTCTGCTATGAACAGAATGACCGTTTATACTCTCCGCATGGGCAGAGAGAAATTCGGCGAGTTGATCGACATAGTAACCGGAAATGTACCTGTTATTGACTGCACGAGCGTGGACAGCCTGATCTCAGAGATATCGCTTGACCCGGAAATGGTCATGGCTGTGATGTTCGATGCGGTACTGATAAATGAGCCCGGCTTTTCGCTGTTCAGGCGGCTGGAGGAGGACGGACGATTTGCCCCGATATCGGTCGTGGCATGTTCGGACGGTAAAGACCCGACGCTGTGTGAGAAGTGCATAGCCGCGGGGGTGAACGAGTTCATAGAGCCTCCGTATAACAAGCCGTCGCTGTATCTTCGCCTCAAGAACGCGGCAAGAGCAAAAGACTCGGTGACTTTCAACGAAATGGCGCTTATGCTCAAGGAGCTTCCCGCGAACATATATCTGAAGGATGCGAATGGCAAATACATCTTCTCGGCGCACTACTGGCATCATCTGCGCGGACATGAACCGGGCTGGACGATACGCGGCAAGTCGGAGTTTGATATCCAGAAGGATCCTGCGATAGCTGAAAAAGCGTATAATGCGGATAAGAAGATGATAGCCGAGCGCAAAGGAACGAGCTACATACTCGACCTGAACACCGACGGGATACAGGAGTACATACAGGTCACGAAGAGCCCCACCTATGACTCTATGGGCAACGTGAGCGGCATTATAGCTATCATGACGGATGTGACCGAGCTTGAGATGCTCAAGCGCAGGCTTGAGGACAAGACCGAGCAGTACAGCGCGGAGCTTAAAGTCGCGGAGCAGATACAGTACAGTATGCTGCCGATGGATTTTGAAGGACATAAGGATGTTGATATCGCGGCATCCATGACACCTGCAAAGACTGTCGGCGGGGACTTCTATGACTTCTTTTTTATGGACGACATCCACTTGTGCATGGTAATGGCGGATGTGTCGGGTAAGGGAGTCCCGGCGGCTCTCGGCATGACGATAACAAAGATAGTGCTGCACGACCGTGCTCTCGTGGGAGGAACTCCCGCACAGATACTGCGCGATTCGAACGTGCGTATATGCGCGAACAACAAAATGAGACTGTTTATCACGGTGTGGTTCGGAATCCTCGATATAAGGACAGGCATAATAACCTATGCGAACGCTGGTCACGAGTACCCGGCCGTTAAGCATGCGAGCGGGCAGTATGAGCTGTTGGTCAAGGACAATATGCCGCCGCTCGGCACTGTTGATGATATTGTTTACGAGGATAACGTGATAAAAATGTGCGAGGGTGGAAGCATATTCCTGTACACCGACGGCGTTACTGATATCAAGAATGATGATGGACAGCGCTTCGGTACGGACAGGATGCTGAAGACACTGAATTGCAGCGGCGCGGATAAGCCTGACGATGTGATCGCGGTAATGAAAAGCGAGCTTGAAAGCTTCCGCGGGAGCTGCGATCCGTTTGACGATATAACCATGATGAACATAGAATATAAGGGAACACACTGATATAAAATGTCCCGTGCTGCGAAGATATGATACTGAAGCTGCGGGAGAACATATATATAGAATAAATAACAAAAGAAGGCAGAACAATGGAAGGAATAGAGTATCTGAAAGACCTCGCACTTATTATCGTGAGCGCGAAGGTGTTTGGTCTTGCCGCGGGAAAGCTCAAAGCGCCACAGGTCGTCGGAGAGATAATCGCCGGTCTTATAATAGGTCCGTCTGTGCTCGGACTTGTCGGTCAGTCGGATTTTCTTTCGCGTATGGCGGAAATAGGCGTTGTGCTGATAATGTTCGGCGCGGGTCTTGAAACGAACCTCAAGGACCTTGTCAAGACAGGTCCCAAAGCGCTTCTGGTGGCGCTTGTGGGAGTGTTTGTGCCGCTTGCGGGCGGAACACTGGTATACAGCCTGTTCTTCGGTTTTTCGGAGATAGGAAGTGAGCAGTTCCTGCGTGCGGTTTTCATCGGTACTATAATGACAGCGACGTCGGTCGGTATCACGGTGCAGACGCTGAAGGAGCTCGGGCATCTGAAAGGTCATATCGGTACGCTTATTATGAGCTCGGCGATAATCGACGATATCATCGGTATCATCGTGCTCACGTTCGTGATCGGGTTCCGCAGTCCCGAGTCGAAGCCTGTGGATGTTGCGGTCCAGACGGGACTGTTTATACTGTTCAGTCTCGGTGTGGGCGTTGTCACCTACTACTTGTTCAAGTTCATAGACAAGCGTTATCCGCATAAGCGTCGCATACCGATACTCGGGCTTGCGCTGTGCATGATAATGGCGTATTCGGCGGAGAAGTATTTCGGCATCGCGGACATAACCGGCGCATATGTGGCAGGGCTTATCCTGTGCAATCTGCACGACTCAGACTATATTGCTGAGAAAATGGACATCAGCTCATATATGCTGTTCGGTCCGGTGTTTTTCGCGAGTATCGGACTGAAAACGCAGTTTAGCGGCTTTACTCCGGAGCTTATATGGTTCTCGCTTGCGTTCGTGATCATGGCGCTTGTGACGAAGGTGATAGGCTGCGGACTTACGGCAAAGCTCATGGGCTATAAAACGAAGGACAGCCTTAAGGTGGGAGTCGGTATGATGACGCGCGGCGAAGTGGCGTTGATAGTTTCGCAGAAGGGACTTGCGGTGGGTCTTATGGACCCGCTGTATTTTACGTCGGTGATACTGCTGATAATCGTGTCGTCGATAACCACACCGATAGTGCTGAAGCTGCTATATCGCGGGGAGCCGAAGTCTGACGAGGTGCAGGCGGCTGCGGCAGACTCTTGAGATAATAAACCGCCCTTGGAGCAAGTGCTCCGGGGCGGTTTTGTATTTGGTCGACGATCCTGAAAATGCTCCGGACAGCGAGGCAGAAAAATAACCCCGCCTCGGAAAAAACGAGACGGGATTCGCCGCCGAGCGTCCGCGGTTGGTCGGGCTCCGCACGAAGCGGCGAGGATTTCGCCAAAAGCGTGCAAGGATGCGCGCATATAAAGCGAATATCCGAGCGACGGAGCCCCGACCAAAAAAGACCGCAAAAGCGGTCTTTTTTTGGTTTCAGTCGAACGATTTAGATAAAACTCTGGACAGCGAGACAGAAAAATAACCCCGCCTCGGAAAAACCGAGACGGGATTCGCCGCTGAGCGTCCGCGGTTGGTCGGGGCGACAGGACTTGAACCTGCGGCATCGAAGTCCCAAACTTCGCGCGCTACCACCTGCGCCACGCCCCGATATCGGATAATCTATTATACACCAAAAAAACTGCATTGTCAATGGATAGCAGACTCTTTTGAAAAAAAAGCAAAAAAATCTCAAATACCTGTTTACAAATTGGTAAAAATGTGGTATGATTATAACAGTGCATACCGACGGAAAAGAAGGATATGCAGTGCGATAATCCCTGCGAAAAGCACGGGTCGCTAAAAATTAAGGAGGTTGTTTTCCAATGGCAAGACAAAAACTTACAATGGACGGTAACAACGCAGCCGGACACGTGTCATACGCGTTCACGGAAGTTGCGGCGATTTACCCCATTACCCCGTCGTCCGTTATGGCAGAAGTAACGGATTCATGGGCAGCAGCAGGCAGAAAGAACATTTTCGGACAGGAAGTGCAGATCGTAGAGATGCAGTCCGAGGGAGGAGCTGCAGGTGCAGTTCACGGTTCTCTTTCGGCAGGCGCTCTTACAACTACCTACACCGCATCGCAGGGACTTCTTTTAATGATCCCGAATATGTATAAGATAGCAGGTGAGCTGCTTCCGAACGTTATCCACGTATCGGCTCGTGCGCTCGCATCTCACGCTCTTTCGATATTCGGTGACCACAGCGATATCTATGCGTGCCGTCAGACCGGTTACGCAATGCTCTGCTCGACCAACCCGCAGGAAGTTATGGACCTGGGCGCGGTCGCACATCTCTCGACAATAAAGGGCAGAGTTCCGTTCCTCCACTTCTTCGACGGTTTCAGAACTTCGCATGAGATCCAGAAGATCGAGGTCTGGGATTATGATACTCTCGACAAGATGGTAGATAAGGAAGCTATTGCGGATTTCCGCAACAGAGCTCTCAACCCCGAGAAGCCCGTGCTCCACGGTTCGGCACAGAACCCCGATATCTTCTTCCAGGCAAGAGAAGCTTCCAACCCGTACTATGACAAGATCCCGGGCATCGTAACCGAGTATATGGACAAGGTAAATGCCGAGCTTGGTACAGATTACAAGCTGTTCAACTACTACGGCGCTCCCGATGCAGAGCAGGTCATCGTAGCAATGGGCTCTGTAAACGATACTATCGAGGAAACTATCGACTACCTCCTCAAGCAGGGCAAGAAGGTCGGCCTCGTAAAGGTAAGACTGTACAGACCGTTCGTATCTTCCGCGTTCGCGGCTGCAATACCCTCCACTGTAAAGAAGATCACAGTTCTCGACAGAACAAAGGAACCCGGTTCCATAGGCGAGCCGCTTTACCTCGACGTTGTGGCAGCTCTCAAGCAGGAGAACAAGTTCCAGGACGTTCCCGTATTCACAGGACGTTACGGTCTCGGCTCCAAGGACTGCACACCGGCACAGATCATCGCTGTATACAACAACGATTCGAAGCCGCGCTTCACGATCGGTATCAACGATGACGTTACAAATCTCTCGCTCCCGATCACCGAAAACCCGAACACCACTCCCGAAGGCACAACATGCTGCAAGTTCTGGGGTCTCGGCTCTGACGGTACAGTCGGCGCGAACAAGAACTCCATCAAGATCATCGGCGACCA
>CAMVDP010000014.1 GCA_947166275.1 uncultured Clostridia bacterium
TTTAATATTCTACCACACTCTTCGTCATTTGTCAATACCTTTTTTCAAATTTCTTCAATTTTTTTTCAAGGGCTTTTTGACTTACCCGTTGAGCGGTGGAACTCTGATATTATATCACAGATGTCAGAATTTGTCAATACCTTTTCTGAAAATATTTTTATCTGCTTTTCTTTTTAGCCACAACTATTGAAATAACAAGCGTCAGCAGCATAACCACCGCGGTTATTATAAGCTGTCTTTTCAGATTGAAGCTCGCAGCCTCATCTGTCAGCAGGCTCTTTACATTATCAAGAGCCTTTTCGATAGGCAGGTTGTATCCGAGCTCCTTCGCAGATCTCTGCATCTCATCGGTTATAAGCATCGCACCCATTCCCACAGCATCCATTATAACCGACATTATCCCCGAAACCACAAAACCCTTACCGTCAAAGTAATCGCCGCCGATCCGATAGCCGATGAATACAAACACAGTCGGCAGTAATCCCGCCACAGACATCACAAGAAGCTTGACTTCGGGATCCATTGTCTCCATAAGCCCGAGCAAATATCCAATGCCGCACCACAGCGCACAGCCAATAATACCGAACAGCAGCGAAGCAATAAACCCGACAAAGGCATGGCTTCCGTCAGAATACGAGCGCACCTTTCTCGCGTTCATATTGATCGGCTTGGAGCGCTTTCCGCCCTTCTCAACGATCTTCTGCGTCGTCGGTCTCGGTCCGATCGAACCGGGAGCCGTGTATGCAGCCTGCTGTCTTGAATAGTCTCTGCTCACACCGCCCATTTCGTCGCCCATTCTCGGGTCGCCGCCCTGGTAGCCTTTTGGTCTGCCGTCAAATCCCATGGGCTCGTCTGCCGTGCTTCCGTAATCATAGCTGCTGTACGCAAAAGCTCTTACCGCCATAGGGTCGCGCGAAGACGACGGCTTATTGTCCGCGAAGTCAGACTTCGGATTGACCATAGGCACGCTGCCGTCGGCTTCAAGCGGAGTCTCCGACGCACCGAGCTCTCCGCCCGAAGTATCGGTAGGCTTGTTGAACTCTGTGTCCAGCGCCTGAATCTCTATATCCTCACCGTCATTACTGTCATCATGTATCTCGGTCACAGCGACCTCTTCGCTCTCGCCGAACTCTTCTATTTCCGGAGTCTCCACCTCAAGATCATCACCGAAACCTGCTCCGATAGCAGTAACTGCAGTCACTTCGGTAAGCTCTTCTTCAGCGGGCTTCTTCTCCTCTTCAAGAGCAAGCTCACGAAGATTGGCATTTCCGAACTTCTCCTCATCTATAGGCTCCGGGACCGGCACAGGAGCTTCAGAAGGCGCAGGCGTGCTTTCATCGAACATGAATTCCGCAAGCTCATTCTCATTCAGAGCATCATCCTGTACATCTTCAGCAACACGCTCAAACTCTACGGAAGCCTCTTCCACGCCTGTCACAGCGTTATCAACATCGGACAGTATAAAATCTCCAAGATCGCTGCTGTCAGCTTCTTCAGCCGGCTCCTCACGAAGCACAGGCTCCTCCGCCTCCTCGACAGCACTGTCGTTGATCTCATTGAGCATAAACTCGCCTATATCGGCATCATCGTGCTCGGAAGCCGCTGTCATCGAAGCTTCAGCCGCCTCCTCGTTCGCATTATCATCGGGAAGTTCCGCCATAAGCTCGTCCACCGAGCCCGTCATTTCAGCCGCATTTATCTCCGCCGCCGCTTCGGAAAGCGCCGAAGCAAGCTCGAATCCGTCATCCGAAGATCCCTCGGCATTTTCGGGCTCTCCATCGTCAGATGCGCCTTCGGATATTATAAATTCCTCGATCGGAGCAGCGTAATCCTCCTTGTCAGCGAACATGTCGTCATCGCCCGCGCCGCCGACATCGATCGGCTCGCCCTTGCTGCAATCCTCACAGTACTGAACAATGGAATTGCCGTCCTTGTATATGCCGAGACAGTCGGTACTGCCGCACGAATAGCAGCAGTTTCTGTACCCCTGCGCATCCAGCTCATCGGCAAGCTCACTCATAAAGCGGATTATGTTGTTTATGTTCCTGACGGGGTCATTGTATTTCACGAGAGCGATAGCAACGCCTCTTTCAGCGACCCTGAAATGTTTGATGATATGCGGTTTATCCGCGATCTGCTTTTCAAGATATGCGGTGAGCGCATCGCCGGAGCTTTCACCGGATTTTTTCACCCAGATAAGACAGCCGTAGCTCTTGGTACTGTCATTCTCTTTTATAACGACGGAAAGACCGTTTATCCTTCCGAAAAGCGCATCCGCGCTCGCGCTGTAGCCGAGTCCGGCGGCCACTCCCGTTTCAAGCAATTCTTTCATAGCGTCTCCGATCCGAAGATAAGAATACAATGTAAGGTCCGTTCCAAAATCGGACATAAATAATTTTACAATATTTTTATAATAATGTCAATAAAAATATTGAAAAATCCGAAAAAATATGCTATAATTCTATTTATAGTATGCCGAAAGGCGTTAAAAACGTTGAAAAGGTCATGATAGTATGAGTCACATCATAAAAGCAAGCACATATTTCCCGATAACGCATGAACCGTTCGATATGCCGCTGCCGATAAAGCTCGAACTACATCACGCGAACACTCTCATGTGTATTTATTCGATAAAGAGCGACCTTACTGTGGATTATTCCTACAATGCCAATACCGATATACCCATGCTCACACCGACGGACAGGTATCTAAAGGTCGACGATGTGTATTACCTGATGCGTACGCGTGTATTCCAGGATATACCGTTCATTGCACCTGCGGAGCTGCAGCGTCTGGGCCTCACGGCATACAATCCGTACGAGATAATCCTGCGGACCTACGGCATCCTGCCCGGTGACGCATACTGGATCAAGCGTTCGGATGACCCTTCGGGTTTTGATGACGCTATCGCCAAATACAATAAGATCATGTTCGGAGTCCAGCCCCCCGGACCCGACAGCGAGATCGAAGACTTTCTGCAGTGAACCGGAGACAGAGTATGGGAAACACAACATTTGAATACGAAAGAAGACCGTTCTACTACGAGACCGACCAGATGGGCATCGTTCACCATTCCAACTACATACGGTGGTTCGAGGAGGTGCGCATAGCGTATATGACCGACCGCGGCTATCCGTACTCGCGTATGGAAAGCGAAGGCGTGATGATACCGGTGCTCGGCGTGGAATGCAAATACAAGATACCCGTTAAGTACGACCAGCCGGTCATCATACACGGCAGGATAGAGTACTTCGACGGACTTCGGCTGAACGTTTCATACGAGATAACAGACAAGGAGACCGGAAAGGTACATGTCACCGGAAGCTCGGAGCACTGCTTCGTGAACTCGAAGACATTCAGACCCGTCAGACTGAACAAGACACACCCGGAAATGGCTGAAATATTCATGTGAGGGCGATAATATGACAGAATTTGACGTTATCATAATAGGAGCGGGAGCAAGCGGAGTATTCATGGCATACGAGTTCGCAAAGCTCGACAAAGGGCTGAAGGTATGTATGATAGACCGCGGCTCACCTATATCCAAGCGTGTTTGCCCTATCGACGGCAAGAAAGTGAAAAGCTGTATACACTGCAAGACCTGCGCAATAATGAACGGCTTCGGCGGCGCAGGCGGCATGTCCGACGGCAAGTACAACATCACCAACAGCTTCGGCGGCGACCTGTACACTCATACCGGGCGCGCGGAAGCGATAGAGCTGATGGAATATGTAGACAAGGTCAATCTTGAAATGGGCGGTGCGGATGCCAAGCTGTACAGCACGGTAAGCACAGACCTGAAAGCGGAGGCTCTGCGTTACGATCTTCACCTGCTCGATGCCAAAGTGAGACATCTCGGCACCGATCGCAACCGCACGATACTCGGCAACATATACGAATACATCGAAGACAGGATAGATATACGGTTCCACGAGGAAGTACAGACCGTCGAAAAGAACGGCGATATCTTCACCGTCACCACCGACAAAGGCACCTACACCTGTAAAAAGGTGGCAGCAGCAGCCGGACGTTCGGGCTCAAAGTGGATGTCTTCACTGTGTGAGAGCTTCGGCATAGAGACCCGCAGCAACCGCGTGGACATCGGTGTGCGCGTTGAACTGCCGGCAGCAGTATTTGAGCACATCACCTCGAAGGTGTACGAGAGCAAGATAGTGTTCCGCACGAAGAAGTACGGCGACCTCGTCCGCACATTCTGCATGAACCCCTACGGCGAGGTGGTCAACGAGAACACCAACGGCATCATAACCGTCAACGGCCACAGCTACGCAGACCCGGCGCTGCATACGCAGAACACGAACTTCGCATTGCTGGTATCGAACACGTTCTCAAGCCCGTTCAAGGACAGCAACCTGTACGGCGAGTCGATAGCGAGACTGTCAAATATGCTCGGCGGCGGAGTGCTGGTACAGCGCTTCGGAGACCTGACCGCGGGCAGACGCACCAACGACCACCGACTCTCTCAAAGCTTTATCGAACCCACACTTAAAGCAACTCCCGGCGATCTGAGTCTTGTCATCCCCAAGCGCCAGCTCGACGATATAATCGAGATGATATACGCGCTCGATAAGATAGCGCCCGGTACCGCAAACTATGACACGCTCCTGTACGGCGTTGAAGTCAAGTTCTACAACTCGAAGGTCACGGTGGACGATAACCTTGAGACCTCGGTCGAAGGACTGTACGCGCTCGGCGACGGCTCCGGAGTGACCCATTCTCTCTCGCAGGCATCCGCCTCCGGAGTATACGCGGCACGCGTGATAGCCGAACAGTTAAAGTAAGAAAGGAATAACTATATGAACGTATGGCATGATATCGACAGCAGCAGAATAGAACCCTACAACTTCCTCGCGGTCATCGAGATACCGAAGGGCAGCAAGAAAAAGTACGAGCTCGACAAGAAGAGCGGCCTGCTCCTGCTCGACCGGATACTCTACACATCTACCCACTACCCGGCAAATTACGGTTTCATACCGAAGACGCTGGCTGACGACGGCGACCCGCTCGACGTTCTCGTGCTCTGCAACGAGATAATCGATCCTCTGGTACTGGTACCCTGCTACCCTATCGGCGTCATAAGCATGATAGACAACGGCAGGAATGACGAAAAGATAATCGCCATCCCGTTTGAAGACCCGAGCTACAACGCATACAGAAGCATCGAAGCTCTCCCGAAGCACATCTTCGAGGAGATGCAGCACTTCTTCCGCGTATACAAGCAGCTTGAGGGCAAGGAAACGGCAGTCAACGAGGTACAAGGTCAGAAGGCTGCCGCAGACATAATCCGCCAGTGCATCGACAGCTACAACGAGATATACGGCGACAAAGCGGAACCCGCTGAATAATGCTGTTTGACGAGGAAATGATGCTTGCCGCGCTCGCGGAAGCGAAGCTTGCGGAAGCCGCGGGCGACGTACCCGTGGGCGCGGTCATCACCAACGCGGACGGCGGCATCATAGCACGCGCCCACAACACCCGCGAAGCCTGCGGCTCACCCACCGGTCACGCGGAGATAAACGCTATAGAGCTTGCCGCGAAAGCGGTCGGCAGCAGACGGCTCTCGGAGTGCACGCTATACGTGACTCTTGAGCCATGCCCGATGTGCGCCGGCGCGATCATCAATGCGGGGCTGAAGCGACTCGTGTACGGCGCGTTCGACGAAAACGGCGGAGCCTGCTCATCGGTCGTGAACCTGTTTGAGTGCGGATTCGCACACACTCCGCTGGTGCGGAGCCGGGTGCTTGAGCAGGAATGCTCGGCGCTAATGACGGATTTCTTCCGTAGACTCAGAGAAAAGTGACCCCATAGGAGATAAGCGAAAATTGAACAGATACAGAACTCTCGCCGCGAACACGATAATACTCGGGCTCGGGCAGTTCGGCTCAAAACTGCTCGTCATCGTGATGATGGGGTTTTATCAGTCGGCGCTTGGGAAAACGGGTTACGGTGAGATCAACAACATAATAGACACCGCGACACTGCTGATGTCTCTGGTGACACTGTCGATAGGCGAATCGATAATCCGCTTCGGCATCGACACCGCGTATGACAATAAGCAGGTGTTCTCGATAGGACTTCGCATCACCTTCCTCGGAGTGGCATGCGGAGTTTTATTCGTGCCGCTGATAGGAATGCTGAACGGGCTGTTCAGTAACTCGGTGCTTGAGCTGTTGAGCCGTTACGCATGGCTCACAGTGCTGTATGTCACCACCGGCAGCTTCAAGAGCACATGTGCGCTTTTCGTGCGCTCGATAGGTCATGTCAAGCTGTACGCGATAGACGGCATACTCACAACGGTAATGAACATCATTTTCAACATTGTGCTGCTGTTCACGTTCAACCTCGGCAACCTCGGATACCTTCTGTCCGTCGTGCTCGCAGATATCTGCTCGATCATCTTCCTGAGCCTCACGGCAAGGCTCGGACAGTATTTCGTTCTGTTCGGTCACGACCGCGATATGATCCGCACGATGCTGCGTTTCTGTATCCCGATGATACCTACCTCGATAATGTGGTGGATAATCAATGTTTCGGACAGCTTCATGATATCGGGCATGATAGGCTTTGATGCCAGCGGCGTATACAAGGCGGCATCCCGTTTTCCGAGCATGATATCGATATTCTCCGGCATCTTCTCGCAGGCGTGGAACATGTCCGCGATAACCGAGAACAACTCCCTCACGATAGCAAAGTTCTATACGAACGTTTTCGATATATTCCAGTCGACGGTGTACGTTATAGCAGGAGCGCTGCTGCTCGTCATCAAGCCGCTGATCCTGATATTCTGCGACGAGGCGTTCTATGAAGCATACACGGTAACGCCGTTCATCATAATGTCGGTGGTATACACCTGCTTCTCGACGTTCATGGGAAGCGTTTACGTCGCGTCAAAGAAGACTGTACGATCACTCGTCACCGCAGCGGTCGGAGCCGGGGTAAACATCATCCTGAACATTGTGATGATACAGCTCTGGGGCGTGCTCGGAGCAACGCTCGCAAGCTTCCTGAGCTTCGTGATAATATTCATCGTACGCGCAATAGATACGCATAAGATAGTATATATGGATCTGCGGCTCAGGAAAATGACAATAAACGTGTCGCTGCTTCTCGCAATGGGAACGGTGGTATTTTTAGTCAAGGACAACAATGTGATGTATTACGGTATACTCTCAGCACTATTCGCAGCGGCAGTACTTCTGAATTTCAAAGCGGGAGTCCGCGCTGTGAAAATGCTGCTGAAAAAGGAGATCGCGGAATAACATTCAGGGGAGAGGAAGTCAACGCATGGAAAAGTACTATATATGGCTGCTGCTTGCTTTCGGCGAGAGCGAGCCGAAAACATCGGAGCTTCTGAAGCGCTTCGGCACCGCCGAAAAAGCTTATAACGCATTCTGCAAGAACGTGGCGCTTGTAGGTCCGGAGCTTACGGCGAAAGCGGCATCCGTAAGCATCGAAAAGGCCGCGAAGGCTTATGAAAGCATACTCGCGGACGGATATGGCATGATAACGTGGGAGTCTCCCAATTACCCCGAGCACCTGCGCAGACTGGCCGACCCGCCATGTGCGCTGTTTACGCTCGGAGACGCAAGTCTGCTGCGCAAGAAGCTGATAACCGTTGTCGGAGCCCGCGCCATCACTCCGCAGACCTCTGCTGCGATACCGCAGATCATCACGCAGTTCGGGAACGAGTACGCGATAGTAAGCTCTCTGTCTGAGGGCTGTGACCAGCTCACCTGCCTGAACGCCCTGCATTCTGGCGTCTCGTTCATCGAGATCCTGCCATGCGGTCTCGCACAGACATACCCGACGGGAAGCCGCACTCTGCGCAGATTTCTGCTGACGAACGGCGGGCTGCTGATATCGGAGTTCCTGCCGAAAACGAAGCCCAACCCCGGAAGCTTCCTGCGGCGCTCCCGCATCATAGGCGGCATATCCCGCGTGACTCTGGTATTGCAGGCGGGCGAGAAAAGCGGCTCACTGGCAACTGCCGAGTTCTCGGAAGCACCGTTGTTCCTGCCGCCGTTTGACTGCACGAGATCCGAATATAAGGGCGCGATAAACGCCATGCGCGACGGTGCCAAGCCATACCTCGGACATTACAGCATAGAGAAGGCGTTCGCACGCATTGAGACCAATGAGCGCGCTGCCGCCGAGAACATACAGAAGCAGAAATTCCGCAAAAAGCCGACAAAAGAAAAGCCTGCACAGCCCGCGGAAACAAAAAAGACCACCGCTCCGAAGAAGCAGGTGATCCTGAACAAGCCGCTGATACCGCTCGACTCGCTGGAAGGCGAGCGCGCAGTGCTGTACAAGCTTATACTCGGCAGCGCGGAGCCGATAGGTCTCGAAGAGATCATAGCCAAAACGGAGATCCCGCCGGCAAAGCTGTCGGAGCTGCTGCTCGATATGGAGATAGACGGCGTGATAACCGCTGTGGGCACACGCTACGTTGCCGCGTCATAACAGGATATCATCGAATTTCCCTCGCACCGCGCTTACGAGCGCAGCCGGTGACAGTCTGATCTGAAGCCCCACTCTGCCTCCGCTGATGTAAAACTGCAGAAGCTGCTCCGCGGAGTTGTGTATAACAGTCATGAACTGCTTTTTCATGCCGATGGGAGTGCAGCCGCCGCGGACGTAACCTGTAACAGCAGTGAGGTCCTTGACATGGAGCAGCTCCACGGACTTTTCTCCCACACTCTTTGCAGCCTTCTTGAGATCGAGCTCCTTGTCCACCGGGATAAGGAAGCAATAGTACGCGCCGGTCTTCCCGTGAGCGACGAGGGTCTTGAATGTCTCATCGAGCGGCTGACCGAGTTTCGTCGCGGTGGTTATACCGTCAACGAACTCATCGCATTCATACGAGCGCTCCTCGTAAGATATCTTATTCTTTTCAAGAAAACGCATTGCGTTTGTTTTTGCTTCCTTTGCCATTACGTGACCTCCGAGCGTACTCATTTTATGTCATAATTACCAAATATACCACAGCTTTTCCTATAAAGTATATCATATTCCGAAAGCAAATTCAACCGTATTTGTAAAATCCCTTTGTGCAATAATCAGGAACGCCTTTCTGTAAAGGCAAAGCTTCCGTTGTTCACTTTACAACGCGGTGCTGAAATGATGTTAAAATTTTTATGATTTTTGTCAAAACGCTCTTGACATTGTTTTGTCCGTGTGGTATAATTAGTTTATAAAATGTGATAACATACTTTAGTCACTTTTAGAACTGGGAAAGGAACGATCCGTCTGTCAAAGAAACATGCCTATATAGATGGACGGTGGGAAAGCACAGGTATAAACAATGAGCGAAATGCATTTAAGCAACACTTTATATGGACTGTATCACACTCTGGTACGTCTTGAGACCCAGAACCTCAAAGATAATAAATACTGCTCGAACCTCACGGTCAATGAGCTTAACCTTATAGAATGTATCCGCAGCCTCACCAAGGGCAGCGAAGGACCGACAATAAGCGCTATTGCAGCGAAGCTCGATATTACAAGGCCCTCCACAACGGTAGCTGTCAACAAGCTCGAAAACAAGGGCATCGCGACAAAGACGGAGTCCAAAAGCGACGGACGCTCCGTGCGCGTGAAGCTCACCGCCGCCGGAGAAAAAGCATACAGCGCTCACCATTCGTTCCAGAATACGCTTATCAAGACTGCTAAACAGGAAATGAGCGAAGAGGAGTACAGATCTCTCCGCGAGTCTCTCTGCAAATTACAGGATTTTCTGGATAACAAGACAGGTCCGGACGACAATATGTAAGTAAATACGCATTACAGCTGTTTTACAGGCCTTGTACGGCCTGTAAAAAAATGAGACAACAGTTTAGCAGTTGAAACCGATTTTAGGTAAAAGCAATAAAACGTTTCGGACTTGTTGAAACATTTTATTGATAATATAACAAACTAAATTTCACCCGACACAGGAGGAAAAACCAATGGGCATGACATTCAACCGCAAGCTCCCGATACCGAAGCTTATCAAGGAGCTGTACCCGCTTTCCGAAGAGGTCTCAAAGATCAAGAAGGAACGCGACGAGCAGATCAAAGCGATATTCAGAGGTGAGGACAAGCGATTTATACTTATAATCGGCCCCTGCTCTGCTGACCGTGAGGACGCAGTGCTCGACTATGTTTCAAGACTCACAAAAGTACAGGACAAAGTAAAGGACAAGATCTTCATCATCCCGCGTATCTACACGGGGAAGCCCCGTACCACCGGTGAGGGCTACAAGGGTATGCTTCACCAGCCCGACCCGAACAAGAGCGAGAATATGCTCGACGGTATAGTGGCAGTACGCCGCCTTCACACCCGCGCCATAGAGGAATCCGGGCTTGTCTGCGCTGACGAGATGCTGTACCCCGAAAACTACCGCTATCTCTCGGATATCCTTTCGTACAACGCTGTAGGCGCACGCTCCGTCGAGAACCAGGAGCACCGCCTCGTTTCCAGCGGCGTCGAGGGTCCCGTCGGCATGAAGAACCCCACAAGCGGCGATTACTCCGTAATGCTCAACTCGATAACCGCGGCACAGAGCCCGCATATGTTCATTTACCGCGGCTGGGAGGTCGAGACCGACGGCAATCCGTATGCTCACGCTATCCTGCGCGGCTACACGAACAAGCACGGCAACGCTATCCCGAACTACCACTATGAGGATCTCAAGCTGATATACACAATGTACAACGCTAAAAAGCTTCAGAACATGAGCGTCATCGTCGACTGCAACCACGCAAACTCCGGCAAGAAGTACGAGGAGCAGATCCGCATAGCCAAGGAAGTCCTTTACAGCAAGCGCCACAGCGATGATCTCAACGGCTTTATCAAAGGCCTCATGATCGAAAGCTACATCGAAGACGGCGCACAGAAGATCGAGGAAGGCGTATACGGCAAGTCGATAACAGACCCGTGTCTCGGTTGGGAAAAGTCCGAAAAGCTCATATACGAGCTCGCGGACGTTCTGTGATCATTCTGTCCATGCAGTTTCCCGAGGATGTAAGGAGCGCCGCCGAGCACAGGGCGGAGCAGCTTGACCGCAAGCTCCTCGCAAAAGCGGCGTCGGATATGTCTCTGCGTTACCGCGAAGAGAAGGCTGACGGCTCTGTCATCGTCGGCAGTGACATACAGGCCGCGGCGTACTCCGTAGTGCGTATGCCCGCAACATTTGCCGCGATAGGCAGAGCGCTCGGACTGTCACTTGCCTGCTGCAGCTGCGATATCCGCAGCTGCGCGGATGTCGGAGCGGGTACAGGCGCCGGAGCACTTGCGGCATCAATGCTCATCGATGATATCGGAGAGATGTGCTGCTTCGAACGCGTTCAGGCAATGCGCAGACTCGGCAGTGAGCTTGTGAGCGACGCCGCGTGGCTGGACTTCGATGTTACAAGCGACGTGCTGCCGCACAGCTTCGACCTTGTGATCGCCGGGTATGTACTCAACGAACTCACAGACGCACAGCGCGGCAAGACTGTGCTGTCGCTCTGGGAAAAGACAGACGGAATGCTGTTGATAGCCGAGCCCGGCACCATGAAAGGATACCGTAACATTCTGGCGGCGCGGTCTCTGCTGATCGGACAGGGTGCTGTGATCGCCGCTCCATGTCCGGCTGTCGCGGAGTGTCCGCTTCCGGAAGACGACTGGTGCCATTTCACCGCGAGAGCTGCGCGCTCAAAGCTGCACAAGCAGCTTAAAGGAGGCGAAGTTCCCTACGAGGACGAGAAGTTCTCATTCCTTGCCGCCGTGAAAAGCGGAGCAAAGCCGTGCTCCTGCCGCGTACTGCGGCATCCGGATATCGCGAGCGGTATGATAACGCTTCACACCTGCGGCACCGACGGTATCGGCGATATAAAGCTGACACGTTCGTCAAAGCACTTCAAGGAAGCGCGGAAAACGGACTGCGGCGACAGCTTCGAATAAAAACAAAGACTGCGTGATATGCTCACGCGGTCTTTTTCTGTAAAAAAGACCTTGTACTGTTCTGCCATATCGTTGACATTTCAGGCAAAATGTTATATAATAGAATTATTCGGAAACGGGAGAAGCTGTTACCTGCACTCGGAACAGCCGCAGAAAATTTATGAAAATAGGAGCTCACATGGAAAAGATCACTGATGAACTTATGTCGCTATGTGTCGAAGCCGATAAGGTGAACCGCGACAATCTGATGACGATACTGTCGGACAGCCGTGATACCGAATTCGGACAAAAATACGGTTTCGGCGGGATAAAAAGCGTTGAAGAATACAAAAGCCGCGTGCCGATAATGGAGTACGCAGACCTCAAGGATTACATAGACCGCATGATGAAGGGCGAGCAGAACGTGCTCACAACATATCATGTCGACAAGTACTGCAGCACATCGGGGACCACGGGCGTATCGAAGTATCTGCCGAAATCCGACCTTGAGCTGGAAAAGGAAGGTACGCTCACGGAAGACCCGAAGAAGCTGTTCCTCAGCGAATACAACGGAAAGAGACTTATGCTCAGCTCCTACAGAACATACCCCGCAGTACCCGGAAGCCGCGTATTTCTGATATCCGAGATGTTCTACAAATACCTGCTTGATTCGGGAAATATGGAGATCGACAAGTATATCGGCGGCAAGGATCTTTTCTTTGTACCCTGCGAATGCAGTGACATGATCTACGCCAAGGCTTATGCGGCTCTCGCGTCCGAAGAGCTCCAGGTGCTCGAATCCACGTTCCTGTATGAGATGCTCAACTTCTTCGGCTACATCAAGGAAAACTGGCGAAAGATCGTTGACGACATACGCGCACACAGACTACCGGAAAATCTGTCGGTACCGCAGGGAACAAAGGATTTCCTGCTGTCTGTGAACGTCCCGGAGGAGAGACTGAAAAAGGTCGAAGTAGAGTGCTCAAAGGGCTTTGCCAATATTGCGAAGCGTCTCTGGCCGCACCTTGAGCTGCTCAACGGCATCGGCAACAAGTACTATCTGACCGAGGATGCGGCACTGTCGGAGTATGTCGGTGACATTCCAAGACAGTATTACTGCTATTGCAGCTCGGAAAGCCTTATCGGTATTCCTCCGCGGCTCAATGAATACAACTACGTAATGGTCCTCCGGACGGGATTTTTCGAGTTCCTGCCGTATATGGCGGAAGACAGCGTGACATATCAGCCTCATGAGCTGAAGATCGGCGGACTGTACGAGCCGGTCATAACGAACTTCTCCGGACTGTACAGATACCGCCTCGGCGATATCATCAAGGTGAACGGCTTCATAGGAAAGAGCCCGGTCATAGAGTTCATGTTCCGCAAGGGTCAGGTGCTCAACATAGCCGGTGAAAAGATAGACACCCGCCAGCTTGAGCAGGCAGTGTACGGGCTCCGCGAGCACGGTCTCGAAGTGGAGAAATACTGCGTCGGCGCAGTACTCGAACATATCCCGGGAAGATACTTCTCCGTAATGGCAGTGGGCAGCGAGACCGACATCACAGATGAAGCTGCCGCAGCGCTGCTCGATGAGTCGCTCAAGCTCAACAGTCCCGATTACAAAGAGCTCCGTGAGATGGGACAGATAGGCGCTCCCGCCGTGATGCTGTGCGGCACAGAAGAATATGAACGCTTCAACAAGCTGACAACTTCGGAAAACAAACGAACCCACGGCAAAGCAAAACACATATATCCAATGGAGGTACCGGAAGAAAAATGGGTA
The DNA here is from genome assembly GCA_947166275.1 of uncultured Clostridia bacterium. Classification (GTDB taxonomy): domain Bacteria; phylum Bacillota; class Clostridia; order Oscillospirales; family Ruminococcaceae; genus Ruminiclostridium_E. The sequence continues at coordinate 13,707 of CAMVDP010000014.1, forward strand.
CAAATAATACAGGAAATACGTCAAGGAAAATAAAATTCGGACTTGCGCCGAAATTTGTCATCGGTATGATATTGATCGTCCTGTGCGTAACGACCGCAGCGATCATCGTAGGTACGAGGACATACGAGAATTCCACATCCGAGCATTACAACACTGTCGCGTATCAGACCGCCCATGTCGCATCAGGATATTTCACCGAGCAGGAGCTTCGTGACTATGCTTCGCTCGTGGCAAGATACAGCAAGGGCGAGGCAGATATATCGGAGATCGACGCTGTCACCAATAGCGACAGATATAAGGAAATATTCGAATATATCGACAAGCTTCGTAGTCGCATGGGCGCGAACGACATATTCGTAAGCTGGTGCGACTATGACGAGCTTCTCGCGTATACTCCCGAAAAGGCTGAGGCAAAGGAATGGAACCCGATAGTCTACATCATGGACAGCTACTTCGATCCGAGCCTGCAGTTCCTTATGGGAAACAAGGGAACGGTATATCCCGATTACAGGGAGGATATCGCCTGGTCAGTAGTAAACGGCAAGCCGTTCGAGAAAAAGATAATAACCGACTATCAGTTCGGACATATCCTCACAGCATCTTATCCCGTTGCATTCAACGGCGAAACGGTGGCATTCATCTCCGTCGAAATACCTATGCTCACCCTCGAAAGCGATATCTCAAATTACATCATTCACGTGCTCATAGCATCAGGTATCGTAATGACCATACTGCTCGCGGCAGGTATAATATTCGTCGTGCAGGCCATGATAAAACCCATAGGGACCGTAGCGCTGGAAGCCGACAAATTCGTCGGCAGCGACGCGGAGATCTCCGACAAGCTCGGCATGATCAAGACCCATGACGAGATCCAGCTGCTGAGCCAGAGCATCCTGCGCATGGAGATCGATATCAAGGACTACATCGAGAACATCACTAAAATAACCGCCGAAAAGGAGCGTATCGGCGCAGAGCTCAATGTCGCAACACAGATCCAGGCAGATATGCTCCCGTCCATATTCCCGCCATTCCCGGACCGCAATGAGTTCGATATCTTCGCGACAATGACTCCCGCTAAAGAGGTCGGCGGTGATTTCTATGACTTCTTCCTGATCGACGACGACCACATAGCAATGGTCATGGCAGACGTTTCCGGCAAGGGAGTTCCCGCCGCGCTCTTCATGGTCATCGCAAAAACGCTTATCAAAAACCACGCACAGCTCGGTGAGCTGTCCCCCGCGAAGGTACTTATGAGAGCGAACGAACAGCTCTGCGAGGGCAACGAAGCGGAGCTCTTCGTCACAGTATGGCTCGGCATTCTCGAAATATCCACCGGCAAAGGCAAAGCTGCCAACGCCGGTCACGAGCACCCGACATTACGCCGCAAGGGCGGAAAATACGAGCTCGTTGAATACCGCCACTCCCCCGCAGTCGCGACAATGGACGGCATACGCTTCAAGGAGCACGATTTTGAGCTTCACCCCGGCGACAGCCTGTTCGTATACACGGACGGCGTTGCCGAAGCCACGAACTCGCAGAACGAGCTCTACGGCACGGAAAGAATGCTCGACGCACTGAACAAAGACCCGAATGCTTCTCCTAAGACCATACTCGAGAACGTGAAGAGATCTGTCGATGAATTCGTAGGCGAAGCACCACAGTTTGACGACATAACCATGCTCGGATTTACATACTTCGGAACGGAGGCGACCTGATGAAAGAGCTTGTGACAGACGCTAAAACAGAAAACCTTGATACTGTTATCGCGTTTGTGGAGGAACAGCTCGAAGGGATCGACTGCCCTATGAAAACGACCGCGCAGATAGATGTCGCAGTCGAAGAGATCTTCGTGAATATCGCTCACTACGCCTATGCTCCCGGAGAGGGCACCGCGACAATACAGGTGACAGTGACCGAAGAGCCTCCGTCTGTCAGTATAACGTTCATCGACAGCGGAACGCCGTATGACCCGCTTGCGAAGCCCGATCCGGATGTAACGCTTTCCGTGGCGGAAAGAAAGATAGGCGGTCTCGGTATTTTCATGGTCAAGAAAAGCATGGACGATGTTGCATATGAATACAAGGACGGTCATAACATTTTCACGATAAGAAAAAATATTCCCTGACACAGCAAAAACGGACGGTTATCAGAACCGTCCGTTTTTTATTTGGTCACATATCGTATGTCTTTATCACTGCACGCCCGTCGATGTCCAGCGACAGTATCAGTTCTCTGCCGTTATACTCTGCGGCAAGCACTGTCGCGCCCCGCAGTTTCGTCATATAATTGTAAAGTTCATGCTGCTCATCGCCGTACTCGCCCATATCATCGGATGTGAACAGCACTCCGCCGCAGAGCGTATTGATCTCGGCAAGGCTGCGGCGCTGCTCTTTTGACATGCTGGTGTCCGTATCGCGGAGCATGAACACATCAGGGTCGTTTATAAACGCGCGCCCGTTGAGCTGACGGCGGAATACCGAGTTCAGCATGCTGTACTTTGTGCTCGGGCGCTCACGGTGAAGCACCTGCATATATGTCTTGCCGTCCCACTCTGGTGTAACGTCTGTGCCGATGCGGCAGTAATCGACCTTACCGAACGCTGACGCGAGGGGCACTCCGCAGCCGAGTATCTTCGCTGTTCCGGCGCACTCACGCAGGAAATCCATTCCATCCGCCATTATCATGCCTCGGGTCTTGTCACGCCTTGGCAGTATACATGCCGCGTACAGGAAGTCGAGCTTCAGCAGTCCGAATCCCCATTCCTCGGTAACGGTACGGAACACTCCGCGCAGGTATTCGCGGACTTCATCGTTGTAGATGTCCAGCGCGTACGAGCCGCTCCAGTTGCTTCCCGCACGCACCGGCTCTCCATTTTCATTACGCAGCAGCCAATCGGGATGATCACGGTAAATTTCAGACTTTTCCTCGCATACGAACGGTGCGAGCCACAGTCCCGCGGTAAGTCCGCGCTCGCGTATCATATCCGCGACGGGCTTCATACCGTTCGGGAATTTCGACATATCTATGCTGAGCCAGTCGCCTACGGCAGTCTGATAACCGTCATCTATCTGGAATATCGCAGCATCAAAACCGCTCCCCTCCATACCCTCAAGGTCGGTCGTTATGCAGCGCTCGTTGATATCCTGATAATGCCTGTACCAGCTCGTGTAGCCGCACACATGTCCGCGGTACTTCGGCGCTATGCCGAGCCATGCGAAATACCCGTCAAAGACTTCCTTTTCAGTGCCGCTCCCTATGTACAGAGAGAGCCCGTCGTAGCTGTTCTTCACGAACAGTCCGGAGCAGTCCTTCTCCGCCGTTACGGTACGCTTTACCGTGTCGGTCTTTATCTGCGTGAAGCCGCAGTCCTCGTTGAGCGAGCCAATAAAGTCATACATACCGTCGTCGCGCTTCACATAACCGTACGACCAACCGTGCATGCTTCCTTTTTTACGGCTGTACTTCGAAAAAGTATAGTCTCCGTAAGCCTCGAAGGCATACTTACCGTTCACGAGCTCCGGTATATGGTCTATACCGCGTATCCTGCCGCTCGTATCATGCTCGAAGCTGTCGGTCCATGACTGATAGCCGTTGAGGAATATACGATCGGTCTCGGCAAAGTCGTACTCGAACTCCGCGGCAAGCTTGACTATTTCTATCTCGCTTTTGGTTTTCAGCGAAACCGTGAGAGTCTCGTTATTTTCGCGTATATCAAGAGAAAGCCGGTTATTGCTCACGCTCTCCGCAGTGGTGACAGTATAGCCCCTGCCGTTCACACGGTAAGCAAATCTGACATTTGTAAGCTTAAGCATTATTCTCCTCCGTATTCTCCGACGGTGCGCCGGCCGAGATCTTCTCTATAACGCTCTTCTCATCGTAACGGAAGAACACGAGTCCTCCGAGCAGACAGAGCACTGTAGCTGCTGCGGCTGCGATTCTGTAGCCGAGGCCGTAACCGGGATCACCCTTGACAACGTCCGCGTTTATTGTGGCAAAGCTCGTAAAGAGGAGAAGCGCCACGGACTGACCGAGCTTCATTGCGAATGTTCTCGCCGCGTAGAACATACCCTGTCTGCTCTCGCCTGTCTCATACTTGTCGGCTTCGGAGATGTCGGCAACCACAGCCTGAGGGAGTATGCCGAGGATCGCCATGGGGATAGATGCAAGCACGGCTACGATTATGCCGCTTACAAGTCCGTCAATGGGAAGCAGACCGGAGAATGTGGTGAACAGGAAGGTCACTGCAAAGAACATGAACGCGAACGAGATCAGCTTCTTCTTGCCCATTTTCTTGGCGAGTATATTGACCGGAGCATAGCATACAAGCGACATCGCTGTCATCAGCGCGAACAGCGGGAACGTCATACCTGCGTCAAGACCCATGAGCACAGTGATGAAGAACGAGAGACCTGTCTGGAAAAGCGTGAGTCCGAGCCAGTAGAGTATGTCGGATGCCACGAACTTGCGGAACTCCTTGTTCTTGAAGGTCGCCGCGAGAGACTTGAACGCCGGGGTCTTTGACGGGGTCGTATCTGCGTATTTATTCTCGTCGATAAGGAATGAGGGAATAAGCATGCAGACGATCGCTATCACCGCGAGAATGAGTATCGTTATGCGATATGCGTCCGCGTAGTTGGTGTATATCTTATCACCGTTCTGTACGACCTCTTCGACAGTCTTGCCGAGCTTCTGCGCGACCTCCTGATCGCTGAGGGACTGCATGAAGAACGCGGCGATATTCGGGATAAGGTAAGCTATCGCGTTGCCTATGAAGAATGTCACGGAGATGAACGTAGAGAGGTTTATGCGAGTCTGCTGCGTACGTCCGAGTTCAGGGATGAGCGCGTTGTACGGTGTGCAGTAGAGCGTCATGCACAGATAGAACAGCATGGAGCAGACAAACAGCATCACAGCGTTCAGAGGGCTCTGCTCACCCACGGGTGACCAGAACATGAGCACGGTCACGACGCCGAAGGGTATCGCGGCTACACGCATAAACGGTATACGTCTGCCGAGGCGGTGCTTGAACGAGTCGGATTTACCTGCCACAAGGGGATCGGTGATCGCGTCGAAAAGGCGTCCGCAGGCGGTGATTATGCCAATTATCGTTATGCCGAGGAAAGTAACTCCGGGCAGGAACGAGATCTGTCCCCTTGAAAGCTCCTCCTGACTCGGCTGATAGAAAAATACCAGCCAGTTTGTCACTATACCCGACAGTATCGACCAGCCGAGCTGTCCGATGGCGAATATCCAAAGTATCTTGTTTGTTGCGATCTTTTTTTCCATGATAGTCCCTCCTATACTTTCAAGTAGCTTACAGCGCAGTCGATCAGCATCTCAAGCTCGTTCTCCGCGTCGGAGAAGTCGTCCGACGGAAGTACCTCGCCCTCGATGAACTTTTTGCACATCTCTGTAAGCGCGTGTGCGTATGTCATGTAAAACAGCCTGAAATTCGCGATCTCACGCATCGTGCCGTCCGAAAGCCCCTGTTTGTACGCCTGCTCGACCACGGGATAGAAATCGATTATCGAGCTTTCGTAATTCTTCAGATCTTCAGGCGGGACATTCTCATGTATCACGAATCTGTCGAACTCCCCGAGGAGCCGCATGAAGCCCTTGTGTGCCCTGAACAGTACCACGAACATCTTCAGCAGATCGGTTATCTGCTTCATACCGCTCTGCGACAGGAACTGCTCCGAGTCGAACACCCCTCCGAACAGGTTCCGCAGGTCATCCCACAGAAAGGTCATCGCGTCTATCGCTATTCCCGTCTTGGTGCCGAAGTAGCGATAAAGCGTCGCGACTCCTACACCGCTGACCTCTGCGATATCAGTCATTTTGACATTCTCTATGCCACGGTCGAGAAACAGCTCGGCGCAGACTGCCACCGCGCGCTCCATGCGCTTATCTTTGAGTTTTTTTGGCGAAAACTCGGAAGAATTTTCAATATCCACTTGACAAACCTCCGAAAATGTGATAGACTATGTATCAAGAGATAGTTAAACTATCATCTGATATACAGTCTATCACATTTTTCCTGTTTTGTCAATAGCTTTCTGAAATTTTTACATCAGCAAACAAAAATGTATATCTCCACCACCCCCGCGGTAAAGATATACAGAACAAGATCAATACTTTATTAAAAACGGAGGGTCACATCATGGACAGATCAAAAGTAATATTCGGGAACGAAATGTCGGAGTGCGCATATAATCGCGCTGTCAGAACAAAGAATGGCTTTATAAGAAAGTACGGCGATGACTCACACAAGGAATACCATTTAAGTGCAGTCCCCGCACCCGCCATCGGTGATATCCTGAACACCAGACAGCTCGTCATCTCTCCCGAATCGGACGTTGAGTTCGGAAAAAAGAGCGTCATCATCGGCAATATCCGCATGGGCTTCGGTCACTATCGCATCTCGATGGCAATTGCGTCCGCCGCAAAAGCTATGGGCTACGAGCCGTACTGGTTCGATCTGCACTCATTTGGCAATACCACCTGCGGCAAGATTATCGCGGGACAGAACGAGCTGTACTCCCTCGGCTCACGCCTGTCACAGCAGATACCGCTGTTCAACAAGCTCATATGGGAACCGATAAACAGCGAAGGTTTCCGCAAGCTCACCTACAACTGCTCCGACCAGAAGACCGCCGAGCTCATGGTGCCGGTATTCCGCGACCTGCCGAAAGATATACCTTATATAGCTACCCACGTGTGGCCGTCGCAGGCCGCCGTTCACGCAGGTCTTACCAACGTAGTGAACGCTATCCCCGATAACTGGCCAATGGCTCTGCACCTCTCCGAGGGCGCGATACACACGGTCCAGACTCCTTCCGCATACCTCGGCTACCGCGCGCTCCGCGGCATGGACAAAAAGAGGATACTCAAGCCGATGCCGCGTGCGTCGATCGCCTACACCGGTCATTATATCGACCACGAACTCGTGAGCAATATCGAGGCGGACTGTGAGAAGCGCAGAGAGCGCGCTCGCAGCGGCGCAAAACGCTGGCTCATGTCCGTCGGCGGTGCAGGCGCACAGAAGGAGATCTTCGTCTCCATAATCAGAAAGCTCCTGCCCGAGATCGCAAAGGGAGATGCCGTGCTGTTCGTAAACGTGGGCGACCATCGCAACGTTTGGGAACAGCTCGCCGGCGAGATACCCGAAATGCGTAAGTACGTCACCGAGCACTTCGACGACTTCGATGAGACCCGCGAGTTCACGGAAGCAGCATGGGACGGCGATGTAAGCGGCATACACGCGTTCTGCCACTCCGATATATTCGCTGCGGTATACTCAACGAACCTGCTTATGCGCTGCTCCGACGTACTGATAACCAAGCCCAGCGAGCTCGCGTTCTACCCGATACCGAAGCTTATGATAAAGCGCGTCGGCGGTCACGAGGCATGGGGAGCTATCCGCGCAGCTGAGATCGGTGACGGCACCTACGAAGTCACGACTCCTGCAGAGACCTGCGCGATGCTCGACATGATACAGCATAACGGCGATATCATCGACCTGATGTGCCGCAATATCCTCGCAGCGCACAGCGTCGGCATCTACAAGGGCGCATACCGCGCAGTAAAGCTCGCGGTCAAGGGCAGACAAATCAAGTCGTCCGCGCACAAGCCCGAAAGCGTGAAAACAGTCTGACACCAAGCTCGCGTTAATGCGACATCATGCGAGCTTGACATTTTCACGGGCACATTGTATAATTAATACAGCCGCTGAAGCCCGGACCGGAAGTCCCTGCATAACAGCGGCTGTATGATATCACGACCGGGGGTGCTGCAATGAACTATGAAGAAGCAAGAAATAAGATGTCGGCAATAGGCCAGACTCATGTTTTCAGATATTATGACGAGCTGCCGGATGACAGTAAAGCCGCGCTCATACAGCAGGTGTCGGAGACCGATTTCTCCGTCCTCTCAAAGCTCGGCAAAGGCGCAAATGAAGAGCGGGGAGTATTCTCGCCCCTTGCCGCTATGCAGCTCACAGAGATAAAAGCACGTGAGAATGAACTCCGCGATGCCGGTATCCGAACGATAAAGGCAGGCAAGACAGCCGCACTCCTGCTTGCGGGAGGAATGGGCACGCGTCTCGGCTCCGACGACCCCAAAGGCATGTATGACATCGGCATCACAAAGCCGGTATACATCTTTGAGCGTATAATAACAAACCTTCTCGATGTTGTGAATGAAACAGATACATGGATAAGACTCTTCATTATGACAAGCGAGAAAAACCATGATAAGACTGTCGCATTCCTCAAAGATCACAAGTATTTCGGTTACAGAGAAGACAGGATCTCGTTCTTCAAACAAGACATGGCTCCCGCCTGCGATTTTGACGGCAAGCTGTATATGGAAGCGAAGGACAGGATATCCACCTCGCCCAACGGCAACGCAGGCTGGTACTCATCAATGGTACGCGCGGGACTCGACAGGATACTCACTGACGAGGGCATCGAGTGGATAGATATTTTTGCGGTGGACAACGTTCTCCAGCGTATATGCGACCCGTGCTTCGTCGGCGCGACAGTTCTCGCGGACGTATCCGTAGGCGCCAAAGTCGTGCGTAAGGCAGCCCCCGACGAGAAAGTGGGAGTGATGTGCCTTGAGGACGGAAGGCCATCGATCGTAGAGTACTACGAGCTCTCGGAGGAGATGATGAACGCGAAGGACGCTAACGGCGACCCCGCATACAACTACGGCGTGATACTCAACTATCTGTTCCGCGTGAGCGAGCTCGCAAGCGTTGCGGACGATAAAATGCCGCTGCACATCGTTAAGAAGAAGATACCGTACATCGATGAAAACGGAAACACCGTAAAACCCGCCGAGCCCAACGGATACAAGTTCGAACAGCTCGTGCTCGACATGATACATCAGCTTTCGAGCTGCCTGCCCTATGAGGTGGTAAGGGAGAAGGAATTTGCGCCCATAAAGAACCCAACCGGCATCGACTCGGTGGAAAGCGCACGTGAGCTTCTGAAGCTGAACGGTGTAGAACTATGACATATCAAACAGGCGAAAGGAAGGTAAGGCGATGATCGGAACAGCTTTTATCGCGTTGGTATTGTTATTTCCTATACTGTTCGGTCTGTTGCTGACGCTGATCATTAACCTTATACGAAAACTGCGGCATAAAAACAGACTGCCGCTTCCGATCAGCTCGGCAATATGTGTGCTGTCCGCGGCTACGGTCTGTATCTGCGCCTGCACTTTCTGGAGCTCAAGGTATTACCCCGCCGAGGAAAGCGCGCTTACATACCTTGAAAGCAGCGACACAGTCACGGTCACACATGAAAACGGCGTGTATTTCTTTGACAGTCCGTCCGAAGATACCGCGATGATATTCTATCCCGGCGCTCTAGTTCAGCCTGAAGCATATGCGCCACTCCTGCGTAAGATCGCGGATAACGGAGTCGATGTTTTTCTCGCCGAAATGCCGTTCAGGTTCGCTTTTCTCGGCGTGAATGAAGCTGACGGGATAACAGATACACATTCCTACGACCACCTGTATATGTGCGGTCACTCGATTGGCGGATGTATGGCATCGTATTACTGCGCCCGGAGCTCCGCAAACATAAGCGGCATCATCTTCCTCGCGTCATTCCCTGCCACGAAGCTCGATGACGACCTTGGAGCATTGAGCATATACGGTTCGGAGGACAGTGTACTCTCCATGAAGTCCTACGAAAAACATCGCATCAACTTCAACGATAACTCTTCCGAGCTGGTCATCGAGGGCGGCAATCACGCGCAGTTCGGCGCTTACGGAGAACAGCGCAGGGACGGCACGGCATCGATCTCATCCGAGAAGCAGCAGCGCATCACCGTCGACGCGATAACAGACTTTATCCGTGCGAGCGGCAGTGCCGCGTGACCGGAAGCATAACAAACAAAACACAGCCTGCACCGTATATAGTCCGGTGCAGGCTGTCATTATTTATCCGGGAACGTTCAGCAGTCCGCCTTCCACAGTCCGTGGAGATTGCAGTACGCGTACACCGCAACAGGCTTATCATCGGGTGTGAGAGCAAAGCACACGCCGGGCTTGTCGGCAGATGTGAGATACTTGCGCTGCATACCCTTTTCAGTCTCAAGGCATATCCACTCGATAAGATGAGCGTCGGTCATGGGGTGTTCCACCGAGCCCACAGCGACCTTGACTATATTACCTTCGACAGTGATGACGGGAACGTGCTTTTCCTTTGCCGCGTCAACGGTGTTGGCAGTGATCTCTTCCATAGCCTCGCCGCAGCATTTGACATCGCATGCCTTCTTGTCGATAACTGCGATGAACTGTCCGCATGCCTTACATTTGTAGAATTTCGGTGTCATAGTTAATACCTCCTGTGTATCATTGGTGTCGGTCATGAAAGCGGTTCAAAATCTGCCGCGCCGTGACCGCAGAGCGGACACTCATAATCCGGCGGCAGCTCGTCTCCCTCGTAAATAAAACCGCAGACTGTGCAGATGAAGCCTTTCTTCTTTGCGGGAGCGGGCTTCGGCTTTACATGCTTCTGGTAGATGTCATAGGTAACGCTGTCGCCCTCGCCTACGATGCGCGCGGCAGTCACTTCCGCCACAAACAGTGTGTGTGTGCCGTAGTCCTTCGACTCGATGACCTTGCCGGAGATGTACGCGTTGACGTTGGTATTGATGTAGACCACTCCGTTGTCAGCACGTGTGAACTCAATAGCGGTGTCTGCAAGCTTATCCTTGTCACGGCCGCTCACGAAGCCGAACTCCTTGTACGTCTCAAACGGCGCTTTATCGGTGAGCACTGAAATATTGAACTTGCCCGTGCTCATTATCATGTCATGCGTCAGATTTTTCTTGTTCACCGCAACTGTGATGCGCCGCGGCTCATCTGTGAGAAGCTGCGCCGTGTTGATGATGCAGCCGTTGTCCCTTCCGTTCTCGTTCGCTGTCAGCACATACAGTCCATACGATATCTTGAACAGCGCCTTCTGGTCGATCGCACTGTCAGACGCGGCCGGCGCAGCCTTCACGAAATCAGCAGCGATATGCTCAACGAGTGCGTCCATAGCAGGCTCGTTTTCGGGCTTCATCGACGATTTTATCGTCACCTGCTCGTCCAGCACTGTCAGGTTTGCGCACTTGCCGAGAAGCTCACGGATAAGCTTTCCTGCCTGCGGAGCCCATGAACCGTTCTCTATGATGCCGACCGTGCGGTTGGAGAAGTTGTGCGCAACGAGGTCATGCAGAAGCTCCTCCATTTTGATGAAGATCCCATTGTTGTACGTCGTCGTAGCAAATATAACGTGGCTGAAGCGGAACGCCTCTGCTACCGCGTATGATGTGTGAGTCATCGACGCGTCGAGCATCTTCACCGGTATGCCCTTATCGCGAAGCTTTGCCGCGCACAGCTCCGCCGCGGACTGGGTGTTCCCGTACACAGATGTGTACGCCAGCAGTACGCCTTTTTCCTCGGGCTCATAGCGGCTCCAGAGATCGTACTTCGATATGATCGTATCGAGCTCGCGCCGCCATACAAAGCCATGAAGCGGGCAAAGTATACGGATATCGGTCTCCGCCGCCTTTTTGAGCACTGCCTGCACCTGTGAGCCGTACTTGCCCACAATGTTGCAGTAATACCTGCGCGCTTCGCTCATATATTCACCGGCAAAGTCGACCTCGTCCGCGAATACCGCGCCGTCAGGTGCTCCGAAGGTGCCGAACGCATCCGCGGTGAACAGTATCTTATCGGTGCTGTCGTAGGTCATGATGACTTCCGGCCAATGTACCATGGGAGCAGCAATGAAGCTCAATTTATGCTTTCCGGTGTCGAGCGTATCGCCCTCCTTGACAACGACCACACGCTCTTCAGGCAGGACAGAGAAGAACTGTCCTATCATGGTAAGTGCCTTCGCGCTCGTTACCACCTTCACTCCGGGGTACTTATCCAACAGCATCCCGAGTGTCGCCGAATGATCCGGCTCCATGTGCTGAACGATGACGTAGTCAAGAGATCTGTCTCCAAGCGCATAAGCGAGGTTATCAAAGAACTGTGCGGCTACGGACATATCAGCTGTATCGAACAGCACGGTCCTGTCGTCCGCAAGAAGGTAAGAGTTGTACGATACTCCCGCAGGTACGGGGTACACGGCTTCAAACAACGAGAGCTTGCGGTCGCTCGCGCCGATGAACGTAAGGTCGTCGGTGATCTTTCTGGTACAATACATTTTCATCCTCCTTCGGCATCCGGGTATTGACATTTCTTGCGAAATGTGCTATAATCAGTTGCGAGATCGCGGGTTTTTGGTTGATTCCCGCGGTTTTGATAAGATAAGATGATTTTATTTTATTTCATTTCATTTTTTTGTTTTTTATGTCGTTGTGTTTTGTTATGTTTGTGTTTTTACCGCTGTGATCATACCACAGCGGTTTTTTTGCATTACGCACGCCGGATCCGTATGATGACTCTCTGCGCTGTAAGGTTTTCCGCCTCGCAGTCCGGCACCTTACTTCGTTCCGAATATCCTGTCGCCGCCATCGCCGATGCCGGGAACGATATAACCCTCATCGTTCAGATGGTCATCGAGAGCGCCGCAATAAATGTCGATATCGGGATATTTATCGTGAACAGCCTCAACTCCCTCGGGGCAGGTCACGACGGTAAGTACCTTGACAGCCTTCGCGCCGGCTTCCTTAACTACATCTATAGCCTTCACCGCGGTCTTTCCGGAACCGATCATTAGATCGAGTATTATGACCTCACGCTCCTCGATATCGAACGGAAGCTTGTTGTAGTACACCTCCACGCCATCGGGAGTATTGTCCGAGCGACAGATACCGATATGTCCGACCTTCGCGGCAGGCACAAGAGCCGTAGCACCGTCCACCATGCCGAGACCCGCGCGAAGCACAGGCACGAATGCCACCTTGCGTCCCGAGATAACCTTCGCATTTGCGAGAGCTATCGGGGTCTGAACGCGTATCTGCTTTAACGGCAGGTCGCGGGTAGCCTCGTAGGTCATAAACATTGTGACTTCCTCAACCAGCTCGCGGAACTCCTTCGAGCCCGTGTTCTTGTCGCGGAGCAGCGTTATCTTGTGCTGCAGCAGCGGGTGGTCAAGTATGTGAAGCTTGTCATTGTGAAACATCTCAATTATCCTCCAGTTCGCTTATTTTATCTATGCGGGTCTTGTGTCGCCCGCCCATGAACTCCGTCTTCAGGAACACATCCAGAGATTCGAGCACCGAGCCTGTTCCCATCGTGCGCCCCCCGAAGCATATGACATTCGCGTCATTGTGCAGCCGCGTATACTTCGCGGCATAGTAATCATACGCAAGCGCCGCCCGTATGCCATGTATCTTGTTCGCGGCTATCGAGATACCTATTCCCGTGCCGCAAATAAGCACTCCGCGGTTGTCGGGAGACTTCAGCACTTCCACGCATACTGCTTTCGCGACATCCGGATAATCAACGGCTTCGCCGTCGCAACCCATATCCGTGTATTCGTATCCGTTTTCCTTGAGAAAGTCCATTATGGCGAGCTTCATGTCATACCCGCCGTGGTCACAGCCCACATATATCATCGCATTTTCCTCCGTTGTTCAGTACGTTCACAGCTTCGGCTTTTTCGCCAGCTCCGGCGTTGACAGCCGATAGTACTCGGGCTGCAGTGCTCCCGGTCCAAGTGCGCTGGACGGCGCGAGCGCTCCGACAGCTCTGCACAGTCTTGCCGCAAGTGAAGCGCCATTGCCGCTTATCACCGTGTCAGGCTTCGGGTCGAGCTTATCGCGCAGTTCATCGGGCAGAAGCCGTATCACGCCCTCGTCAAGTGTCACGCACATAGCGGGCTTCTCATCCGCCGTGAACTTATCCGCTGCCATGCACTCTATCGAACACCGCGGTGTGACATTCTCTCCGGTCAGGTCATACATTCCCGCGTACAGGCTTCCTCCTTTTGCGTCCATCAGCACTGTGCAAAGCCCGTCTCGACCGGTGTACGCCCACGGCACGACTTCAAGCGTCGGCACCGAGAAGCAGCTCTTTCCAGCCGAGTAAGCGAGCCCTTGCGCAAACGCGCAGGCAATGCGCAGCCCCGTGAAAGAGCCCGGCCCCGATGTCACCGACACCGCGGTCACATCCGCGAGAGTCTTCCCCGCGTTCGCAAGCGCCTTATGCAGCATGGGTATCATAGCTTCGCAGGTGGTAACGTCACCCGGCGCGAGCGCCTGTGTCCGCGCTATGTCTGCCGCGGTGAGACCGGGGTCTCTTTCCGTATCCCACACTGCCATGCTTGCTATGCGTATCGACGCGTCTATGCCAAGTATGACCATGCTCTCACTCCTTACCGCGCGTTATGCGGTCTATCGTTATCTTTCGGGAGCTGTCGCCCGTGACGGCGATATCTACCCGCCATACTCTGCGCTCATGCGCCCGGTCGTTCACCAGCAGGGCTCCGAGCTCGGGTATATTCTCGCTCCACTCTGCGCAGACGATCGCGCCGCAGTCGAGATAATCCCAGAAGCCTATACCGAACAAGTCGTCCGCGCCCGCAAGACGGTACAGGTCAAAGTGAAACACGTTGAGTGCGCCGCCGCGGTACTCATTGACAAGCGTGAACGTCGGGCTCGTAACGATATCTGGCGAGTACCCGAAATGTGCCGCGATGCCCTTCGTGAAGTGTGTCTTCCCCGCTCCGAGGTCACCCGTGTAAAGCACGGTATCGTTCGCCGCGAGCTGCTCCGCGAAGCGCTCCGCAGCCGCAGTGGTCTCCCCGGGGGAGTTCGTTTCAAATACCAGCTCCGGCATCAGAACAGTCCGGAGATGCTGCCGCTGTCATCAATGTCGATGCCGCACGCTGCGGGCTTCTTGGGCAGACCCGGCATAGTCATGATGTCGCCGGTGTATACAACGATAAAGCCAGCGCCGGACGAGAGCTTCACATCACGTACCGTGATATTGTAGTTCTCCGGCTTTCCGAGCTTTGCGGGGTCGTCGGACAGCGAGTACTGCGTTTTCGCAACGCATATCGGCAGTCTGTCCATGCCAATTTCTTCGATCTTCTTCAGCGCCTTTTCCGCCTGAGCCGTGTATATGACTCCGTCCGCACGGTAGATCTCACGTGCGAGGATCTCTACCTTCTCCTTGACGGGAAGCTTTTCATCGTAGATCGGCTTGAACTGTGACGGTGTGCCCGCTATCGCGGCGAGAACGTGCTCCGCCAGCTCTATACCGCCTTCGCCGCCCTTTGCGAACACCTCGGACAATGCGCAGTCAGCGCCCTTCTCCTTGCAGTAATCCGCGACAAGTTTAAGCTCCGCGTCCGTATCGGTGCCGAACCGGTTGAGCGCAACGACTACCGGCACACCGTATTTTCTCATGTTCTCGATGTGCGCGCCGAGATTCACGATGCCCTTTTTCAGCGCGTCAAGGTTTTCAGCTCCGAGCTCTGTCTTCGGGATACCGCCGTTGTACTTGAGCGCTCTCACGGTAGCAACGAGCACTACGCAGTCGGGCTTCAGACCCGCGAATCTGCACTTGATATCGAAGAATTTTTCAGCTCCGAGGTCGGAACCGAAGCCTGCCTCCGTAACGCAGTAATCGCCGAGCTTAAGCGCTGTGCGGGTAGCTCTCACGCTGTTGCAGCCGTGAGCGATGTTCGCGAACGGTCCGCCGTGGATAAGTGCAGGATTGTTCTCAAGCGTCTGTACAAGGTTCGGGTCGATAGCGTCCTTGAGCAGCGCCGCCATTGCTCCGACTGCACCGAGCTCACGGGCATATACGGGCTTGCCGTCATAAGTATAAGCAACGAGTATGTTTCCGAGACGCTTCTTGAGGTCGGAAAGATCCGCCGCAAGGCAGAGTATAGCCATGACCTCGGTAGCAACTGTGATACGGAACTTATCCTGTCTCGGAACGCCGTCAACACGGCTGCCGAGTCCGATAACGCAGTTACGCAGCGCGCGGTCGTTCATATCAAGGCAGCGGTCGATCTGTATCATGCGCGGGTCGATGTTAAGCTCGTTACCCTGCTGCATGTGATTGTCGATCATAGCGCAGAGCAGATTGTTCGCAGCGGTTATAGCGTGCATATCGCCGGTAAAATGCAGATTGATGTCCTCCATGGGAACTACCTGCGAGTATCCGCCGCCTGCAGCGCCGCCCTTAACGCCGAACACAGGACCCAGCGACGGCTCACGCAGAGCCAGCACAGCCTTCTTGCCGAGCTTGTTCATAGCTTCTGCGAGCCCGATGCTTGTGGTAGTCTTGCCCTCTCCGGCGGGAGTGGGGTTGATGGCGGTCACGAGGATAAGCTTACCGTCAGGCTTGTCAGCAAGCTTATCAAGGCACTTCTGCGTAAGCTTTGCCTTATAGTGACCGTATGGCTCAGTATCGTCAGTGTTGATTCCGAGCTTTTCGGATATCTCGGTGATTTTCAGCATTTTTGCCTGCTGAGCGATTTCGATGTCTGATAACATGGTTGTGTCTCCTTTGCAACGAATAAAATTATAAGTATATTATAACACATATTTCAGCGTAATGCAACACTTTTTCACTCCGAGGCCAATATTTGACGAATACCCGCTCCGAACGGCATACGGAAAGCGCAGAAAACCCCGCGGGTCTGTAAGACCTGCGGGGCAATGTATCATCCATTTCATCTCTCGAAATAACCCTTGATTATGCGGACAAGCATATCATTGAGCTTCTCGACCTCGTATTTCCCGATGGTAGGTTCAAGGTGGGAATTACCAACTCCGCTGTCATCGGTGAGGAAGGTGTACGTGCCGCCCGTCGTCATTGCGAGACAGCGGCAGATGAACTCGGTATCTGTGTCTACACCGCTGGAAGCCACCGGTATTATACGCACGCCCATTTGCGCAGCCTTGGTCATAAGCGGCTTCAGGTAAGCGATACCGTCCGACTTGTGAGGCGGAGCATCAAGCACGAGCAGCATGATCTTCTCGCTGTCGCTTCTCCACTGATGGCTGTACAGGCCGTTGTCAAGCGCGGCAGTCACCGCCTCGGGGTAGTCTCCGCCGCCGCTCGCGCGCTGATCGTTGAGGTGATCGACAGCAATGCTGATATTGGGAGTAAAGCCGAAGTCACGTACGACATAGTCGTCTTCCTCGTCACGGTAGAAGTTCACACTCAGCTGCACATCGGCATTTGTGGCATCCTTCACACGGTCGATCACGCTTATAAGCTCGGTCTGCAGATATGAAAGCTCGTCACCCATTGAGCCTGTCGTGTCCATCATGAGCATAAGGTCAAGGTTCGTGCGCATAGGAGCGCTGTCCGGCACGGTTATCTCTATGGGAACGTCAGCATCAATGGTATCGGTAAGCTCCATGCGCACCGCGCGACCGTCGGCTGACTCAACTATGATCTCGTCGGGTTCAGTCTTGTTGCTGTCGGAGCTGTACAGCCACGGGAACAGGAAAGCATCTCCCTTGCTGTCGGTGACAGCTTCCCAGAGTATAGTCTTGCCTCCGGAGAGCTTCACGGTCATTCCCGAAGCAGGCGCACCGTTCGCATCCTTCACCTTGACATAAACGCGGTCAACAGTGCTTATCTGCCAGTTATTCGCGACCTCGACCCAGTCATCACGCAGATCGAAGATGTGACGCCACAGCGAAAAATCCTTGTTGTCGCACCACTCACCACCCGTAAGCACGCCGGCGCGGCGCTGTTCCTTGCCGTTGAAGAACGGGCTGTCCGACTTTTCGTATCCGGCAGCGCCTTCCTCGGCAGCCTCAAAAATGCTGTCATAGCTGTATTCACCCGGATCATAGCTTTCATCGTAAGCCGCACGCGTAGATGCGGGAGCGGTCTCATATGCACCGTCGTCCGCCGCTCCCGCCGTGGCAGACGGCGCACCCGTGGTAGCTCCGCCGCTGCCGCTCCCGCACGACGAGGAAGCAAGTATTACTGCGGATATAAGTAATGCCGATATTATTCTCTTTTTCATTGTTATCACCGTTCCTTTCTGTCGGGGCTTCTGTATATAACACCCGGCAAAGCTGCAAAAGGTTGCACGGATCTCCCGTTTTTTACATTATAACACACACTTACGTATATTTCAAGTTACAATATATTTACGATTTGGTTACAAACTGTTACAGATTTGACATCATCGGAAAAACATGATATAATAAGAAAAACCCGTTATCGGGGTACGATCACGCAGCAAAAGGAAATACCATGGAAGAACACATACGAACCATTGTGATGATCGCGGTACTCGTGCTTATGTCGGCATTTTTCTCGGCGTGCGAGACCGCATATACCGGTGCTAACCGCATTCGTCTCAAAAGCCGCGCCGAGAACGGCTCACGCAAGGCGGAGCGCGCCCTAAACATCATTGAGCACTACGACAGGACACTCACCACCATACTCATTGGCAACAACATCGTGAACATACTCACCTCCTCGCTTGCCACGGTAATGTGCATCGCGCTCTTCGGCGAGAAAGGTACGCTGATATCCACCGCCGCGGTGACGCTTACAGTGCTGATTTTCGGTGAGATACTGCCCAAAACCATATCAAAGCTTCACGCAGAGGGATTTGCCTGCGCTGTGAGCGGCATAATGCAGGTGCTCTGCATCGTGCTCACGCCCCTGTCGGCAATATTCATACTGCTCCAGAAAGCCGTGACTGCGCTGTTCGGACGCAAGGACGGCGAGGTAAGCATGAACGAGCAGGAGCTCATGCAGCTTATCGACGAGATCGAGGACGAAGGCGTGCTTGAAGAGCAGGAAAGCGATCTCGTACGAAGCGCTCTCGAGTTCGATGACACCCTCGTATCTGCGATAATCACGCCCCGCGTGAATGTCATTGCCGCCGATATAAACACCGGAGCCGAGGAGCTCCGCGAGCTGTTCATTCGCGAGGGCTATTCCCGCATACCCGTCTACGAAAAAACCATCGACCACATCGTCGGCATAGTCAGACACAAAGACCTTTTCGAGCACCTTGTGAGCGGCGAGAGCTTCTACGTCCGTGATATCGTGCAGGAGACGATGTTCGTGCCGGGGCTTATGAAGATCTCCGATGTCATGAAGAAAATGCAGCGCGCCAAGATACACCTCGCCGTGGTAGTAGACCAGTACGGCGGCACCGAGGGTATCGTCACCCTTGAGGACATAGTCGAGGAGCTCGTCGGCGAGATCTGGGACGAGAACGACGAGGTAGTACGCCCGGTGCGCTTCGTCAGCGAGAACGTATTCGAGACCAGCGGCGAAGTATCGGTCAGCGACTTCAACCGCTGCTTCGAGGACAGATTTACAGTTGAGACCGACAGCAACACGCTCGGCGGTTGGATATACGAGCTGTTCGGGCGTATTCCCAACGCCGGAGAGCACATCGACACGGACGACTTCCGTATCACAGTTGAGAGCCTCAACGGACTTCGCGTCGGAAAACTGCGATTCGAGATACTGCGGCGCGAAACTGACAACAAGGAAGGCGACCAATGACATTCTATGTTGCATTGACTGTGGTGTGCTTCGTTGCGTTCATGGCCGACATGGTGCTGCGTTACATGGAGAAGATACGCTCATTCGGCATGGAGGAGCGGCTTCATAACATCAAAGGCCGTACCATACCTGTTGAGGACTTCATTCCTCATAACATAACCATGGTCACAGTCTTCGGGACCGCCATGGGAGTCTGCGGTATACTGCTGAAGCTGCTCGCGATGCACCCATTCATCAGCTTCCCGATCACCGTCATGGCGGGAAGCCTCACGAACTTCACCGTCATGCACTTCATAAAGCCCCTGCTGACACACGGTGAGGGCGATGAGCTCCCGCGAAGCGCCGATCTGAGCCGCTGCTCCGCCGTCTGCACCGAGGACATACCCGGCGACGGCTACGGCAGGATAACCGTCACCTACAAAGGCGGCAAATACGAGTTTGAAGCCATATCCGAGTATGAGTCCGACATCCCCGCAGGCGAGCCAGTCGTCGTGCTCTACCGCGAGGAACAGTTCTGCGTAGTGGAAAAACGCACGGAGCTGCTGAAAATACTGACAGAAGAAGAAAAATAAAAAGCTGCATCGCGGTGATACACGATGCAGCTTTATTTTTTATGCTTATGTGAGCGACTTGATCTTGTTTATGAGCTCATCGCCGTAGATGTCGGCAAATACATCCATAACACCGGCTGTAGCCTGCTTGAACGGCTCAAGATCGGGGTAGTTGACCTCCATGCCGCCTTCGGACTTGAGCTTCTCAACGAAATCCTCGGTCTGCTGCTTTACGATATCGCGGTTTTCCTTCTGTGCGTCCTTTGCCGCAGCCGAGATGATGTCGCGGTATTCGGGCTTGAGGCTGTTCCAGAGGTCGCTGCGTATCGTGAGCGGCATAGCGTCGTAGCTGTGATTGGTTATCGAAAGGTACTTCTGCACCTCATACAGCTTGTTGTTGTAGATAACGGGGATCGGATTCTCCTGCGCGTCAAACGTGCCGTCCTTGAGAGCGTCCTTGAGCTCTGCGAAGGGGAAGCTCTTCGGCTCTGCGCCGAGTGCGGACATCGTCTCCATTACTATCTGGTTCTCGGGCGTACGTATATTGAGCCCCGCCATGTCAGCCGGAGCGTTTATCGCCTTTGACGAGGTGGTAACGCATCTGAAGCCGTTGTCGAAGTAAGCAAGAACGTGGATGTTGAACGGTTCGAGCTCCTCCGCGATGCCTGCCATGAGGTCGGAGTCAACAAAGCTCCACGCAGACTGGAAATCAGAGAACAGGAACGGCAGCGCAGATGCTCCCATTCTTGTAGCATAGGACGCATAGTTGCCGGCGCTGGACACGGTCATGTCTACGGTGCCTGACAGAAGTCCGCTTATAAGCTCCGAATCACTTCCAAGCTCGCCGGACGGGTGTATCTCGAGTATCACATCACCGTTCGTCTGCGTCTCAACAATCTCCTTCATCTTTGCAAGAGCCACGCCGCGCGGGTCGGTGTCTCCGGTTGAATATCCCACCTTGATCGTCACGGGATATGTGATATCGGAATCATTTGCAGGCTGTGCCGCGGTAGTCCCCGCAGGCTCTGCGGCAGTTGTTGAAGCTGGAGGGTTGGAGCTGCCCGAGCATGACGCCGTGAACATAATCGCAGCCGCCAGAAGCATTGCCCCCGTTGATCTGACTTTATTCTTCATATAGATTACTCCTTTTCAGTTTTTTCGTCTTCGGACGAATAGACCTCGTAACCGTCCTTGCTTCCGTCCTTGACATGGCTCAAAGCCTTGCCGGCACTGCGGAAGAGGGTGTTATAGTCTCTGCCCGAATACGGATATATCGAAACTCCGACACTTGCGGAGATCGAGACCTGTTTGTTCTTTGAGGTGTAGCTGCCGCGGATCTGTTCGCAGATAGCTCTTGCCTTGCTTTCGATGATATTCATGCCAACATTTCTTGCCTTTGCGGAAAGCTGAAGGAATGCCGCGAACTCATCGCCGCCTATCCTTCCGACAAAGTCTCTTTCGCTGAACACGATGCAGAGCTTCTTCGCTACATCGGCGAGCACCTGATCACCTGTGGTATGACCGAGGTCATCATTGACAGTACGAAAGTTATCGATATCTATAATGTATATCGCGAAAAGGTCGCTGTCAGACGCAGAGCGCAGCATGGCGGTAACATTGTTGTAGAACGCGCTCTTGCTGTATATGCCCGTTATGGGATCCTTGTCGATGCCTGCATTGATAAGTGCCTCACGGTTCATTATATCGTCGGCATTCACAAGGCTTCCTATGAATCGGGTCGGAGCGCCGTCATGTCCGCGCACCACCGTACCCTTGATACGGAACCACCTGTATGTGCCGTCGGTGCAGCAGAAGCGGAATTCGCCGCGCACCGAGGTATAATCGGTGACCGCGAGATCCTCCACGATGCGGCGGACCTCTTTATCCTCCTCATGCACACGCTCGATCAAAGCAAGTGTCTCCGTGCGGGAAAAGATGTTCTTTCCATCCTTGTTGTCTATGATATTGTCGGTACTGCCGTCGAGAGTAAGCTGCTGCTTCTTGTAATCGTAGTCAAACACAAGATCCTGCGCTTCCACCGTGACAAGCTTGAAACGCTCGTTCGAACGCAGTATGTCACTGTTGCTGCGGGCAAGGTACATGATTGAGATCGCGATGATAAGAAAAGCAAACACCACAAGCAGCACAAGTATCATAGTGTCGGCGCGCATCAGCGACATCTGCTGCCTGAACGCGGAATTCGGTACGATCTCGGAGATGTATGTGCCGAACAGCCCTACCGGGGCCACAGCCACTGTACTTTCGATGACACCGAATCTGTATTCCGAAATGCTCACAGTACCTTTGGCAGGATGCGAGACATCTGTGTCGGTAAAGATATTGGATATCTTCTGTACATCGTATGGCGCATTATCCGAGAGCACTATGACATTGCCATCCTTGTCGACAAGCAGACATGCGCGGGAAATAGCCGAACCCGTTGAGGACAGAAGTAAAGCGATGTTCTCACGAGAACCGACACCGAACAGCGCGCCCGCCACCTTACCGCCCTGCTTTACCGGCGCTCCCATGAAATAGCGGGAGTCGCTGAACATCAGGGTATAGCCGGTAAGCGCTGAGTCCGTGAAGCCTTCGGGAAGCTTCTCCGAATATGAAGCACCGGAGCAGTCGAATGCGTCTCCGACACTGTTGAGCGCTCCCACGGTGGTGAATGTTCCGGTGACAATAAGGGTCTCCGCCGTTTTACGAAGCTCATCCTTATCGGAGAACGTCACACCTTCGAAGTTTGCTCCTTCGGAGGTAAGCAGCGCAAGCTGTTCATCAAATGAAGCCTTGAACACTGCAGCAAGAACAGATGTATTTTCAGACAAATACGAAACATTGATGCTATTTATGTTACCGCCAATACTCGACCCGAACCACATAAACGCGACGGTCAGAGTAAGCAGAGAGGCGATCACGGAAATTATCGCCGGGATATGACTTCTTCTGTTTGGTCGCATTTTTTGCTCCTCGTATACCTATTGATGTAATACATATTTATATTATTATACATATTTAGCGGTTTATAGTCAAGAGCGAGAACATGAAGTTTGAAATTTTCCACAAATACAGACAAAAGGGCTTGGCATAAATGCCGATTTTACACATATAAGGTTACAGTTGGGTTACATTTGCGACCGCTGTAGACTTTTGCAGTTATATGCCATTATTTGTAACGCATTTCTTTTAAAAAAGGGGTTGACAAATCATAAACATTGTGCTATAATAGGTAAGCGTTCACGGAACGCCGTTCAATATCGCGGAGTGGAGCAGGTGGTAGCTCGTCGGGCTCATAACCCGAAGGTCGTAGGTTCAAGTCCTATCTCCGCAACCAATTGAAAACCGCTTAACCAATAGGGTTGAGCGGTTTTATTCTTTGCCTGTTAAACTAAAATTTTAACATCATTTTCGGCATTTGTCGCAAATTTGTCGCAAATCACTTGAAAAACTTTCGATGAGATATGAAAAGGCGGTAAGCTGTATTAGCCTATCGCCTTTTGTTTTATTATCCGATTTTCTTGTTATTGTTATCCCTTCCCTTTTTGAGCATGGCGGCTATGTTATCAGCGGCTACGGCATCAGCAGACTGTAATTGATGACTATATATATTTCCTGTCGTTTGGATTGAAGCATGTCCTAATCGATCTGAAACTATCTTCAATGGCGTTCCTGCCGCTATCATCAAAGTCGCGTTTGTATGTCGGAGGGAGTGAACGCATACATCGGGAAGTTGTTTACGCTGTACGAACTCATGAAACCATTTGCTTATCGTGTCCGGGAATATGGGCTGCCCGTTATCCTTTGTGAATAATCTTCCGCTCTCCTGCCAATATGAACCGCGTTCGGCTTTTAGATCATTCTGCCATTTGCGATATTCATTTATGATATCAAGCACATCTTCCGAAATCTTGATAACTCTTGTTGACTTGCGTGTCTTTGTCTTGCTCTCAAATATGCCCTTTTTAGGCAAATACAGCGAATTTTTGTGAACGTATATCTGTTTATTGATGAAGTCGATATCTTCCCAAGAGAGCCCGCAGAGCTCCGCACGGCGTAACCCGGTATGAACGAATAGCTGTATCATCACCGCGTATTGATACGGTTCACCTTCAAGAGCTTCAAAGAGTGCCGCCGCTCCGTTTTCGTCAAGATAACGGCTTTCTTTATACTCAACTTTTGGCGGCTTGACACGTTCGCAGGGATTGGAGAAGATCACCTGCCATTGTACGGCGGTTGAGAATATCGAGGACAAGAGAACGTGATGCTCACGGATTGTTTTGTCTGACAGTCCTTTATCTTCTCCGGGTTCAAATAGTTCGGTAAGCGGCACTTTGAAATGATCTGCAACCTTTTCCGCGGATTTTAAAGTCACCGTTCTCCCGTGCTTGCAGCTGCGCATTACCGATTGAGCAACACCGATATCTTTTCCGAGAGCTTCAAGGGATTTGCCTGTTTCCTTTATCGTATCCGCTAATATGGGGAGCGGTACATAGTTAATACATCTTACGCCTTTTTCGGCGAGGTTTTCGTAAAATTCAAGAAGGTGATGCGGCTGAATGGCTGACAGCTTCATATTACCGAGAGCAACACCAATTCGCTTGTATATATCGCGATACCGTGCAACAGTCCGGGGTTCAAGCTGCTTTTCCGCATAGTCATTGAACCACTTTTCCGCGAAATCGTTTAGACGTGTGCTTTCATCAAGCACCTGCCCGGTTTTGCATTTCTGCTCAAATTCAGATGCGGCTTTTTCAACGAATTTCTGTTCCTGTTTAGGAGTAAGTCCGGGGGGCGGGGTGACTGTCTTGTACTTTCTTATGTGCTTGTTTTTGCCGTTGATACCGCATGAAACCGTTATCCTATAACTGTTCGCGCGTTTACAGATGTTTGCCATTGTCCTTCATCTCCTTTTTGCTTGTGCCTGATACTGCAAATATATATCGTTTCCTTCTTTGCGCTTGTCTTTTAGATATCCGATAACATAATAGCATTCAGAATCTATTATCAAAGCCGGGTCGAATGTCGTTACCGTGTTGGTGATCGTACTTTTCAGACGGATTTTATCAAAGCAATCGGAATCAGGATATAAATGTTTCTCATAGTCGTTTGTTTCGAAATCCTCAAACAGAATGATAGAGATGTTTTCAAATATATGGAGTTTTTCGTCATCTTCAAGTAAACAGCTTATCGCTGCCTTTGCTCTCCATTCATCGGCTGCCTTATGCAGGTTCTCAATTGCCTTTTCGGTCAAACCCGTGTATGAAGCCGCTTGCTGTACGTCCGGCTCAATAGACTTTATCGGAGTACGTCCGAGAAGGTAATCACATGATACGTGATAGGCGTTTGCTATTTTTTCTAATGCGATGATATCGGGAATGAATTTTTGTGAAAGCCAATTGGAAACCGTCTGACCTGATACGCCTATCTTTTTAGCGATCTCCGTATTATTTGCATCTCCGACAAGTTTGCGAAAGATATCGAAAAAAACGTGTTCCTTCTTCTTTGCTGTTTCAAGCGCGCTTGATGTTGTCATTTAGATTCACCGTCCTGTTAAAGCTAACTTGATATTTATGTATTTCAAAAAAATATGCTTGACTACTACAAGTTTTCATGATACAATGGAGTAAGCGAAAAGGAAAAAACAAAACCTTTTCTTTCCTTTTTACTTATTATATCACGTTTGTTTGAGTTTGTCAAGCAAAAATCAAACATAATTGAAGGCGGTGAAGATATGAGCGAAAACATTTTTACAGTCGAGCAGATGACGGCAGCACGGCGCGCGTACCAGCGAGAATGGCGCGCAAAGAATCGGGAAAAGGTGAAGGAGTATAACGCCCGGTTTTGGTCGAAGAAGTGCGCGGAAAAGATGCTTGCAGAGAAAAAAGAAAAATCCGACGGAGCGTGATTAAACCGTCGGATAATATGAACAAACAGGTCAAGCCTGTCTATGTGTATATAATATCACAAATGACCGGGCTTGTCAATATTGAAAGGATATAAAATATGATGAAAAGCGACAAGCTTGTAGCAGCGTTCAAAGAAACCGACTATCCGGAAACCGAAGTAGAGCGGTCAAACCTGATGATGCCGCTCCGGGCGGCGGCTGAAAAGTACGGGCTCTCTTACTATGCCGTTCGGCTGCTTGCTCTCAACGGGGAAATACCTGCTATCCGCATAGGACAGGGGAAAATACTTGTAAACGCGGCGGGGCTGGAATCCTATTTATCATCGGCACGGTTGACCGACAGACCACCAGAACCGGACAGCGTTCACGGAATCCGGGTTTTGGGGCGGTGATGTTATGATAGACAGCTTTGTACTGTATACCGATATGTACGAGGAGATCAAGCTCTTAACAATTGAACAGCGCGGTCAACTGTTGGATATGATATTCATGTACGCCAAAGGCGAAAACGCGGACACCGACGATCTTTCGCTTAAAATTCTGTTCTCTACTATCAGAAAAACGCTTGACCGAAACGCGGTCAAATATAACCAGATGAAAGAACAGCGAAGGGTAGCAGGAAGAAAAGGCGGTCAAGCTCCAAGAAAGCAAAGCCAAGCAAACGAAAGCTTTGCTCACCAAAGCCAAGCAAACGAAGCTGATACTGTATTTGTTCCTGCTCCTGTTCCTGATAATGCTCCTGTTCCTGATAGTGTTTCTGATTCTATTCCTGTCGGGGAACACACACATATTCCCCACAGCGTTGAAGAAGTCAAGAAATATGCCAAGGAAACAGGACAGGCAAAAAATTGCGAACGCTTTTATAATTATTATGCAGCGCGTGGGTGGAAAGCAAACGGTTCACCTGTTCTTGTTTGGGAACCGCTCTTTGATAATTGGGTTGATTACGAAGACAACAGTCAGATCACAACATCAGACAAGACCCCAGCGTATAACAAGAGCGAGATAGCAGAACACAACAAGCGTAAATACAAATCATTGCCGGATTAAGAGGTGCAGCTATGGGCTTATCATCACAACGCAAAGGGGCATCGGGGGAACGTGAACTTTGTTCCGTTCTCCGACAGCGCGGATATAATGTCGAGCGCGGGGGTTCACAGACTTATGGAACAATACCTGATATTTACGGGCTGCCCGGTGTTCACGTCGAAGTTAAACGTGTTGAGCGTTTGAACGTTTCAGCAGCTATGCAGCAATCTATTCGAGATTCACAAAAATTCATGGACGGCGTTCCCGTACTCATGCACCGTCGAAATCGTGAACCATGGCTTGTAACTATGGAACTTGATGCATGGCTTGATTTATTCGAAGGGAAGGGGGTGAGATCATGCCCGGTGGAAAGGGAAGAATTAACGAGTACAACGAGAGCCTGACACCTGAAAAGCGCAAGGAAAACGCAAAAAACGCGGCAAAATCTCCTAAACGGCATCGTACAAAACAGATACGCGAATATGCCCGTGCTATATGCCGGAATCCTGCTCCTGATGCTGCACGTGCAGCACTTGCGAAATACGGTATTTGTGATGAAGATTCGACAACATCGGCGTTAATAGCATTAGGCATTGTCGAAGCGGCACTTTCAGGTGATATGAAAGCCGTTGAGAAGGTCGAAAAGTATCTACATGAAGCGGACAACGAACGCGAACAGCTTGAATTGCGGTTGCTTGAAGCGCGTGTCCGTGCATTGGAAACGAAAACGGAAGCCGCTGACCCGGTGCAAATAATCTTTTGCCCGCGTAGAACAGGTGAAAATGACGAACGAATATCTTGCGAGGAATGCGACGGACAATTCTGATGCAGTACGGCAGCTATGGGATAACCTTTTCCCGTTCTATTGCAAAGCTTCATGGCAATTCTACCAAGCACACAAGGAACAATGTATCAGGCGCGGCGTAACGCTTGACGATATACGACAGGAATGTTATTTTGCTATGCTTGACAGCATCAAAGCATTTAACCATAGAAGCCCGGAACAAGAAAACCTTCATTTCATTTCTTTTTGTGGATTCCCTTTCAAGAATCATGCGGCTGCACTTGCAGGAATACGCACAAGACGGAAAGACCCGCTTGATATTGCCGTGTCGCTTGATGAACCGTATAACGGCGATACGGTTGAACGCTTGCAGCTTATCCCCGATGAGAGCGCACAAGTGCCGCTTGACAGAATAGACAGCGACGATTATAACAGAGCTGTCCGCGAAACAGTCCGGGAAGAATTGTGTGCTTATCCGCGAGAGCTTGAAGCAATCGAGCATTCATTCTATGAAGGACAGACGAACGAAGCGGCAGGGGCGTGCATGGGTGTATCTCATCAATATGTAAGATCGTTGAAACGTTCCGCTCTCACCAGACTGAAACAAAGTGGAAAGCTCCGAACTCTGTTCTATGGAAATCCATATCGCACAGTCGGCGCGGCTGAATGCTTGCGCTCCGGTTCTATCGTTGAACAGCTTGTCGAGAAGGCAGAAAAACGGCGATTTTAGCAACGTTCGTGCGTTAAACATCAAACTCTATATTGCCGAGATTTAAAATGCGGTACAGCGCATCACAGACAACATAAACGCAAGCGGCACTATTTCCGACATTCGGAACAAGTGCCGCTTGTATTGTTATCGTCGATATCATAAACGCGATAAAAACGCAAGGCGCACATTTGCCAAAATGGGGGCGTAGGATTTGTCGGGTTTTCCCGCAGGGCGCAAAGTACTTTGGACAGACTTGTCGAAAGTATCTTTGCGTTATTTACGTCATAGTTATATAATTTGTCGCAAGTCATTTTTGAAAATCGCTCAACCATGCGGATTTGCAGTCAATATTTTGTTGCAAATTTGTCGCATTTTTGTCGCAAAATGTTACGAAAAACGGCATATTTTTTGAAAAAGATACAAATAGCTCAATCGCACAAAACCGCATTATAAAGCTGTTTCCGAATAATTACGAAAAATATCAAAAAGAAGAAAAACGCTCTCATAACCCGAAGGTCGTAGGTTCAAGTCCTATCTCCGCAACCAAAACAAACCGCTTGACCAATAGGGTTGAGCGGTTTTTTCGTTTTATTGGCAAATTAAAATTCAAAGCCAAAAACAACTATTTGGGGGGATTTTTGGGGGGCAACTCGGTGAAATCAGAGAAAACTAATCGTCTATAATCAGAACTGCGCAATCAATGTTCTACATCGGGACTCTGATTTCTCCGACATCTGTATTATAATCTATATATCATATAGATTATATATGATACGCCTTAAGTCTTGAACACATTTTTCTGTACTTCCGGGTGGCTGAAAGCCGTCCGGGCTTTTTTTTTACCCCAAAATCCTCTGAACTCATTAAATTCTGAATTGATATGCAGCCCGTTGATATAACGTTACAGGCGGTTGTGATAAGCTGAGGTTTGAGCATACAACTTTTGTTTACCAAACATATTCAGGGGGGAGAGCATGGAAGACAGGTCTCAGATCTATATTAAATACGATAATGATAAATTACTTGCCATACAGGAAAAATACGCTTTGGGATATGACTTCATAGGCAGCGCTGTTTATTGTGCAGAAACTGTTATTTCACTTCTTAAGGATAATGAAGAACTGATCCTCATTGGCGAGAATCTGCTGGATAGATTTTTCTTTTTTGTACATGATAGTGAGGCTGACCTTCAAAATTATCAAAAATTATTCAACTACTGCAATCAGTGCGGTATCATCATCTTGCTGAACGGATACGTAACAATGCGTTACATCAACAGAAATTATTTTTCCAGACTGCGGCATTTATCGGAAAGTATTGAGGAATACACCCGCATAAAGGATGACGATATTGCCGGACGCATACGCAGCGAATTCAGGGGCAATGACGAGATAGCGATACTTTCACAGCAGACGGCTTCCATGATATCCGAGCTGCAAAAGCATATCGACAGGATCATGACTATATCCGGCGAGCTTATGACAGCTAATGAAAGAGCCGAAAAATTCAGCGAACTTGCGCGCAAAGATGCTATGACCGGTCTTTATAATAAGATGTCTTATTATGAAGCTGTATCAAGGCTTGATGAAAGCATAGAAAAAGGCTGTGCAAAATTTGCGATAATAGTAATCGACCTCAATTACCTGAAAAGGATAAACGACGAATACGGTCACAATCATGGCGATATAATGATCAAAAAGCTGGCAGACATTATAGACAGTTTTTTTGACCCGGCAACATCTTACCGTATCGGCGGTGACGAATTTGCAGTCATTTTAGAAGGAGAATCTTCACGAAACGCTCTTACGCTCACTGCGAATTTCAGAAATCTGATAATGTCCGAAAGTGCCCTTGGATATTGGATATATCCGTCCGCAGCTGCGGGATGTTCTGTTTACAGAGCGGGAACCGACAAATGCGTGAGAGATGTTTTTGACCGTGCAGATACAGAAATGTATGGCAACAAGATACAGATGAAAGCAAGAAGAAAGAATTGAGCGCACATAGATCTTTGTGCGTTAAAAAAATCTAATAGTACGAAAGGAAATACAATTATGAAATTATTTATCGACACAGCAAACACCAACGAGATCCGTGAAGCTGAAAGAATGGGAGTGATCTGCGGAGTCACTACAAATCCGTCGCTCATTGCTCGCGAAGGCAGAGTTTTTGAGGAAGTGGTAAAAGAGATAACCGAAATCGTTGACGGTCCGATCTCCGCCGAAGTTATCTCCCTTGAAGCCGACAAAATGGTTGAGGAAGCTATTCCGCTCTCAAAAATACATAAAAACATCGTTATCAAGCTGCCAATGTGCAAGAACGGTCTTATCGCCTGTAAGGAACTCACAAAGCGCGGTATCAAAACAAATGTTACGCTTATCTTTTCGGCGGCTCAGGCTCTTCTCGCCGCTAATGCGGGAGCGACTTATGTTTCGCCTTTCCTCGGTCGCCTCGATGATGTCGGAATGACCGGAATGGAACTTATCGAGGAAATCTCCGGAATATTCAGAGTACAGGACATCAAGACCGAGATCATTGCCGCCTCTATAAGAAATCCCATACATGTTACACAGGCGGCTCTTGCAGGCTGTGATATAGCTACAGTACCAATGTCCGTTATAAGGCAGATGATCAAGCATCCTCTTACCGATATAGGAATACAACGTTTCCTTGACGACTGGAAAAAAGCCGGTCTTGAAAACTAAAATCATTCATTAAATGATATTTTTCTCACGCATTTCAAGCCATTGACACAGCCGATTAGTTTGACTATAATATAATCGTTACGCCGTTATCATCTGCTGTAGATACATCCTTTATGCTTTTTCTGTAAAGCATGTAAATCGGATATTACAGGAACATCATACTTTGCACCATCAGCTCACTCTTCCGGTCAGACATTTCGGACATAAACTTCGTTATTGCTATTTACTGACCTGCAACCGTTAAATCTTTCCTTTGGTACCGACGACGAAATACGGCAGAACGCTGCCGTTCGGTGTTGTCATTATGCTCGGTGCTATCTGCGGGAGAGCTTCACCCGCTTTCAGCTTTCCGGCGAGTATCTGATCACAAAGCTGTACGGCTATCTATTTATAAATGGGGGGCATTTGAGTTCCGTAATATATTCATTCCGGATTAGTTTTTCTGTTTTTGTATAAAAACCCAGTCTTACTACAAAGGGATACAGCGTTTTGTTTACACCCGGAAAAGCCTTTCTTTAATAATTCTCAACAAAATTGCGTCACACATGCCAATTTTAATCACGAACGAAAAAATCATTGACAATTTTATTTAGTTCATATATAATATAATTGTTTAGTTATATCATTTTATGATATCAAGACGTTCAATCTTATCACGGAGGAAAAGAAAATGTTCAAAAAACTTGGTACTCAAATAGTCGTGATAGTCGGGATCAGTATAGCTGTTTTTGTTGCAGTCATGCTTGTTGTAACTATCATTCAGTTCAGAAGCTACAACGACAGCATCATGCTCGAAAGAGCCGTTGTAGGTATGCAGGTACTTGAAGACAAGGTAGAAACCGTTCTCGGAAATCTTGAAGACGCTTATTCCATGATGAAGGAAGACGGAGATTTCCGCGATGCCGCCGAAGCAGCAAACGAAGCTATTCTGAAAGATTATATGAGCAGGAAGCTCCCCGGCGATGAATATTATATGGTAGTCGGAGACAGACACGGCAAGATAATCTACACAAGTACAAATTATCCGCTCAAATCCTTTGACTACTCTCCGATGTACAGCGGAAGGACTATCAAGGGCATTTCGAGAACAGACGGCGAGCTTGTGGCAATGTTTGCTTCGTATGTAAAAGATCAGGACGGTCAGGAATTCATGCTTTGCCTCGGTATGAATATGAGATCCGACAAATGGCTCGATGAAGTCATGAAGATATCCAACTGCGACGCGACCGTATGGAACTGGGATATACGCTTTGCAACTACGCTCAAGCGTGACAACGGCGAACGCGCTACCGGCACGGACCTCAACGCGGATGTACAGGAAGCTGTGCTCCAGAAGGAAGGTACATATCTCGGACAGCACGATGTCGTTGACAGGCATTATTATGTATCCTATCAGACGATGAAGGATTATGACGGAAAGATAATCGGCGCTTACTGGGCAGGCGCGGACGCTCGTGATGCGGACAATAAGTTCGGCGTTGTTACGGCTATCGCAATTATCATCGGCGTTATAGGCGCACTCGGCATCGGAGTGTTCGTATTTATCTTCTGCCGCAAGAGAGTTTCCGTTCCGCTCAAGCACGCGGAAGCTTATGCGAACGAGATGCTTGACGGTCAGCTCTCAACTACCAACGTTAACTTCAATTTCGCACAGGATGAAGTCGGAAACTTTGTTAATGTGCTAAAGAGAGCAAAGGAAGGTATGAGCGGGGTCATCAGCGACTCGTCGCGCATACTTGCTGCCATGGCTGACGGCGACTTCACCGAGACTCCAAGTGTAAATTACCCCGGCGACTTCGAGGATATCGAAAAGAACATACTCAAGATCGAAGACGATCTCGGAGCAACACTCAGCAACATGAACACGTCTTCGGATGAAGTACTCTCGGGCTCCAGCCAGATGGCAGAGGGTTCTCAGTCCCTTGCCGACGGTACCACACGTCAGGCCTCCGCTATCGAAGAGATCTCCGCAACTATCGCAGAAGTATCCACCCAGATCGCAAATACTGCTCAGAATGCGGCTCAAGCTGGTAACCTCTCAAAACAGACACAGGAAAAGGTAAACGAACAGGATACAGAGATCCAGAACATGGTTTCGGCTATGAACGAGATCAGCGATACGTCGAAAGAGATCGAAAAGATCATCAAGACGATCGAGGATATTTCGTTCCAGACAAATATCCTTGCGCTCAATGCGGCTGTTGAAGCTGCACGTGCAGGCGATGCGGGCAAGGGCTTTGCGGTAGTTGCAGATGAAGTCCGCAATCTCGCAAACAAGTCCGCAGAGGCAGCAAAGAGCACATCTTCTCTCATAACGGCATCAATAGAAGCTGTCGATAAAGGAAGCAAGATAGCTACCACCACGGCCGAGTCGATGAAGCAGGTCAAGGGAATGTCCTCACAGACCGCATCGCTCATCTCCGATATTGCCGCAGCAAGCGCGGAACAGAACGATTCTATCAAGCAGATCACATCCGGCATCGAGCAGATCTCGCAGGTCATCCAGACGAACTCCGCTACTGCAGAGGAAACCGCAGCTTCATGCGAAGAGCTCTCCGGTCAGTCCAGGCTCCTCAAGGATCAGGTGGCAAGGTTCAAGATCAATCAGTAATCAGATTATCCCCACAATTAACTGCGTCCTGTAGTTAATTGTGGGGATTGTCATGATATCGGTGAGTTCACGGACAAGCTCGCAAGTCTGACATTCCTTGACCCTGCCTGCGGCTCCGGTAACTTCCTCACGGAAACATTCCTGTCGCTCCGTAAGCTCG
Source organism: uncultured Clostridia bacterium (assembly GCA_947166275.1). Classification (GTDB taxonomy): domain Bacteria; phylum Bacillota; class Clostridia; order Oscillospirales; family Ruminococcaceae; genus Ruminiclostridium_E. Next base: position 47,632 of record CAMVDP010000014.1, read on the forward strand.
AAAACAAGGCTTTGGAGAGCCTTTTCTACGGACAGATCATGCTCGACACGGGAGATATAATTAAGGTCGGCATCGGACAGTTCTACGGTATCGAGATAAACGACCTCGCAGCGACAGTCGCAAAGACGGCGCTGTGGATAGCGGAACATCAGATGATACAGGAAACGCAGAAGATCGTGCATAAGGATATAGATTTTCTGCCGCTGAAAACATACACGAACATCACCGAGGGCAACGCGCTCCGTATCGTACTGTCATTTGCAAGCAGGCTGAGACAGCTATGACGGAGATCGTGAAAACGGATATGTCTCAAACCGTTAATATCTTTTTGAGGAGAGACTATTTAAACGCGGGCGATTTTTCTTTAATGGGCACAGAATAATTGAGCGGATACCTTCATACCAAGAAAACCGCAGAGATCAAATATCTCCGCGGTTTATTCTTAATAAATCAAACCATATCCCACATAAGAATGGTGTCCTCTTTTAAATCTTTTTTCACTTTTCTTCCAACTATAATATTCGTATATTCAGGAGAAATACCAGTTCCAGGGCGTTTCGGCATAATATCATCTTTATTGATTATCTCACCGGATTTCATATCGCGTGTAAGCACAAGTGACCGTCTTGCCTCTCTACGAGGAGTTAATTCACAGTCAAGAACCGTTTTTTCTCCCGAGCCGAGTACTGTATCAATCCATCTGAAATTGGCAATAGCCTTTTTAAAATCTCCAGGATCTCCTGCATGATAATGATCATTACCTGGCAAAGTCTTATCAAGTGTAAAATGTTTTTCAATTACTTCTGCCCCAAGTAAATACGCAGTAGCAAGAGTCATCATCGTATCATCAGGAGCTACATGATCGCTGAACCCTACTTTAATCTTCGGAAAATCCTTCTTCAGTGTTTCAATAATACGTAAATTTGCATTTTGAGGGGCTGTGGGATAAGACAACACACAATGAAGAATTGTAATATCCTTACAACCAGATTCTGTTAATACGCGTATAGCCTCATCGACTTCAGACAAATAAGACGCACCTACCGAAAGCACTACGGGTTTATTCTTTGCTCCAATATGGCGTATAAATGGAATGTTTGAAATATCAGAAGAACTAATTTTATAAAAATCGATCATTTTTTGTAGATAGTCAGCAGAAGCGTAATCAAACGGAGTAGAGGTATAATCCATTCCTTTGGAGTGTGTATAATCACATAATTCTTGATATTCAGCTTCGCCAAAACTATCGTGTTTTAAGAAAAGCTCGTACTGAGTTTTTGTTGGTTCTTTGGTTATATCCCAATAAGCAGGAGAGTTTTTAGAAACAATAGTTCCGGCTTTATATGATTGAAATTTTGCACAATCAATACCTGCGTCAGCCGCTGAATCTATATACATTTTTGCGGCTTCAATCGGTTTTATGTTTAGCGCCCTAGCTGTATCATAAAAGTTTACACCCATTTCGGCAATCAAGTATGGCTTTGAGTTTCTCATTTTATGTATTTCTCCTTATAGTTCATTAATTAAACTCATTACCCTTTTTCGCCCACCGCGAAGATCGTGACTTAACAACATATCTTGAAATTTCTGGCGACTCTCTTTACTCAATTTCAAATACATTTGTAAATTAGACTCAATAATTTCATCAGCCGGGTTTAATCCAATGTATGAAAAACCATTTTCATTGCATACAAATCCATGTTTTTCTTCCCTTTTGTTTTGAGCCATTGCAATTGAAGGAATTCCAAGAAGGGCGAGTTCGTATCCAGTACGGCCTCGCGAAGTTATTCCAATGTCACAACTTGTCATAATTTCCGGCATGTTTGACACATCAAAAAGTACTTGAATATTATCATATTTGTTATATTCCATTAATTTTTCAACATTATATTTAGCTCTGCCAAGTACGACAACAAATTCATAATTTCTATAACCAGGCTTACATATCATATTCAGAAGCCTGTCAGAATAATTCTGCGGATCAGCACCTCCGAAAGATATAAATACACGATGTACGGCATCTTTAATTTTAATTGGCTCATAAAACATAAATGTTTTAGCACTTATATAGTATTTCTCTCCTGACTTAACATGCGGAAGTGTTTCATCATGGAAAAGCGCGTTAAATACAAGATCAGCCTTTAATATTCCCTCACCATCATCTTCAAAATTAACAATTTTCGCATTTGGCATTACCGATTTTAGCCCTATCATATAATCTATTGATGTTGTAAGGATATCATTAATGAAAACTGTGTATTGTTGTTTTTTGCAAACCTGATACAATTCAGCTATTCCGTTAACAGGTATCAATGTATGTTTAGTATTGCCAAAAACACTAGGATCTGTCTGATTAATATCATAATAAATATCAGGTTTCACATAAAACTCATCAGCAATTTCAAGTGCTCTATAAATATGTCCAATCCCGCGTTTATTATTTCCGTTCACGTAGATACCTACTTTTTGATGTGACAAAGCCACAGCAACGGAGCGAAGATCATCAAATGTATCCACATCTTGAGACTCATCTTCAGGAACCTCAAAGATATCCACTTTTTTACCAATCCTAGTTTTAGGAGTTACCACACAGGATTTAGAAATGACAAACGCACCTGTTTCCATATAGCAAGGAGGAAGATATTGACGATTCAGTCTTTCTGTATAGTTTGGTACTTTTTTTCCATCTCTCACCCCCCATGAAAGACGGGGCGCATTAAAGGCTGAAATAACGGTGTCTAAATCATTATCAATAGCAAATTTAATAGCCAAATCAAGAGTTGTTACTTTTAATGTTGGCGATGTAGGTTGCATGGTAATTATATAATCCCAAGTTGTCATTTGAGGTACAGCATCAGCTATAACGGCATCCAATGTTACATTGTCACCACAAAGCGCCTCATCACGCCAATGAACTGACACCCCCATTTGTTGAGCAATAATACGAACTTCAGGAGAGTCTGTAGAAACAATCACATCTGTAATATATTGGGATTTGATTGCATTATTAATAGCATAGTAAATCAGAGGATGATCATCAATAATTCTAATATTTTTATTTGGTATACCTCTGGATCCTGCTCTGGCAGGTATAATGGCTGCGATTTTCATTTTTCCTTTTTCCCTCTCTTTTTTAATACGTGAAAAAACGCAGGTAAATACAATATCACCATGAACAAAAACAACAATAAGAAATATGCGATTTGAGATAGTGTATTTTCCGGAAAGTAAAAATAATATTTAAATACAAACATGCCTATAACTGCTGGGGTAGTGTATATCACGAAGCGAATAATAATTAATAAAAAGTTTCTCCATTCTAATACCTTTTTTTTTACCAGTCCATTTATCCAAAGCGGTAAGACTATAATTGCTGATAGGCTTGTTGCTAGAGCCAACCCTGATTGTTGATAATACTGAATTAGTATAAAATTTAAACATATATTAATTGAGACTGATAAAAAAATGTAAAAAATTACACTCTTTGTATCTGAAAAAATATAATAATATCTTACAAATACTTCTCTTAAGCAAATTGCAATTATGCCCAATGCATACATTTGAAAAGAAGAACTTGTTGTAGTCAAAGAATTAGTATTAAATGCTCCTCTAAAGAATAACAAACTTAATATTTCATCAGAAAACAGTATACGAGGGATTCATTAATATTTGCAAATTTACATCCAGCGACAATCATATGAAGCCAAAGATAATAATCTTCTAAAAGTAAAAGTGTTTGATATCCGCCCGATTGTATTAAGGCAGACTTCTTAATACAAACAGAAACATGATTCATTGGAGACCCTATGAAAAAAAGTCTGTAAAAACTTAGCCAACTGTGGTATAATAAAAAACACAGGAGGCTGATTTTTATGGGAAGAAAAA
>CAMVDP010000015.1 GCA_947166275.1 uncultured Clostridia bacterium
TGCCAATGGTAAGGACTGCACAGACAAACTCACGATAACCAACAAGACCACGACCAATGCTGAAACAAGCAAGACTCTGAACGCGTACGCGTACGGCAGTGGCAGCACCTGTGAGGTGCGCGCGGAGTACGCGGGTGCGCTGACGCTTGAGGTATCTGACCCCGATACGTACGATCCTGTAGATGGCGGAGGTTACTTCCCGAGCTTTGAGAAGGCGTTCGCGCATGTTGTCCCCGGCAAGAATAATGTGATCCGTCTGGAGGAGAACATTGACGCGAAGGTATTCACGCTTCCGACAAACATCGGTAACGGCAGCCTCTTTATATGCGGCACAGGTACAAGCGGTTCAGAGAGACACAAGCTGACACTTCACGGTATAACGAGCCTTGCGCCGAGGTATGAATTTACATTCGATACGATCGAGCTCATACCGCGCAACAGCAAGGGCGACGCGCAGGTACCGACATTCACGATAACCGGCGCTGCGTCAAAGGATATAGGCTTCTACAAAGTAAAGTGCAGCGACGAAACGACGATCAATCTTACCGCTGCAGCGAATGGTATTATAGGTATCCATGATTTCAACGAGTGCAAGATAGGCACTATTTCGGGTACGAACACATCAACACTGGGTGTTTTGTCGGGTTCCGCCGGAACGATCGACAAGATCACGAATTTCAAGACGGTTGCGTTCGTTCCTTCGGTAACAGTCAACAGCTCGATCACGGGTGTAGGCGAGCTTATGTCAAATGGTGCGCTTGTACTTCCCACTACGGCTACAGCAACGATAACACAGCTTGGCGGATTGGCTGAAGGCGAAGCAGCCTTCGGCGCGAATATCGTGCTCCTTGCGGAGACAGAGGAAGGCAAGATAACAAAGCTCCCGAATCTCACGGTATCGAAGTTAAACGCTGCCGATTCGACGATAACCGTAAAGGACAGCACGGCTCCGAGCGGTGACCCGATAGCAATACCGAGCGGCACGAAGCTGTTCACGTTCAGCGGCACAGTCAAGGCGTTCGAGACTAAGGATGCCAATGGTAAGGACTGCACAGACAAACTCACGATAACCAACAAGACCACGACCGATGAAGTAACAGGCAAGACTCTGAACGCGTACGCGTACGGCAGCGGCAGCACCTGTGAGGTGCGCGCGGAGTACACGGGTGCGCTGAAGCTTGTAGCGGGAACTTATACCGATTACTTCCCGAGCTTTGAGAAGGCGTTCGCGCATACGGTAGCCGGCATGGATAATATTATCACGCTCAACGAGAACGTTGACGCGAAGGTATTCACGCTTCCGACAAATCTCGGAACAGAAGGTGCGCTCGTGGTATGTAGTACCAGTGGCAAAACTCTCACGCTGCACGGTATAACGAGTCTTGCGCCGAGGTATGACTTTACACTCGATACGATCGAGCTCATACCGCTCAACAGCAAGGGCGATGCGCAGGTACCGACATTTGAGATAAAAGGCTCGAAAAGTGTTGATCTTGTTAATGTAAAGTGTAACAAGGATAAAACCACCATAAATGCGTCAGCAGGTGCGAGCAGCAAATTGTATGTTTCCACATGCGACAGCAAGCTCGGCACACTGACCGGTACGGCGACATCTGCACTTCATATTATCAATACCGAGTGCGACAGGATCGCGACGTTCAAGGAAATATATGTCGCAGATGGCACAAATAAAGTCAATACCTCGATAACAGGTGTTACAAGTGTTTTCGGAGGAGAAGGCGCAAAACTTGTACTTGCTCCGACCGCGACGGCGACGATAAACACGCTCGGAACAGATGATTTTGGCGCGAATATCGTGCTCCTTGCGGAGACAGAGGAAGGCAAGATAACAAAGCTGCCGAATCTCACGGTATCGAAGTTACACGCTGCCGAATCGACGATAACCGTCATGGATAAGAACATGAACGTGAACACCGGTATTGCGATGGCTTTAGCAAGCGGCACGAAGCTGTTCACGTTCAGCGGCACAGTCAAGGCGTTCGATGACGCGAACTACACAGCCCTTATCACGATAGGCAACAAGACCACGACCAATGCTGAAACAGGCAAGACTCTGAACGCGTACGCGTACGGCAGCGGCAGCACCTGTGAGGTGCGCGCGGAGTACGAGGGTGCGCTGGAGCTCGCGGTACTTGACCCCATTACGCGCAATCTTGTAGAGGGCGGAGGTCCCTTCCCGAGCTTTGAGAAGGCGTTCGCGCATGTTGTCCCCGGCATGAATAATGGTATCACTCTCAACGAGGACGTTGACGCGAAGGTATTCACGCTTCCGACCAACATCGGAAACGGCAGTCTCATTATTTACGGCGGTTTAGAGAAGCACAAGCTGACACTTCACGGTATAACGAGCCTTGCGCCGAAGTATACCTTTGAACTCAATAGTGTCGAGCTCACACCGCTCAACAGCAAGGGCGACGCGCAGGTACCGACATTCACGATAAGCGGTTCGAAGGATGTTGAACTTAATAAGGTAACGTGTGACAAGGATAAGACCACAATCAATCTGACGGTGGGCGCGGGCGGAACACTGCGTATATATGACAACGACAGCAAGTTCGGCACATTGACCGGTACGGCGACATCTGCACTTTATATTCGCAGTACCGAGTGCGACAGGATCGCGACGTTCAAGGAAATACATGTCTTAAATGGAACAAATAAAGTCAATACCTCGATAACGGGCGTTACGACGGTTTACGGACCTGAAGACGCAACACTTGTACTTGCTCCGACCGCGACGGCGACGATAACACAGCTCGGCGGAAAGTCTAGTGGTGGTACTGACATTGGCGCGAATATCGTGCTCCTTGCGGAGACAGAGGACGGCAAGATTACAAAGCTGCCGAACCTTACGGTGACGAAGCTTGCCGACAACGGACAGCCGATCAATGTAACCGTCAAGAGCGCAGCCGATAACGCGGTGATAGCGGTACCGAGCGGCACGAAGCTGTTCACGTTCAGCGGTACAGTCAAGGCGTTCGAGACCAAGGATGCAAATGACAAGGACTACACAGATCGTATCACGATAGGCAACAAGACCACGACCGATGCTGAAACAGGCAAGACTCTGAACGCATACGCGTACGGCAGCGGCAGCACCTGTGAGGTGCGTGCGGAGTACGCGGGTGCGCTGACGCTTTCGGTGAACAACGGTGCCGGAACACCTTTCCCGAGCTTCGAGAAGGCGTTCGCAAATACTGTAGCTAACAAGATTAATGAGATCAAGCTCAACGAGAACGTTGACGCGAAGGTATTCACGCTTCCGACCAACATCGGAAACGAAGGCACGCTCAGCATAAATGGCAATTACACTCTTACACTCCATAACATTACCTCTCTCGCTCCGAGATATGATTTCATTCTCAGTAACGTTGAGCTCATACCGCTCAACAGCAAGGGCGACGCGCAGGTGCCGACATTTGAGATAAAAGGCTCGAAACGTGTTGATCTTGTTAAAGTAAAGTGTAACAAGGATAAAACCACAATCAATCTGACGGTGGGTGCGGGCGAAACACTGCGTATAAATAACAACGACATCAAGTTCGGCACACTGACCGGTACGGCGACATCTGCACTTAGTATTCGCAGTACCGAGTGCGACAGGATCGCGATGTTCAAGGAAATATTTGTCGCAGATGGCACAAATAAAGTCAATACCTCGATAACGGGCGTTACGACGGTTTACGGACTTGAAGACGCAAAACTTGTACTTGCTCCGACCGCGACGGCGACGATAAACACGCTCGGAAAAGATGATTTTGGCGCGGATATCGTGCTCCTTGCGGAGACAGAGGACGGCAAGATAACAAAGCTGCCGAACCTTACGGTGACGAAGCTTGCCGACAACGGACAGCTGATCAATGTAACCGTCAATAACGCCGACTACAGGCTCGCAAGCGGCACGAAGGTGCTGACAGCAGGCTCGAACACGGATATCGCGGAAGGTATCACGATAGTGAACAAGGACGCGAACGGCAACGATCTCACGGCTGTGACATACGGCAGGGAGATAAGAGCCGAGATACCCGATGTTATCGTGCTTAATGTCAACAACAGCGAAGTAGGCACGTTCACAAGCTTCGAGAAGATGTTCACGGAGCTCAACAGGCTCGCGAACGCAGACAGACAGAATGCGAACAAGTACGAGATAGTAATGAAGTCGGATATCATGACGAAGGTATTCACGCTTCCGACCTATGGCAAGAGCATCACAGTCAAGAGTGATGACAACACCAAACGCCGCAAGCTGATCATCGTCGGAGTAAACCTCAACTACAAGAACTATCCGGTGAACTTTGAGACTGTCGATGTGACGATAGCAAAGTCATAACGGCATGACCGAAAGAAAAGACCGCTGCATCGTATGATGCAGCGGGAAAAGAAAAGATCCCCCCTGCCTTGACCGGCAGGGGGGTTCGTTTTGTATCAGGATCTATGCTATATGATCAAAGATAGTGGGATGCTTGCCGACGCAGTAACGCAGTATCTGTGTCGCGTCCTTTGCGGAAAGCTCGGAATTTGGAAGAACATGTGCGACGGATACGCGGTATTCATCTATGACGCCGTTTTTGTCGCGCATACAGCAGGTCCTTCCGACCTCGAAATAGAGTATCTGTGTGGCGTCACGTGCACCGATCACGCCGTCACCGTCCGGGTCGCCGTATCTGAAGACCTCGACGTTCTGTGTCACTGCGGCAGTCGAGCCTTTGACGCTGTAATCGCGCGGTGCGCATTTCGGCATTGTTACGTGAAGCTTGTAATTCTCGCCGGCGGTGACGTTGTTGAACGTGTATGTGCCGTCTGTCGAGACTGTGGTCTGCATTACGGTACCGCGGCTGTTGATGAGCTGAATGGTCGCGTCACCCGTGATGCTTGAGAAATTCGGGATAGTGCCGGAGATCGTGTTTCCGGTAGTGCCGCCGGATTGAACCGCTATCTGAGCGACATCGGAGAAATCAGTGAGTGTGCCGTCGGCTTTGATGACTCTTATCCAGTAGAAGTACGTCTTGCCCTGCTGAACGGTCTTGTCCGCGTAGATGCTGTACGGGTAGGAATTATCGATCAGCTTTCTTTCTCCCGTGAGGGTCTCGGAGCGGTAGACATTGGTTCCCTGTGCGTTCAGGACATTTTTGTTGAATGAGATGAAGACAACGCCGTTGTTTTGTGAGATAGTGGATATCTGCGGCTTGCCCGTCATCGGGTCGGAATTTGCCGGCGTGGTGAAGGAAAACGGCTTTGAGAGGGCGGATTCGGTACCGTCTTCCATTACTGATGATACGAAGTAGTAATACTTTTTGCCCGGCTCCCATGTCTTATCGGAGTATGGTGATGCGGTCGTACTTCCGATCAGAACAGGGTCGTTCTCGGTCAGTGACCGATATACCTTATAGCTTTTGGCATTGTCGATCGCTTTCCAGTATACTCTGACCTCGCTGCCGCTCTTGGCTATATCGACGATAACGGGAGTGATCGCGCTTGGCGGCAATTCAACGCTCAGCTCATTTGAGAAGTCCGATTCGCTGCCGTCTTTGAGTACCGTGGTCACGCTGTAATAGTATTTTTTGTTGTAGCTAAAGCTTGTATCGCTGAACCTGCAAAAACATAAGCCGTCATACGATGATACTTTACCTGTTGCGGTGCCTATATAGACCGGTGTTCCGCCCGATGCAGCGGTACGATAGACTTTATATTCGGTGTCGAATGAATCGACTTCGAACACGCCGTTCCATGACAGATCGACGCTGCGATCGTCTGAATTATACTGCGCGCTGCTCAGGATCGGGATATATGAAGCCTGACCGTGAGAATGCCAGTTGAAGTTTTTAAGCTCCGCGTAATACTGAGCGTACGAACCGTCATATCCGTGTATGGTCTTCTTTATCGGGCAGTCCTCAAAGGTCTTTTTGTAGGGTGAGTAGTCTCCGTTGTCGATGCTGATAACACTTTCGGGGAGCGTAACGTCAGTGAGGCTTGAACAGTTCATGAATTCAGAGTACAGGATATGCGATACACCGTTCGGTATGCTTATCTTTTCGAGGGAGGTGCAGTTCATGAAATCGGCGGAATGAGTTGGGTTGCCAAAGGTCTCAATGCCGTCCCAGTCCTTGATGTCCGGTGTGCTCTCGCTGTCGGTCAGGTAGGATATGTTTTTCAGGTTTTCACAGTCTTTGAACGATCTGCCATAGATCGTTCTGACGTTATTGTGGAAAATAATGGTGACAAGATCATTGCATCCGTTGAATGCGGAATCGCTGACAGTTACGACCGTATCGGGTATAGTGAAGGTCGTGCCGCTTTTCCTGGGAGAATAGCGTATGAGATGGGTCATATCCTTTGAATAAAGAACGCCGTCAACGGATGTGAAAGCAGGGTTTCCCGACGCTACCCGTATATCTTTGAGATCAACGCAGTCGTGGAATTTGGATCTTATGACAGTGACACTGTCGGGGATGACGAGGGTCTCAAGATACGGATTGTTATCTAAAGCCTCGTTTCCTATAATCGTTGTTCCCGAGAGAACGGTGTATTCGGTGCTTGTTTTTCCTTCGGGGTAAAACACAAGCTCATTATTTTTACTATACAGAACGCCCTGATCCGATCGGTATACAGTGTTGCTGGTTGCTACGTTTATCGTTGCCAGTCGGGAGCATCCTTTAAACGTGTCGGTATAAATCTTTGACACTTTAGCCGGGATATCAACAGCTGTGATACCGGTACAATTACAGAAAGCGCCGGTATACAGTTTTTCAAGATCCGGTGGGAACTGAATGGATGTGAGGCTTGTGCAATTGTTGAATGCCGAGGACCCTATTGATTTCAGTTCCTGAGAAAGTGTGATGCTTTCAAGATTTGTGCAGTCGGAGAAGGAAAGCATACCGATAGAATCAACTGTTGGCGGAAGCACAACATTACGGATGTTTATGTTTCCCGAAAAAGCTTGACCGGATATTTCGGTGACTGTGTAAGTTTTGTCTCCCGACTCAATTGTTTGGGGAATAGTAACTGTTGTGCCAAGACCTGTGTATGATTTTAACGACGCGGTGTTGTCGCTGTAAAGCGCGTACTTAATTCCGTTTGTGTCCGTATACTCACCTACAAGCTCCGGTTTTGAATAATTTGCTGCGTCCGGAGGATCTGATGTGTAGCTGTACGTTACTGTCTCTCCGACATTATCCGAAGCGGCGGACGAAACGGCTGAAGGCCCATCCGGAGCTGTAAGGGCAGTCATAGCGACGAATGCTGCAAGCGTCCCTGCCAAGATCCTGTTAATTTTCATTGTGCTGATCCCTCCCGATAATAATAACTGCGAAAGCAGCGGTTTACTTTGATTTATGCTATACCTCTTTCATGAAGATATATCAACAGATCTTCGGACAGCTCGGTTTTCGGCTGGTCGGTTATCATTTTCCCGAACGTGCTGAGTTTGTCGCCGATACTGTAAAACTCCGACAACACCGAGCGTATCTTACCTGCGCATATTTCTGCGCTTGATGCGTCCCCTGCCTGAAGGTACATTTCCTCTCCTATCAGCAGGAACCTTATATAGTTCTCATACTCTTCACCGACCAGCGGCGCGTTCGCGATCGCGATGTCTTTGTATTTTATCACATTCCCGAAATCACCTTTTGAGAAGGCACATGCAGCTTTGGCAGAGTATGCGACGGATACGTGCTTATTCTGTGCGATGATGGTGTCTGCTTCCTTGTCCCTTTTATCGGTATCGATCTCGTTTGCCATTACGACAGTGCTGACTTCGGTATTCCATGGATAAAGTGACAGGGATGTATTATAGTTCCCGAATGCCGCGTAAGCGAGCGGGATCGACATATACAGTGACAGGCCTCCAATCAGTGTCAGAGCGGTTCCCGATGAAAACGACGGTCTGAATTTATACTCCTTACCGTCGGATATGTCGAGCAGAAGTATGTAGACAATGAATACAGCAATGAATTGCAGATCAACGTCAAAGAAGCTGTGAGCGGAGATCACAAAAATCAGCAGACGTTTCTTAAGTGATCCGCCTTTCCTGAAAAATGCCTTGGCGACCGCAATTATCAGCAGTACTGTCGGCAGCCAACCGACATCCAGCGCAAGCTGGAGAAAGTCGTTGTGAACAAATCTGACCGAGTAGATACCGGTCTGGATACTCTGCTGCAGATAGAAGTAGCCGAGATATCCTGTGCCGAACGGGTGCCGCAGAACAACGGGAAAAGCGTCACCATAGTAGAGCAGTCGGCCGATAAATGTGCTCTCGCTGAATGAAGTTGACAGGAAACGACCGATATTGCCAAGATCGCCCGTTGTTATTGCATACAGCAGGGCTGAAATCAGAACGACCACAGCTGTGCAGAAGAGAACGATTTTTGCCGGTTTGTTCCTGACTGCAAATATCAGTATTATGACCGACAGGACCGTGAGAATGAATACCGTTCTGCTTCCCGACAGTATGATGCCTGCCATAAATATCGGAATATAAACATGATCAAGCTTTGACAGCTTTTCTTTTGTTACGGTTATTATCACCGAAACAAGCAGTATCAGTGCGAAGGTGTTCGAATATTGCAGAAAGCCCGACAATCTCCCCGCCGGCGCGAAAAACTCATTCCTCGGGGAGAATATCATTACAATTCCCGATATTGCCGTCATTGCGCACGATGTCGGCGGCAGTATGTCAAGGAACGTTTCTGCGGGAGTATCCGACTGCATCATCACGAGTGAGAACAGCGGTACAGGCAGGAATCTTACGGCTCCTATGAATGCCATGCCCGCGTCTGCGGCCCAGAAACAGCTCAACAGGTAAAATGCCTCAACGGACAGTATCGCTATGCCTGCAGTGCTTGCTCTGAAAATGATCTGTCTGTTCCTGTGGATCGTGTATATCAGGTATCCGCACAGGAATGCGGCTGCCGCACATGAAAGATACTCGTTGAACAGACCCGCTGCTAACAGTGAAACTGCTATGAAACCGTGCGGTACAGTGGGCAGGGAAGGTGAGCGGTTTACAGTCTGTGTTTTCATTCTATCTTTGTTTTCGTGCGTTTTCTGTGGTGTTTATTTTTTCTTCCGAGAAGGAGACAGCCTGTCAATGCCGCGGGAATGATGACAGCAGCCGCTACTCCGGTGCCCGGATTTGAATAACCGTTGGAACTGCCGCTGCCACCGCCGCCGCCGTAACTGTTGTTGTTATCCGGTAAGGTGTGATCGTCTGTATCCGTTATTGTTGCGTCTTTTCCATTTATGGTATCGACAAACATATATGGCGAGAACGAATATGCTTTGAAGCAGATGAATTCCTGTCCGTTTTCAACGATTATGCTGCTGTCGACGTATTCGGGGATGCCGTTCTCGATATGATATACACCTATGGCACTCGATACCGGGTGGAGTTTTTTCGGGAGCGGCAGCGTGAATTTCACATAACCGTTGTTTTTGAGTGAGCGGAGATACTGTCCCGTGGCGGTATCATATAAGCTGATATCGAACACATAGTATTCGTGTCCCGACATACCGAGCGCACGCAGCGCCTTGACTGCCATTTTATCAGCTTCATCGGTATTCTGCAGAATAATGAACGTGTCGTTGTAAAAGAATCTGCGTTTTGTTGATGTCCTTACTGAGCCGCTGTCAAGATCTGACAGCCTCGATTCAAGCGTTATCTTGTTCGCGGACTTTGTGGTATCATCGTCGATATCATCGTTGTCTGTGTCATCTTCATCGATCGGGTCATCGAAATAGACATTTGTATTCTGGTTCGCAGCATCAGATGTTGTTATGGCGGGAGAATTGTTGTTGTTGCTGCTGTTGGTCACGGCGGGGTTATAGTATATTACCCGCAGATATGCGGTAGTGTTTGTGGGCTGCCAGAGCTCCTGCCGCTCACGATTATTGTCTTTGATATATGTCAGACTGCTGTATGTGATGTCAAAGCGGTAGCTTCCCGTATTCAGCCCGTATCGCGAGCGGAGTGTCGCTGCGAATGTAAGACCTCTGCCGACATCGATGATATTACGGTTGTTGGATGCGGATAAGCTGAAATAGCCGGGACCGTATGAAGACGTTCCTCCGGTTATTGTCGGAGACCACGAGACCAGTTCAAACGAATTCCTGTCATATTCACATCTGACCGATAAAATATCGGCATATTTATCTATGGCAGGAATGTTTATGTAAACGACAAACGAGTCTCCCGAGTATATCTCTGAACGCGACAGGCTCAATCCGCCGCCCGTTACGGGATAACTGCTGCTTGAAGATACGCTTACGGACGCGCTCTTGCTGCTCGGAGCCCACAACTGGATATATGTATATCCGTCGCTCTCGTCCACATAAGAGATGCTGCTTTTGGTCAGACTGAAATAGTAGTTACCTACAGCTGCGTTTGATTTTACTTTCAGCTTTGCCGTCAGTGTTTTCCCGCTGTCAAGGCTGATAGATCTTTCGGCGTTTGACGCTGAAAGAGCGAAATAACCGCTGCCTTTATCCGAAACCCCGCCCGGGACATTCGGAGCCCATTCGGTGACTTCAAATATGCTGCTGTTGAATTCGACCTTTATCGTCATTGTATCGGCACTCACCATTTTGGGTATCACGACCGAGACCGTGAACTCTTCGTTCGGTCTGAACGATGATCCCGAAACAGTGATGCCGCCGCCTGTTGCAGGGACAACGGGTGTGGGCGTGGGTGTGGTGCCGATAGCTTTGATATTGGCTGTTGTACGGGTGGGCGCCCACATCTCAACGCTTGTGATGCCGTCGGTGCCAACGAATGAGATGCTTGACTTTGTAAGTGTGAACGGGGAATCTCCCGTGGAAACACTGGATTTGGCCTTCATTTCCGCGGACAGCGTAAGTCCTCTGGTAAGATCTATCGCCGGTGTGTCGTTGGAAGCCGAGACACTGAAAAAGCCTTCTCCGGAATGATACTCTCCACCCGCGATCACAGGGGCCCATGATGTAACTTCAAAGGCGGTGCGGTCAAACTCGACCTTCAGGGTCGCGGTGTCGGCATAATCGGAAAAGACGGGTATATTAATGGTCGCTGTGAAAGTCTCACCTGCTCTGACTTCTTTTTTTGACAGGTCTATCCCTCCGTAAGTTCTGGGATATGTATCTGCTGCGCGCACTTTAACGGTCACTGCTGTGGCGGTGGGGGTCCACAGTTCTGTGGAATTGGCTCCGTCGGTGACAGAGAGAGAGCTCTTCTCGAGTATGATATCGTGATCTCCGATCACAGCGGTGCTTTTGACGCGAAGAGAAGCGGACAGGGTCAGTCCGCGCGAAAGATCTATCACGCTTGAGTCGTTTGCGGCAGAGAGAGCTATGACTCCTGCGTCGCTTACCGCGATGCAGTTACCGAACGATGACTGCCACGAAGTGACGTCGGATGTCACCTCAAATGTATCCGGGTCAAATCCTATCTTCAGCGTCGCTGTGTCCGCATTTGCAAGAGCGGGGATATTAATTGATAAGCTGAAAACTTCATCGGGCTCAAGGTCTTTGTCCGAAACACTGATACCGTTGACGGACGCTGCATGAGCGGGAACGGACAATCGGCCCGGGTAACCGAAAAACACAAAAAGTGCGAATACCAGACATACTGTTATACGACGGATGTTCATTTATCTCTCTCCTGACAGTATAATTATAACGGATCACGGGAACGGTGCTGAGGATCCGGCGGACAGCGCTTCGGCAATATAGCCGTGGCATTGTGTGACGGGACATCCCGATACGCTGTACGGTCAGATTTGTTTCCGGATGGATAAAATTTCTCGATTTATACTATTATAGTATAACACTAAATATACATTTAGTCAACTGAATAACCAGATGATTTGAAAAATCGTCGTATTGCACATACAAATTTGTGCAAACGCACAGACACTCGACGGGCAGTGAACGGAAAAAACGAGGATGCTCCATTGACAAATATGCCCGGTCTGACCTCATGGCAGGTATCTCTGCGGTATTGATGACGGGAATTGACATACGCCGTGAAAAATGGTATAATTAAACAGTATATGTGAATCGGAGTTTTTTCCTTATGCGCGTATCGTGCGCGCTTCGGGAATACTTTTTTTACCACATCCTTGCGGAACGAAAGGTGGGCGCACAATGGACGAGAGAATGGCGAAGCTGCTCGACGAATACATGGATAAGATAGCGGATGTGAGCAGCCGTGAGGAGTTCAGAACGCTTGATTCGCTGAAAAATGATATCCTCGCGGAAAACGCGTGCGACGCGGAGCTTTCATTCAAGCACAAGCTGCTCTCGGCTCTCGGGGAGCTCGTCTATCGTCGTGAGCACTCGACGGAGAATGGCGGCATGAGCCTGTCCGGC
This sequence comes from uncultured Clostridia bacterium, assembly GCA_947166275.1. Lineage (GTDB taxonomy): Bacteria > Bacillota > Clostridia > Oscillospirales > Ruminococcaceae > Ruminiclostridium_E. The sequence goes on from CAMVDP010000015.1 coordinate 12,361, forward strand.
ACCGAGAAAGAGGAGCTTGAGAAGGTGAAGGAGCTTATCGACAGCAACCTGTTCACCTACCATTTTCAGCCTATTGTGCGTGCCGATACGGGAGAGATATACTCGTACGAGGCGCTGATGCGCGCGAAGGACTGCCGCGGGGTGACGCCGTTCCACATACTCAAATACGCGGAGCTCACCGGACGTCTCAATGAGATCGAGCAATATACGTTCCTCAACATACTCGATTTTGTGTCGGAGCATCGTGAAGAGCTCGGAGACAGGCTCGTGTTTATAAACAGTATGCCGAGCGTGAAGGTGGCACCGGAGAAGTCCGAGGAAATAGATCGGCGGCTCTCGGAGCTGGCGGACGCGGTGGTGGTGGAGATGACCGAGCAGTCGGAGTTCACCGATCACGACCTTGATGAGGTCAAGGAGCGCTTTCACAGGCTCGGAGTCCGTATCGCGGTCGATGACTATGGTACCGGGTACTCAAACGTGAGCAATCTGCTGCGGTACACGCCGAACTACGTGAAGATAGACCGTATGCTGCTCAGCGGCATTGAGTCCAACCCGAACAAGAAGCACTTTGTCAGGGAGATAATCGATTTCTGCCATGATAATGACATACTCGCGCTCGCGGAGGGAGTGGAGACCTTTGAGGAGCTCCATACCGTGATATTGCTGGGTGCGGATCTGATACAGGGCTACTACACGGCAAGACCCGCGCCCGAGATTACGGCGGCGGTGCCGTATGATATCCGTGCGGAGATACGCATGTGTGCCGCAGAGCGCGAGACAGGGCGTCTCACAAGGACATACGCCGCCGACGCGGGCGAACATGTGTCGCTTGAGCGCCTTACAAGCGATGAATACAACTGCATCGTGGTTGGGAGCGGCTATTCCGATGCTATGATAACGGTGTCGGGGTCGGCTTTCCGCGACTCGGAGATACATATTGAGACCGTTGATGGCTTCAAGGGCAGGATAGTGCTGGATTACGCGCACCTGTCGAATGAAGTGGGGCAGCCGTGCATCGATATCGGTGAGCACAACGATGTGACCATAGTGATAAACGGCGAAAACCGGCTGAAAAACGGTGGTATACGCGTTCCCGAGACCTCGCGAGCAGTGTTCGAGGGCGAGGGGGAGATATACATCGAGCCCGGCAACGGTGATTACTACGGTATCGGCAATGACCTTGCCTCTGCGCACGGAGAGCTCGTGTTCGACCTTGACGCGTCGGTGCGGATAAAGGCTACGAGCCATTCGGGCGTATGTATCGGTTCGGGCCTCGGCGGAGTCATAAACATACTCAGAGGCGTGTACATGCTTGAAGCTCACGGGAGCAAGGGAGTATGCGTGGGTTCGTTCGACGGGGCTACGGAGATCAACATCTGCAACTGCGACCTCGAAGCCAAAGCCGCGGGTGCGATGAACACAGTCATAGGCTCGCTTGACGCGGGTGCCGCGGTCAATGTGAGGGGTTCGAGCCTGCGCTGCAGCGGCTACAGTCGTACCGTGACGGGCATCGGTTCGGTGAACGGAGGAAGCGCCCGCCTGAATATCGAGAATTCGAGCGTGAAGATAGATCTCGGCGGCGAGGAGATCACCGCGTGCGGCACGATGAACGGAAGTTCCGATGTGAAGGTGAGAGGGTGTACATTCCGCGCAAGCTGTGAAGGCGTGAACGCGCTGTTGTTCGGCGGCAGCGATGGTGACACGCGGCTCTCGATATTTGAAGCGGACGCGGCGATGAAGCTTTCTACGGCTCTCGGACGCTGCATAACCGCTCCCGATGAGAACATAGATGTCAGGAACTGTATGTGCAGCGTGACTATGGATGACGCAGTATATGACAGGATAGTGAACTGACGCGGGGCGCGGTCGGGTTGACAAACCCGCTGATGCTGTGATATAATTACCTGTAATATGCTTCAGGAGACGATAACGGAGTAGGAAAAATGTATGAACTGATGAACGCCACGAAGAATATGTATGACGTATTGATACCGGTTCAGTATGCCTGTCTGGTAGTAATGTGCGTCGAGGGCTGGATAGTATTCAGAAAGAGCACCTCGAGGGTGCATATGTGCCTTTTTTTCAATATCGTTGTGAATTTCGTGAACAGCGCCGGATATCTGTTCGAGCTGAAAGCCCACTCTTCCGAGGGCTATCTTACTGCGCTCAAGCTTTCGTATATCGGGCGCGTATGGGTGGCGTTCTCGCTGTTCCTTTTTATTACGGAGCTGTGCAGGATAAAGATACCGATGCCGGTAAAGATCGGACTTGCGCTGTTCCACATAGGTTCCTACATTGCTGTTCTCACAATAAGGAAAAACGATCTTTTTTACAAGGACATCGATTTCATCTATATCGACGGGTATATCCGTATGAATCGCTCGTCGGGCATTGTGCATAAACTTCAGTCGATCTCGATAATAGCGTATATTCTGTTTATCCTGACTGTTCTGCTCATCACGATGCACAGGGAGACCAACAAACGAACGAAGAAGTGCCTGATCACGGTTACGATCGCGATGATAGTCGAAGCGATATTCACCATTATTCAGGTGTTCGTGCCGACTCCGATCACGTATATCTACGATCTTACGATGCCTGGGTTTGTTATCGGCACTGTTATCATGCTCATCGCGATATTCCGCTTTGACCTGCTCGGTGCAGAGCAGTTGGCTAAAGATTACATGATAGACAGGCTGTCTGAGAGCATTATTGCCGTTGACAACCGTTCCAAAGTCCGTTATTTCAACGACCACGCAAAGGAACTGTATCCCGGACTCAAGTTGTCATCCGATACTGTTCCGAAGGAGATAACGGACGCGCTTGAGGTATGCGGTACGATAACGAAGAACGACAGGATCTACAAGCCCGAGCAGACAGAGCTCATGCACGGCGGTGAGCGCGTAGGCACTCTGTACTCGCTGGTGGACGAGACGGAGCATTTCCGATATATGGAGGTGCTTGAAGAGCAGAAAATGCTCGCCGACAGCGCAAATAAGGCAAAATCCGCGTTTCTCGCAAATATGTCGCATGATATCCGCACTCCGATAAACGCCGTACTCGGTATGAATGAGATGATACTTCGCGAGTGCGAGGATGGGCAGATACTTGACTACTCCGGCAAGATAAGGAGCGCGGGAAATACGCTTCTCGGGCTGATCAACGATATACTTGACTTCTCGAAGATAGAGGCAGGAAAGCTTGATATCATTCCCGTTGACTACGACCTCATGTCGATGCTCAACGACCTTGTGAACATGATACAGCCGCGCGCTGATGCGAAGGGACTTAAATTCACTACCGAAATAGACGAAAACACTCCGAGCCTGCTGCATGGCGACGAGATACGCCTTAAGCAGATAATCACGAATATACTTACGAACGCGGTCAAGTATACCGAGAAGGGCGCGGTGACATTTACCGTCAGGTCGGAAAAGCATGGAGAGAACGGTGTCATACTGAATATCGCCGTTTCCGATACGGGTATCGGTATTAAGCAGGAGGACATTCCGAGGCTCTTCTCGGAGTTCGACCGTATCGAGGAAGAACGCAACCGCGCTATCGAAGGCACCGGGCTTGGTATGAGCATCACAAGACGGCTGCTGGCGCTGATGAACAGCAAGCTCGAAGTGCAGAGCGAGTACGGCAGAGGCTCGGTATTCTCATTTGCGGTGGAACAGGGGGTCGTTAAGTGGGATCCTGTGGGCAGCCTTGATGAGGCGCTTCGCCGTACGCTCGACAGCAGAAGAAAGTACCATGAAAAATTCACGGCTCCGGACGCGCAGATACTTGTGGTGGACGATACACCGATGAACCTTGAGGTGTTCGTGAGCCTGCTCAAGAGGACGCTTATTCGCATAGACACTGCTGACGGCTGTGACAAGTGCATTGAGCTTGCCGTGAAAAAAAAGTACGATGTTATATTCCTTGATCATATGATGCCGGGCAAGGACGGCTTAGAGACGCTGAAGGAGCTCAAGGCGCTCAACGACTCGCCGAACGCCGACACACCGGTGATATGCCTTACCGCAAACGCGGTGTCGGGTTCACGCGACAAGTACATCAACGCAGGCTTCGACGATTATCTGTCAAAGCCCATTGACCCGGACAGGATAGAGGAGCTGCTTATAAGCTGGCTGCCGAAGGATAAGGTTAAGACTGCCGCGGCGGATGATACGCCTGACGGACCGGAAGTGAAGATACCGGAGTTCGTGCGGGAGATAAGCGAGATCGACGCGGACGAGGGGATAAGGCACTGCGGCGGCACGGAAACATATATGCTGTCGATAACCACCTACGCCGGCACGGTGAGCGCTGCGGCCGATGAGGCGGAGAATCTGCTGAAAAGCGGAGATATACACGGCGCGACCGTGAAGATACATGCGCTCAAGAGCACATCGCGCGTTATCGGAGCTATGGAGCTGGGGGCGCTTGCGGAAGAACTCGAAGCCGCAGGTAACGCGAACGATACCGAGAAGCTGAACGCGCGGGCGGATGAGCTCTTCACACGGTGCAGGGCGCTGGGTGAACAGCTTTCACCGCTGCTGAAAAACGATGACCTTCAGATGATATCGGACGATGAGCTGAATGAAGCGTATACGCTGATACGTGAGTTCCTCTCGGTTGATGACCTTGAGAGCGTGATGCAGATAATCGGCGGACTTGACGGATACAGCTTCCCGGACAGCGAAAAACAGCGCTGTGAGGCGCTGAAAAAAGCTGCGAGGGAGTTTGACTATGACGCTATGAAGAACATAATGGGGGATTGAACAATGGCAAGCAATATTCTGATAATAAGCCACGGCGCGGCATTCATGACCAATGCGCTTGTAAACAGTCTGCATAAGGCGGGGTTTGTCGCAGGCGTGTCCGAGCCTGATATAAAGGTTATCGGGCAGAAGCGCAAGGAGACGGATATTTACCTGCTTTACGCCGGAGACTTCGTGTTTGACTCGGCTGATATCCTTGTGTACCTTAAGGATGTCTGCGCGGAGGACGAGAAGCCTTTCTGCATCGTCGGCTATGACAAGGAGCTGACGGAGATAAAGGATACCATTCCCGCCAAGTTCATCTCACGCGAGTTCAAGCGTCCTTTCGACATGAAAGACCTCACAGCGGCACTCTCCGTTCTTGCGGAGGCTGACGAGGAGCGCAGAAAGGGCAGGCACATACTGCTCGTCGATGATGACCCGACATTCCTGAAGATGATGCAGGACTGGCTTTCGATGAAGTACAACATAACCTCCGTACGCTCGGGCATGCAGGCGATAACATACATAGCAACGCATAAGCCCGACCTGATACTGCTGGATTACGATATGCCCATAACTCCCGGACCGCAGGTCATGGAGATGATACGAAGCGAGCATAACGCTACGGAGATACCGATAATCTTCCTGACGGGCAAATCCGACAAGGAGAGCGTAATGACAGTCATGGCTCTGAAGCCGCAGGGATATCTGCTCAAGACCATGAGCAAGGAAGAGATAGTCGAGGCAGTGGATCACTTCTTCGAGACAAAGAAGTGGAAGTCGGCAAATTGAAGATGAAAATGCGCAGATCAATGGCAGCATTGCTGGCGGGGCTGCTGATGATATCGGAGCCCGCGGTAAGCGCAGGTGTGGGCGTCAGCGTTAATGCGGAAGCCGCGTCGAAGCTCGGTGCTCCGAAGAATGTGAAGGCTGAAGCCGACGGAAATGACATAACGCTCACGTGGAAGAAGGTAAAGGGCGCTGACGCGTACCGGGTATACGTCAGGGAGCCCGGTGCGGCGAGCTACCGTACCCTCACCACAACGAAGAAAACGTCAGTGGCGTTTAAAGCGGATGCCGCAGGGACATACAGGTTCCGTACGGCGGCACTGGTAAGAACGAACGGCAGCTACAAGACCCAGACGAAGTCCTCCGCAGTGAGCGTGAGGATCAAGGAGGAGAACATGACAGACCGCATTACAGTTAATACGCAGAGCAGTATCCGTATAGACGCGGACGGGCTTATTATCCGGATCGACCCTTACGGGATAACCGGTGAGCCGCATGATGCGGATATCGTGCTTATCACCCATGCTCACTACGATCACTTCTCGCCCGATGACATAAGCAAGGTGTCGAAGGACGGTACAGTCTTTGCGGCTCCGGCCGGAATGAAGAAGGAGCTCGTAAAAGAGGGGATAGCATCCCCGGTGCTGCTATCGCCCGGAGACACTGTCGAGATAGCAGGCATAAAGGTGGAGACCGTGTGCGCGTACAACAGCGGAAAGATGTTTCATCCGAGGTCGAACGGCTGGCTCGGTTACATCGTGACAGTAAACGGCAAGCGGATCTATGCTGCCGGAGATACCGACGCTCTGAAGGAGCTTGAGAGCGTGAAGTGCGATGTCGCGCTTGTGCCGATAGGCGGAACGTACACCATGGATTACAAGGAAGCCGCTTCGCTTGTGAACACTATCAGACCGGAAGCTGTGATACCGATACACTACGGTTCGATAGTAGGAAAAAGAAGCTGCGGTGACAGTTTTGCAAAGCTTGTGGACAAGGACATCAAAGTTGTGCTGAAGCTGTGATATCACAGAGCATCCCACTGCCGGCGGCGGAGGGATGCTTTTTTATCCGCAGAATGTATCGTCATGCACATATCTTTCCACCTGATCTGACAAAAAATATGAAAATATACGAATTTCTTGCACGACGTAAAAATCTTCTTGATTATGAGTGCGTATAGTAGTATAATATGAAACGCATTGACCAGTGTAGAATAAAGGAGATATAAAAATGGAAACAGCCGTAAAACGACCGACAGAGGAGAAGCTCAAGCCAAAGCTTTTTTCCGTCATTAAGAATTATTCGGGAGCACAGCTTGCCAAGGACATCATGGCGGGTATAATCGTAGCGATAATCGCAATACCGCTCTCTATCGCGCTTGCTCTCGCGTCGGGGGTCAACCCCGAACAGGGTCTGTATACCGCGATAATCGCGGGCTTCATTGTGGCATTCATGGGTGGCAGCCGCGTACAGATCGCAGGACCTACCGCTGCTTTCGCAACGATAGTCGCGGGTATTGTCGCAAGACAGGGTATGAACGGGCTTATCATAGCCACTGTACTGGCAGGTATCATCATGGTGGTCATGGGCTTGTGCAGATTCGGAGCGCTGATAAAGTACATACCCGGTACGATAACCACAGGCTTCACGTTCGGTATCGCGGTGACTATCGCGATAGGACAGCTGAAGGACTTCCTCGGGCTCACCTTTACCAACTCGCCCATCGAGACCGTGGACAAGGTGAAGGAAGTGATCTCCTGCATCGGTACGTTCAACTGGCAGGCGCTTGCTGTTGGACTGCTCTCGCTGGCGATACTGATATTCTGGCCGAAGAAGCTTGACAAGATCCCCGCGTCGCTTGTGGCAGTCATCGTGTGCTCGGCGCTGGTAGCGCTTACCGGTATAAACGTCAATACGATCGACGACCTCTATACCATAACCTCGGAACCGCCCACGCTTACGCTTCCCGAAGTGACTTTCGAAAAGGTGCGCGAGCTTATCCCCGACGCGTTCACGATAGCGCTTCTTGCGGCGGTGGAGTCACTGCTCTCCTGCGTTGTGTCTGACGGTATGATAGGCTCAAAGCACCGTCCGAACATGGAGCTCGTTGCGCAGGGCTGCGCTAACATCGGTTCGGCGCTGTTCGGCGGTATCCCTGCCACAGGCGCGATAGCGCGTACCGCGGCGAACGTCAGAAACGGCGGCAGAACGCCGATTGCAGGTATGGTACATTCGATCGTGGTACTTGTTATTCTGCTTGTGCTGATGCCTTACGCGTCGCTTATTCCGATGCCGACGATGGCCGCGATTTTGTTCGTGGTAGCGTATAATATGTGTGGCTGGCGCAACATACGCAATATGTTTAAGACCGCGCCGAAGAGTGATATATTCGTGCTCGTGGTCACGATAGTGCTCACCGTGGTGTTCGACCTCGTGGTAGCGATAGGCGTGGGAATGGTGCTCGCGGCAATACTGTTCATGAAGCGCATGGCAGATGTTACCGAGGCACATGCGTGGGTCGATTACGATGACGAAGATACCGATGCGGACAACATCCTGCGCAAGAAGATACCTGCTCGCACCCGTGTATATGAGATCAACGGTCCGATGTTCTTCGCGGCGTCCGAGCGTTATAAATACATGCTTGACGATACGGACATCAGCGTGCTCATCATCAGGATGAGGAACGTTCCCGCGATAGACGCAGCAGGTGTTGAGGCGCTTTCACGCATTGTGAAGCGTTGTGAGCGTGAGAACGTCAAGGTAGTGTTCTCGCATGTCAACGAACAGCCGATGCACGCGATGCGCAAGGCGGGACTTACGGAAAGGATAGGGGAAGAAAACTTCTGCTCGCATATAGATACGGCTCTTGTCCGTGCCGCGGAGATAGCCTGTGTGAGTGCATGATATATAAAAAAACGACCTCAGATTAGAGGTCGTTTTTATTATGCTTTCTCTGATCAAGCGCGATGCTTGCGGGAGAGTACTGCAACACCGGCGGATACGAGAGCTGCCATTGTGAGACCTGCGAGGTCATCAACGCCGGTAGCGGGGTTGTCAGTCTTTGTTTCGGTCGCTGCGGCAACATCGGAAGCTGTTGTATCTTCAACTGCTGCGACAGTCTCTGTTTCAGCGGGAGCGGGGAGTGTCTCGTCGTTGGAGTATGTGAGCGAACCGAGTGTCACGCCGTGACCCATGAATGCCATGCCGGCAGTCTGGAGATGCTCGAGCTCTTCAGCGGGGATAGTGAACTTGATCTCGGTCGTACCGGGTGCGCATACGTAGGTGTCCTTATTCTCGGAGAGTGTGGGGCCTACGAGTGTGCTGATGAACGGCCAGCCTGTGTCATTGATCATGGGTTTTACGCACCAGTAGTTGTGACCGTCCTTTTCGGCGAGTGAATCGTCGATAGTGTAGGTGAGTGTCCACACGGTATCTGTGGTCGTGTCCTCGAACTCGTCAGCGGGAACGGTAGTGCTTACGCTCCAGCCGGTCTTGAGATCCTTGTTGAGGTCGTAAGCTGCGGTGCTTACTGCGAACATGGATACTGCAACTGCTGCTGCTGCGGATGCTGCTAAAATCTTTGTCATTTTCATGGTAGATCGATCCTTTCATGTATAAATGTTTTATGGGTTTTTGCTCCCTTTCGGTAATTATAATGTACCACAAACGGGCTTTTTATTATATCAAAAATTTAACTTTTATACGACTGTTTTGCTATAAATTAATACCGCTCCAAGTATCATTTTTTATCGCTGCGGTCGCCCCAGCGTGTGCGGAAGAACCGTTCACGGTACTCCTTCGGCGTGGTCTTGGTGCAGTTCTTGAATACCGATATGAAGTGGCTTTCCGTACCGAAGCCGAGATACTGTGATATCGAGGAGCACGGATAATCGGAAAATTTCAGCAGGTTTTCCGCGGCTTCCACCTTCTTGCGGAGGATATACTGCTTTATAGTGATGCCCATTTCGCGGTGGAAAAGCTTCGAGAGGTATGGTGCGCTGAGGCTCGTGATATCAGCGAGGTCGTCGAGCGTGATCTTCGAGTGCAGGTTGTCATAGATATAGTCGATGCAGGTAACAATAGGCTTTGGCAGCAGCCTGTCGTTATGGAGGCGGTTCATGGTATGCACGTACTCGTCCACAACCTCGCGGTGTATTGATTCGACATCCTTCTGTGAGCTGCACTTGTCGACGCGCTGGATGTACAGGTCGCTCAGATTGTACGCCTGCTCCATAGGAAGCCCGCCCTCGATGCAGTAGCGCGTAACGAAAGCTATTGTTATGATAAGGTGGTATTTCATATTGCGGAGAGGGTCTTCGCTCAAGGTACCGAGACCTTCGCTTGTGAGTGGCTTGAAAAGGCGCATGGTCTCCTCGATATTGCCCATCTTCACGCTCTGGTAGAACTCCATTTCGCGGTCATAGGAAAGGTGGGTTATCATGTACTCGCGGTTGCGGAACTCCATCTCCGACAGCATCTTTTTCATATCATTGTTATCCGGCATGATCGTTACACCTCCGTTTTTTTCGGGCAGAAGCTCCCGATACACTTATTATAACATAATTCCGTTGGATTTGCAATAAAAAAACGTGATTAAAGTTAAAAATACGATATTAATTTTTGGTCAACGGTGTTATAATGACAGTACGAAGAGCAAGAGAATGCCGCGTTATCGCGGTTACTGAAACAGAAAGGATAATTGCCATGAAAAAGAAGATACTTACATCTGCGCTTGCACTTGCATGTGTACTTACGGCTGGTTCATGCGGCGGCGGCGGAAGACCCGAGACTTCCACAGCGCAGGATGCCACCACTACGGCGGCGGAAACTACCACTACCACCCCTCCCGCAACTCTTAAGGAAGAGGATAAGGCTGCTATCGAAGAGATAGAGACTGATTTCAAGGAGCTTGAGAACAAGACCGTAAGACTTCTCGCAAACTTTGACCTCAACCCTGCGGCAGGCAAGCCTAAAGGCGTTGCTCTCGAAATGTTCGAGACAAAGTGCGGCGGCAAGATAGAGGCTATACTCTGCTCGTGGGATGACCGTTATGACAAGCTTTCCACTATGGTGCTCGCGGGTGACTCGCCCGATATGTTCAGTGCCGAGGATCTTGATATCGTTCCCGGTAAGATAATTGAGGGCAAGTTCCAGGCAATGGACGATTATATCGACTATGATTCCGACCTCTGGGCTCCCACCAAGGCGATAAATGATCAGTTCAGTCTCGGCGGAAAGCACTATCTCGGTGTTACATCCACAGACGCGGGCGTTGTGGTCATCTACAACAAGAAGACGATCGAAGAGAATGGTCTTACAGATCCCGCAAAGCTCCTTGAAGAGGGCAATTGGACATGGGATACATTCTATGATATGATGGCGAGGTTCTGCAGCAGACCCGACGAGAAGTTCGGTATCGACGGCTGGGAGTTCGAGAACGCATTCGCTGTAACATCCGGCGTGCCTTATGTTGGTCTTGAGAATGACAAGCTCGTAAGCAACCTTGAGAACAAGATGATCGTATCGGTACAGGAGTACATGCTCAACCTCAAGAGAAATGACATTCCCGTTCCGAAGAGCGAGTATTCATGGTCCGTTCACCCCGAGAAGATAGCTTCCGGTAAGACACTGTTCTATCCTCAGGGCGCGTATGTACTGTTTGAACCTGACAATGTTGCTGCGTTCGGCGATATGGAAGACGTAATGTTCGTTCCGATGCCTAAATGCCCCGAAGCAGACAACTACTACCTGCCTGCGGTTATCAAGGGCTTTGCGATACCTACGGGTGCCAAGAACCCCGAGGGTACGGCAGCTTACCTCAACTGCGTAATGACCTGCCGTGACAGCGAGAAGGTCAAGGAGATCGAACAGAATCAGATCTTCGAGGACTATCACTGGACACAGGAAATGTATGATATGCTTCTCAAGACAAGAGAGCTTACCGAAGCGAATCCCGTATTTGAGTACTACAAGGCAGTAAACGATAACGTATACGATATCATCCTCAATCCGTCGAAGGAATCCTACAACCAGGGTACACCGTGGTCACAGACAGTTGAGGAGATCAAGTACTCGGTCCAGTCCGAGCTTGATGACGCGAACGAAAAGCTCGCAAATATCATTAAATAACGCAGTTACCAGTTTTATATGTTTTGCTCCTCGGAGAAGTCGCAGTCCGCGAATACGGACTGCGGCTTTTCCTTTGTTTATGATAAAAAAGCAACTCCCCCGTATTGCGGGGGAGTGTCTTATCAGTACTGGTAAAGCTTGTTGTGGTGGATGCGGTGGATCATCACGGGAACTACTCCGATGATGATGAATGTTCCGACTGCACAGCCGAGCGCTATAAGTATGCTCATAAGTCCGCTCGGTTTATTGTTGTTATCGTTGTCTGATGTTCCTGCGCCGGTGGGTTCGGTCTCTTCGCTCGTGGTCACTATGTTGGAGATCTCTTCGGCTGCGGTGGTCGTTTCGACGGGTTCGATATATTCTGTGACAGGAGGTTCTGTCTCGGGGGGGAAGTCATCGATATGGGCATCCTGCGGCTGGGTCTCCGCAGCTTCCTGGGGAGTTGTCTGTGCCGCCGTGGTGGTTGTGGTCTCGGGAGCCTTGTCAGAGAAGAAGCCTGACGATACGAATCCGATGGAGTTGTTATACTTTATGGCGTACCAACCGCCGCTGTAGCCCACCACAGTGACGGGCGAGTTCGCGTATACCGTTCCCGCCTTGCTGTAGCTCGTGTCGGGTCCGTAGCGCACGTTCACGACTTCGGTCGCGTACATTGTCGATTCACCGGTAGCTGTGTACGGCGGTATCTCGTTGTTGGTGCCGCCTGTGGTATCTTCGGGAGTTATAAGGTCCTCATCGGGAAGTCCCTGTGTAGTTTCCGCGGGAGTATCATCCGTCTCGTCGTCCGGGCCTGTCGTTTCTCCGACAAACTCTATCTCGCCGGGAGATGAATCCGGGTCGTCGGCATCGGGCTCGGAGTCTTCCTCATCATCCTCCTCCTCGATCGGGATTATCTCCTCCGGATCCTCCTCCGCGTATGCCGGAAGAGCAGTGTAAGCTCCGAGCATCAGGACGGCCATCAGCACGGACAGATATTTTTTTAGCCTTTTCATGCTATCAGTTCCTTTCAGTCCTATATATAGTATCGCACTATATAACATTATACAACATTTTCTGCGATTTGTAAACACTTTTTCGCAAATTTTTCCGGGGAAAATATTACCCCCGCCGAAGGCGGGGGCAGGAATCACTCTTTGTAATAATCGGCGATCACAAGGTCGACGACCCTGCCGTAGCTCTTGGTGCCGTCAGACTGGTCATTTATCTTCAGGTAAATATCGTTCATCGTTTCCGCAGCCTCACCGAAATCGGTCTCGTACTTGCCCCAGAATTCGCTCTGCATCACCAACTGCTTCTGCGCTGCTTCGGGTATCATGTAGTACACCTCGGCGTACTCGCTTCCCGTCGCGTCGGGGTAGTAGGCGTTGAGCAGATATATCACGATGTCGTACCACCCGCAGTATGTCAGATACGGATCGCCGCTGTCACGGCAAGCGAGGAACGCTATGTAGTTCGCTTCGTCCTCACGCATGAACCCGGTCATGTGCGAAAGCTCGTGACACGCTGCGTGACCGAGCTCTTCCGGCGTGTTCAGAGTGTTGATGTTGGCTTCCATGGAATAGAACGTGAAAATGCCGGTGATATGACCGTAGCACATAAGCTCCGAGAGCATCACGGGCTTTACTCCGGCATAGTACGAATCCAGCGAGTCATAGTTTTCGCCGAGCTTCTTCATTGCCGCGACTGCGCGCGCCGAATAGTCATCCGGAACTGTGACGTTTCCGTTTGAGTCAAGTGTGACGGCTTCCCCGGCTTTCGTGAGCTGCGATATCGAGTATTCGAGGACCTCGCGCACCTGCTGTTTGGTGTACTTGCCGGTGGTAAGCCCCGCGATCTGTGAAAACGGCTTGCGGCTGTAGTTTATCCCCATGCCGTACGCAAACTCGAACAGCAGTATACCGCCGACCAGCAGTACGCTGGACAGGGATGACAGCAGGAACTTTCTTCGCCTGCCCTTACGGCGTATCATCCCGACGATGAAATACACTATCGCGAACAGTGCCAGCAGCACTCCTGCAATGACCATTAATTCCGCGACAGAAAACGGGAATACCCCGCTTATGCGAGCAAAAATGTTCACGACAGCAGGGTAGATGTTAAATCCGTAAAAGTCCGCAAAGCCGTCGATAAGGCGCGCAGCGGCAATGCCCGCGCCGCCGAGCAGCAGCAGCGAGCCGCCGATGACGAGCCGCTTTGCCGGGATATCCGACTTATTTGTCATTCCTCATTGTACCTTTCATCGATGACACGGGCGGTCTTTTTCATGCTTCTCGGCAGAACACCGACTTCCACAGCCTTAACTATAGGTGTGAAGCCTATGCGGCTCTTCACTTTCTCGGCAAGGCGCTTCGACAGGTCGTTGAAGTCAACGTTGCCGGTAGTTTCTACGTAAATGCGCATTGTGTCCTTGCCGTCGAGGTGTGATATGCGTATCTGGTACTCACTGGATATCTCGGGGAATGAAGCGAGTATCTCTTCTATCTGGCTTGGGAAAACGTTGACGCCTTTGATCTTCATCATGTCGTCCGTTCTGCCCATTATCATGTCGAGACGCGGGAACTTGCTGCCGCAGCTGCAGGGCTCGGGAATGATACGCGAGAGGTCGTGCGTGCGGTAGCGGATAAGCGGTGCGCCCTCCTTGACGAGCGTTGTTATGACTATCTCGCCCATTTCGCCGTCCGGCACGGGCTCGCCGGTCTTGGGGTCGATTATCTCAAGATACAGGAAGTCGTCCCAGTAGTGCATTCCCGATTCTTTCGTGCAGTTGATGCCGATGCCGGGGCCGTATATCTCAGTAAGTCCGTAGATGTCGTACAGCTCGATGCCAAGCTCATTGGATATCCTGTCACGCATCTTCTTGCTCCAGCGCTCGGAGCCTATGACTCCTTTTTTCAGCTTTATCTTGTCACGTATTCCGCGCTTCTGTATCTCCTCCGCAAGCAGCAGCGCATACGATGAGGTGGCGCAGATGACTGTGGTCTCAAGAGCTATCATCATCTCGATCTGTTTGTCGGTGTTGCCGGGCCCCATAGGTACCGCCATCGCGCCGAGCTTCTCACAGCCTGCCTGGAAGCCTATCCCTGCCGTCCACAGACCGTAACCGGGAGTGATCTGTATGCGGTCTTTGTTTGTGATCCCCGCGAACTCGTAGCAGCGTGCGAACATCGTTGCCCAGTCGTCAACGTCCTTTGCGGTGTAGGGAATGATAACGGGTGTGCCGGTAGTTCCCGATGACGAGTGTATGCGAACTATCTTGTCCTCCGGCGCTGTCATCAGTCCCAGCGGGTATGCTTCACGGAGATCCTTCTTCTCCGAGAACGGGAGTTTCAGAAAGTCCTCGGCGGACTTCACCTCGGTGATGCCGGCTTCTTTCAGCTTTTTGCCGTAGAAACTTCCCGCGTTTACCAGTGCCTTGATCCGGTTGTTGACCTGTTCGAGCTGCTTTTCCGTGATTTTCATTGTTTTATGTCCTTTCGTTTTTTATTTCTTTTGTCATGTATTCGTCCGATGCGCCGAAGCCGAGAGCTTCGTACAGCGGCCGTCCCGAGTCGGTGGCATTGAGTCCGATCTCGGTCACGCCGCGCTTTCTCGCTTCGTCGATCAGCATGGTCACGAGCTTTCTGGCGATGCCGCGTCTGCGATATTCGTCCTTCGTATAGACGTTCATAATGAATGCGCGCTTTCCCGTTGGGTGTGAGAATGTCGGCATGATATCAATGTACGAGATGCTCGCGCAGGCAACGGCTATGCCGTTATCCAGCGCTATACAGGTGGTCTGGTCGCCGTTCAGAAAGTACTCGCGGCTGTGCGTGATAAGCTCGTCAGTAAAGCTGTGCTCATCCGGGAGAGAGTTTACCTTCCGGAGCATCTCTGTGCGAAGCTCCATGAGTATTCCGATATCCGCGCTGTCCGCTTTTCTGTATTTCATGGCTTCACCCCGCATAACGCAGAGCCTTGCTGTTGAGCTCAACAAACTGCGGCTTTACTGTGGATTTCATGGTCTCCTCGATCTCACCGAGCGTGAACGGCAGCAGTCCGGTTGCCACAGCCGCGCCGAGCATCACCATATTCAGCACTTTCGGTGAGCCTATATCGGATATTGCCTTGTCGCCGTTTACAAAAACCGGCAAGTCGGTATTGCGCCTGATGTAATCGAGCATATCCGCGCCGTCGTAGTCTGACCCGGTCAGCGCCGCGGTAACAGGCATTATCGGGTGAGTGTTGACTATCGCTTTGCCGCCCTTTTTCAGATACGGGAACATTCTCACAGCCTCGGAAGGCTCAAAACCTATCAGGATATCCGCGCTGCCTTCAGGGAACATCGGGCTCGCTATGCCATCACCGAGCCGCAGAAAGCTGAATACGCTGCCGCCCTTCTGCGCCATGCCGATAGTCTCGGCGCTCATGACGGGGACATTGTGCGAGACCGCTGTTGCAGCTATCAGCTTTGATGTGAGCACGATGCCTTGTCCGCCGACACCGCAGATCATTATGTTCGTCTGCATATCACTTGCCCCCTTTCACGCTTATCGCGCCGAATCTGCACACCTGCGAGCATAAGCCGCAGCCGGTGCAGAGCGAGCTTTCGATAGCAGCTCTGCCGTCGCGGAGCACTATCCCGGGGCAGCCCAGCGCCTTTATGCAGCGCTTGCAGTTCGTGCACTTCTCCGGGTCAATGACTGCCGGAGCTTCAGGCTTTATTATCACTGCACAGGGTGACCTGAATATTATCGCTTTTACGCCCTTTTCTGCGGCTACCCGTTTCACGGTCTCGACTGATGCGTTAAGGTCGAGCGGGTCGACAGTTTCCACTGTCTTTACTCCCACGCCGTGCAGAACTGCGGTAATGTCTATCTTTTCGACGACTTCGCCCATCATGGTGTGACCGGTGCCGGGGTGAGGCTGATGTCCGGTCATGGCGGTGGTGGAGTTGTCGAGTATCACGAGCGTCATGTCAGCCTGATTGTACACCGCGTTCACAGCTCCCGTTATCGCTGAAGCAAAGAACGTCGAGTCTCCCACGAATGCAAAGCATTTCGTGTCGGGCTCGGTGTGCCAGATACCCTGCGTTATGTTCACGCCGGCTCCCATGCAAAGACAAGTATCCACCATGTCAAGCGGCATTGCGTTGCCGAGGGTGTAGCAGCCGATGTCGCCGCAGAATACGGCCTTCTGACCCTTCATGGCTTCCTTTACTGCGAAGAACGAAGCACGGTGAGGGCAGCCCGCGCACAGCACCGGCGGTCTCACCGGCAGCTCCGGTGCCAGCTCCGGCTTTTCGGCGGCGGGAAGCTCCAGCCCAATAAATGACGCTATGTTCGCGGCTACGGAGCCGCAGGTATTCTCTCCGGCGTTCTTGACATCATTGGTGAGCTTGCCTCGTATCTTCACAGGCAGGTGATACTTGCCGCAGATGTATGTGAGCTCGCGCTCGATGACCGGGTCGAGTTCCTCGATGCACAGTACCTCGTCCAGCCCGTCAAGGAATTTCAGCGCCAGCTTCTCCGGGAACGGGAACGGCGTTGTGACTTTCATCACACGCGGAGCCTGTTTTCCCGCAAGAGCTTCGGTAACATAAGTATAGCTTATGCCGTGTGAGACCACACCTTTCCGGCATGTTTTGTCAGTCTCCGGGACTATAAGATTGCGGCTGTAATCGGAGAACTCGTCCGAGAGCTTCACGTTCCGGTCTTCGATGCGTATGTGAGCGTTGTACGAAAGGCGGGGGAAGATGACCCACCTTGACGGGTCACGCCTGAAGCCTTCCGGAGTGTTGTGCGCGTACTCGCTTTCGTCCCTGACATCTATCGAAGCGTAGCCGTGACAGACTCTCGTCGTCGGTCTGAACAGCACGGGAGTTTCGAGTCTCTGTGAGAGCTCGAATGCCTCACCTATCATGTCGTATGCCTCCTGCACTGATGACGGGTCGAAGCACGGAAGCTTTGAATATGCCGCAAATGTTCGGGTATCCTGCTCGGTCTGTGATGATATGGGGCCCGGGTCGTCCGCGACCAGCACTACCATTCCGCCTTTCACTCCGATGTACGCAAGGCTCATGAGCGGGTCGGAAGCTACATTCAGTCCCACCTGTTTCATCGTGACCATAGTCCGCGCTCCGCAGTATGCCGCGCCCGCTGCGAGCTCAAGAGCTGCTTTCTCGTTTACCGACCACTCGACGTACAGCGAGCCGTCCTTATTGCATTTTGCCGAGGTCTCAAGTACCTCGGTGGAGGGCGTTCCGGGATAGCCGGCTATGACGTTGAGTCCGGCGGCTATCGCTCCGCGAGCTATCGCGGCGTTGCCCATAAGAAATTCCTTGTGCATTTTATTACCGTCCTTACGCTGTATTAACTGCCGTATCCCATTTCCGGGAAACGGCAGTACATTCACACTTATTTATTATATCACTGTCACATCGTATTGTCAACGCTGTGTGGCGGTGGAAATCATTGGATGTCCGTTTTGCAGTGGCCGACGGGATCCATGTGCACTGTTACCACGGCTCCGAACTTCTCCGAAAGCTCATGTTCAAGCGCGTCAGCCATTTCGTGCGCCTCAACGAAGCTCACAGTGTCGGGTATCTCCGCGTGAAGCGACACCACGTTCATTCCTACGCCGTAGTTGTGCACGTAGAGGTCGTGTATGCCGAGTATGCCCCCGAAGCCGCGCGCGGTCTCATGGATGCCCTCGATGTATGCGTCATCGGGCTTGCTTCCGAGAAGCATGGTAAGGCTCTCTTTGGCGGCATTGATGCCTGCGCGTGCGATTATCAGCGTTATCATCAGTCCGACCCAGCCGTCGATATTCAGTCCGAACAATGCGAATACCGTGAGTGATGCTGCTGCGGCAAGCGTGGAAACGCAGTCGGAAAGGCTGTCGACTGCCACTGCCTTCATCGGCGCGGAGTTTATCAGCTTGCTCAGACCGTGGTTGTAGGCGAAGATGTACAGCTTGACGAGTATCGACGCACCGAGTACAACAAATGTGAGGAGATCCGCAGTTGGTTCCTCCGGCGTTATAAGCTTTGCTATCGATTCGCGCCCTATCTCGAACGCCATGAAAACTATCGAGCAGGATACCACGAGACCGGCGATGTATTCGGCTCTGCCGTGACCGAACGGGTGTTCGTTGTCCGCGGGTGATGCCGCGATACGGCAGCCGACTATGGATATCACCGAGCTTCCCGCATCTGACAGGTTATTGAACGCGTCGGCGACTACCGACACAGAAGAGGATATCAGTCCCGCGAACAGCTTACCTGCGAACAGGAGGACGTTGAGCACAATACCGAGCGTTCCGGCGAGTATGCCGTAGCTCGCTCTGACAGCGGGATCATCGGTATTCTTGCGATCCTTTATGAACAGCCTTGCAAGCAGTCTGACCATTTATCATCACTCTCCCGTTACAGAAAACGCGCGTCTGACCGCGTCATGCCAGCCGTTCAGCAGCGCGATGCGCTCTTCGTCTGGCATCTGCGGTGTGAATGTCTCCGGTGTGCCGCCGAGCCGTCCGAGCTCTGCTATATCACTGAAAAATCCGCTTCCAAGTCCTGCGAGCAGACATGCGCCGAGTGCGGTGGACTCAACATTTCGCGGGCGCACTACTGTTCTCGCGGCCACGTCAGCCTGGAACTGCATCAGGAAGTTGTTCGCGCTCGCGCCGCCGTCAGCTCTGACTGTACCGAGCTGTCCGGCATCCTTTTCCATAGCCGTGAGCATGTCGCAGGTCTGGTATGCTATCGATTCGAGTGCCGCGCGGACAATATGCTTACGTCCGGCACCGCGTGTAAGACCGGTTATCGTGCCTCTCGCTCCGCTGTCCCAGTATGGCGCGCCAAGCCCCACGAACGCCGGCACGAGGTATACTCCGCCGTTGTCGGGAACGCTTTTCGCGAGCCATTCGGTATCTGCGGCAGTCTCGACAAGTTCCATTTCATCGCGGAGCCACTTGACTACCGCGCCAGCGATAAATACCGAACCTTCAAGCGCGTATGTGGTCCTGTCGCCTATTCTCCACGCCACGGTAGTGAGCAGTCCGCTTTCCGACTTTGCAGGCTCGCTGCCTGTGTTCATCAGCAGAAATGCGCCGGTGCCGTAGGTGTTCTTCACATCGCCTTTTTCAAAGCAGCGCTGACCGAACAGTGCAGACTGCTGGTCACCCGCACAGCCTGCGACAGGTATGCTCCTGCCGAATATCACAGGGTCGGTCTCGCAGATCACTCCGGAGCAGTCTGCCACCTCCGGCAGCATACAGCGCGGTATGTCCAGCAGTTTGAGTATATCGTCGTCCCAGTCGAGGGTGTGTATGTTGAACAGCATAGTACGCGAGGCGTTGGAAGCGTCCGTGACATGACGCCGTCCGCCGGAGAGCCTCCACATAAGCCAGCAGTCTACCGTGCCGAAGAGAAGCTCACCTCGCTCTGCGCGCTCTCTTGCTCCGCTCACGTTGTCGAGGATCCATTTTATCTTGCCCGCGCTGAAATACGGGTCTATCAACAATCCCGTCTTATCACGTATCATGTCGCCCAGACCGCGTTCGGTGAGCTCGCGGCACAGAGGAGCCGTGCGGCGGCACTGCCACACGATGGCGTTATATACAGGGCGTCCGGTCTGTTTGTCCCATACTATCGTGGTCTCGCGCTGGTTGGTAATACCTATCGCGGCGATGTCAGACGCATCTGCGCCTGCTTTCTGCATGGCATCGCGGCAGACTTCGAGCTGGGTGGAGAATATCTCGTCTGGGTCGTGCTCGACAAAGCCCGGCTCGGGGTATATCTGCGTGAATTCGCGCTGGGAGACTGCGACGACCTCGGCGCTGCGGTCGAATATCACCGCACGTGACGATGTGGTGCCCTGGTCGACAGACATGATGTATTTCATAAGCTCACCCTTTCGTGAATGTTTCCGACGGGAGCGTCGGTCGCGTATAACATTATAGTATCATTTTTGCCGCGATATGTCAAGCGGATAGTGCGTTAGCGTATGGTAATAAAACAGCGGGCCGCGATACGGGTCCGCTGTCGTTATCTGTCAGTCCTCTGTGACCTCGTATCCTTTATCGGTCACGGCTTTTATCATCTCGTTGAGGTGCGAGAGCTCCGAGTTCAGGTGAAGCACTGCCGTACCCGCTTCGAAGCTTGCTTCCGCCGAGTCGACTTCGGGGAAGCTTTCAAGTACCTTCTTTACAGTGGCTTCACAGTGCGGGCACATCATGCCGCTTATCTTTATGGCGTGTGTGCGTTGTGCTGGGACTGCGACTTCCAGCTTCATATCAGCCGGCAGCGCGTCCCGGGGCGGTTTGTCATGACTGCCGTCGTGGGGTCTGAACAGGTTCAGACGCAGTGCGTTCATTACTACGCAGAAGCTTGACAGGCTCATCGCAGCAGCGCCGAACATCGGCTGCAGCTCCCAGCCGAACAGCGGAATATACACTCCCGCTGCGAGGGGAATACCGATCACGTTATAGAAGAACGCCCAGAACAGGTTCTGCTTGATGTTCCGCAGTGTTGCGCGACTGAGCCGTACAGCCGCCGCGGCATCCGCGAGTGTGCTTCGCATCAGCACCACATCAGCTGCGTCTATGGCGATGTCCGTGCCGGCGCCTATCGCAATTCCCGTATCAGCGCGGGTGAGCGCGGGAGCGTCATTGATGCCGTCGCCGGTCATGGCTGTTCTGCCGTACTTTCGCAGCTCGCGTATCACTGCGTCCTTGCCGTCCGGGAGTACGCCGGCTATCACATCGTCGATCCCTGCGAGCCTGCCGACTGCGTTTGCTGTGCGCTCGTTGTCGCCGGTCAGCATGACCGTTCGAAGTCCCATTCTGCGCAGCGCCTTTACAGCTTCGGCACTGTCGGGGCGTATCGAGTCGGCTGCGGCTATGATGCCGAGCAGTACTCCCTCGCGTGCGAAAAACAGCGGTGTCTTGCCTTGCTCCGCGAGGAGATCGGCAGCGCTGCGCGCTTCATCGGTCATGGCTGCCTTGCCGGAGATGAAGCTCATGCTGCCGCCGAATATCCGCGTGCCATCGAGTGAGGCAGTAAGACCGCTGCCGGACAGTGCGCGGAATCCGGTGACATCGGCGGGAGCTATGCTGTGAGCTTCGCCGTATCGCATCACTGCCTTTGCGAGAGGATGCTCGCTCAACCGTTCCAAAGAGACCGCTGCGTTCAGCAGCTCGCTTTCTGTGGCTCCCAGCGGCAGGATATCGGTAACTTCGGGTTCTCCCGAGGTTATCGTGCCGGTCTTGTCCAGGGCGGCGATCTGCGCTTTTCCGGTCTCTTCAAGAGAAACGGCAGTCTTGAACAGTATACCGTTTTTAGCGCCCACGCCGCTTCCCACCATTATTGCCACGGGAGTAGCCAGTCCGAGTGCGCACGGACAGCTTATCACAAGCACCGAGACCGCTCGCGCCAGTGCGTAGTCCACGGGCTTCCCGACTGCGGACCAAACTGCGAACGTCACGGCAGCTATAACGATAACGGCAGGCACGAAGATGCCGGAGATCCTGTCGGCTATGCGAGCCGCGGGAGCTTTTTCAGCTGAAGCGTCAGTCACCGTGCGGATTATCCTTGAAAGCGCGGTATCGCTGCCGACCCGCATGGCTTTGCAGCGCAGCGCGCCTACGGTATTCACTGTGGCAGCGGAGACGGTGCTGCCGGGGATTTTTTCGGTGGGTATGCTCTCGCCGGTGAGTGCGGACTCGTCCACAGCGCTGCTGCCGTCGGTGACGATGCCGTCAACGGGTATACTCTCGCCGGGCTTCACGATAAATATGTCGCCGACCTGTACCTGCTCTGCGGGGACAGTCAGCTCCGTACCGTCACGCTCAACAGTAGCGGTGGCGGGCGCGAGCTTCATCAGGCTTTTTACGGCATCGGTGGTGCGTCCTTTTGAGTACGCTTCGAGGGTCTTGCCAATGGTTATCAGCGTGAGTATCATTGCCGCAGACTCGAACCACAGCCCGTCCATGTCTTTCGCGGCGCGGTCATGGTCGCCGTGCGTCACTGCGTCGGTGATATCGAACAGCACAAAAAGGCTCCACAGGAATGATACTCCCGAACCCATGGCAACCAGCGTATCCATGTTCGGAGCGCGGTGTATCACACCTCTGAAGCCGCTTATGAAGAATTTCCTGTTTATGACCATTACCGCGGCGGAAAGTATCATCTGCACCATGCCTACCGCGGTGTGATTGCCGTCGAACCACGCCGGAAGCGGCAGTCCGAGCATGTGATGCCCCATGGTCACGTATATCAGCGGCAGCAGCAGGCACAGCGATGCTATGAGCCGCTTTATAAGCTTCGGGGTCTCGGCGTCTTCGGGAAGGCGCTGTCCCGAGGACTGTTGTGCGCCCTTTACAGACGCGCCGTAGCCTGCTTCCTCGACGGCTCTGATTATCTCTGTGCTTGCCGCGGTACCGTTTACCGCCATGGAGCCCGTGAGCAGGTTCACCGAGCATGACGACACGCCCGGCACCGAGCTCACTGCTTTCTCCACTCTCGCGCTGCATGCGGCGCAGCTCATTCCCGTTACATTGTACTGTTCCATTGAGATCTGCACTTTCCGTATTATGCGGCTTTTTCTTTTATGAAGCCCTTTCTGAACAGCGGTATAAGTATTCCTCCCGCGCTGTTGCCGGCGGTCATGACGAGCATGTATAAAAGTCCGTTCAGGCTCCAGCCGTCGCCCGCCGTGAAATAGAACATATTTGCTACACAGTGCTCGAAGCCGCTTAAAATGAACACCATGACGGGGAGAAATATCGCAAGCGCCTGTGAGACGGGGTTGGTGAGTGTCTTGTAGCCGTCAGCCGCGATGAACATGAGCATCCCGCAGAAGCATGCGAGGATGAAAATGCTCAGCAGGTCATCGGAGAACTTTACCTCGCATAATGCCGCAGCCTTTTCAGCGATAGCCGCTCCTGCACGGGTGAGGCGTATCGCTGCGCCCGCGGCTGCTGTACCGATGAGGTTGCCGATCCAGATGATGAGCAGCTTCAGCAGGTACGGTGCTTTGTTCTCCACCGCGTAGCCGACCTTGCCCGTGTACAGGTCGAGCTTGAAGGAAAGTATCGTGAACAGTCCCGTGCCGAACAGGAACGCGCCGACGTACTTGTTGTCGCAGGAGAGATATACTATCCCGCCTATGCCTATCAGTATGCCTGTGACGATGGCTCGTAAAAGTGTGTCGAAATGTTGTTTCATAGCTTGTCATCCTTTATTATGTATTGGTTTTTACAGGAATGATTATACCATATATCCGGCAAAATGTCCATAGTTTTTGCAAAAACAACGGCAGACCCTTTATCCCGGGCCTGCCGTAATGTGATCTTTCGCGGAGGTTCCGTTAGATCTCGGAGATCTCTTTTTCGGAGATGAGCTTTACGCCCGCCTCGGTAAGCGCGGTCACTGCCGCGTCGTTGTTGTCCACGCGGAGTATCAGGCATGCCATGCCCTTGTCGCGGTTGATGAACGCTGCGTACATATACTCGACGCTGATATTGTCGTTGTAAAGGATCTTCATGATAGAAGCCATGCTTCCGGGTTTGTCATCTGCTATAACAGCTATGACATTGGCCGCGGATGCGAGGAAGCCGCTCTCCTTGAGCGCTGCGATAGCCTTGTCGGTATCGTTTACGATGATACGCATAATGCCGAAGTCCTTGGTATCAGCGATAGACACAGCGCGGATATTGATGCCTGCACCTGCGAGAGCCTCTGTTACTGCGGAAAGTCTTCCGGGTCTGTTTTCTACGAATACTGATAACTGTTTTACTGTCATGGTGATTTCCTCCCTTTTATACAAGTCTGCGCTTGTCGATAACACGTACTGCCTTGCCTTCCGAACGCGGGATGCTCTTGGGCTCGACGAGCGTGATCTTTGCCTTGATGCCGAGTATCTGCTGGATGTCAGCGCTGAGCTTCTTTTCGAGTGTTACAACATCCTTGATTGTATCGCTGAACATATCGTCGGAGAGCTCTACCTTTATCTCGAAGGTGTCCGTTGTGCCTATGCGATCAACAATGATCTGATAGTTCGGAGCAGCCTTGAAGTCCTTGATGAGCACGGTCTCGATCTGTGACGGGAATACGTTGACGCCCTTGATGATGAGCATATCGTCGCTTCTGCCCATGGGCTTCGACATTTTTACAAGTGTTCTGCCGCAGGAGCACTTCTCTCTCGACAGCACGCAGATATCGCGGGTGCGGTATCTGATGAGCGGGAAGGCTTCCTTGGTGATGCTGGTGAACACGAGCTCACCCTTTGTGCCGTCGGGAAGCGGTTCGCCGGTCTCGGGGTCGATGATCTCGGCGATGAAGTTATCCTCGTTGATGTGCATACCCTTCTGTTCGCAGCACTCGAATGCCACGCCGGGACCGCTGGTCTCGGTGAGACCGTAGATATCGAAAGCTTTGATGCCGAGTGACTTTTCGATCTGCTGGCGCATTTCTTCTGTCCACGGTTCGGCGCCGAAGATGCCGGCCTTGAGCTTGATATCATCGGGAGTGTAGCCCATTTCCGCGAGAGTTTCACCGATATATGCGGCGTATGAAGGTGTACAGCAGAGGATAGTGGAACCGAGGTCTATCATGAATTGTATCTGTCTTTCGGTATTGCCCGAGGACATAGGGAGAGTCAGACAGCCTACCTTGTGCGAGCCGCCGTGAAGTCCGGAACCGCCTGTGAAAAGACCATAGCCGTATGCTACCTGTACAACATCGTCCTTTGTGCCGCCTGCTGCGGTTATGGCTCTCGCAACACAGTCCTCCCACATATCAACGTCATTCTGGGTATAGAACGCGACCACGCGCTTGCCGGTAGTGCCGCTTGTGGACTGAATGCGCACGCAATCGCTGAGCGGTACTGCGAGAAGTCCGTAAGGGTATCCGTCACGCAGGTCGGTCTTGCTTAAAAAAGGGAGCTTGTGAAGATCCTCGATGCCATGTATATCATCGGGTGACACACCTTTTTCTTCCATTTTCTTCCGATAGTACGGAACGTTGTCCCACACATGTTTTATCTGCTTCACAAGACGTTCGCTCTGGAGCTTTATCATTTCATCGCGCGGCATCGTCTCGATCTGCTCGTTCCAATATCTTTCTGCCATCTAATGTTCCTCCTTAATGTGCCTCCGATCAAATTATATGGTGATAAACGGAAAGCAATCGAATCAGCACTAATATTATACCACAGTTTTTGTAAATAGTCAATAAAAATCGTAGGATAAGCAGGCGAAAAAATGTGTTGATTTTTGAAACGAATTATGGTAGAATAGTAATGCGGGGGTGATACGATGAACATTTTTTCCGTCATCTTCATGAATTTCCTGGGGTTTGACATATTCATTTTTTTAGCCGCGGTATTCAACGGTTTTCTGTTTTATATGGTCAAGCTCACATCGGACAGGCTGAAGGCGAAGATGAGCCATACCGTGTATGTGCCGCACTTCGAGGCTTCACGCCGTGAAGCGGACGAACAGGTGTCGGAGCTGCGCGAGGAGGAAGTGCTCACGCTTCGTTCTGCGTCTGACAGGGCATATTCGCTGTTCGTAAATATCACCGGCATTTTCCCGCTGTTGGGCATACTCGGTACGGTAGTATCGCTGCTCGGATTGGTATCAGATATGGAGAACGTCACCGGAAACTTCTATGCCGCGCTCACCTCAACATTCTGGGGGCTCATTTTCGCGATCGTGTTCAAGTTTCTCGATGGGCTTATCGCTCCGCAGATCGAACAGAACGAGAAGAGCGTCAAGCTCTACCTTGACAGCATAACCAACAGCACTTCTGAAGCTGCGGCAGAGGACGGCGGCAATGAGGAATAGGGGCATAGCGATAGAGCTCACTGCGCTGCTCGATGTCATACTTATCATGCTTTTCTGGGTGATGATGAGCATGGAGCGAGAGGCCGAACAGGCAAAGGCAGACGCGGCGGCGACAGTGGCGGAGAAGCAGGCGGAGTTCGAACTTAAGACTGAGGAACTCACAGCTGAACTTGACAGCGTGAAAGAGCAGTATCAGCGGTTCTTAGACGAAAACGCGGAGGATGTCGCAGTAGCCAACCAGAAAGCGCTGGATGAGTTCGCGGAGGGGCGTATGCTCACGCTGAATTTAAGCTACGACGCGGTGGGTAAGCTGTTCGTGCTTGACGAGGACGGCGAGATAGCACATACTATCCTGTACTCCGAGGAAGACATAGAGAGCTGCATCAGGCGGGCGCTCGACGACTCTGGGCTGGACAGGGACGATGTTATACTCTGCGCGCTCGTATATGACGGCGACAGGGCGCTGTACAGGGACGTAAAGATGGTGAAGTCTGCGGCGGAGAATGTAGGCAGGGAATACAATAAGTTTTATTGTACATATATCAACATTTCACGTTAAAAAGGAGAAAACAAAATGGCAAAAGACATTGAACAGGAAAATGAAAAGCTTGAAAAGCAGAACAGGAAGCTGAAAAAGAAGAACAGGGCAGGAGTGAAGATAATACTGTTCCTTCTGCTGATCATAGTGATACTTGCGGCGCTGCTGTTCTTCCTTGATCCGTTCGGCTGGGGCATCGGACCCAACGCGAAGGGCGGCGCAGGTACTGCGGGAACAGCTCCCGCACAGGGTGAAGCGGCTGTAACGACTGCCGCGGCGGAAGCAGAGACTACAACCGAAGAGCCCAAGGCTTATACGGACATTGATGTGATCGGAAGCACGTATATGTTCGGCACGGAAGAGACCACTCTCGATGATTTCGTGAAGGTCATAAAAGACTACGGTGAAGAAGTGATAGTGAACATCACCGACCGTGACTCAACGCAGAACGCTATGAACGATCTCATAAAGCGTCTTGATGAGGAAGGTATTAAGTATATCATGAAATAAAACGATACCCCGCAGCTGATGACAGCTGTGGGGTCGTTTTTATAAGAATCTGTAAACACGTGCTTCATACGGCTCGAAGCACATATTATCCTTGCGCTCACCGCTGTAGTTGCACAGCATCAGCTCGTTCGGTCTGCCCTCGAATTCCTTCGGGAGCTGCACGTTCACGATATGCTTCGAGAATGAGCAGATGATAAGCCAGCGGTGTCCCCAGTATGAACGCTCGTACATGTATATCTCGTGAGAGTCCGGATAGTACTCGCGGTAGCTGCCGTAGGTCAGCACACGGCTGCGCTTTTTCAGCCGCACGCACTTGCGGTAGAAATTGAGTATGCTGTCCGGGTCGCTTTCCTCCGCGGCGACATTGACGCGCTTGTAGTTCGGATTGACCGTGAACCACGGCTTGACTTTCGAGAAGCCCGCGTACTTCGCGGAGCTCCACTGCATCGGCGTGCGGGAGGAATCACGGCTTGAGCGGTGTATGCGGCGCATACGGTCTTCAAGCGTGTCTTTGAGGTGGTACTTCCAGAAATTTGTCTTGCTCGATATATCCTTGTAGTCGTTTATGTCGCGCAGTCGGATGTTCGTCATGCCTATTTCCTGCCCTTGATAGATGAACACCGAGCCCTGTTGGAACATGTAGCACACGGCAAGCATGGTGCCGCTCTCACGGCGGAGCTTCTCGCTTCCGTAGCGGCTGATTATCCTCGGGTGGTCGTGGTTTTCGAGATACAGCGTGTTCCATGCTCTTCCGTTGAGCGAATACTGCCACTTCGAGAACGCTTTTTTCAGCTTCACGAGATTGAACGGAAGGTGTATGTACTCGGTGAACAGGCAGTCCGCCATCATGTGGTCGAAAGAGAACATCATATCGAGGGAGCGGTTCTTTCCCGTGAGATACATTAGCGCTGTTTTCACCGTGGTCATGGGGCCTTCGCCTATCTGTATGCAGTCATACTTATCGCAGACCTTGCGGAACTCCGACAGGTACTCATGGATATGCGGACCGTCCTTGTACGCGAACATTCCGTTGACCGCGGGAATAAACGGCAGTCCGTCGGGAAGTCCCTCTTTCTTGGATATGAAGTTTATCACATCCTCGCGGAAGCCGTCCACACCCATGTCCAGCCAGAAGCGCATGATGCTCTTGACTTCCTCGCGCACCTTCGGATTATCCATGTTCAGGTCAGGCTGCTTCTTCGAGAAGATGTGCAGGTAGTACTGCCCGCGCATTTCATCGTACTCCCACGCCTTGCCCTCGAACAGAGAGTCCCAGTTGTTCGGCGTGTCGCGCCAGATATAGTAGTCGCTGTACGGATTATCCTTACCCTTCCGGCTCTCCTTGAACCATGGGTGTTCATCGGAGGTGTGGTTCACAACGAGATCCATTATGAGCTTCATTCCGAGCTGATGCGTGCGTTTGAGCACCTTTCTGAACTGCTCCATAGTTCCGAAGTCGGGGTGTATGCTTTTATAATCCGAAATGTCGTAGCCGTAATCGGCGTTCGGCGACGGATAAACCGGGCAAAGCCATATCGCGTCCACGCCGAGCGAGCGTATGTATTCAAGCTTATCGTAAACTCCGTACAGGTCGCCGATACCGTCGCCGTTGCCGTCACAGAAGCTGCGCACCCATATCTGATAGAATGTCATGCGGCGGTAGTTATCTCTTATGCTGTATTCTCTCAATGGTTTCTGCTGTTCCATAGCCTTTTAAGCTCCTCTCTGACGTTATCCGAAAACCCCTGCATGGCGTTTTTCATGTTCTCCGCCTTTTCGGAGAATTTCTGCTCGGCTTCCGAGAAGTTCTCCCTCATACCGTACATGTTTTCGCGGAAGCTTTGATACAGTTCCCGCGGAGCGTTCACAGCGTGGCTGAAGCCGTTCATAAGCCCCGCAGTCATGTCGAGCAGCCTGTCGGAGGCGCTCTTTCTGCGTTCAGCAAGCTCGCCGGAAGCTTTCATTCGCAGTACCTCGCCGTAGCGTTCATACGCGGTGTTCACGCTGTCCTCCCATGAGATGTATATCTCGTCCATGGCGTTCTGACCAACTCTTGCGGCATCCTGTATATTGCCTGAGATCTCGGACAGCAGCCGGTGCATATCCTCGGGTGTCTCCTTTATGATGTATCCGTTTCGACGGTCGGTGATGCCTTCGGCGGCGCAGGAGCCCTCGATAAGCACGCTTGCAAGTCCGCAGGCGGCAGCCTCACGCACCACGATCCCGTTGGTGTCGTAGGTGGACGGGAACAGGAACAGATCAGCCCGGGTATTCCATGCACGCAGAGTGCCGCGGTCATAAACGGGTCCGGTGAATATCACCGCGCCGTTATCGCGTGAGCCGGATGTCTTTGATATACCGTCATCGGTGCGCTCGTACAGAGTGATACCGCAGTCTCTCACTGTGGCTTTCAGTTCGTCGGCATCTCTGCCGGAGCCGACAAATATCATGCGGAAATCGGTGCCGTCCTCCGCGAGCTGTTTCAGCGCGTCGAGTATCAGCGGCAATCCCTTGTACTTCATGATGCGCCCCACAAACAGGAATACCGGCACATCCCGCGGCAGGTCGTACTCTCCGGTGGCAGCTCTCACAGCGTCATCGTCGGCTCTGCCTTTTGCAAAGTCAACGCCGTTGTTCATTACTATGAAATCACCTTCATAGCCCAGCGAGCGCAGATTTTCACCTGCTCCGCGGCTCACCGTCCACACCTCGTCGCAGGCGCTTATGTTCGATACGAGCGCGTGTATGCTCTCACGCTGCAGAAGCTTCGACTTTGTTGCCGCAGCGATATCCACATCGAACTTCGTGTGGTAGGTGAATATCACCGGTGCGCCGGTCTCCCTGCGGAGTATTCTTGCCATCACGGTCGAAGACACCGGACAGTGGGAATGTATGATGTCCGGCGCAAGCTCTTTCAGCGCGTTCACCGCTTTCATCTCAAACGGGTCGCCTGCGCGGTAGCCGCTTATTATCGCCGTGGTATCATAGCTGTGATACGGTATCACAGTGTACGGGTACGAGCTGTAATCCGCGTCAGGGTACTCGGGTGTTCCAACCGCGACGCTTGCTCCCTCGGTGCGGGTAAGTATATCTGCATAGTTGAGCACAGCGTTCGCGACTCCGTCTATGACAGGCGGAAACGAATCATTAAGAAGACAAACATTCATGCTGTTATCCTCTCCCTTGGTTTTAACATCATTATATCACAGCGCCGCTCATTTTTCAAGTGCCGTGCTTGTATTTTCGCACATGTTGTGGTATAATCATATCAAGATCGGAAATACAGGAGAAGAGAAATGCAGGACAACGAAGAAATACTGCGGCTGTGCAAGCGCCGCAAAAAGGGCGTGCTGCGCGTCGTGTTCGGACGTACGGGTGTCATACTGCTGCTTGTGGCGATCCAGATTGCTATGCTGTTTGTTGTTTTCAGGTGGTTCGAGAAATACTTCGGTTGGTTCTCGGCGGCGCAGGCGGTATTTTCGGTAGCGATGATACTGTACCTGTTCAACTGCGGGATGGACAATTCGGCGAAGCTGACATGGCTGATACTTATGATGCTGTTTCCCGTACCTTCGACGGTGTTTTTCATGTTCACCAAGGCGGACATCGGGCATAAGGCACTAAAAGACCGCGTGGAGCAGCTGATATCGGAGACTATGACTGCGCTTCCGCAGGACGAGAGCGTTCTTGACGAGCGCAACGTCAAGGATCCCTGCACCGACGCGCTGTGCAGATATATAAATCGAAGCGGGTGCTTTCCGATCTACCGGAACACATCGGCAGTATATTTCCCGCTTGGCGAGAAAAAGTATGCGGCGCTCATCGAGGAGCTGAAGAAAGCTGAAAAGTTCATCTTTCTCGAATACTTCATCATCGACGAGGGTCAGATGTGGGGCAGAGTGCTCGCGATACTTGCGGAGAAGGCAAAGCAGGGCGTGGAGGTGCGGCTGATGTACGACGGTATGTGTGAGATAGCGCTGCTGCCGCATGATTACCCGAAGCGGCTGGAGAGGCTCGGGATAAAGTGCCGGGTGTTCGCGCCTATAGCACCGTTCCTGTCAACGCACTACAACTATCGCGACCACCGCAAGATACTCGTCATCGATGGAAACGTTGCGTTCACCGGCGGAGTGAACCTTGCTGATGAATACATCAACCGCGGGTCACGCTTCGGACACTGGAAGGACACCGCAATAATGCTGAAAGGCGAGGCGGTGACGAGCTTCACGCTGATGTTCCTGCAGATGTGGAACATCAACGAAAAAACTCCCGACTGGAGCAGGTATCTTACTCCGGCGAAGCCTGTGAACGCTGTGGGATATGTCATGCCTTTCGGAGATATACCGCTGGACAACGAGAAGGTGGGCGAGTGCGTGTACATGGATATCCTCGGAAGGGCGTCACGGTATGTGCACATAATGACGCCGTATCTGATACTTGACGGCGAGCTTGAAGCGGCACTGAAATACGCTGCCGAGCGTGGAGTGGATGTGAAGCTGATACTTCCCGGGATACCTGATAAAAAGGCAGCGTATGCGCTCGCGAAGACTCACTACAAGTCGCTGATATCCTCGGGTGTGAAGATATATGAATACACTCCGGGCTTCGTACACGCGAAGGTGTTCGTCAGTGATGATATCAAGGCGGTGGTCGGCACGATAAACCTCGACTACCGCAGCCTGTACCATCATTTTGAGTGCGCCGCGTATATGTACGGCACAGACTGCATACCCGATATCGAGCGTGATTTCAACGAGACACTCGCGAAATGCCGCGCTGTCACGCACGAGACGATAAAGCACGAAAAGCTCGGATACAAGGTCGCGGGAGCATTCATGAAGATCATCGCGCCGCTGATGTGACGGAGTTTAGCTAATATTACTAAAAAACACCGCGAAAATTCATTATTGTGCCGTTTGACATAGGTACCGCAGCATGTTATAATTAAAAAGCATAAAGGAAAAGAGCCGACACGAGGAGGGATATAGTATGAATGACAAGCTTACATTACAGATATTCGCGTTCGACTGCAATGCGATCTCGGACGAACAGCACGATAACGCCGTAAAGGCTATCAAGAAATTTGGTGCGTCATTGAGAGCGACCGGACGTATGCAGCACGTTTCGGGCGTACGCTTCACGCGTGATGAGGAGGTCATCATCAGGAATACGCCGCTTGAGAAGTTCAAGATAACCAAGATGCTGGTGAATGACGGCACAGGTGCCTGCCAGCTGCTCGACAGGACTGCCGAGGTCATGGAGAAGGTAGGTAAGCGGCTCTCGGATACTCCGGAGGAGGAGCGCCCTTCGCAGGTCATCATGACCATCATAGTTTCGGGACGCGACAACGCGAGCGTGCATTACACTTATGACCGTCTGCGTGAGATGATATCGGTGCAGCGCGATGTTTACAAGTGGAAGTTCTTCCTCTTGACCGACTATACGATAAATATGGAAAAGCTCGGGATCGCGGAGGACGATACGATCCTGATAAAGCGCAGCGAGAAAGATATGTTTGAGCGGCCTTTTGCTGAACTTACAGAGAAGATCATTAATGTGTTCCCGAAGGAATAACAAGAAAAGCTCACCGGAAAAGGTGAGCTTTTTTTATGTCTGTTTGTGTCCGGAGCGTCAGAATTTGAGCTGGTCAATACCGATCTTCGCCATAAGTCCTGCCGATGGTACGGTCTTTGAGCGGTACTTGTCCGCGTCATCTATGAGACCTTCCTCATAAATACGCACTGACTGCAGTTCGGTCTTGGTAAGTCTCATCACCTGTACGCCCTGCGTATCACGGGCAGCTTTTGGCAGCACGAGAGCCGAGTTGAATATCAGCACCTTGCCTGCGGCGGACTGGAGTATGAACTCCGTATCCTCGGGAAGCTCGAACATCGCCACGAGCTCCGAACCGTCGTTGTACGCGTTGGCGAGCTTTCTGCGGCGGGTCTTGGTCTCGAAGGACGCGAGCGGTACCTTCGCGCACTTGCCGTTCCTGAAGAACAGTATGATGTGTCCCGAATAGTCTTCGGTAGGTATCATCTTCACTATCTTTTCGCCGGCATCCATTTCGAGCTTCGCCGGGATATAGTCTCCCATGAGCGAGGCTTTCGTGTCCGCAAAATCGTTCACCGAGGTCTTGTACACCTGGTACTTGTCCGTGAAGAACAACAGGTCGGTCTTGCCGGTGAGCTCACGCTCGAATATCATCTCGTCGCCCTCTTTGAGCTTCTGCTCGCCGCTCATGCGCAGAGACTGCGACGTTATGCGCTTGAAGTAGCCCTCGGCTGTCAGGAAGCAGTTGACGGTGTAGTCGGGTATCTGCTCTTCCTCGTCATCATCGTCATCGAATGCCTGTGCAAACAGCGTGCGGCGGGGCTGACCGTATTTGTCGGCTATCTCTTCGAGCTGCTCTATGATTATCTTCTTTATTTTTCTCGGGCTTTCGAGAGTTTCTTCCATGTCCGCGATATCGGCTTTCAGCGAGTTTATCTCCTCGGTGCGCTTGAGGATATATTCGCGGTTGATGTGGCGCAGCTTTATCTCCGCGACGTAGTCCGCCT
The DNA here is from genome assembly GCA_947166275.1 of uncultured Clostridia bacterium. GTDB lineage: Bacteria > Bacillota > Clostridia > Oscillospirales > Ruminococcaceae > Ruminiclostridium_E. Next base: position 46,464 of record CAMVDP010000015.1, read on the forward strand.
GTATCTCGTCGATGCCGAAGCCTATCATCAGGTTCGGTACGACCTCGGCTTCCTCGTCTGTTTCGCGGATTATCCTTATCGCCTTGTCGATGTCGAGCAGTATCTTTGCCAGACCCTGCAGCAGGTGCAGCTTTTCGCGCTTCTTGCCGAGCTCGAAGAATATCATGCGTTTCACGCAGTCGGTGCGGAAGGCTATCCACTCATTGAGTATCTCGTACACACCCATGACGCGAGGGTTGCCTGCTATCAGCACGTTGAAGTTGCAGGAGAACACATCCTGCAGCGGGGTCAGCCTGAACAGCTTGCGCATGAATTCATCGGGATCCTTGCCTTTTTTGAGGTCGAATGTGAGCTTGAGTCCCGACAGGTCGGTCTCGTCACGGATATCGGATATCTCGGTTATCTTGCCGAGCTTGACCAGCTCCAGCACCTTGTCGATTATCGCTTCCACTGTGGTCGTGGGCGGTATCTCCGTGACCTCGATGCAGCGGCTTTCCTTGTCAAAGGTGTACTTGCCGCGCACGGTAACGCTTCCGCGGCCGGTCTTGTATATCTTCTGAAGCTCTTCCTCGTCCGCGACGATGAAACCGCCGCCGGGGAAGTCCGGACCCTGCAGCGTGGCAGACACATCATGCTCGGGATCCTTCATCATGGCGATCGTGGTCTCGCAGACCTCACGCAGGTTGAAGGAGCAGATGTTGCTCGCCATCGATACAGCGATACCGATGTTGTTGTTCACAAGCACTGACGGGAACCGCACCGGGAACAGCACGGGCTCGGTGAGCGTGTTGTCATAGTTCGGTACGAAGTCCACGGTGTCTTTGTCTATCTCTCCGAACAGCTCGGCGCATATCGGGTCAAGCTTTGCTTCGGTGTATCGCGAAGCAGCGCAGGACATATCGCGTGAGTACGCCTTGCCGAAGTTGCCCTTGCTGTCGATGTACGGGTGCAGCAGGGCGCCGTTGCCGCGGGCGAGACGCACCATGGTGGCATATATCGCCTGGTCGCCGTGAGGGTTGAGCTTCATGGTCTGTCCGACGATGTTGGCGGACTTTGTTCTGCCCTCATCATCGCCGCCGCGCAGAAGTCCCATGGTGTACATTGTGTACAGGAGCTTCCTGTGTGAAGGCTTGAAGCCGTCGATCTCCGGCAGAGCACGGGAGACGATGACGCTCATGGCGTAGGGCATGTAGTTTTCTTCGAGGGTGTCGGTTATATTCCTCTGCTCGACTATTCCTGCGCCCTCGATGTACGCGTCGAGCTTCTTTATCGGCTTTGAGCCGGCTTTTTTCTTTGTCATTTCTTATCTCCCGTTTAACTCAGGTCCAGCTCGTCAAGGTACTTGCTGCCGAACTCCGCGATGTAGTCCTTACGCCCCTGCAGATTGTCGCCGAGCAGCAGATCGAACATCTCCTGCGTCGCCTGCTCGTCCGAAGGCGTGACTTTTATCAGTCTGCGGGTCTCGGGGTTCATGGTAGTCAGCGACATCATCTCGGGTTCGTTCTCACCGAGACCTTTAGAGCGCTGCAGAGTGTACTTCTTATCGCCTATCTCCGCGATAATGCGAGCTTTCTCGGCTTCGGTGTACGCGAAGTACGTCCTTTGCTTCGTGTTTATTTCGTACAGCGGGGACTCCGCTATATATACGAGCCCCTCGCGTATCAGCGTGGGTGTGAGGCGGTACAGCATCGTCAGCACAAGTGTGCGTATCTGGAAGCCGTCCACATCGGCATCGGTACATATCACGACCTTGCTCCAGCGGAGGTTGTTTATATCAAAGCTTGAAATATCCTTGTTCGCTTTGGTGGAGACCTCGACTCCGCAGCCCAGCACGCGTATCAGATCGGTAATGATATCCGATTTGAAGATCTTGTCGTAGCCGGCTTTGAGACAGTTGAGTATCTTTCCGCGTATCGGCATGACAGCCTGATACTCCGAGTCGCGGGCGAGCTTTACGGAGCCCAGTGCCGAGTCGCCCTCCACGATGTATATCTCGCGCTTGCTGACGTCCTTGCTGCGGCAGT